>JAILOU010000030.1 GCA_024690665.1 Eubacterium sp.
TCCGGCTTTTGTTTTTCTGATGAAAAACAAAAACCTATAAAAATGTGGCTCAAACCACATACATACCATCGGTACTGTACTATTATGACATCAGAAAATCAAGAGGAGGGGATGAAAATGATACGTAAAATCATACACATAGATGAAGAAAAATGTAACGGCTGCGGTTTGTGCGCAGAGGCGTGCCATGAGGGCGCAATCGACATCATTGACGGTAAAGCCAGATTGGTTCGCGAAAATTTCTGTGACGGATTTGGAGATTGTCTGCCAAACTGTCCGACTGGAGCGATCACATTTGAGGAAAGGGAGGCGCCTGACTATGATGAGGGAGCCGTAAAAAAGACGCAGGAGCAGAAAAGGAGTGTGGCCATGAGCATGACGGTGGAGGAGATCATGAAGATTGAGGATGAGAACGAACGGAGGGCGCTGATGATGGCAAAATTGAAGGAAGAAGGAAAAACTGATCAACCTGCCGGCTGCCCTGGCTCCCGGACGATGAGTTTACAGAGAGAAGATACGGATTCGCAGGAAACGTTTGGCGCGAGCGCGGTACGACCGGTCTCCCGGCTGAATCAGTGGCCCTGCCAGATCAAGCTTCTGCCGACACAGGCTCCGTTCTTTGACGGCGCAAAACTTTTGATCGCTGCGGACTGCACTGCCTATGCTTATGCAAACATGCACGAAGACTTTATGAAAGGGAAAATTACCATCATCGGATGCCCAAAGCTCGATGCCGTGGATTATACGGATAAACTTACCGAGATTATCCGTGACAACGATATCAAGAGTGTAACCATTGTCCGCATGGAAGTGCCTTGCTGCGGAGGGCTGCAAAGAGCGGCGGAGAATGCGCTCCGCGCAAGCGGCAAGTTCATTCCATGGCAGGTTGTGACCATTTCACGCGATGGGCGCGTTCTTGAATGACAAAAGGAGCCCGGATCATAAAGACCGGGGGCGGGAAAGATCCGCGAATTAAACAGAAAGAAACTGTAACGAAGATTAATGTAGCCTGAGTAAAGTTTGTCATAACCCCCACCTACGCTAACGCTTAGAGGTGGTGGATTTCTCCGACTGAGTTAAATAAATTCTCCTATATCATAGGCATGCACAACGCTGCCTGCCTTGACACCTTCTTTTGACGGCGCCAGTTCTCCGATAATATTACATCCTTCCAATGGATGAAGCATACCATTGCCGGAATGACCGGACAACCAAATCATCGGTTTTTGATCTTTAATAAATAGTTTTCCCGGCACCATTCTTCCATTCGGACTTTTCTTTGTAAAATCCGTTTCTAAGATACCGTCTATTTCTCTTAACATATATTCCGAATATCCACTCATCTTTCGAATAGCCGGAACACAGGTAAGAAGCATGGAAATAGCAGCCGAAGCAGGATTCCCTGAAAGCGATAATACCGGAATTCCATTATAAACAGATGCTAAAAATGCTGCGCCCGGTTTTAATCGCATTTTCCAAAACAATACATCAGCGCCAAGCGATGTCATAACCGTTTTTAAATGATCGTAATCCCCAACCGAAACTCCGCCGGTTGTCATAATAACATCAGCATCTGTCTGCGCCGCCTTTACTGCATCCGAAATTGCTTCCACTGTATCTTCTACATTCGGACAAATCGTAACAGATGCACCGGCTTCTTGCAGATACGATGCAAGCGTATAGACGCTGCTGTTTCGAATCTTACCGGGTGTTAATGGCGCATCAATTGGAACCAGCTCACTTCCGGTACTAATCAGTTTAACATGCACTTTTTTATATACTTTTAATCTGCTTTTCCCGAGTCCTGCAAGGATTCCTCTGACAGGCGCCGTAATCTTTTGTCCTTTTTTCAGTACCAGCTGACCAACCTTAAGGTCTTCTCCAACCGGAACAATATTATCTCCGCTTTTTCCAGGCGCAAAGAACGTAACCTGCTCACTTGTAAATTCCGTATCTTCAAACTTGACAACCAGATCAGCACCTTCAGGAATCGGCGCACCTGTAAGAATCTTAATTGCCGTTCCTTTGGTAACAGGCTGCGTTGCCACCTGTCCGGCCGCCACTTCTTCAAGGATTGGAAGCGTAACCGGATTCTCCTTAGATGCCTCTTTAATATCCTGCGCTCTTAATACATATCCATCCAGTGGTGATCTGGAAAATGGCGGTATATTCTCCTGCGCATAGATATCTTCTGCTAACACTCTCCCCGTTGCTTCAAGAAGGTCAATGGTTTCCGTATCCATAACAGAAACCGCATCTAAGATCATGCTTCTTCCTTCCCTCATTTCAACCCTTTCCTTCATGGTAAGTCACTTCTCCTTTAGTCCATAGTATTATTTTGTTCCACTGCCGCAATCATTTTTCTAAAACGCTGTTCGGCAATGGCATTACTCACTCTTTTTCGTACAACCAAAGCGTTAAATGGTTTCGTTATATAATCAGCCGCCCCCATCTTGAGTGCTTTGATTTCATTCGCTTCTCCTGGTTGTGAAACAATTACAATCGGGATGTTTTTACGAAGCGGGTTCAGTTTTAACAGTCGCATCGTCTCATATCCATCCATTACCGGCATAAGCAAATCAAGTAGAATCACATCTACACAACGACTCTCATCCGACAGATAATCAAGCGCTTCCTGCCCATTTGAACATTCTACAATTTTAAATGTATCCTTGAAAATATTGGCAAGCATGATGCGATTGATTTTCATATCATCCACAATCAACATGACTTCGCCTTCCTTCACACCGGAAATACGAATTCCCCGTTTCGATAGTTCTTTATCCAGTTCTATCTTGGATTTTGTTACTTCAGCATGTTCCATAAGTGCAAAGTATTCATCACGCGGCATTGGTTTTGCAAAATAATATCCTTGTGCATAATCGCAATTTAAATTCTTCAGATAGTCAAGCTGCGACTTCGTCTCAACGCCTTCTGCGACTACCGATAAGTTCATCCACTTTGCCAGCGAAATAATAAAACTCAATATGCTCGAATTCTGACTATACGCCTGAAGCGAATTCTTCATAAATCGCATATCCAGTTTCAGTACATCGATTGGAAGTTCCGAAAGCATGTTCAGTGAAGAATAACCGCTTCCAAAATCATCCATTTCAATGACAAACCCTTGCTTTTTTAATTTATTAATAACGCTGATAAGCTGCTGTGGATTCTCCGTATAAGATGTTTCGGTAATTTCCAAATGAATATCCGATACATCTAACTGATACTCTGTCAGGATCTGCAAGAGAAGCTGCGGCAGCTGTTCATTGTAGATATCTCTTCTGGAAATATTAACAGAAATCGGTACATACGGAAGATTCTTAGCCTTTTGCGAAGCTACAAAATCACATGTTTGTCTCATCACGTACAAATCCAGTTCCGTAATAAAGCCATTTCTCTCAAAAATCGGAATGAATTTACCGGGAGAAATAATGCCCTTTTCCGGATGAACCCATCGTATCAAAGCTTCTGCTCCTGCATGCTTTTCATCTTTTATACTGAATTTTGGCTGAAAAAACACCTGGAACTGTCCGGTTTCAAGTGCATACTTCATCTCGCCTTCAATTTCCTGTTCCAGTAACAGTCTTTGTCTGATTGCATCATCATAATAAGCGATGTGAATATTATAATTTCCCTTAATTTCCTGAGCTGCTAACATCGCACGGTCACAGATTGTCGCAATCGTAAGTGAAGTATTGTCACATTGATAGATTCCAATTTTAGAATAAATCCTTATGTTCAATGGATATGCAATCATAGCAAGTGCGATTTCATCCGCCAAAGTATGTTCTAGAATCTCAGTCTGCTCTCGATTATTGTTCTTCCACGGAAGCAAAAGCGCAAAATGATCGCCACCGATTCTACCTGCAATTCCATCATACTTTTGCGCATATTCCCGCATAATATTACCAAAATACTGTAGAAGCTTATCGCCTTCTTCAATTCCAAACGAATCATTGATTAATTTAAAATTCTCAATGTCCGCAACGAGCATGTCATAATTTTGTCCTTCAGACAAAAGCAGCTGTTCGTTCACCATCTGGTAAAAATACTCTTTATTATATAATCCGGTAAGGAAATCTTCTTTGACAACACTGAAGATATTCGCCGTTTTCTTATAACGAATCAGATTCTGCAGCTTATAAAGAAGCACATCCGGTTCAAATGGTTTAATAATAAAGTCAACAGCTCCAAGACTCAAAGCATGCACTTCACTGTCATGACTATCTTGGGTTGTAATAACGATTACCGGGATTTTGGAATAATTTGAAGAAATCTGCATACGCTTTAGCACTTCAAATCCATCTAGCTTTGGCATAATTAAATCCAGTATGACAACTGCGATCTCAGAAGATTTTGTTTCAAGTAATTGAAGCGCCTGTTCCCCATCTTCTGCAAGCAAAATATCATAATCTGACTGTAACAGATCACTCAAAATCACCCTGTTCATTTTTTGATCATCAACGATTAAAATTGTATCTTTATATGCCACGGCTGATTCCCCCGGATGTTTAAAATTCCGCATTTTTCGGTAGTCTAATTATACTATGAGTGTTAGTTATATGCAATACAACACCGGTTTTTACCATTGCTCGGCAAGTTCAAAAATCAGCCTTTGCGTCTTATCCCATCCAAGACAAGGATCCGTAATCGATTTTCCATATACGCCTTCTTCGACTGTTTGATTTCCATCTTCAATATAGCTCTCAATCATGAGTCCTTTAACCAGTTTTTTGATGTCAGCGTTTTGTCTACAACTGCTAAGAACATCTTTACTGATTCGAATCTGCTGTTCATATTTCTTACCCGAATTTGCATGATTCACATCAACAATGACTGCCGGATTAAGATACTCTTTTTCCCCGTATAACTGTACCAGTTCCTGCAGATCTTCATAGTGATAATTCGGTCTGCTCTTGCCCTCATTGTCAATATATCCGCGCAAGATTGCATGTGTAAATGGATTTCCTTTCGTTTCCACTTCCCATCCGCGATAGATAAATGTATGACCATGCTGCGCTGCCGTAATAGAATTCATCATCACAGACAGACCTCCTTCTGTCGGATTTTTCATTCCAACCGGAATTCCGACGCCACTGGCCGTCAATCGATGAATCTGATCTTCTACCGATCTTGCACCAACTGCCACATAAGATAATAAATCCGACAAATATCTATGATTCTCCGGATACAGCATTTCATCAGCACAGGTAAATCCGATTTCCTCAGCTGCGCGTGTATGAAGGGATCGAATTGCCAAAATCCCCTTCAGCATGTCTTCTTTTTTGGAAGGATCCGGCTGATGCAGCATTCCTTTGTATCCCACGCCAATTGTTCTTGGCTTGTTGGTATAGATACGCGGAATCATAAAGATCTTATCTTCTACCTGTTCTTGAACTTTTTTTAATCTCGAAAGATAATCCAAAACTGCATCCTCATGATCGGCAGAACATGGACCGATAACCAGAATCAGCTTGTCATTTTTTCCTGTAAAAATGTCACGAATTTCCTGATCTCTTTTTTCTTTTAACTTCTGTACTTTTTCACTGACAGGAAATTGCTCCTTGATTTCTTGTGGTACCGGAAGTTTTCTTTTAAATTCCATCTCCATATCCATGGTATAAGCCCCCTTAATAATCTTATTTGAGAAAAAACCCTTTAAACAACGCACGTTATACGTGTTTAAAGGGTTTTTTATTATCCATTATCTCTTGTGAGATATCTTACATATTCATCTGAGCAGCAACTTCTGCAGCAAAGTCTTCTTCTTTCTTTTCAATACCTTCACCGGTCTCGAAACGAACAAACTTTGTAACCTTAACGTCTGCTCCAACTTCCTTAGATACCTGCTCTAAGAACTTACCAACTGTCTGCTTACCGTCTTCAGCTCTTACATATACCTGATCAACAAGGCAGATTTCCTTCATCTCTTTGTTGATACGTCCCTTAATCATTCCCTGAATTACTTTTTCAGGTTTCTGTGATTCCTTAGGATCGTTTTGAATCTGTGCAAGAAGGATTTCTTCTTCATGCTTGATGTACTCTTCACTAATTTCGCTACGATCAACGAACTTAGGATTCATAGCTGCAATCTGCATTGCAACATTTGTTAAAGCTTCTTTTACAGTATCATTAACAGTTGCAGTCTGTGCTACTACAAGAACACCGATTCTTCCGCCACCATGTACATAAGAAACAACACAACCATCTTCAGCTGTAACTTTCTCAAAACGACGAATTGTAAGGTTTTCACCAATTGTTGCAACCTTCTCAACCAATTCTTCCTTAACTGTCTTAGATGCATCTTCGTTCCATGCTTCTGCCATGAATGCATCAAGATCAGCTGCATCAGAATTAACTGCCTGTACAGCTACAGCCTTAACGAAGTTCTGGAACTTCTCGTTCTTAGCAACGAAGTCTGTTTCAGAGTTAACTTCTACAACAGCTGCTGTCTTATCGTCTTTTAACTCAACTGCACAAAGACCTTCTGCCGCTACACGACCAGATTTCTTTTCAGCCTTTGCCTGTCCATTCTTTCTAAGAAACTCTACTGCGGCATCCATATCGCCGTCAGTCTCTGTTAATGCCTTTTTACAGTCCATCATACCTGCGCCAGTAAGTTCACGCAGTTCTTTTACCATAGATGCACTAATTGCCATCTTCTATTCCTCCCAAATTATATTCTTATTCTTCTGTAGCTTCTTCTGCTTCGTCAGCAACTTCTACTTCTGCACCCTGATTAGCTTCAATTACAGCATCTGCCATCTTAGAAACGATCAGTTTAACGGCACGAATAGCATCATCGTTACCAGGAATAACATAATCAAGTTCTTCCGGATTACAGTTTGTATCTACAATACCGATCAGTGGAATTCCAAGTGTATGTGCTTCCTGAATACAGATTCTTTCCTTCTTAGGATCTACTACGAAGATTGCATCCGGAATATCTTTCATATCCTTGATTCCGCCAAGGTTTTTCTCAAGCTTAGCCTGTTCTTTCTTTAACTCAATTACTTCTTTCTTAGGAAGAACTTCAAATGTTCCATCTTCTTCCATCTGCTCGATGTTCTTAAGTCTCTTAATACGGCTCTGGATTGTTCTGAAGTTAGTCAGCATTCCGCCAAGCCATCTTTCGTTTACATAGTACATTCCACAACGCTCTGCTTCAGACTTGATTGCGTTTTGAGCCTGCTTCTTAGTACCAACAAAAAGAATCTTTCCGCCTTCTGCAGCAATATCATGTACTGCCTTGTAAGCTTCATCTACTTTACCTACAGACTTCTGAAGGTCGATGATATAAATACCATTACGCTCTGTGTAGATGTAAGGAGCCATCTTAGGGTTCCATCTTCTTGTCTGATGACCAAAGTGTACGCCAGCCTCAAGGAGCTGCTTCATTCCAATTGCACTCATTTTAATACCTCCTGGTTAAATCTTCCAT
>JAILOU010000044.1 GCA_024690665.1 Eubacterium sp.
ACTCAGTCGGGGTACAAGCTCCGACTGAGTTAAACGCTCCGCGAGGATGCGCACGGATTCGGATAGGAATTTGTCTGCTGAAGCAGACCCGAATCCGGCGCGCAAGACTCGCGAGCGAGTCTTGACTAGTTGAAAAAGTAATGGAGTCCCCCGATTTACATGTACTGTGTAATCGGGGGTTTTTCTTTTGCATTATTCGTCTGACTTAAGGCGAAGTTAATAAGAAGAATTGTGCAAATAGCCGCAGTGATGCATTTTACGCATTGAAAGTTAGGCAAAACAAAGTTCTTGATTTAGCAAAATGATGAAAAGAGGGAACTATATTTTTGCATATGGTTTATAAAATAAGTAATTTTGCACAATTGTATAAAAATCAGTACAAAAATGTGTACAAAATACCATGCTTTTATCATATTGGACAGAATGAATCGTGCAAAATATAATAAAAGTAAGTGATAGGGACGAAAACTATTAAATTTATTTAGGAGGTATTTAATATGAAAATACTTGGAATTTCACTTGGAACAAAAAACGGAAATAACGACACAATGTGTTGTGTGGCATTAGAGGCTGCTAAGGAAATGGGAGCTGAAATCGAATTCTTAAATGCATTCGATTGGCACTTCGATACCTGTTCGGGATGTGTTGCCTGTTCAAGAGGTCTTGTAATGGGTAAAGGAATGGTTTGTACAAGAAAAGACGATTACAAAGCACTTTATGAAAAGATGGTAGAAGCTGATGGCGTATTATTCGTAGATCCAATCTTCGAGTCCGGAGCATCAGGTCTGTTCCATATCTTATGCGACCGTATGGGACCGGGACATGACTCAGGTCTGTTATTGGGAGCACATTTCCAGTTGCTTGAGCAGGGTAAAGAAGGACTGGATATGAAATACTTTAAGCAAAAAGCAATTTCATTTGTCGGAATCGGTGGTTCTGACTGGGCACTTCGTGTAGAGACCGATCACGCAATGCTTGCAATGAGTCCTGGATGGAAAGTTATTGATAATGATTTCTTCTCATGGTCTAAGGATGTTATTATGCAGGATGACAAGGTAGAAAGAATGAAAGAAATCGGACGTAACCTTGCAGCTGCAGCTAAGCAGATTAAAGAAGAAAATGAAAAGACATTTGCGGAGCACAAGATTCCTGTTCTTGAGAATACAAAGTCTTACTGGAAAGGAACACCTGGTGTCTGTCCTCATTGTCAGGGTAATAACTTCTACATCTTCCCTGGAACAACGAATGCAGTATGTGAACTGTGTGGACTTGAAGGAACCATTGAAATTGAAGATGGTGCATTTAAGTTTAAGTTTGATCCTGCAGATGAGCATAAGGCACATGATACAATGTCAGGAAAGAAACTTCACGGAGATGATATCTTTGAAAATGAGTCTCGTCTCGTAAACCTGTTTAAGGATGAAGAGTTTAAGGCACGTAAGAAACATTACTTAGGTGTATGTGAAAAGACTCCGTCTCCATCAAAGGATAACTAAACTGTAAGAGTAAAGCTGCCGCATCGCGTATGCGGCAGTTTTTTATTGAAAAGAATAAGAACAAATGTTCGTGAAATGGTTGACACTGAAAGAAGATGCGTATAATATTAACAAAAGAGGTAAAAGTATGGATTTTAAGTTACACGCGGCCTATGAGCCGACCGGTGATCAGCCTCAGGCGATTGAAGCTTTAGCGAAGGGTTTCAAAGAAGGAAACCAGTGTCAGACACTGCTTGGCGTAACCGGATCGGGTAAGACATTTACCATGGCCAATGTTATTGAGAAATTAAATAAACCAACTTTGATTATTGCACACAATAAGACGCTCGCGGCGCAGCTTTACGGAGAGTTTAAAGAGTTCTTTCCGGACAATGCCGTCGAGTATTTTGTTTCTTATTATGATTATTATCAGCCGGAGGCTTATGTGCCGTCTTCGGATACTTATATTGCGAAGGATTCTGCAATCAATGAAGAAATTGATAAATTACGACTTTCTGCAACGGCTTCGCTAGCGGAAAGACGGGATGTCGTGGTGGTGTCTTCCGTTTCTTGTATCTATGGAATCGGTAGTCCGGAAGACTTTATGGAGATGACGGTTTCGCTTCGTCCGGGGATGGAACGTGATCGTGATGATGTGATTCGTGATCTGATCGACATGCAGTACATTCGCAATGAGATGGATTTTCAAAGAGGCAGTTTTCGTGTACACGGAGATGTCCTCGAAATTTTCCGTGCCAACATTACGGAGAGTGTCGTAAGAGTGGAATTCTTTGGAGACGAGATTGATCGAATTACAGAATTTGATCCGCTTACCGGAGAGGTGAAGGCGCAGCTTGAGCATGTTATGATCTTTCCGGCATCGCATTATGTTATGCCGCAGGAGAAATTAAAGAAGGCCTGTGTGACAATTGAAGAAGAACTAGAAGAACGTGTGAAGTATTTTAAGGCACAGGATAAGCTGTTAGAAGCGCAGAGAATTTCGGAGCGAACGAATTTCGACATCGAAATGCTGAAAGAGACTGGTTTTTGCAGTGGCATTGAGAATTATTCGCGGCATCTGACCGGGCAAAAACCGGGCGAACCGCCGATGACACTGATGGACTATTTCAAGGATGATTTTTTGATTATTATCGATGAGTCTCATATGACGATTCCGCAGATCCGGGCTATGTATCACGGAGACCAGTCGCGTAAGTCGACGCTTGTGGACTACGGATTTCGTCTGCCGTCGGCGAAGGACAACAGGCCGCTTAATTTTGAAGAATTCGAAAGTAAGATAGATCAGATTATGTTTGTGTCAGCAACGCCGGGGCCGTATGAAGGTGACCATGAACTTTTAAGAGCAGAGCAGATCTTAAGACCGACGGGGCTACTTGATCCGGAGATTGATGTAAGACCTGTGGAGGGTCAGATTGACGATTTGATTGCGGAAGTTCGTAAGGAAACAGACAAGAAGAATAAGATTTTAATTACAACGCTGACGAAGAAGATGGCGGAAGATTTAACAGACTATATGAGAGAAGTTGGTATCCGCGTTAAGTATATGCATTCTGATATTGATACGCTTGAGAGAACGGAGATTATCAGAGATCTTCGTATGGATGTTTTTGATGTGCTTGTCGGCATTAACCTGTTAAGGGAAGGACTGGATATTCCGGAGATTACGCTTGTGGCAATTCTCGATGCAGATAAGGAAGGATTCCTCCGTTCGGAGACTTCTCTTATTCAGACTATTGGACGAGCTGCGCGTAATGCGGACGGACACGTTATCATGTATGCGGATCAGATCACGGATTCAATGCGCGTTGCAATTGATGAGACGGCCAGAAGACGAGCTTTGCAGCAGGCGTATAATGAAGAACATAATATTACGCCAACCACGATTCAAAAGAGCGTACGGGATCTGATTAGTATTTCGAAGAAAGTGGCAGCAGAGCAGGTACAGTTTGCAAAAGATCCGGAATCTATGGATAAGGAAGAACTTGATGAACTGATTGCCAAGGTTGAAAAGCAGATGCGAAAGGCTTCGGCAGAGCTTAACTTTGAGGCGGCGGCAGAACTGAGAGACCAGATGATTGATCTTAAGAAGATGCGGGCAGATGCATTTTCGGATTAGAAGGAGATAGTATGGCACAACATAAATTGATTACTATTCGTGGTGCGAATGAACATAATTTAAAGAATATAGATGTGGATATTCCGAGGGATTCCATGGTGGTTTTGACCGGACTGTCCGGATCGGGAAAGTCTTCGCTGGCATTTGATACAATCTATGCGGAAGGGCAAAGACGTTATATGGAGTCGCTGTCCTCCTATGCCCGTCAATTTTTAGGACAGATGGAAAAGCCGAATGTAGAAAAGATTGAAGGTCTTTCGCCGGCGATTTCCATTGATCAAAAGTCGACGAATCGTAACCCGCGTTCCACGGTTGGAACCGTAACGGAGATTTATGATTATTTTAGACTTTTGTATGCAAGAGTGGGAATTCCGCATTGTCCAAAGTGCGGGAAGGTGATTCGAAAACAAACCGTGGATGAGATGTGCGATCAGATTATGGCACTTGAAGACAAGACGAAGATTTTGCTTTTGGCACCGGTTGTGCGTGGGCGAAAGGGCGAGCACCAAAAGGTGTTTGATCAGGCAAGAAAAAGCGGTTATGTCAGAGTCATGGTGGATGGAAATCAGTATAGTCTAGACGAAGAGATTAAGCTTGAGAAGAATATCAAGCATAACATCGAAATTGTTGTGGACAGACTTGCCATTAAGCCGGGAATTGAAAGAAGACTTACCGATTCGATTGAGAACGTATTATCCCTGGCGAAGGGGCTGATGATTGTGGAAGTAGTGGGCGGTGAGAAGATGAACTTCTCGCAGAGTTTTTCGTGCCCGGACTGTCAGATCAGCGTTGATGAAATCGAGCCGAGAAGCTTTTCATTTAACAACCCGTTTGGAGCATGCCCGGATTGTTATGGCCTTGGTTATAAGATGGAGTTTGATGAGGAACTGATGATTCCGGATCAAAACCTGAGTATTATGGAAGGCGCCATTCAAGTTATGGGGTGGCAGTCTTGTAATGATAAGAAGAGTTTTACGTATGCGACCTTAAAGGCACTTAGTGAGCATTACAGATTTTCTTTGGAGACACCATATAAGGAGTATCCGAAAAAAATTAAAGATATTTTGATTCATGGTACAAAAGGCGAGAGTGTTACCGTGCATTATCGTGGTCAGCGTGGCGTCGGAGATTATGACATTGCGTTTGACGGTCTGATTCGTAATGTGCAAAAACGATATCGAGAAACCGGTTCTGAAACCATGAAGGCGGAGTATGAGCAGTTTATGAGAATTACGCCGTGCGCAACCTGTCACGGACAAAGACTGAAGGCGAGCTCATTGGCAGTGACGATAGGAGATAAGAACATTCACGAGATTACATCGATGTCGGTAAAGAAACTGTACTCTTTTATAGATACGCTCGAGCTGACAGCGCACCAGCATATGATTGGCGATCAGATTCTAAAAGAAATTAAGGCAAGAGTTGGATTTTTAAACGAGGTAGGTCTTGATTATCTGACGCTTTCTAGAGCGACCGGTTCTTTGTCGGGAGGAGAAGCGCAGAGAATTCGTCTTGCAACACAGATTGGCTCAGGACTTGTCGGCGTTGCATATATATTGGATGAACCAAGTATTGGATTGCATCAAAGAGACAATGATAAACTCTTATCGGCACTGAAGCGATTGCGCGATCTTGGAAACACACTTGTTGTGGTAGAGCATGATGAGGATACCATGCGTCAGGCAGATTACATTGTGGATATCGGACCGGGCGCAGGAGACCACGGTGGAGAAGTTGTTGCCTGCGGTACGGCAGAAGATATTATGAAGTGTAAACGCTCTATTACAGGAGATTATCTAAGTGGACGAAAGAAGATTCCGGTTCCGGATAAGAGAAAGAAACCATCCGGCTATCTGAAAGTAAAAGGCGCGAGGGAGAATAATCTTAAGAATGTCAATGTTGACATACCACTTGGCGTGATGACCTGCATTACCGGTGTGTCCGGTTCGGGTAAGAGTTCTCTTACGAATGAGATTTTATACAAGTATCTTGCGAAGACCTTGAATCGTGCAAGAACAATCCCGGGTGCGTTTGATAAGATAGAAGGAACGGAGCAGCTTGACAAGATTATTGATATAGATCAGTCTCCAATCGGAAGAACGCCAAGATCCAATCCGGCTACTTATACGGGGGTCTTTGATCAGATTCGAGATCTGTTTGCGGCAACGCCGGATGCCAAAGCAAAAGGCTACAAGAAGGGACGCTTTAGTTTTAATGTCAAAGGCGGCCGATGTGAAGCCTGTAGCGGCGATGGCATTATTAAGATTGAGATGCATTTCCTGCCGGATGTGTATGTGCCGTGTGAGGTGTGCGGCGGAAAGCGCTATAACAGAGAGACGCTTGAAGTGCGTTATAAAGGAAAGAATATATATGATATCCTGGATATGACAGTGGAAGAAGCACTTGAGTTCTTTAAGCATATTCCATCGATTCATCGCAAGATTCAGACTCTGTATGATGTGGGGCTTTCTTATGTGAAACTTGGACAACCATCTACGCAGCTTTCGGGAGGAGAAGCGCAGCGAATTAAGCTGGCGACAGAACTGTCTAAGAGAAGTACCGGTAAGACTATTTATATTCTGGATGAGCCAACTACGGGACTTCATTTTGCGGATGTTCATAAACTGGTTGAAATCCTACACCGATTGACGGATGGTGGAAATACAGTAGTTGTAATTGAACATAATCTGGATGTGATTAAGACAGCGGATTATATTATTGACATGGGTCCGGAAGGCGGAGACGGTGGTGGCCAGGTTGTGGCGACCGGAACGCCGGAGCAGGTAGCGAAGAATAAGAATTCTTATACCGGACAATATATTAAACCATTATTATAGTAAAATAGCGCATCTGAACGGGAGTTCAGATGCGCCTTATTTATAGATAATAAAAAAGATGATCATGTGATCATCTGCAAATTCTTGGGGAGTGCACCTCCGATCTAGGACCGAAGGTGCTTGAGTTATGAAAAATTATATTAGCTTATTAGCTAGTACACATGTATTATATTGGAGGAATGTGATGGTTATGTGAAGAAAACGAAAAAAGATTAAGATTTTATTACAATTTGCAAAACCAACTTGCAAATTCAAACGCATCGTATATAATATATTCGTGTTTGTATGCGAAATAGACATACTATGCGATGAAATAATGGCATAGTTTATGATATAGGATGAAAGAAAGGGGAAACGAAATGGTTTCAACAGATATTGGTATTGATTTGGGAACGGCCAGCATTTTGGTGTATGTGAAGGGAAAAGGCGTAGCCTTAAAGGAGCCTTCGGTAGTTGCTTTTGACCGTGATACGAATAAGATTAAAGCGATCGGAGAAGAAGCAAGATTAATGCTTGGTAGAACACCGGGGAATATTGTTGCGGTAAGACCGCTTCGTCAGGGTGTAATTTCAGATTATACAGTTACAGAGAAGATGCTGAAGTATTTCATCCAAAAAGCAATGGGTAAGAAGAGCTTCCGTAAGCCACGTATCAGCGTTTGTGTTCCTTCACAGGTTACAGAAGTTGAGAAAAAAGCCGTTGAGGATGCAACATTCCAGGCAGGCGCAAGAGAAGTTTCTATTATAGAAGAACCGGTTGCAGCAGCAATTGGAGCAGGAATCGATATTTCCAAGCCATGTGGTAACATGATTGTAGATATCGGAGGTGGTACAGCTGATATTGCGGTTATCTCTCTTGGAGGAACCGTTGTAAGTACTTCCATTAAGATTGCAGGTGATGACTTTGATGAAGCTATTGTTCGTTTCATGAGAAAGAAGCATAACCTGTTAATCGGTGAAAGAACAGCGGAAGATATTAAGATTAAGGTTGGAACATGCTTCCCGCTTGCAGAGTCTATGTCAATGGATGTTCGAGGACGTAATCTGGTAACCGGACTTCCGAAGACTGTTACGGTTACTTCTGAAGAAACAGAAGAAGCATTAAAAGAGCCGACACTTCAGATTGTAGAAGCTGTACATAGCGTACTGGAGAAGACGCCGCCTGAACTTGCAGCGGACGTTGCTGACAGAGGAATCGTCTTAACCGGTGGTGGTGCACTTCTTCGAGGATTAGAAGATCTGATTGAAGAAAAGACAGGCATCAACACAATTACAGCAGAAGACCCACTTAGTTGTGTGGCAATCGGAACAGGAAAGTATGTAGAGTTCCTTGCAGGTCATCGCGACGAGCCATAAGAAGAAATTGAACACCGCAAAAGCTAAGGCGTATTTATTGCCTTTGCTTTTGCGGTTTTTATATATGTAAACAGTACAATATCTTGACGGTGTAGGTAAAGTGTGAAACAATATATAGGAAGTCTGAAAAAAATCAAAAATAACTAAAGTGCAGAGGGAAAATTGCCGATATATAGATTGGTAAAAAGAACCCTTTATCAGAAAAACACATCCAAAAGGAGATTTACAGATGGTAAAAGGCTTATATACAGCGTGGACAGGGATGTTGAACGAGCAAAATAGACTGGATGTCGTATCAAACAATTTGGCGAATGCCAATACAGCAGGCTATAAAAAAGAAGGCACAACAGTGCATCCCTTTGAACAAGAACTGGCGTATAAGATTAAAGATAAAACCACTGTAGACTATGCAGATGACCTGGGATATATCAACGCCGGTGTGAAAATCGGAGAGAATTATGTTGATTATTCGCAGGGCTCTTTTAAAGTTACGGATAATGCAACCGATGTAGCATTGTCGGGAGATGGATTTTTTGCAATCGAATTTACGGACAAAGATGGTACAACGAGTATCAAGTATACAAGAGATGGTCAGTTCAAATTGACATCTGACGGCTATCTTGTTACACAGGACGGAGATTATGTGTTAAATAGAACGGGCGCATTGAATTCAACAACCGGACAGACCAGTTACATTCAGCTTGATCCGACACAGGAAATTACAATCGATCAGCTGGGGAACATCTACCAAAACGATCAGCTTGTGGCACAACTTGGGGTTGTAGATTTTGCGGACTATGATTATGTAGAACGTTATGGAGAGAATCTGTTTAACCTTCTTGACGGAGGTACGGTCCAGGCATCGGACGCAGCCGTGGAACAAGGAACGGTGGAGATGTCGAATGTAGAGACAGTATCTGAGATGGTAGAGATGATTACGATTCAAAGAGCGTATGAATCAAACCAGAAAGCAATTCAGACGATTGACGGCATGGTTGAAATTGCTGTGAATCAGGTCGGCAAATTATAGGAGGTAATCTGATATGATGAGAGCACTTTGGACTGCGGCATCGGGAATGATTTCG
Source organism: Eubacterium sp. (assembly GCA_024690665.1). GTDB lineage: Bacteria > Bacillota > Clostridia > Lachnospirales > Lachnospiraceae > Eubacterium_C. Next base: position 8,890 of record JAILOU010000044.1, read on the forward strand.
CAGCAGACGAACGTAGATACCATTGCGAATAATATCGCTAATGTTAATACCAATGGATATAAGACACAAAGAGCAGAATTTAAATCACTGTTATACCAAACCATTCAGACGGAGACAACTTCGCAAAATGGCGAGACGAAACCGACCTCGGCGCAGGTTGGGCTTGGTTCTAGAACAGCATCTATTAACGCCATGTTTACACAAGGAGCGATGATTGCTTCGGAAAGCGCAACGGCATTTGGAATCAGTGGAAACGGATTCTTTCAGGTGCGTGGTTATGATGGTGAAACTTATTATACGAGAGACGGTAACTTTACCTGGTCAGTAGGAACCGATGGTATGGTGCTGACAACGGCAGATGGATATCCGGTACTTGATGTGGATGGCGATGCAATTACAATTCCGGATGGAATTTCAACGGAAAGCGTTTCGTTTGGACAAGATGGAACCATCTCTTATACAAACGCTGCAGGAAATACAGTTACAACATCGTTTGGAATCTATCAGTTCAACAATCCGACAGGACTTGAAAAGACACAGGATAATCTGTATCAGGCAACGGATGCATCCGGGGCTGCTATGAATGAAGCAACCACAGACGGTCTTACCGCAAGTAAGATATACGTAGGATACTTAGAGGGTTCTAATGTACAGGTTGCAGATGAAATGGTCGATCTTATTGTTGCACAAAGAGCATATGAACTGAATTCAAAAGCAATTCAGACAGCAGATGATATGATGTCAACGGCAAATGAACTTAAGAGATAAGGAGGCGGATTAGATGAGTATTTCGCTTGATTCTTTAACATCTTTATATTCAGGACAGGCAACGGACGCGAGCAGTTCTACAAGTTCGCTGGAAAGTGACCTGACAAGTACAAATTATGCGAATTCCACAGCGGAAGAGCTAATGGATGTATGTAAGCAGTTTGAAGCATACTTCTTAGAACAGATCTTCAAAGGAATGGAAGCTACAATTCCGGAGTCTGAATCAACGTCAAGTTCCATGTCGTCACTGACCGATTATTATAAAGATATGACGATACAGGAAGTTGCGAGTGATGCAACAGAGCAAGGAGACGGAATTGGCCTTGCCAAGATGCTTTATGAGCAGATGAAGCGTAATTATGGTATTGAAGAATAACCGTTTATAGTATGAGAACAATTGAATCCGCGATGCACTACCAAGGTAGGGCGTCGTGGGTTTTTTTATGCGGATAAATGGTGTAGAATGACATTAACTATGTACATGAGGTAATGCAATTGGAAACGATTATTGGATATGTAGATCACATTATTTGGAGAAATGAAGAGAATGGATATACGGTTCTGGTGCTGATTCATGATGAAAAAGAGCTTACCTGCGTGGGTAATTTTTCTGTTATATCAGAAGGGGAAAATTATGAGTTCCACGGAGAGTATACAGACCATCCGACCTATGGGCGTCAGTTTAAGGTGACGGAATATATTAATAAGGCACCGGAAGATTTGTTTTCCATGGAACGCTATCTTGGTTCAGGTGCGATAAAAGGAATCGGACAGGCGCTTGCGACCAGGATTGTGAAGCGATTTCGGGAAGATACTTTTCGGATTATTGAAGAAGAACCGGAGCGTTTATCAGAAGTAAAAGGAATCAGTGATCGAAAGGCAAGAGAGATTGCACAGCAGATGGCTGAAAAAAGAGACCTTCGCTCTGCAATTATGTTCTTGCAAAAATATGGAATTACGCTTTCGCTGGGGATGAAAATCTACCAGGAATATGGAAATGAATTATACCGAATCCTGAAAGAGAATCCATATCGACTTGCAGAGGATATATCCGGAGTGGGATTTAAGATTGCGGATGAAATTGCGGTGAAGGCAGGAATTCATCCGGATTCTGATTTTCGAATTCGATGCGGCGTTCAGTATTCGCTTGTGCAGGCGCAGACAGAAGGACATACCGGTCTTACCGAGCAGGAGTTAAAAGAACGGGCACAAAGGCTTCTTGGGGTGGCGGCAGATTCGATGGATAAGCATATTATGGATCTGGCGATGGAACGCAAGGTTTTTATAAAAGAGGAAAAACTTTCAGACGGTACAAAACAAAAGAGAATCTATGCGGCTGCCATGTATTATAAGGAGCTTAATATAGCAGCGATGCTTCGGGACCTGGACGTGGTTGCCAAAGTTGATGAAGACGAGGTGGAAAAGACCATCGCACGCGTGGAAAAGAAGAATGGAATCAGTCTTGCCGAAAAACAAAAAAAGGCTGTGCTGGAAGCAATAAGAAGAGGACTTTTGATTGTGACAGGAGGACCGGGTACCGGTAAGACGACAACAATTAATTCTATTATTAAGTTTTTTGAGCTGGAAGGACTTGACTTTTGCCTGGCCGCTCCTACGGGAAGAGCTGCGAAAAGGATGAGCGAGATGACCGGTTATGAGGCGAAGACCATACATCGCCTTTTGGAAGTGAACGGTGCGCCGGGGCAAGGGGAAGGCGAAGAGTTTCGCGGAGGATTTGAGCGCAATCAGGATAATCCGCTAGAGTGGGATGCTGTGATTATTGATGAGATGTCGATGGTTGATGTTTCACTGATGTATGCACTCCTTAAGGCAATAGTGCCCGGAACCAGGCTGATATTGGTAGGTGACGTTAACCAGCTTCCGAGCGTGGGTGCGGGAAGTGTGCTTGCGGATATTATTGAATCCGAGCAGTACGAAGTAGTGATGCTTGATGAGATCTTCCGACAGGCGCAAGAAAGTGACATTATCGTCAATGCACATAAAATAAATCGTGGGGAACAGGTGGTGGCGGATAATAAAAGCAAAGATTTCTTTTTGCTTCGAAGAGATGATGCAGATAAGATTATTAATGTGTGTCTGCAGCTTATAGTGGAGAAGATGCCAAAATACGTAGATGCCAAACCGTATGATATTCAACTGTTAACACCGATGCGAAAAGGAAAACTTGGCGTTGAGAACCTGAATAAAATACTGCAGCATTTTTTGAATCCTGAAGATAAGGTGAAAGCAGAGTATGCGTTAGGTGATGTAACATTTCGCGAGGGTGATAAGGTAATGCAGACGAAGAATAATTACCAGATGGAATGGGAGATTCTTGGGAAATCCGGATTTCCTATTGAAAAGGGGCTTGGAATCTTCAATGGTGATATTGGCGTCATTAAGAGCATTGATGATTATATGGAAAGCATGACGATAGTGTTTGAAGAAGGGAAGGTTGTAAACTATCCGCTCAAACAGGCGGCAGAATTAGAACATGCCTATGCAATCACCATTCATAAATCACAGGGTAGTGAATATCCGGCGATTGTGATTCCACTACTGGGTGGACCACAGATGCTGATGAATCGTAATCTTTTGTATACCGCGGTAACGAGAGCAAGAAAATGCGTTACGATTGTGGGAAGCGAGCAGACATTTACATCCATGATTGCAAATGAATCTGAAACGAAGCGCTATACCGGACTGAAACACCGGATTTTGGAACTTAATAAACAAGTAGAGTAACGGTTATGGGGGGATTGCTTGCAAAAGGTAAAAGAAGTTATCAAAATTATGGAGACGGTTGTATTTCCACCGAGATGTCCGGTCTGCGACTGTGTGATGGAAGGCGTGGCGGCAGAGTATGCCATAGGAGAAGGAAAAAGAATTTGTCCATCATGTGAGAAACGGCTACAGAGGGTTACAGAACCGTATTGTAAGATCTGCGGGAAGCCGATTCGGGATGAGAGAATGCAGGAGTGTTCAGACTGTCACAGAAGAAGACATCACTATGACGAGGCGCGAGGTCTGTGGGTCTATGAGGGCGCAGTGCGTGATTTGATTTCGCGGTTTAAATATTATGGGCGAAGAGATTACGCAGTATATATTGGAAATGAACTGGCCAAAGCTTATGGAGAGTGGCTTGTGAAACGAGGCGTTGATTTAATTATTCCGATTCCGTTGTCGAAAAAGCGAATGAATCAAAGAGAATATAATCAGGCGGCGCTGATTGCAAGGCAGGTTGCACTTAAAACAGGGATCCCTTATGAGGAGGATTTGCTGAAAAGAAGAGTGGAAACTCTGCCACAAAAGAATCTGAATAGTGAAGAAAGAAAAAAGAATCTAGAAAATGCTTTTTTTCTTTCGAAAAATGATGTAATATTAAATAAAGTAGTACTTATAGACGATATATATACTACAGGCAATACTATCGATACAGCAGCACTAGTTCTGAAAAAGTCCGGAGCTTGCAAAGTCTTTGCTCTTTGCGGAGGAATCGGCAAAAACTATTAACATTATGGAGGATTTGGCATGGAAGTAAAGAATTGTAAAGAATGTGGAAGATTATTTAACTGGATGAATGGCCCAAAGATTTGTCCGTCATGTGTCAGAAAAACTGAGGATAAATTTCAGGAAGTAAAAGAATATATTCGTAATAACAAGAATGCATCCTTAGAACAGATTTCGGAAGATAATGAAGTATCTGTTAAGCAGATTAAGCAGTGGGTGCGTGAAGAACGTCTTGTATTCGCAGAGGATTCACCGGTTGGAATTGACTGTGAGATCTGCGGTAAGATGATCCGTTCCGGAAAGTATTGTAATGAATGTAAGGACAAGGTTCAGAACAACCTGGCTACCGGCATTAAGGAACAGCCAAAGATTGAACCTAAGAAGCCGACAAAGGATAGTCCTAGAATGAGATTTTTAGACAAATAATGATTGGGGCAGAGGGATAGATTCCTCTGCCTGTTTTTTTGCAGAACCACAGACATCTAATTGGCATTTAAAACCTTGTGTGCTATAATCACTATGTATGTGTATGCTCAATTGCGCAAAATATTGCATTCGAGCATCTTTTTGAGTACACGAAAGCAGGTTATATATGGTCGACGAAGAGAAGTTAAAACAGATGACAAAACTTGCTGTCTATGAAGCCGGTGAAGGGAAAAAGGACCTGAAAATCGGAGAGTTCAATCGATGGGACTATGTCACGATGCAGATGGCAAAGGGTTGGATTTATTCGACAGTTGCATTTGGCATTATGGGAGTGTGTGAACTTGTATACCGGGATTTTACGTTACTGGATCGATTGGAAAATGGTCTTGGAGCGTTTATCGCGGGACTGGTTATTCACTATCTGATTATAGAATTTGGATATCAGGCGATTTGTTTTTTTGTATACAACATACGATTTACCAAAGCTCTTAAGGAAACGAAGCGTTACGAACGAATGCTGGGACGTCTTTTGCACTATTATGGTGATGGAAGTAACGAATAATTCATTGTGCAGGGGGATATATGGCAGGTTTACTGGAACTGCGAGATAGAATTGTAGGATTTTGTGAAGAATACGAAACAGTTGTAAAGATGATAGCACGATTTGTGCTGGCATTTATAACTTTTTTGATGATAAATATAAATATTGGATATATGAGCACCATACATGAGTTGTGGATTGTCTTGGTGCTTGCGGTGATTTGCGCGCTTTTGCCAATTAATTTTACGCTGTTTGTGGCGTCGATACTGGTAGTGCTACACCTGTATGCCCTGACGCCGATGGTTGCGGGATTTGCGGTTGCGATGTTTTTGATGGCGCTGTTGTTGTACTTTCGATTTGTGCCGCAAGATGGTTATCTGGCACTGGTTACGGTATTGCTTGCAACTGTTGGGGCGCCGTATGTGCTGGTGTATATTGCAGGACTTCGAAAGAATCTGATGTCCTTAATTGCAATACTGACGGGAATGGTTTATTACTATTTTCTGGATGGTATTCGGGAATCTGCCGCGCTATACAGAGCGGACACCTCGAGCAGCCTTGATGTCTTGCAGGCATGTATCGGGCAATTGGTTCAAAATAAAGAGATGATCTTCGTGATTATGATCTTTTTACTTTCTGCCATCGTGATCTATGTGCTTGGAAGACAGAGCTTCAATCATGCGAGAAATATAGCACTTGCGATTGGCGCAATTATTAATGTGGCCGGCATGCTGGTGTTTTATATGCTGACGTCATATGTGTCTAGAATTCCCGTGCTTTGCATTGGACAGGCGGTCGGAATTGGAATTGCATATCTGTTTTTGTATATGACAAGGTCACTTGATTATACAAGAGTGGAGCGCGTGCAGTTTGAAGATGATGAATATTATTACTTTGTAAAGGCTGTACCAAAACAGGCGGTAGCCAGGACGCAAAAGCTGATTAAGCATTACAATAAGGCAGAAAAAGAGCCGGAAGAAGCAAAACAAGAGCCGGAAGAAGAAGAGCAACTGAGTGAGGCTCAGCAAAAACTTCTTCGAGAACTGGCAGCGGAGTTTGAAGAAACGAAGTCAAGTGAAGATAATCTTAAGTAAATTTTAATAACTCCTACACAAAGAATTCCAAGATATAGGGTATTCTGTAGGAATGGGCATAAGAAAGGAGGAATGAGATGCACTCAATTATATCGGGTATGATAGCGTTTAAGAATAATTATTTGTTCTGGATTGATTTTCCGAGTGTGACAGTAAAAGATCTTATTGAGATCGCGATTATCGCATTCCTTTTTTATCATGTAATTGTATGGATGAAAAATACAAGAGCGTGGGCACTGCTAAAGGGACTTTTGGTTGTATTAATTTTTATTTTATTTGCAGCAATGTTCCAGATGTCGACCATCCTGTGGCTGGCCGGAAAGGTGTTAAACTTTGCAGTGATTGCCCTGCTGGTAATCTTCGCACCGGAACTAAGAAGAGCGCTGGAGACGCTTGGAAGAAAGAGATTTATCACATCTATTTTTAACTCGGACTTTTTTAAGACGGATGATTCGAGGTTTACAGAGAAAACAATCAACGATTTGGTGAGAGCCTGCTTTGATATGGGCAAGGTGAAAACCGGCGCACTAATCGTTGTGGAACAAAATAATAAATTGACAGAATATGAAAGAACAGGGATAACACTTGACAGTATGATTTCTTATCAGCTGCTGGTGAATATATTTGAACATAATACCCCGCTCCATGATGGAGCTATTATTGTGCGGGAAAATAGAATCATTGCCGCTACCTGTTATCTGCCACTGTCGGAGAACATGCAGCTAAGTAAAGAACTTGGAACCAGACATCGAGCGGCGGTGGGAATCAGTGAAGTAAGCGATTCGCTTACGATTGTCGTGTCGGAAGAAACCGGACAGGTTTCCGTGGCACATCATGGTAAGATTACACGCGGTCTTGATCCGGATGGACTTCGCGAGCAGTTAAAGAAGATTAACACGAACACGAGCGAGAATCTAAGAACCGGTCTCTTTCAAAGGCAAAGGAGGTCGGAAGAATGAAAACAGTATGGAAAGTAATTTCAAATAACTGGGGACTCAAGCTCCTGGCTGTTATTCTGGCCATCATATTCTGGATGATTGTTGTGAATATCAATGATCCGCAGACGACAAAGCAGTTTACGGCGGAAGTGACCGTCGAAAATGAAGATGTCATCACGGACATGGGAAAAGTATATGAAGTGCTAAATGACAGTAATATCTGTGTCTTTACTGTAACGGCGCCGCGCTCTGTTGTTGAACAACTAAACAGTTCTGACTTTACAGTGACGGCGGATATGGGGCAGATTGAAGGCTTGTCGCTTGTGCCGATTGAGGTAACGGCGAATCGATATGCCAATCAAATCTCCATCACCAAGACGACACAGAATATGCAGGTCAGCGTTGAAAATGCTGAGACCAAGCAGTTTGTAATAGAGGCTGGTACCACGGGCACACCGGCAGACGGTTATGCGGTGGGAACGGTTTCGGTATCCCCTAATGTAATAACGGTAACCGGAGCAGAATCCATCGTATCGGAAATCAGTACGGTCAAGGCTACGATAAGTGTAGAAGGTATGTCGGAGAACATTAAGGATAAGATCAGTCCGGTGTTCTATGATGAAGACGGCAAGGAAATCAGCAGCGATAGCCTGACGCTGTCGAGGGATACGGTGACCGTAAAGGCTAAGATTGTTGATCAAACTTCAGTGCCAATCAGCTTTGAACCGGAAGGTACACCGGCAGATGGCTATGAGGTTACATCGGTGCTGTGCTCACCGGAAACAATTGCAGTACAAGGTGATGATAGCGTGCTATCAGAGCTTGGAGAGATTGTTTTGCCGTCAACGCTGCTTGATGTTACAGATGCTAAGAAAGATAAATCTGTTGAAGTAGACATTACGGATTATCTACCGGATGGTGTTACGCTGACGGATGATGCGGATAAAACGGTTACGATAGCAGTAACGATTGAAAAAGTGGCATCGAAGACATACTCGGTATCGACGGAGAACCTATCGGTGAAAAATCTGGGTGACGGACTAGAAAGCGCATTCAAAAAAGATACTGTTAAGATTACAATAATGGGTAATTCTGAAGACCTAAAAGACTTATCGGCAGATGAGATAACAGGGTCTGTGGACGCGTCGGACTTAGGCGAAGGTACTTATAAACTATCGATAAGCCTAAGTCTTGATGAAGACAAATATACGGTGGATGGATTGCCGACCGTATCTATCACAATTACATCGGAAAGTTCTACCGAGCAGGAAGATTCATCAGATACAGATGCAGAAACTGATACAGATACGGAGTCTGAATCTGATTCAGATGAGACCGATTCGAGTGAATAGAAGATGGTGGAGGAGAATATGCTAAGCCAGAAGGTAACGATAATTAATACAACCGGTTTACATCTTAGACCGGCAGGAACCATGTGCGATGTTGCGCAGAGGTTCAAATCAAAGATAACATTTCAGCACAAGTCATCTATTGCCAATGCCAAGAGCGTGTTAAGCGTACTTGCGGCATGTGTGAAATGTGGTGATGAGATTGAAATTTTTTGTGAGGGTATTGATGAGGAGGAAGCCATGAAAGCGATGGTGGAACTTGTCGAATCCGGAATGGGCGAATAAAGTCCATATCATACTGAATATAGCAGACAGAATGGAGATTACAAAATGATGAATAACAAAAGATATGAAAAGTCTCCGGTCATCGATTTCCCGGAAAGACAGTGGCCTAATAAAGAAATCGAAAAAGCACCAATCTGGTGTAGTGTCGATCTTAGAGATGGTAATCAGGCTTTGATTGAGCCGATGAATGTAGAAGAGAAGATGGAGATGTTCCAGATGCTGATTGATCTGGGATTCAAGGAAATTGAGATTGGATTTCCGGCAGCTTCTCAGATAGAATTTGATTTTTTAAGAGAACTTGTCAGACAGAATATGATTCCGGATGATGTGACGGTTCAGGTTCTGACACAGTGTAGAGAGCATTTGATTCGAAGAACATTTGAAGCAATCGAAGGAATTAAGAATGTAATTGTACATATCTATAATTCTACATCTGTGATTCAAAGAAAAGTCGTATTCCATATGGAAAAGGATGAAATCAGACAGATTGCGATTGAGGGAACCAAGATGGTAAGACAGCTTGCTGCAGACTTTGACGGCAACATCACCTTGGAGTATTCTCCGGAAAGTTTTATGGGAACCGAGCTGGAATTTTCGCTGGATATCTGTACGGCAGTTCAGGAGGCATGGGATCATTTTAATGACAATCCGATTATCTTCAATCTTCCACTTACCGTGGAGATGAACACTCCGAATGTCTATGCGGACCAGGTAGAGTGGATGGATCGACATTTTAAAGAAAGAGAACATGTCATCATCAGTATTCATCCGCATAACGACAGAGGAACCGGTGTTGCGGCAACAGAACTTGCACTTCTTGCCGGCGCAGACCGTGTAGAAGGAACACTGTTTGGCAATGGTGAGCGTACCGGTAATGTAGATGTACTGACAGTTGCTTATAATATGTTCTCGCAAGGAATTGACCCGAAGTTGAACATTGATAATGTAAAGAAGATTGCAGAAGTATATGAACGTTGTTGCAAGATGGATATTCCAATGCGTCATCCATATGCGGGTCAGCTTGTATTTACTGCATTTTCAGGATCGCATCAGGATGCTATCAACAAGGGAAAACAGTATCTTGAAGAACATGACTGCAAGATTTGGGATGTGCCATATCTGCCAATCGACCCGGCAGACATTGGAAGAGAATACGAGCCGGTTGTTCGAATTAACAGCCAGTCCGGTAAGGGCGGCGTTGCCTTTATTATGGATATGAACTTTGGATATAAATTGCCAAAGAGCATGCATAGAGAATTTGCAGATGTAATTCAAAAGATTTCTGAGAAGAAGGGCGGAGAAGTTTCGCCGGAAGAAATCAAGAAAGCATTTGATAAAGAATACCTGGATCAGAACACACCATTTACATTTGGCAGAGTTAAGGTTGAAGATGTTGGAGAACATGACGCACATGCCAAATTGGAATTTTCTTATAAGGGCGAAAATATGGTTTCAGAAGCGGTTGGAAATGGTCCGTTAAATGCCGTTAAAGAAGCAATCGCTAAAAAGGTAGATGTCAATGTGAGAGTGCTCGATTATACAGAGCATGCGCTTAGCGCAGGTTCGGAAGCGAAGGCTGCTGCTTATATTCATCTGAAAGATCTGGATTCCGGAAAGGACACCTTTGGTGTGGGACTTAGTTCTAATATTACAAGAGCGTCTGTGCGCGCCTTGTTTAGTGCGTTGAACCGATTGAGTGAGAGATAGTATGAATGAAAGAAAAAGAAATGATGATGTAAAAGCATCGATACGAAAATTGGAAGCCATCATAGAAATAGCGGCACTGGCCATATTGTTTTTCTTGGTGTGGCGAGGATTTTACCGTGTGGAGGGACATCTTTTTAACGGAAGAGGAAAGTATGTCCTTCTAGGCGTGTATGCGTTATTGATCATCATATTGTTTTATTATAGCGAGGGATTTAAGTTTGGCTACCTGCGTTTGACAGATGTGGTGATATCTCAGTGGGTTGCCCTCGTAATTGTGAATTTTATTACGTACTTTCAGCTGTCGCTGATGATTAATAAGATGATTAACCCATTTCCACTTGTGGGAATGACCTTCCTGGGGATGGCCATCTGTTTGATTATGTCGTATATATTCTCGGTGATTTACCACAGGCTTTATGTCCCCAGAAATATGGTGCTGATCTATGGAGATATTAAAGCCGTATCCATCAAATTGAAGCTGGATACCCGTTCTGATAAATATCGAATTACAAGAATGGTATCTACCGATGAGGGTCTTGAGGCAATCTGCAGGATTATTGATCAGCATGATGCCGTTGTTATTAACGATGTGCATGCCGAGATGCGTAATGATATTATGAAGTATTGTTATAAGACTTGTACAAGAGCCTACATCGTACCGAAGATTTCGGATATCATCAATCGCGGGGCAAAGGATATTAATCTGTTTGATACTCCGCTTTTACTGGTTAAGGGAACGGGACTTACGAGAGCACAGGCGGCTGGAAAGAGAGCATTTGATTTGATTTTCTCTATCATCGCGCTGGCACCGGGGCTTCCGATCATGCTGATTGTAGCAATTGCAATCAAGCTTGATGATCACGGACCTGTTTTCTACAGACAAAAAAGAGTTACCAAGGATGGACAGGTCTTTGATATTCTAAAATTCAGAAGTATGGTAGTGGATGCGGAAAAGGATGGAAAGTCCAGACCGGCTACGCAAAATGATCCGCGTATTACAAGAGTCGGTAAAGTAATCAGAGCATCCCGATTAGATGAACTTCCACAGGTGCTTAACATCTTCAAAGGTGATATGAGCTGGTGCGGACCTCGGCCGGAGCGATGCGAACATGTGGAGAAGTACACAAAGCTGATTCCGGAGTTTGTATATAGAAGTAAGGTAAAGGGCGGTCTTACCGGATATGCCCAGATCTACGGAAAATACAACACATCCGCATATGATAAATTGAGACTGGACCTTATGTATATCGAAAATTATTCCATTCTCACCGATCTTAAACTGCTTCTAATGACAATTAAGATTATGTTTAAGAAAGAGTCCACAGAAGGTTTTGATAAAGTGATTGACGAACATGTCCTTCAAGAACTTGTGGAAAAAAATAAGCGAAAGGAACAAGACGCATAAATGAAGTTGATCGTCTGCCTGGGCAGAGTGTTTATGCAAATTTTATATAGTCTGTATAAATTACGGCCGGTGCGCAATCAGATTTTGATTGTGTCTAGGCAATCGAATCAGCCGTCGATAGACATTCGCTTGCTGGAAGAGAGGTTGCATCAGACGATGCCGAATTACACCGTGAAAGTGATGTGCCGGTATTCTAAGAGCGCGGCGAGTCTGGATGTTCCTTATATCAGATATGTCATGGGACCGCTTATGAAGGCATTTGCCACATCAAAGGTTGTGGTATTAGATGGATATTGCATACCGGCCAGTATGCTAAAGCATCGTCCGCAACTTAAGATTATCCAGATGTGGCATGCAATGGGCTGCTTTAAAAAATTTGGATTTGCAACGGTCGGCGAAGAAGGTGGTTACACTCCGGAATTTGCGAAGATGATGCATATGCATGAAAACTACGATTACGTATTTACCAGTTCCGAAACATGTAAAAAGGCTTTTGCCGAGGCATTTCATGTATCTGAGGAGAAGATGAAAGTTATGCCGCTTCCGAGGATGGACTTTATTCGCGATGAGCGTTATGTCAAGGAGTGCCGACAAAGAATCATAGAGACCTATCCGCAGCTTGACGATGGAAAGGCGGTGATTTTATATGCGCCCACCTTTCGTAAAGATGCTGATAATGAAGGCTTTATTCGTGATTTTGCAAAAGCGTGTGACCTTGAGAAGTATCATCTTGTCGTAAAGCCGCATCCGATTATAAAAGGGATTACTCTTGGACAGGGAATTATCTGCGATTACAAGTTTCAATCGATTGAGATGCTTTCGGTGTGCGACTATGTTGTCAGTGATTATTCGGCCTTTGTGCTAGAGGCGGCCTTGGCGAATAAACCGATATTCAGGTATGTGCCGGATGAAGAAGAATATCTACAAAGGAGAGGCTTTTTCACAGATATCCGGACGCAGTGGCCGGGATGCCGGGAGGCGGATGCAGATGCTTTGATGCAAGCAATTGAACAAGACAGGTTTGATTTATCTGAGGTGAAAACATTTGCACAAAAGTATGTACAGACGAATGTGCAGGCGACGAAGCAGATTGCATCCTTTATACAGGAATTAACGGTGGGTTCATGAAGATAAAAAGATATGCAAAAAAAGCGGTGACGATGAGCGGGGATATTATATTGAACCGCCTCTTTCATGTGTTGCCGGTGAAACAAAATAAAATACTGTTTTTATCAGATGTCCGAGCACAACTAGATGGTAATCTTGCTTTTGTAAGAGATGCTTTACCGCCGGGGTATGAGGTAGTCACTTCTCTTAAGGGGGATAGAAGTGAGCGGTTGTCTTTTTCGCAGTGGATTGCAAGAAATAAGAATCTTGCAACATCAAGAGCCGTCTTTTTGGATGATTTTTCCGATTCGACGGCATTTATGCATGTTAGGGAAGGACAAGATCTGATACAGTTATGGCACGGCTCGGGAGCCTTTAAAAAGTTTGGTTACGGTCGTGCCGAAGAAACGGGAGACTTAAAACATGTACATCCCGGATATAAGAGATATACGAAGGCAATTGTCAGTAGTGAAGAGATTCGTCCCATCTACGCCAGGGCTTATGGTATCAGCGAGGACAAAGTATATGCAACCGGAGTCCCAAGGACGGATGCATTTTTTGATGAAGGGTATCGAAGAAAAAAGATACAAGGATTTTATGAACAGTATCCTATGTTAAGGGAAAAGAAAATCATAATTTTTGCCCCAACGTATCGTGGCGACCGTGTCGAAGAGGCAGGGTATGCGTTTGATAAGTTGGATTTGGCGCAGATGTATGACAGTCTGGGGGATGAATATGCCATTATATTTAAGTGGCATCCGGCCTTGTATCAGCGAATGAAAAGAGAGCATATAGGTCTATGCGATTTGACGAAGTACTCAGATTTTGCGTATGATATGTCAGAGTATAGAGAAGTGAATGATTTATTGTTTGTGGCAGATGTTTTGGTAACAGATTATTCGTCGGTTATCTTTGATTATGCTCTTTTGAATAAGCCGATTGTCTATTATACTTATGACCTGGAAAACTATGCTGAGGGAAGGGGCCTTTATTTTCCATTTCAATCATATGTCTACGGTGCGGTGGCAAACAATCTAGAAGAACTGATTGATGCGATTAAAACCGCAGATGTATTTCAGGGGGAGAGGGAAACATTCATAAAACGATTTGCTTCAGCCAATACCGGAGAAGCAAGTAAGCGTGTTGTAGAACTAATCAGTTAAAAAAATACGAAAGAAGAGAGAAAAAAGTGAGAACAATTAGTATTACGAGAAAAAGACTGCTGATTATGGCAATTATGGCAGCAGTGGTTATGATTATGTTTGGCGCTCAACCAAAGAAGACACAGGCAGCAACGATTTTATCGAGCAAAAGTGTGAAGGTGGAAACTTCAAAAACTCTGAAAGTAAAGTTTAAATCCAAATTATCAGAAGTTCCAACCGTAACTTCAACCAACAGTAAGGTGGTAAAGGTAAAAAAAGTATCAAAAAAAGCGATTAAAATTAAAGGCGTTTCAAAAGGAACTGCTTACATTAAGATTACTTATAAGAATAAAACCTATAAGTGCAAGGTAACAGTAAAAAAACCAACATTAAAAGCATCATCAAAAACATCTGTGGGATTTGTTTCGACTGCAGTGATGAAGAATGCATTATCAGATTCGGCAACCTGGTCAAGTTCGAATACAAAAGTGCTTTCCGTAAAGAAAAAGTCGAATGCAACAAAGGCTAAGATTAAAGCAAAAAAGGCCGGAAAAGCAAAAATCACGGTTAAATACAATGGAAAGACTTATACGAAGAAGATATCGGTTACAAAGGCGTCAATGAATGTAGACAGTGCAAGTATAGCGCCTACAAGAACCAAGAACCTGACCGTTGAAAACCTGCCGAGCGGTGTCACAAGTAAGGTGTGCAGCTGGTCTAAGATTTCTTCAAAAAAATCAACAAAATATGTCTACTATGCAGTGAGTGATAAATCTATCGCAAAACTGACAGCCAAATCAAACGGTAAGGTACAGGTGAAAGGTTACTGTACGGGGACGGTAACCGTAAAAGCGAATTTTAATGGAGTAATCTGTACAACGAAGATTAAGGTGAAGATTCCATCTTACTGGAAATCAGAGATTTCAACATCGAAAAAGGCGGTAAAATCAATACGTACTACATCGAGCAGTCTGTCGGAATTTATTTATCTGACGGATTCTCACTGGTATGGAAATGCCGGACAGTCGCCGGCGATTGTCAATAAGTTGTCTTCAGACTTAGATATTGATTTCGCAGTTCATGGCGGAGATGTTATCTATAAACATGAATCATCTTCCAGCTCGGCAATAGCAGAGATTAAGGAGTTTGTATCGCTGTTTGACTCAAGTCTTAACCTGATGCATGTAGTGGGAAATCATGATGACAACTCGACATTTAATGATGATGCAAGTTCTTATCTGTCGAATAGTACAATCCGTTCTTTGCTGATGTCGCCACAGGCATCGTTCGCGACAGTGAAGTCAAGTAGTTTTGATTCGTATTATGATGATACGACGCAGAAAGTTCGTTATATCAATTTCTATTATGATCACTCCACGAAGGCGGCGTATACTGACATTACGTGGGTGGATGAGAGAGTATCCGAACTTTCTAGCGACTGGTCTGTTGTGTTATTGTCACATGCGTACTATGGAACCGCAGACAAGGGAGAAAGCGTGGGCGTTCAGTCAGAGGCGAAGGCGCTTGGTAATCATTTCTTAGAGCTCGATCAAAATACAGATGCGAATATTATCTTGTGGATGGTAGGACACTCCCACAGAGATTTAGACACTGTATTATCGAATGATACGGATGAGATTCAGGTCGTGTGCACCAACACAGACTGTTTCGACAGAAGTGAAATACACGGCGGACTTGCAATGACCGAAAAGACGATTACAGAACAGGTAATCGATGTGGTACAGATTGATACCACAAATCGAATGATCTATTATACACGTGTAGGGGCAGGCGTAGATCGATCATTTAGTTATAGTGAATAATCAGAGGTGTTAAATGGAATTTACAATTAAAGATTTAAGTATTGAAGAAAATAAAATGGATATTTCCATAATGCTTCATTTTGATAAATATCTGCCCGGAGTTACAGAACCACGAGTGATTCTTTGCTTTGATAATGGAACTGACGAGCGTCGTCTTCCAATCCTGATTAATGCTTGTTATCCGGATGTGGCGGGAGAAGGCGCAACGGCGTTTGGACTATATCAGTATACATTTGAAAATGTTTTTTGGAACTGTGCCTGGAAAGAGTGCGATATTCGATTTGAGGTCGAGTACGGACCGGAAAGTTCCGATGCCGTGGCATTTACTTTTGATAATCCCAAGAGTGTTGATAAACAGGCCTCCCAAAAAGGAGAGACTCTGTTACATATCAATCTCAATGAACCGATAGATGCAACGATACCGGATAATCCCGGTGTTGGAAAGGTGTTCCTGGGAATGGTGATTAACGCTGTTAACATACTTCTTGGAATCTGTTTGATTCCCTGGTTTATTCTGGATTGTCTTGGCATTATGTTTCTTGGAACGGAAAAAAGAAACGAGACGATAGAAGGTTCCTTAAAAAAACAGTTTGTCTATTATGTTGGATGGCGTTACTTTGGATTTAACCGGATTACCAATGGGGTGAAAGGTGTAAAGGAAAAAATCTTTACGCTGATTCATTTGTGGCAGGATGCACTTCATCCACACAAGGAAGGCGTTTTGTTTTTAAGTGTTCGTCGTAACGATATGACGGGGAACTTTGAGTATGTATACGATGAATTAAAGCGTCTTGATCCGAATATAAAAATTACGAAATGGCTTCATGCGGAAGAAATTCAGGAAATCAAGATTCGGACACTGATTGAGATGGTAAAAAAGATTGCGCGGGCGAAAGTCATTATTGTGGATGATTTTGTTCCGTACCTGTCACAGATTAATGTTTCATCAAAATCAAAGGTGGTTCAGTTGTGGCATGCGTGTGGTGCGTTTAAAACATTTGGGTTCTCCAGACTTGGTAAGAAGGGGGGGCCTACGCAGAAGTCGAAAAATCACAGAGACTATGATTATGTCTTTGTTTCTTCTGAACATATTGGTAAATATTATGCAGAAGGATTTGGCGTTGCGGACCATAAGGTTTATTCGCTCGGTGTACCAAGAACCGATATCTTCTTTAGTGAAACATATAAAAAGAAGATTACTGAGCAAATCTATCAAAATTATCCGTTCTTAAAGGATAAAAAGATTCTGCTGTTTGCACCGACCTTTAGAGGTAATGGTAAGAAAACAGCATATTATGACAAAGATGCCTTTGATCCAAACAGGGTGATTGGCGCACTTTCGGATGAGTATGTTTTGCTGATTAAGCATCATCCGTTTGTACAGATGAAGTATCAGGTAAAACCGGAGAATGAAGGAAGAATTTTTGATTTTTCACAAGAATCAGAAATTAATGAGTTGTTATTTATCACAGATGTACTGATTACAGATTATTCTTCTGTGATATATGAGGCATCACTTTTGAATCTTCCGATTTTATTTTATGCATATGATGTTCAAGAGTATATTGCTTATCGAGATTTCTATGCGAGGGACTTTAATGAATTTGTTCCGGGCAAGATTGTGCGGGATGAGAAATCGATGATTCAGGCAATTATAGAAAAAGACTTTGAACATGAAAAAGTTCAAACCTTTAGTTATAAAAATTTTGATATTCAGGATGGCAAGTCGTCTCAAAGAGTTGCTCAAAAAATTCTGGATATCGCGCTGGACAGATAATAAAAAAGGGGAAATACAACAGTATTTAAGGGAGAGTAAAAGAAATGAACGCAACACAGAAGCATTTGTTTAAATTAATTTGCGAGATTGATGATATCTGTAAGAAATATGATATTGAGTATTTTATGGATTACGGAACTGCTCTTGGAGCAATCAGACATGAGGGATTTATTCCGTGGGATGATGATTTGGATATTATGCTTACGGAAGAGAATTATTATAAGTGGGTAGAAGCGTGTAAGAAGGAACTGGATCCTAAAAAACGAGTTTATAGTGATGTGCGTCTGGACAGAGAATTTCCGACTGTTTTTGGACGATATAATGATTGTGAATCTGCAAGAGTCGGACAAAAGTCGGAATTTTGGAAACCGATATGCGGACAGTGTATCGATGTGTTCTATCTGCTGGAACTGCCAGGAGATCCGGTGAAAAAACAAGAAGCAATCGATCGTTATTATGCGTATGATGAATATTCAAATTCTAGTTATCGTCACTTTAGAATGAAGACAGAAAACTGGATGAAACTGTATAAACGATATACGCGTCTTGGAAAAATCTTTGGAAAGGAAAGAGTGCTTAGACATCTTGAGAAGAAGATTTTCCATCAGCATTATGATGACTGCGATACGTACATCTGCACCTCAGCCAGAAAGAAAGGTCCATCCTCCATCGTGCCTAAGATGTGTTACGATTCGGTTTACATGGCCGACTTTGAAGGCCGCAAGCTGCCGATACCGGGTAATTATGTAGAACTGCTAAATACCTATTATGAGGATACCTACTGTGATATTCCGGAGCACAAAAAGCGTCATTCCAAGATGTCATATGCCGGTATTGAGTGTGAAGCGTACGTTTCGGATTATATGCGTCTGATTGATAAGGATAAGATGCTTCGTGAGCGACAGGAATTCAAAGATATAGCGGTTGAAGAAGGATATCGAATTACTCGTCACAGTCAGTGGGCATATGAAAAGCTCGCCATGTGTGAACTATTGAAGATTCAAAATCAGATAAAAGAAAAGAATCTTAATGTTAAGGAATTAATGGTATCTAATGACCACGAGAAACTTGCACAGTTAGATGCGCTGTTTCATGATTATTATGAAAAACAGATGAACAGCTCTGTGCGTTCCTGGGATGCTTATTTTGACTTCCCGGATGAGCTGATAGAAGCTGCATTGTATAACCTGATTTATTATCGAAATGATTACTACACAGTTGCGAAGATTTTAGACCTTCGTAAGACGGCAGGAAAGTCTATGACAAAAATTATGGAACAGCTTTGGGACTGCGTACTTACCACGAGAAAGATTAAAGCACAGATTATCTATGGTAATCTGGAAGAGGCGAAGAAGTGGGTAGACTACGGTTTGCAGCACTACGCGGACTGCAGAGAGATTAAGATCTGTGAGCTGAACCTGGATGTACAACTTGCAAAGACACCGGAAGATATTGCAAAAGCAAATCAATATGCAGATGAACTGCTTGCATTATATGAAGGAGATGATCAGTGCCTGAAGGCAAAAGGCGATCTTGCATTTGCGGCGGGTGACAAAGAAAAAGCAAAGGAATACTACGATGATCTGATGGAGAATTCTATTAACGGAATGATTCATATGGATATTCGAAGAAAGCTGAGGGACGAGTAATGACCGGAGTACAAGAAAAACTAATGCGTCTTATGGACGAAGTTAATGAAATCAGTGCAAAACATAATTTGAGATATATTTTAGCCAATAGAACGGCGAATCGCGCAATGGTCAATGGTGAGTTTGTCAATGAAACTTATGAATTTTTGATATTCATGCCATATGCCGATATGTTAAAGTTTATGGAGATTGTCAAAGAAGAAAAGGCACAGGACAGAACCATTGAGTCGATCCTTGACAACTCAAAATTAAGATTTAATTTTATTCGATATGTGGATAAAAACACCCTTCTAATCGACACTGCAAGTGGAAAGTTTATCTCAAAACCCGGAATCGCGGTGACAATTATTCCGATGTCTCCGGTACAAAAAAATGCTGCCATTGAAGGCCGAGAAAACTGCCTGTTCCTGCTTAATATGGGATTTTCAATTGGAATGATCCGCAAGCTCTTTGTAGGATATAAGATTGATCAAAAGCGCTTTGCAGGTCGAAAAGCTTTGAAAAATCGAATTCCAAATTTGCGAGAAGGAATAAAAGCATATAAGGCAGGTGGCCGAAAAAGACTTGCAGAAGATATCTTTTCGTACTATGTTAAGAATGCACAGACAAATTCTGATGCTTATTACTACACCGCAGAAGATGGCAAGAAGATTGCAATTCCGAAGACATACTTTGAAGAGGTTCAAGAGATTGAATTTGAGGGAAGACAATTTTTTGTTCCTAAGGAGTGGGATAAATACGGCAAGATTCTTTATGATAAGGGTTGGCAAAGCGACGCTGTGTCCGGATATGCAAAGGCGGATTCGGTTCGAGTGATTTTTGAAACGAATCTGCCATACGAGCAGTATCTTGCATTTATAGAAGGAAAAGGAAAATCTTTAGAGTCGATTGTAGAGGATAAAACGCAGTATAATCTGTGGATGCGTTCTACATTTAAACCAAAAGAAGAAAAAGTTAATCACACGTTTTTGCGCGTTCGCAGAAGTGTAGATCGCATTGACATGTGGCAGAGTATGAAATCCAAACGAGAAGCTCTTAAGGATGCTTATGAGAAGCAGGATATAAAAACCCTGACAGAGCTTATGAAGGATTATCTGAAGAAAACAAATGATTATTGTAAAAAGGGCATCGGCTTTTATATAGACGATGAACTGTTTCAATATGCAAAACTTATCTGGGAGGCACAGGGGAAGAAAAAGTATGCTGATAAGGTATATCAGTTAGTGCCGGACCTTTATAAGAATGAAACTGTGGATGAATATATGGCGGCGAGGATGCGCTAGACATCTGCTCGAGGTTATCAGAGGGGGATATGCAACCGGTAATGATATCGAAACAATTATGAAAGGTGAACAGAGATTATGAGAACAGTAAAAAAAGTGTATGTATTACTTGCAGCCCTTGTAGCGATGGGAGCGATGCCGTTGACTGCGGCTACCAAAGCTGAAGCCGCAACCGTGCAATCAAGCACGGTGATTGACGTGACGGATTATGGTGCAGATGGAAGCGATTCATCGGGAGATTCGGAAGCGATTCAGGATGCACTCGATGAAGCAATCGGTTCAAGCAGCGTTGTGACGGTTAAAATTCCGTCGGGAACTTATTATATTGATAAGGGATTAAAACTTTATTCCAATACATATCTGAAGCTGACTTCTAAAACAATACTGTATCGTACAGACAGTGCTTCCGGCGCGAACATCCTACACTGTGTTGATCAGAATGGAGAACGCGATATAGTGGGTGGATATTCACAATGTCATGATGTTACAATTGACGGAGGCATCTGGAATGGCGGTAATGTTGCAAAAACAAAAGATAACACAGATGTTGTCAGAATTGATCATGCCAAGAATGTGGTGATTAAAAATGCGACATTTAAGAATGTATACGACTGCCATCTGTTAGAACTTGTTGCAGTAAAAAACGGAACTGTTTCAAACTGTTCTTTTAGCGGCTTTGTATATAATGTAAAACACAAAAACCAGGTAGAGTATGGTCGTGAAGCGGTTCAGATTGAGTCCGCATGGACAAACAATCCTAAGAATTTAAGTGATTTGGATTCTGCATGGGCATCCGGTTCTAAGATTGATGGAACGAGCTGCAAAAATATCGTGGTTACAGGTTGTACTTTTAAGGATTATCCAATCTGCGTAGGGCAGCATCATACTTCTACTTCATCCAAATATAAGAACTCAAAGGGAATTACCATTTCCAATAATACGATTACTGCAGGTAGCAAGTATACGTATTTTAAGACTGCTATTTCATGCGGTGGTCTTGATAGCGTTACGATCAGTAATAATTACGTAAAAGGCCCGTATCAGTATGGTACCAATATCTATGAAGGAAAAGATATTTCGGTAAAGAATAATACCTTTATCAGTAACCGAAGAAATTCCATCAATGTATTTGACGATGCAAAGATTACGGTGATTTCCGGGAATACCATTAAAAGTGCCGGCAAGCATGCTATCTCACTGACAAAGTGCACCGTCGGTACTAAGAAGAGTGCGAAGAAGGGAATCTTAAACAACACAATTAAGAATAGTAAGCAAAATGGAATCTGCATATCGAAAGGTGTGAAGGTGTATTTCATCAAGGGTAACAAGATTAGCGGATGTAAGGCACATGGAATCAGTAATGTCGGAAGTGCCACCATTGGTACCAAGAGCGTAAAGAAAAGTGGTATTCAAAGTAATACCATTCAGTCTTGCAAAAAGAATGGTATTTCGATTGCGGGAGCAAGTGTATCTTATATTAAGTCGAATAAGATTACCTCTGTTAAGAATAATGCAATCTCCATGACAAAAGGAAAAATCTATCAGATTATAAAAAATAAAATCAAAAAAGCCCGTATTGGAATCTTTGTTTACAGCAAAAGCAAGGTAACAAAAGGGGTGAAAAAGAACTCCATTTCGAAGTGCACCTATCCGACAGTAATTCGTTAAAAATAAAATGAAGTTGTCTAAAATGGGTTATAGTGCTAGAATTAGAATAATGCTTTGCTAGAAAGGAAGTATAATTATGGATAAAAATAATGTATATGCGGCAATACTTGCTGGTGGCGTTGGAACACGTATGGGAAATGTTGAAAAACCAAAGCAATTTTTAAATATTGGCGGAAAGCCGATTATTGTGCATACAGTTGAAAAGTTTTTTTCAAATGATTCCGTAGATAATATTATTGTTTTGACACCAAAGCAGTGGGTAAATCATACAAAGGATTTACTGGCGAAGTATTTACCGGCGAGTGATCATATTCATGTGATTGAAGGCGGAAGCGATCGTAATAAAACGATTATGAATGCAATTCAGTTCATTGAAGATCAGTATGAATTAAATGATGAGACCGTTATTATTACACATGATTCGGTGCGCCCATTTGTCAGCCATAGAATTATTACGGAAAATGTTGAATGCATGGAAAAGTATGATGCATGTGATACGGCAATTGCAGCAACAGATACAATTGTGAAAAGTGACAACAACGAGTACATCACAGAGATTCCGGACAGAAGTCTGATGTATCAGGGACAGACACCGCAGACATTTAAAGCAAAAAAATTAAAAGAAACATATCTGGCATTGTCAGAAGAAGAAAAACAAAAGCTTACAGATGCTTGTAAGATTATGGTGCTGAAAGGTGAAAAAGTATATCTTGTAGAAGGTGAAACAAGTAATATGAAAGTTACCTATCCATATGACTTGAAAGTGGCAGAGGCTTTGTTGGAGGAATAAACCATGTTAAATGCAAAATATCAGTTAAAGAGACCGCGTCAGTTTGAGGTCTGCTATGAAGATATTACGTTTGATGATACGCATATCATTGTAAGACCGACTTATTTGTCGATTTGTAATGCGGATCAAAGATATTATCAGGGGCTTCGTCCGGAAGAAGTGTTGAAGAAAAAGCTTCCGATGGCACTGATTCACGAGGCAATCGGTAAGGTTGTATATGACCCTACCGGTACTTATGAGATTGGACAAAAAGTTGTTATGATTCCGAATCTCCCTTGTGAAAAGGATGAGATTATTCCAGAGAACTATCTGCGCAGTTCAAAGTTTAGAGCAAGTGGAACAGATGGTTTTATGCAAGAATATGTTAAGACAACGTTAAATCGTATTGTACCGCTTCCGGAAGGTATCAATAATGTGGTAGCGGCATTTACGGAAATTGTCAGTGTCAGTTATCATGCACTTACCAGATTTGACAGCATTGCGCACGCAAGAAGAAACACCATTGGAATATGGGGAGACGGTAACTTAGGTTACATTACATCGCTTTTATTTAAGAAGCGCTTTCCGGATTCCAAAGTGGTTGTATTTGGTATGAATGAAAATAAACTTAGTGATTTTACATTTGTCGATGAGACATATCTGATTACAGAGATTCCGGAAGATTTTCATATGGATCACGCTTTTGAGTGTTGCGGCGGAAGCGGTGCACCAAAGGCAATTAATCAGATTATTGATTATATTCATCCGGAAGGAACGATTTCCATCCTGGGAGTGACGGAAGAACTTGCTCCGATTAATACCAGAATGGTATTGGAAAAAGGCCTTCGAATCTTTGGCAGCAGTCGAAGCGGTCGTGAAGATTTTGAGGGATTATTACATCTATATGAGATGCATCCGGATGTTGTGGAGTATCTTGAGAATATTGTTGGTTCACAGATTCATGTGCGAGAGGTAAAAGATATTACAACTGCCTTTGAAGAAGATATCCACAAATTAATCGGAAAAACAATTATGATTTGGGATAAATAGATTTATGGGACGTTTTTTTAGAGATACAAAGAAATTTAGAAATTATATTGTATATGCAGCGAAAGCAGCGCTGAAGAATGAAGTAGTGGATTCATATCTGAACTGGGTGTGGTGGATTCTGGAGCCATTTTGCTTTATGCTGATTTATGCTTTTGTATTTGGGGTAGTATTTAATACAAAGGAAGATTACTTCCCGATTTTTATCTACATTGGTTTAACGGCCTGGAACTTTTTTAGCGGAACCATTAAACGTTCCGTTCGTATTGTGAAAAGAAACAAGGGAATTGTGTCAAAAGTCTATCTGCCAAAGTTTGTATTAAATCAGACAGAGATTTTGGTATATGGATTTAAGATGCTGATTTCATTTGCTTTAATTGTTTGTATGATGGTGGTGTTCAGGCTATCGCCTAGCATATACCTGTTAAATGTCATTCCGCTTGTGTTCTTGCTTTTGCTACTCAGCTTTGGATGTATGTGCATTTTGTCGCATATCGGTGTATTCATCTCCGATTTGAACAAGGTGATTAATATTCTGCTCAGAATTGTATTTTATATGTCCGGTATCTTCTATTCGATTGAAAATCGTTTAGGACCGACATATCCAAATCTGGCAGTTTTGTTTGGAAAGATTAATCCGATGGCATTTATTATTCAGGGACTTAGAAATTCGATTGTTTATAAACAACCGATTTCATGGCAATATCTGCTTATGTGGTATGCAATCGCCATTGGGCTTATCTGCATCGGTGTGACACTGATTTATAAGAATGAAAATACATATGTTAAGGTGATTTAATGGGCGAGAGAGAAATAGCGATTAGCGTCAAGGATTTAAAGGTACGCTATAAAACAATGAAAGCGCGCTCCATTCGAGGTTCGTTTGGAAAAAAGAAAGAAAAGGTAGAAGAAACAGAGGCTTTACATGGCATTAGTTTTGAACTGGAAAAAGGTCGGATTTTAGGGATTGTCGGCAAGAACGGAAGTGGAAAATCAACCCTTCTTAGAGCGCTTGCCGGCATCTTTTCGCCGGATGAAGGAACAGTCGAAGTCTATAATAATACGATTTCGCTGCTGGCAATCGGCGTCGGATTTCAAAAGGATCTTCCGGGAAGAGATAATATTATGCTGACCGGAATGCTTCTTGGATTTACCCAGGAGCAGATTAAGGAGAAGATGGAGAAAATTATTAAATTCTCCGGTCTTAAGAAATTTATCGACAAGCCGGTAAAGACATATTCATCGGGAATGTTTTCAAAGCTTTCTTTTTCAATCTCTGCAATTCTTGAACCTGACATCTTATTGGTCGACGAGGTGTTGAGTGTTGGTGATGCGAGATTTAAAAAGAAAAGCTATAAGAAGATGCAAAAGCTGATTAATGACGAGGACAGAACCGTGGTCATTGTTTCACATAATATGTCTACCATCGAAAAATTGTGTGATACCGTCTTGTGGATTGATGACGGAGATTTCATGAAGATGGGGCCGACAAAAGAAATATTAAAAGAATATCTTGCTTATATGGAGCAGGATGATGAAGAGGATGAGTAAACAACATATAAATAGGCAGTTTGTGTACGGTGGGTTATGAAAAAATAGTAGACAAAAATGCTTGGAAAGGAATCAGGCCTATGAAAAAGTTATATGGATTACTAATCCTTGGTTTTATATGCTTATGTTTGCCACAGGCGTTAAGCGTGAGTGCAGCGGAGACAAAAACAGCTAGTACAACCATTACAACAGGTGGTAAGTCCTCGAGCGTAACAGGAGCATCTGTTACCTATTCAGAGGTGGAAGCCATTACGGTAGAAGGTCTCAGTACCGATAAGGATGATATGTCGGAAAATGCCGAGGTGCTGCAAGGGTATCTGGACAATATTCGTGATAATCAGGTAGATGGGACAATCTATCGTCTAATCATCCCTAAGGGGACATACTATATCAATCAAAATATCTATATCTATTCGAATACCTGGCTGGATATGACAGCTGGGGCAACCTTTAAGCGAGGAGCCAGTAAAGCCGGAGGATTCCGGTGCGGTCTTGGCAATGAGGAGGAACCGACGGGGTATTCATCTGTGGAAAATGTCATCATCGATGGCGGCGAATTCAATGGAAATATCAGTGAATTTAATGAAAGTAATTCAGGGCAGTCAGGAGAAATCGTAGACGATGAGGATTCTTCGGTGTATCAGTACTCGATGTTTCGTCTCGGACATGCCAAGAATGTGATTTTTCGCGGTGTCAATTTTAACGGCGATGTCAACGGACATCATCTGGAAATCTGTAGCTGTGCCAATATCAGTGTTACGAATTGTACCTTTCAAAACAGTTCGGGCTCTAAGATAAAAGAAGCCATTCAGATTGAAGTTGCGCACGATAGCAGTAATTCGGTTAATTGTAAGGCATTTGACGATACTATTTGTAAAAACATCTTAATTTATAACAATACATTTAAAAATGTGACAAAGGGTATTGGAAATCATTTTACAATATACGGCATTTATAATAATCGAATATTGATTAAGAACAATACATTTACGAATGTTTATAATGCTGCAATTAATCCAATCGGATGTAAAAATGTTACGATTGAAGGCAACACAATGACGAACGTGGGTCGAGGTGTTGTATATACATCGAATAGCAGTAATACCAAGGTTGCGAATGATCCGTCAACGGCGAAAGTCATTAAAAATATCAATCTTGTTATAAAGAATAATACGATTAAGACTTCGAATTCCAATGGCACCTCGTATCATTATAATTATGCAATCTATGTGTGTGGTACAGAGTATAATAACTCCGTAGATCCGATTGAGGGCGTGACCATTACCGGCAATACCATTAGTTCTTATGACGTGGCAATCTATCTAAGCTATGTTTCAAAGTCAACAATAAAAAGTAATAAAGTTACCAATATCTTAAAGAACAGTAATAATTCGGCAGATGGCAAAGGGATTGTGGTGAAAGACAGCAGTAATTACAATACAATCTCAAGTAACAAGATAGGATCGAGTTCAAGTTATGCCATCAATGGTAGTGGTATTTATGTCGAGTCTTCTAAAGGGCTTAAGATAACAAGCAACAAGATTTACAAAACCACAAACAATGGTATTTATATCGGAAGCAATTCGCAGGCTACTCTAAAGAAAAACACGGTCAAATACACAAAAAGTCACGGACTTAAGATTAATAAGGCAACGAGTGTATCAGATAGTTATGGAACCTATAAAGGATGCAAAAAAGACGGAATTTATATCTATGCATCAACGGTGAAACTTCAAAAAGATACTTGTAAGAGCAATACCTCGAGTGGGATTGGAATTGATACCAGCTCTACGGTAAGCATTTACAAATCAAAGATTATTTCGAATGGAGTTCATGGCATATCGGTTGATGGAGCGACAAAAGTCAAAATCGGAAAAAAGAGTAACGGGAATACGATTCAGTCCAATGCGGAGCAGGGAATCTGCGTAAGAGACTGCACGAGTAAAACGGTTTCGATTGCGTATAATTCCATTAAGAAAAATAAAAAGTCAGGCATCGGTGTCTATGAAAAATCTGTGGTAAGCGTACAAGAAAATTCTATTAAAAGCAATAAGACCAATGGCGTTAGTATCTGTGAGTCTACGGCTAAGGTCTACAACAACACCATTAAGGATAATAAAGCACACGGAGTATCTACAACCACAGCAAAAAGTTCTACGGTAATTGGTGGTAAATCAAAAGGTAATGTTATCAGTGACAATGGTGGTTATGGAATTGTAATTGCGAAAAGCAGTAATGTTAAGATTTCAAGTAACACCTGTCAGAACAACGATACCGGAGTCTATGTGGGAACACAATCAAAGGCAACCGTTAAGAAAAACAAGATGAAGAGTAATTCGACAGGACTTGAGGTTGCAGGTTCCGGTAAGGTGACGGCAACGGAAAACAAGATTACCGAAAATACCGGCAGCGGAGTTGTGCTTGTCAATACATCAAAAGCGGTAAAGGTTAAGAATAATACCTTAAGTAACAAGGGAAGTTATGAGATTTATAAGAGTTCTTCGTCAGACAGTAGTGATACAATTAAGAAAGTAAAACTTACCGGAATTAAGAAGAACTCTAAGACGATTGAAGGTAAGACTTTAGCCAATGTGAAAGTGACCTTATATGTGGGAAAGAAAAAGATTGGCAAGGTAAAAACAGACGAGGATGGAAAGTTTACTTTTAAACTTAAGAAAAAATTAAAAAAAGGTAAAACGATAAAAGTTAAATTAAAAGATGCGAGTGGGAATAGCATTTTACGAACAATAGTAGTAAAATAAAAGAGTTATTTCGACTATGGGAATAAAAGTTCCCGCGGGCTCAATTGGAGCTACATATGAAAATGTTAAGGAGAACCATAAATCATGGCTGGAAGAAGTAGAAGAAAAAAGAGAAAAATTAAGGCTATTATTGTAACAATCTTAATTATTGTTGCAGCAGCCTTGGTGTTCGGATATTATTTTGTTAATTCGTACATCCAAAGTAAGTTAGATCAGGTGGAGAGATATGAACTGTCAACAGATACAGAAGAAGAGGAAGAAGTTGTAGAAGAAGAAGGATATACCACGATTGCTTTATTCGGAGTTGATAACCGAACTTCAGAGAGTCTGGAAAGTGGTAACTCTGATACGATGATTGTTTTAAGTATTAACAATGAGACTAAAGAATGTCGTCTAGCATCTGTTTATCGAGATACTTATCTTAACGTAGGCGAAGACAAATACAGAAAGTGTAATTACGCATATTCGGCGGATGGACCGTCAAGAGCAATTACGATGCTTAATGACAACCTTGATTTAGATATCGAAGATTTCGTTACAATTGATTTTACCGGTCTGGTAGATGTTGTTGATGAACTTGGAGGAATAGAAGTTGATGTATCTGCAGAAGAGGCAGCTGCTATGCAAGAGTATATTGCGGAAACAGCAAGTCTGACAGGTAAGACGGCAAATTATGTATCCGAAGGAACGCAGACATTAGATGGTGTTCAGGCATGTACGTATGCCCGAATTCGTCACCTTACAGGTGGTGATTTCTCCAGAACGGAGCGTCAGAGAGAAGTCATTGAAAAGATTCTTGAGAAGATGAAGGATGCCAGCTATTCACAGTTAATTAATATCTTCGATTCCATGACGGAGAATAACAGAGTTTTGGTATCACTAAGTGATGATGAACTGAAGTATTATATTAAGAATGCTTCGAAGTTTGAAATTGAAGACACAACGGGATTCCCATTTGACTATGCATCGGATGATATAGGTTCTCTCGGATATATCATAATTCCGGTTGACTTAGATAACAATGTAGAAACCCTACATGAATTCTTATATCCGGATGAAGATGATTATGAAGTGTCCGATACAACTGAGTCATATAGTTCGCAGATTATAACGAATCTGGGACAGTACACGGCAACGGTGATTAACTCAGAAGACGATGACGATGAAGATTCAGATAGCAGTTCGGATTCAGATTCAGATTCCACAACAGAGTAGTAGTTAGATTAAGAAAGCAGCATCGATGGAGATAAAGTCGGTGCTGCTTAAAGTCGTTTCTTAGGTAAGAGGTGTGAGGTATTGGCGAAGAAGAACACGCGAGGACCAATCAGACAAGATAAGACAAAAGACAATACAATAAAAGAGAAGTCAAAGCGTGCGGTAAACCAGTGGAGTCAGCTTGGAAAGACCGCGCAGTATTTAAGCCGCGTGAGTGTAAGAGAGGTTCTTTCACACACACTTGAGGGGAATAGTCATTCCATTCAGTCGTATTCGGAAAACAGTTATTTGTTTATGACCTCAGATGCAGACATTGCAGGGCAGCGAGAGCATGTGTTTGCGAATCAGCCAAAGATTTCAATTGTAGTGGCAACTTATGAGACTCCGGCAGAACGATTAAGTGCCATGATGGAATCTTTATTTGCCCAGACTTACACAAACTGGGAACTGATTATAGCAGATGCATCGGAGACAAACGGTGTGTTTCAGATGGTTCGTGCCATGCAAAAGAAATATCCGGATACGAGTGTGATCTATGAGCATTCCAAAGAAGATCATGGGATTGCTTCGACTTTTAATATGGCACTTTGCCGAGCGCAAGGAGATTATGTCGGATTTGTTGATCATGATGACATGTTAGAGCCGGGGGCTTTATTTGAAATTGTAACGCTGATTAATGAAGATGAAACGGCAGACTTTATCTATACGGATGAAGATGCGGTAACAGAGGATCTTAATATCTACTTAAAGCCGTGCTTTAAACCGGATTTTAACGCAGAACTGTTAAATACCAATAACTATATCGGTCGGCTTTTTGTGATCAAAAAGGAATTACTGGATATGGTAGGAATGTTCCGCGAGGAGTTTGAAGGAGCGCAGGATTATGATCTTGTACTTCGTGCAACAGAAGCTGCAAAGGCAATCTATCATATTCCCAAGGTGCTTTATCACAAGCGACAGAAGAATGCATCTGCAACCTCGAATCCTGTTGGCAAGGTGAAATCAGCAGATGTAGCGGTTAAGGCGCTGGTGGAACATTTTGAACGAATTGGAACGCCTTGTGAAGTGAAGATGAAACTGGAGCAGGGATTTTTCAGACCGATTTATAAAGCAGATAAGTTTAAACAATTACTGGTCATCGTGACGGGATCGCATTTTGAAGAGACAAAGCAGATGACGGAACTTCGTAAATTTGGTGTAGAAGTCTGGCATATGCCGGAGGAAAATTCCGGTCAGAAATATGTCTTTGACCGAAAGTATATTCTGATGATTGAAAAGGCGGCATATCTGCCGGGGCGAAATGCACTTGAAGAGATGATGGGAATCTTGCAGCGCAAAGAGGTTGGGGCTGTAGGAACAAAATCAGTTAATGCAAAGGGAAAAGTACTACAAAACGGTCTTGTTTATTTTGAAAATGGCCTCGTATGCCATGCGTTTGATGGACTGAAAAAGAATTATAAAGGTTATCAGGGGCGTGGGGAGTTGACACAATACGTAAGTGGTATTAATCTATACTGTGCGATGCTCAAAAAAGAAGCATTTGAAATGACCGGAGGATTCTTATGGGAATTGCCACATCGGTACCGGGCAATGGATCTGTGCCTGCAGATGAAAAAGGCAGGATACAAAATCGTGCAAGATCCCTATGTGCTCGTCGAGATGGAAGAGCCGGAGCAGTATTCTACAGTAGAAGAAAACCGTGCAAGGCTCATCTTAAAAGACAGGTGGGAATTGGAATTAAAATCCCCGGATCCATATTATAATACTAATTTTGAAAAGGGGAACGCACGTTACATTGTGCGTCAAAGGTAAGAAAAATTATTATGGCAGGAAGAAGAATGAGCGCAAGACAAAGACGAAAGAAAAAGATTCGTATGTTTTTCATCGAGATGATCATTCTCGCAGTCGTCTTGATAGCGTTGTACCTGTTTGTGCAGATGGGCAAGATTAATCATAATGGGATTGACGCGGATAATGCGAATCTTGATGCATCCACACTTGAGACACTAGATGGATATACAGATATTGCCGTTTTTGGACTTGATAATCGTGAAAGCGGTGAGTATGAAAATGGACGCACGGACGTCCTGATGGTTTTTAGTATCAATAACGATACCGATGAAGTGAAGATGGTGTCCGTATATCGAGATACCTATCTGAATATGACAAGCGAAGATAACAGTTATAATAAAGCAAATGCAGCTTATGCGATTGGTGGTCCGCAGCAGGCGGTGGATATGCTGAATCAGAATCTGGATTTGAACATCCAAAATTATGTTTCGGTTGACTTTGAAGCCGTCATTGATATGATTGATGAACTTGGCGGCGTAGATGATGTTGAAGTATCCAAAAATGAAGCCAAGTTAATGAAAAAGCCGATTAGAGAAGCCTGTAAATTAAAGGGGGTCAGCGCTGATTCTGAATATGTTTCAGCGGGAACACAGACACTTGATGGAATTCAGGCTCTGTCCTATATGAGAATTCGTAAGGATTCCGGCGGTGATTTTAAGAGAACAAAAAGACAACGAGAAATTATTACAAAAGTAATCAAAAAGGCGAAGCAATCAAATATCATTACCTTAAACAGTATGATGAATGAATTATTGCCAAAGATTTCAACTTCCTTGACGAATAAGGATATGGTGACATTATTGCTTCAGATGTTCTCGTATGAAGTGGCGGATTCGACGGGATTTCCATTTGAAAAGACGACGATGCGGCTGACGGTTGGAGACAGTGTCATCCCGGCTGATTTAGAGTCTAATGTGATACAACTGCATGAATTTTTATATGGAACAGAAAGTTATACTCCAACAGATACGGTACAGGGATTTTCCAACGAGATTATAAACCTGACCGGAATTCATGAAGGAGACGGTTACTAGTAAGGAGTAAAGAGAGGTACACAATATGTGTGGAATCGTAGGTTATACGGGTAGACAGCAGGCAGCGCCTGTTCTTTTAGATGGACTTAGTAAATTAGAATATCGAGGATATGATTCGGCAGGTATTGCTGTTTATGATGGACATAAAATCAATATCAAAAAAGCAGTCGGTAAGCTTAAGGTACTGAGTGAACTGACACATGATGGCGAGACAATGCCGGGACAGATTGGAATCGGACATACCCGGTGGGCAACTCACGGAACACCGACGGTAGAGAACGCGCATCCGCATTACAACAAGGAACATACGATTGCGGTAGTGCATAATGGAATCATTGAAAATTATTTAAAACTTCGTGGGAAGCTCGAAGCAAAAGGATATGAGTTTGTATCAGAAACCGATACGGAAACCATTGCGCATCTTTTGGATTATTATTACAACGGCAATCCGATTGAAGCGATTACCAAAGTGATTCACAGGGTAGAAGGTTCTTATGCACTGGGAATTATTTTTATGGATCAGCCGGATAAGTTATATGCAGTTCGTAAGGATTCGCCGCTGATTGTCGGAAAAGGTACAGACGGTAACCTGATTGCGTCGGATGTTCCTGCGGTATTAAAGTATACAAGAGATGTTTGTTATATTCAAAATGATGAGATTGCGGTATTAAAGCAGGATGGAATTTCATTTTATAATCTGGATTCTGAACCGATTGAAAAGGAATTTTCCTATATTGACTGGGATGCAGATGCTGCGGAAAAGGGTGGCTATGAACATTTCATGTTAAAGGAAATGAACGAAGAGCCAAAAACTGTTCGTGACACCTTAAATCCAAGAATCGTGAAAGACGACGTAGTGATTGAAGAACTTGGCATGAGTGATGATGAAATCAAGGACATCAAGCAGATTCGAATCGTGGCATGTGGCTCTGCTTATCATACCGGAGTGACGGCAAGTTATGTATTTGAACAGATGGCAAGAATTCCGGTAACCGTTGAGGTGGCAAGCGAATTTCGATATCGAAATCCGATTCTTGATGTGCACGATTTGGTGATTATTATCAGCCAGTCCGGAGAAACGGCAGATTCTCTTGCAGCTCTTCGTCTGTGTAAGGAGCAGGGAATTCGCACACTTGGAATTGTCAATGTAGTTGGAAGCTCCATTGCACGAGAAGCGGACCGTGTTATGTACACCTGGGCAGGGCCTGAGATTTCAGTTGCCACAACCAAGGCTTACAGTGCGCAGCTGATTGCACTCTATCTGCTTTCCATCAAGTTTGCAGATGTGAAGGGGCTGCTTGATGCCAAGGAAAAGGCAGATTTGATCAGTGACCTTAAAAAGCTTCCGGACCAGATTGAGTTATTGCTTCATAACAAGGAGAATATTCAGAAGTTTGCAACGCGCTATATTGCGGCAAAGGATGTATTCTTTATCGGACGCGGAATTGACTATGCGATTTCGCTAGAAGGTTCATTAAAATTAAAAGAGATTTCTTACATTCACTCAGAAGCCTATGCGGCAGGAGAGTTAAAGCACGGAACCATTTCTTTAATCGAGGATGGAACACTGGTTGCAGCAGTCATCACACAAAAGCATTTATACCAGAAGACGATTTCCAACATGGTGGAAGTCAAGTCAAGAGGGGCATTTGTACTGGCAGTTACCAATGAAGGAAATACAGAAGTAGAAAAAGCAGCAGATTATGTAATCTACGTGCCGGAGACGAGTCATTACTTTACGAATTCACTCGCAATTATTCCGCTTCAGCTGTTTAGTTACTATGTATCCGTCGGTAAAGGATGCGATGTTGATAAACCAAGAAATCTTGCCAAATCGGTAACAGTTGAATAAATATCATTAAGCTGCGCATCCATTAACCGGATGTCGCAGCTTTTTTTTGGAGATGACTGACTTACGGATAAAAGCAACTGGGTGAGAGAAAAAAAGTGATAAGAACGGTGGATTTATCACAAATAGGACACAATATTTCCGTAAAATAGAAAAAAATGATAAAGAAGGAGAAACCTTAAGATGAACGAGAATGAGAATGGAAAGCAGGATAATTCTACTTATTCATATCGGTATAATCATCAGGATAATCCGGATATGACCTGGCGGGCAAGTGAGAATACGGCGTCCGGCGGAGACGGTAACGCAACCGGTAGTCAGAATTATTACACGAATAACTATACAACCATGAACCAGGGGAAAGAAGAACAAAAGAAAAGGCGTTTTTCGAAGCGTGCGGACAGACCGAAGAAAGAACGTAAAGTCCGTGCAAGAGGGGAAGGTTCATCGGGAAATATTGGATTTGGTAGGAAGATTGGTCGATGCGTAATTATTGCCGTTATCTTTGGCCTTGTAGCCGGTGGCTGTTTTGCCGCGGTTGCCAAACTTACCGGAACAGGATTACCGCAGCTGGCTTCGAATAAGGATAGTTCCGGTCAGACGTCATCAAAGTCAGAGGATAGTTCTGATGAATCTCAACTGAACACAGATGGAACCGTCGGACTTACGGATCTTACAGAAGCGTCCGGAGATGTGTCAGAGATTGTATCAGCGGTTATGCCGTCTATCGTTGCAATCACGAATATGGGTGAAACCGAGATTGACTGGTTTGGACAGACCTATACCCAGGAAAGTGAAAGCAGTGGTTCCGGTGTGATTATCAGTCAGGATGATGACTATCTGTATA
Organism: Eubacterium sp.; assembly: GCA_024690665.1. GTDB lineage: Bacteria > Bacillota > Clostridia > Lachnospirales > Lachnospiraceae > Eubacterium_C. Next base: position 44,287 of record JAILOU010000044.1, read on the forward strand.
TTGCAACGAATAATCATGTAGTAGAAAGTGCGGTAACGATTACGGTTACATTTTGCGATGAATCAACAGCAACAGCGGAAGTGAAGGGGGCGGATTCCTCTTCCGATCTTGCAGTTGTAAGTATTGCACTTGATTCGTTGTCAGAAGATACGCTATCTTCAATTAAGGTTGCACAGATGGGAGATTCGGATGAATTACAAGCCGGTGACTCAGCAGTTGCAATTGGTAATGCGCTTGGATATGGACAGTCGGTTACAACCGGAGTCATCAGTGCGTTAGACCGGGAAGTTACGATGATGGATGAAACAACCGGAGAAAGTTCTACTTATGAACTGATTCAGACAGATGCAGCAATCAATCCGGGTAATAGCGGAGGCGCTCTTTTGAATGCGAACGGTGAAGTGATTGGAATTAATTCTTCTAAGTATTCAGATACCTCGGTAGAAGGTATGGGATTTGCAATTCCAACATCCAAAGCGGAACCGATTCTTAACAATCTGATTACCCGTGAAGTTGTGGATGAATCTGAAAGTGCTTATCTGGGAATCAGCGGCGTTGATGTTACCAGTGATGCAGCGCAGCAGTATAATATGCCGGAAGGTGTTTATATTGCCAAGGTGACAAGTGGTTCGGCAGCTGAGTCAGCAGGACTACAGGTTGGAGATATCTTGACGGAATTTGATGGTAAGACGGTAAGTTCTTATGAGTACTTACAAGAACAGATGCAATATTATAAATCCGGAGATAAGGTTGACATTGTTGTTCAGAGAGCATCAGATGGCACTTATGAGGAGAAAAAAATCAGCGTAACACTTGGAAGTAAAAATTAACCATATTAGGCAACTTTAGTTAACAATAAAGTTTACAATGGCGGAAAAACTTTGAAAAATCAAGGTTTTTCCGCTTTTTTTTGTGTTGAGAGCGATATACAAGTATGGTAAGATAGTCATATAATATACGATTATAATTGTTAACCAAATAAATGTTCGAAAAGAGGAAAAAGAAATGAAAAAAAAGAGAATTGTCATCGCGCTTGGACGAGATGCACTTGGAACGACACTTCCGCAGCAGCAAGAAGCAACACGTCATGTGGCACAGATTATCGCAGAGCTGGTGGCACAGGATTATCAGATTGTAATATCACATAGTAATGGACCACAGGTCGGAATGATTCATACTGCCATGACGGAATTTTATAAAATGCATCCGGATTATACGGCGACACCTATGAGTGTATGCTCAGCGATGAGTCAGGGATATATCGGATACGATCTTCAAAATGCAATTCGAAGTGCATTACTTGGCAAAGGGATTTATAAAACCGTATCAACGATCTTGACACAGGTAACGGTTGACCCTTATGATGATGCCTTTTATGCACCGAGTAAAATCATTGGCCGTGTGATGACGGCAGAAGATGCAGAAGTGGAAGAAAAAAAAGGAAATCATGTGACGAAGGTTGGAAATGGATATCGAAGAATTGTAGCAGCTCCAAAGCCGCATGATATTGTCGAGATTGACGCAATTCGAACACTTGCTGATGCTGATCAGGTAGTAATCGCAGCAGGCGGAGGTGGAATTCCGGTTCTTAAGCAGGAGAACAACTTAAAAGGCGCCAGTGCGGTAATTGAAAAAGACCTGGCAGCAGGCAGACTGGCAGATCTTCTTGATGCCGATATCTATATGATGATGACCGGATCTGAAAAAGTTGCAATAAACTATGGAACAGACCAGGAAAAACCGATAGAAGTATTAAAAGCGGCAGATGCTGCCAGCTATATCGAGCAGGGACAGTTTGAAGAAGGAACAATGCTTCCGAAGATTGAAGCTGCCATTGATTACCTTGGGGATTCTGCGGTTCGTAAAGTAATTATCACGAATACGGAACATGCAATTGCGGCAGTTGCCGGAAATGCCGGAACCACCATCGTAAAGTAATCTGCAACCAATTCATAAAGAAAGGATTCCGTGAGAGACAATGTTGAAATTAAAAAAGGTATTAGCTTCAATTTTGTGTGCGGGGATGGTAGTCACAGGACTAGGGGAGTATGGTGTGGTTTTCGCAGGCGAGGAGACTGCAGAAGAAACAGGCGAAGCAGTCACTTATCTTGTGGTGAACACACCGGCAGTAGAGTATGGAGAAGCCGAGGAAATCCTGGTCGGAACAGGGGAAGACCTGGAAGTAGCCGAGGCGGAACTGGTGTTTGAAAACACTGAAATAAATCAAGAGTATGAGATGACACAGGCGACAATTTCAGAATCATCTGTTTTATTTTCTTACGCATATGAAGACGAGAATATGCAAGGAGAGTATCGGGTGAGTGGAATTGAATTCACCATGAAAGACGGCCAAAGCGAGTATTATTCCATGGATGATCTTGCAATTGAGGCGGTCTTCGGTCTTGGTGTTGCGGTTCTTTCAGAGCCGGATGCGTATGCTGAAGACGAGGAGACTGCTGAGGCGATAGAAAATACTGAGATTGTGGCAACCGATGAGGAAGGTGAGGTGCTTTCCGAAGAAGATTTGACAGAGGCGCTAACAACGGCAGCGGCTAGTACTACTGTGCAGTCGGTTGCAAGAGCATCATCTGCCAATAAGATAGTCGTCCTGGATCCGGGACACGACAGCACCCATTGCGGAACACATGTGAATTCTTTAGCAGAAGAAACCCTTGTGCTTAAGATTGCACAGTATTGTAAGGCAGAGCTGGAAACTTATAAGGGCGTAACGGTTTATATGACAAGAACGACTTCAGCATGTCCATATTCAGGAACTACAAGTTCGCAGGATAATGCAAAGCGCGTTGACTATGCGAACTCTGTCAACGCTGATATCTATGTGTCGCTGCATCTTAATTCGGCAGCTTCATCGTCGGCAAGTGGTGCAGAAGTATATTATCCAAACAGTAATGGAGAAAACAGTACACAAAAAGCAGCCGGAACCAACGGCTCCAAATTAGCAAGTGCCATCCAGGATGAACTGGTGTCTGTTGGACTGGCAGACCGCGGAACGAAGATTCGAAACAGTGAATCCGGAGATTCTTTCTCAGATGGAAGTTTAATGGATTACTACGGTGTCATACGAAGAGCTAAGACGTATGGCATTCCGGCCGTGATTGTAGAACATTGTTATCAGTCCAGTACCTCAGATGCAAGTACGTATCTGACTACGAATGCGGGACTGAAAAAACTTGGCGTTGCAGATGCAACCGGAATTGCGACTTACTTAGGACTGTCCAAGTCCTCATCCGGTTCCTCGATTTCTTATGTACAGTCGAAAAGTACCTCTAAGCTTAAGGTGGCGTGGACGAAGACATCGGATGCAACCGGTTACTACGTCTACCGGTCAACGTCTAAGAGCGGAAGCTATTCGAAAGTAAAGTCTGTGACGAGTGGTTCTAAGCTTACCTATACCGATTCGAATGTTACATCGGGGAAAACTTATTACTATAAGGTGCAGGCCTATAACAGTTCGAAGAAGTATTCAAAGTCAGCGGCGGTAGCGGGTACTGTGCTTTCGAAGGTGACTCTATCGTCAGCCAAATCGACGAAAACCGGTAGTATCACGCTAAAATGGGCCAAGATAAGCGGTGTGACCGGATATAAGATTTATCAAAGTACGGACAATAAGACATTTTCCAAAGTTAAGACGGTAAAGGGAGCTTCAACCGTTACCGCGAGCGTCTCTGTATCGAGCGGTGTTAAATACTATTATAAGATAAGAGCGTATAAGAAAAATGGAAGTGTAAAAGACTATGGAGCATATAGCTCGGTAAAATCAGCGATATCGCTTGCCAAGACAAAGGCAACGCTTACAACTTCGACTGCAAGTGCACTTACCATCTCCTGGAAGAAGATTGCAGGATGTAAGGGCTATATCATATATCGCTCGACAAAATCATCGAGTGGATACAAGAAGATTGCAAAGGTAACAAGCGCAAGTACGTTGACCTATAAAGACAGTTCGGTCAGTGCAGATACGACGTATTATTATAAAGTGAAAGCTTATAAAAAATACAGTGGTGGCACGAATAAGGCAACGGCGAGCAAATGCGTATCAGGTAAAACAAGCAGCGTCATTTCCATTACAAAGACGCAGGCCAAATCCAGCAAAAAGATGAAGCTTACCTGGTCAAAGGTTTCAAATGCTACCAAGTATGAAGTCTATCGTTCCACTTCCGCAAGTGGAACCTATAAAAAACTGGCAACAGTAAGTAAATCAAAAGTATCTTATATTGATAAGACGGCTACGGCCGGTACCACTTATTATTACAAGGTGCGGGCGAAACTTTCAAGTGGCTATACTTCATATTCGGGAGTAAAAGCGGCAAAGACGGTGGCGGCGCCGGTGATTAAGAAAGTCTATGGCACAAGCACCACAAAGATTAAGATTAAGTGGGGAAAAGTGACGGGAGCAAGCGGCTATAAAATCTATCGAAGCACAAAAAGCAGCAGCGGATTTAAGCAGATTGCAACGGTTAGCGGAGGTTCTAATCTGTCCTATAAAGATACCGGATTAACGGCTGCGAAAACCTATTACTATAAAGTAAAAGCGTGTGTGGTCAATAATTCCGTAACCGGATATAGCAGTGCAAGTAAAGCACAAGGAACGGCGACCTATACAAATTCGACGTCGTTAACAGTTGCAAAATCCGCTTCCGGAGCCAAGGTGTCTTTGACCTGGAAGAGTCTGTCAACGGCACAGGGCTATTATGTATATCGAAGTACTGCTAAGAGCAGCGGCTATACAAAGGTAGCAACGGTTAGCGGTAAGAGTACAGTTACGTATAAAGATACGACAACGAGTGGCGGTAAGACCTATTATTACAAGATTCGTCCATATAAAACCGGATATAATGCAAAAAGTTCCGGTAAGATGTCTTCGGCCGTGGCTGTGGAAGTGCTTAAGAAGGCGACAATCAGCAAGGTGCAAAGGGTTGCGAAGGGGACCACGATTACCTGGAAGTCTGTAACCGGCGCGGATGGCTATAAGTTGTATTATTCAACCAACGGAAGTAAATATACGAAGCTTGCAACCATAACATCCGGTACTTCATACACGGATACGAAGACTTACTCCGGAGATGAAATCTATTACCGCGTAAGGGCATATGCTTCGCAAACCGGAGCAAAAGGATATGGTAGCTATGGCAAAGTCGGCGGCTATAAGATTATGCTTAATAGCACATCGGATGCACAAAATGTTACGGTAGCGCAGATGGTTTCCTTTTATAATGCAAGCGGTGTAACTTATCCGGCATCAACATATAAGAGCAAAGGGGCAGCAACCATCGAAGAATTCTGCCAGATTGTATACGACGAAGCTTCGACAGAAGGCGTTAAGGCAGAAGTGCTGTTTGCACAGATCTGCTTAGAGACAGGATGCTTAAAGTTCGGTGGTATGGTTAAGGCCAGTCAGTGTAACTTTGGCGGCCTTGGAGCAACCGATGGAAGTGATGGAAGCAGCACTGCGACATTTTCATCTGTTACCGAAGGGGTACGGGCACAGGTACAGCATCTGAAAGCATATGCAAGTTATTCGGGGGATACACTGGAAAATACATGTGTGGATACCAGATATAACTATGTGACAAAAGGAATCTCACCATACATCGAGACCTTATCGATTCCAAACAATCCATATGGTGTGGGCTGGGCATCAGACTCTGCTTATGGAACCAAGCTAAAGGCAAATATTACATCGATTAAGGCACAATAATGTGATAGCAGAAGAACGAAAGGGCAACTTTTCGTTCTTCGTTAATTTTATGACAAAATAATTTTACAATGTGCTATACTTAAGGAAAATAATTTGCAATGAGGAGGAACACTATGGGACAATACCGAAAAACCAAGATTATCTGCACACTTGGACCGGCAACGGATCAGGGCGATACTTTAAAGCAGCTGATGCTTGAAGGGATGAATGCGGCAAGATTTAACTTTTCACACGGAACACATGAAGAGCAAAAAGTAAGGTTAGATAAAGTAAAAGAATTAAGAGAAGAATTGAACCTGCCGATTGCAACGGTATTGGATACCAAAGGACCGGAGATTCGACTTGGCAATTTTAAAAATAAAAAAGAAGAATTAAAAGAAGGACAGTTATTCACACTTACGACAAGGGACGTAGAAGGAACGAATGAAATTGCATCAGTAACCTATAAAGAATTAATTGATGATATTTCAGAAGGACAAAAGATTCTAATTGACGATGGACTCATTGGGATGGAAGCTGTCAGAATGACTGAGGATGAAATCATCTGTAAAGTTCTAAATGACGGCGTTGTATCAGATCATAAGGGAGTCAACGTGCCGGATGTACATCTGTCAATGCCGTATATCAGTGAAAAAGACAGAGCGGATATTATATTTGGAATTGAACAGGGATATGACTTTATTGCGGCATCCTTTGTACGAACCGCAAAGGATGTGATTGAGATTCGAAAGATTTTAAAAGAGCATGGTTGTAATTCGATTAACATCATATCGAAGATAGAAAACCGCGAAGGGGTTAACCATATCGATGAAATCATTCAGGTGTCCGATGCAATTATGATTGCAAGAGGGGACATGGGCGTTGAGATTCCATTTGAAGAAGTGCCGGCGATTCAAAAGATGATTATTCGAAAGGTGTATCTGGCAGGTAAGCAGGTAGTGACAGCAACGCAGATGCTTGATTCGATGATGCACAATCCGAGACCGACCAGAGCCGAAGCTGCCGATGTGGCAAATGCAATCTATGACGGAACCAGTTCCATTATGTTATCCGGAGAGACGGCAGCAGGAAAGTACCCGGTAGAGGCGCTTCAGACGATGGTCAAGATTGCCAAGCAGACAGAAGATCATATTGATTACAAGGATAAAAGTTCACGACGTCGCCGCCAGGCAGAGCCGGATATTACAAAGGCAATCTCGCATGCAACCTGTACAACGGCTGCGGATCTGGATGCAGCCGCAATCGTAACGGTAACAAAGAGCGGATTTACTGCCAGAATGATTTCCAGAAATAGACCGAATTGCCCGATTATCGGTTGTTCGACAGAAGAGACGACCTGTCGTCAGCTGGCATTGTCCTGGGGCGTTTGTCCACTGCTTGTTGAGCATGCAGACAGCGAAGAACTGCTACTGGGAACCGGTGTAGATGCAGCACTTAAGGCGGGGCTGATCAGACAGGGCGATCTGGTGGTCATCACAGCCGGTATTCCGCTTGGCGTATCCGGCACAACGAATACGATTAAGGTTACAACGGCAGGACATATTACACTTCGTGGAACCGGTATCGGAACGCAGGAAGTAGATGGTAATGTCTGTATCTGCAAAAATATTGAAGAACTAAAAGACAACTTTAAAAGCGGAGATATTATTGTTGCCAAAGAGACGAATAACGAGATGCTGTATCTGATGAAGGAGGCTGCCGGTATTATTGTTGAGGACGAACACTCGGAATGTCATGCGGCCGTTGTGGGACTGACGCTCGATAAGCCGGTGCTGATTGGAGCAAGACATGCCACAGAAATCTTGAAAAATGGAGCATATATCGCACTGGATGCGGCAAATGGAGTTGTAAAATACAAGACAGACTAATTGTTAAGAAAAAGCAGATAACTGCCGAAATATAAGTTGAAGAAGTAAAAAGGTGGTGAGCAGATGTCAACTTCATTTAGCATTACAGGTGCAAGTGCTTTAAAAACGGATTATTTTCTCCGTCAGTACTATGGAAATGATCGAAATCTTCGAAGTTCAAGTACAGGACGTTCGGGAGAAAAGGATCGAAATCTTGCAATCGCAGATTCCAAGGCGCTTAGAGAGGCCGTTAAGGATCTGAAAAAAGATGTAAGTAAAGAAGATGAGAACGCACTTGTTGAAGCGTCAGCACTGCTTAATACCTATAATAACCTGATGGATTCAACGGAAGATATTGATGATAAACAGGTGAAGGCAGTTAAAAAGAAGCTTAATAAACTCCTTGATAAGTATCAGGACGAACTTGAGGACATGGGGATTACGAGAAAAGAATCCGGGGAAATCGAAGTTGATAAAGATAAATTTGAAAATACAGATACTGAAGAACTTAAGAAGTTATTTTCAAAAGATTCCGGATTCTCTAAAAACTTAGCTTCATTAACCAAGAAGATGCAGGAGGTTTCGATCAACTATCGAGACCGCATTAATCACATCGAACAGATGATGAGTCAGAATAATAAAGCGAATACATCACAAAGCGATTCAACCGCTGTTGATGTCTCGATATAAAAGGATGAAGTGCCGCGTTGGACATAGGAGTCAGCGCGGTGCTTTTTGTTAAAAAAATAGGGCATATATTCCTAAAAAATGCCGGAAATTTCGCATTTAGGCTATGAAAAAGAAGGAAAAAATAATACAATAGGACTAAGATGACTGGTACACCAAGGGGATATTAGAGTGAGGATGTAGATATGGAGAACAACGCATACGATAGTCTGACCGGATTGCCGAATATGAATTATTTTCTGGAACTGGCAGATGAAGGAATGAAAGATATATTTGAATCGGGAAAGTATCCCGCGATGCTTTCCTTTAATTTGAATGGCCTTAAGATGTTCAATCAAAAGTATGGGATTGAAGAAGGGCAGAATCTGATTATTTCCTTTGGCAGGATTTTGGAAAAGTATTTTGAAAGAAAGTGTAGTTCAAGATTTGGAGAAGACCATTTTTATGCGTTTGCGGAAAGTACCGGTGTAGAGTTTAGACTGTATCAGATATTTGATGATCTTAGAAATCTTAACAATGGAAGAAGCCTGCCGGTTCGTGTCGGAATCTATGTGCCGTCAGGATTTGGAGATGGGATCACGTCTGCAATGGCTTGCGACAGAGCCAGAACGGCCTGCGATATGGATCGCAAGACATATGAGTCAAAGTTTACCTATTTTACAAAGCAGATGGAACAAGATGCCAAAGAACGCGACTATATCTTAAATAACCTGGATGAAGCAATAGAAAAAGGTTATATTAAAGCTTTCTATCAGCCAAAGATTCGAGCGCTTGATGGAAAGTTGTGCGGTGCGGAAGTGCTTGCAAGATGGGATGATCCGGTCTATGGTTTTATGGCGCCTGCTTCTTTTATTCCAATCTTAGAAGACAGTAATCTGACTTATAAGTTAGATCAATATATTCTAGAACAACTATCCAAGGATTTAAAAAATGCCATGCAAGAGGGAAAACCGATTGTGCCGGTGGCAGTGAATCTGTCGCGAACAGATTTTGAAATGACCGACCCTTTGCAGGTTATGATGCGGATTGCCGCAGAGTCAGGGGTTCCTCGTAAGTTCTTTCGAATTGAGATTACGGAATCGACCGTTATGCAAGATCCGGGCGGGATGAAAGAGATTGTAGAGCGGTTTCAGCATGCCGGATTCGCGGTGGATATGGATGACTTTGGAAGTGCATATAGTTCTCTTGCAATGCTTCGGGAATTTTCCTTTAATTCCATTAAGATTGATATGGGATTTTTACGAAACTTTAACACGCGAAGCAAGACAATCTTGCAGTCGATAGTCTGTATGTCTAAGAGTCTTGGGATGCATACGGTTGCAGAAGGCGTTGACAATGAAGAACAGTTTCAGTTCTTAAAGTCTATTGGATGCGAGATTATCCAGGGATATTATTTTGGAAAGCCGGCTCCGTTTGCCCGCTTCAACGAGGAGGTAATGGAGAAAGGAATTGCAACAGAGTCAGAATTAGAATGGGAATTCTATAACGAAATCGGTCTCGAAGATCTTGTGACGGATGAACCTATTGCATTGCAATACTTTGATGGAAATACATTTGAATTAGTGTTTTATAACGGACCATATAAGGAAATTGTTACGTTAAATGGTTATACCATGGAAAATGTGGTCGATCAGACACTCAATACCCAGCAAAAACCATTAAACAGACAATTTCGGGATATTTTAAGTCGTGCAATGCAAAGCAGCCGCGAAGAATCGCTGGCATTTGTCTCAAACGACCGCTATTACTTTGTACGTGTTAAGATGCTTGCATCTTACGAGCATGGCTGCATGTTTAAGGTAGTACTAAAGGATATAACCTTTGAAAAGGAAGTAGAAGCGAATCTGGATTCCAATAAAGGACAGGCGTTTAGAATTCAAAGTGATGATAATTCAATCTGGAACTCTTTTGTTGATAATATTGATATCAAGATCTTTTGGAAAGACGATAAAAGACGGTTTTTGGGTGCCAGTAAGTCGTTTTTAGATTACTACGGAATTGAATCGTTATCAACAATCATTGGTAAGACCGATGAAGATATTGGCTGGAATACCAGAGAAGAGAAGTATAAAGCCGACGAATACCGTGTGTTAAACGGAGAAGCAATTCATAAATCAGTGGGCGAAACAATTGTCAATGGGATTGTACGCAAGATTCAGGCCACAAAGTTTCCAATCGAAAGAGGAGGAAGAGTTGTTGGTCTTATCGGATATTTTGTCGATATTGAAGCAGATTTAAACCGGTATCAGCACGATTCGCGAGTGATCTTTACCAACCAGTACAAGAATGCAACAACTCTGGATAATGCATTGTTGCCGGGAGAGTTGATGATAGAGATGAACCAGGATATTCCGGTTGGTTATTCGATATTAAAGGCTGTTATGGAAGATGAGAAAATTGTGGATTTGCAGTATCTGTATGCCAATAAAAGGTTCTGCGATGCATTTGGACAAAAACAGCAGATGATTATCGGACAAAGATTTTCTGAGGTTTATGGAACCGGATGTGAACGATGGATTGAGCGGGCCGGGAAGGTGTTGCTTGAAAACAAGCAGCTTCGTAAAAGCGAATACGTAGAGAGATTAAATCACTGGGTGAACTTTATTATTGCTCCGACCAAGGTGCCGGGATACTGTGTGAATATCAGTGTATTCAACGATAGCGATGGTATTGAGCAGCAGGAAATGAGAAAAAATGCAACCAGAGATGATATCGTGATACGAATCGCGAAGATGATGAATGTGGATGCCGACTATGATAGTCTGATGAATCATGTTCTAAAGGAACTAAGCAGTGTGATTAGCGCGCAACGTCTTCAGATTATGGAGATACGAGATGGAATTGAAAAACATTTCTTTGAGTGGTGTGCAGAGTCAGTTACGCCTATGGAAAGGCTGACGCATCATATGTCGGAGGCAGAACGCAGGGCGTGGAGTAACGTGCTGCGTGAAGACGGTATTATAGATATAGAGGATGTAGAAGAGTTAAGAGATACGGCGCAGATTCTCTATCAGCGATTAAGAAAATGGAATATTTATAATCTGTATGCGGTGCCATTTTACAGTCGGGGAGAATTAACGGGATTCATCAGTGCGGCCAATTACGATCTGGACGGGGAAATTGACGTCAAGAGTCTGCTAGAGGCAATCTCGACCTTTATAGCAAATAAGATGTTTAGTTATCAGCTGCTTGCACAACTTGACCATGTCAGTCACTTTGATGCTTTGACCGGAGTTCAAAATCGTAATGCATATCTGGCAACATGCAAGAAATTCGAAGAAATGCGGATACCGCTCGGTGTGATTTTTACCGATTTAAATGGATTAAAAGAGCGAAATGATAAATTCGGGCACAAACAGGGAGATATTTTCTTGATAGATGTTGCAAATATCTTATGTGACCTTTATGATGTTGAAAAGGTGTACCGCGTCGGGGGAGACGAATTCGTTGTGTTACTTCCCGGCAAGAGTGAGGTGGAATTTGCAAGGGATCGTGTGAAACTTGAGAATACTTTAGCCGAGAGTCCGCATGTAAGTTTATCACCTGGATTTGCCTGGACGGAAGATTCGGCCAAAATTGTGGAAACCATCAACGCCGCTGATAAAGCGATGTATGAATATAAGATGGACTATTATAAAAGTCATGAAAGAAGAAAGGAGCGTTAGGAAAAGACTATTGTTAACGAGAGGAGTAATTTATGAAAAACAATAATAAGAAGAAAATGAGTATGTATGTTACGCTGTTGCTTTACGCATTAATTCCGATGCTTGCAGTATGTATCATCTTGGGCGTTACCACATCAATGAAAGCAAAGTCGGAAATTGAGACAATGATGCATAACTATATGTACTCAATGGCTCAGGCTGAGGGAGTTGCTTTATATGAGGAGGGGCAGCTTTCGAGCATGGACAAAGTGTTAGAGCAAGAGTTTTTGACAAGCTTTTGTGAAGATATCGCAATTGAAGATGTAGAATCTTCATACGCTTATGTGGCTAATGCTGATGCAACAATGTTATATCATCCAACTGCTGAAAAAATCGGCGAACAAGTGTCAAATGAGGTGGTGCTTGGAGTCTGTGCAGATATGAAAGAAGGAAAAACGATTGAAACAGATGTGGTCAGCTATGAATTCGACGGAGAAACAAAGTATGCAGCTTACTATGTAGCGCCGGATTCTTCCTTTGTTATGGTAATCTCTGCGGATGAGAGCGATGTTATGGCCGGAGTAAAACATATGGTGATGGCAACGCTGATTATTGCACTGATTGTGGTGGTCGCAGTTATTTTCTTTGCAATTATGATTGGACGAGTAATTTCCAGACCTCTGGTACAGGTATCAGAGGCAACCAAAGTACTTGCAAGCGGAGACCTTACGGTAAGCTACAATCATATTAATTCACATATTAAGGAAACCCGTGATATCGTGGATGCAAGTGTAACGCTTCGTAATGCACTTGGCGGCGCAATCGGAACCGTAACGAATTCAGAAAGTGCATTAGATCTTGCGGTTGTGGATGTTGATGAAAAGACAGCATTTAATGTAACCAGCGTTTCACAGATTTCAGAAGCTATTAATGAGGTTGCAGAGACATCACAATCTGTTGCGGAAAGCGCACAGACGATGGCGGAAAAGGCATTAGATCTTGGTTCTCATGTGGATCAGCTGAATGAAAATGTTAGCAGACTTAAGGATGCGGCCGATGAAATCGGTTCTGCGAACGAAGAGGCTGTTCATTACATGGAGACTGTTATGTCATCAAGTGATGAGTCTGTAAACGCAGTTGCAGATATTACGCAAAAGATTTCAGATACGAATGAAGCGGTTGAAACCATTTCCGCATGCGTACAGATGATTGAGGATATTACAAGTCAGACCAATCTGTTGTCGCTTAATGCGTCAATTGAGGCTGCAAGAGCCGGAGAAGCCGGAAGAGGATTTGCCGTGGTTGCAGAAGAAATCAGACAGCTGGCCGATCAGTCCGGAGAATCTGCTAAGGAAATCAGAACCATTGTAGAGCGTGTTACACAGCTGTCCGGACAAACGGTGGATGTGGCAAGTCAGGTGGCAGAGATTATTGCAAAAGAGCAAGAATATATCTCACAGACACAAGAGAAATTCACGGTGCTTTCGCAGTCGGTTGAAGTCAGCACGCACGAAATCGAAGAAATTTCACAGATGGCTTCCGGATTAAATCAGATTAAGGATGAACTTACGAATTCAACCAGTGATCTTGGTGCAATTTCTGAAGAACTTGGAGCAAGTGCCGAGGAAGTTAGTGCTTCTTGTCAGACCGTTGCAGAGGCTTGTACCGATACACAGGCCAGAACGGAAGAGATGAGAGCAGTTAATGAAGGGCTTGTAGAAGCTGTAAACTTCTTTAAATTAGATGAACAAGCAGAAATAGAAGAAGACGAGATTTGAGTCTGATATATAAGAAAGTAGCAGTCGTTTAATGACTGCTACTTTTTTTTAGCGCACAGATAATGCTAATTACGCTTACAATGGCAAGCACTATTAGTAAGATGAATCCATGAGCGGTTCCGGTAATCGTGCCTAAGGTCATATCCATGGTGGCCTGAGAGGCGGCAACAATGGATGAGATAATGGAGGTTCCAATTGCACCAAACAGCTGCGTGGCGGTATTGTAAACAGCATTTCCGTCTGCATTAAGCTGAGGCGCCAGTGCGTTAATGCCGTGGGTCATCGAGTTGCCGATGACCATGCACTGTCCAAATGCGAATACCAGATAGACACCAATCAAAACCGGAACGGATGCATGCCGGACGACAATAAAGAAGATAATCTGAGCGGCAACGACAACAAGTGAGCCAAGCGTCAGCGGCAGGCGCGCTCCGACCCGGTCATAAATCTTGCCACTGATTGGAGAAAGCAGCATGGTTAAGATGGAACCCGGAAGCATAATCAGTCCGGCAACCAGAGCGCTTTGTCCGATGGCAAGCTGCGTAAAGTTCGGAATCAGGTAGCTGACACTTAAAATCATAAAGAACGTAAGCGAATACGCTCCAAGTGAAAAGGTAAAGGTCTTATTGCGAAAGACTTTTAGATTAATCAGTGCATGTTTGGTCTTCTTTGATTTTTTGATAAAAAAGAGCATGCATACAACGGCAACTGCAATTAAGCTAAGGCATGGTACGCTGATCCAGCCATAACTACCGGCCATACTGCAGCCAATGATGAGGGTGGCAAATGCACCGGCCAGCAGCAGGTAACCACCGATGTCAAAGGATGGTTTTGACAGTTCAGAGGATTGTCGGATGGCAAAGAGCCCTGCAATTAAGGAAAATACTAAAAATGGCAGAAGCACCAAAAAGATGGTTCTCCAACCATAAGTTTCCACCATAAGACCGCCAACGGTTGGACCGATGGCAGGGGCAACGCCTGTAATCATCATTCCAACGCCCATCATCATCCCCATCTTCTCGTGCGGAGTCTGTTGCAAAATGATGTTGTACATAAGGGGCAGTGCAAGTCCGGTGCCAACGCCCTGGATTAATCGTCCTCCCAGCAGCAGGGCAAAGGTCGGAGCTACGGCAGCCAGCAGGGTGCCCGCAATAAATAAGATGATGGCGGCTAAAAAGAGAGTCTTCATCTTACATTTCTTATTAAAGAAGGAAGAGGTCGGAACGATAATGGCAAGTACAAGCAGATAGCCGGTGGTAATCCACTGTACGGTAGAAGTTCCAATCTGAAATTCTTCCATTAAAGTTGGAAATGTCACGTTCATGGCGGTTTCAACTAAAACGCCGCAAAATGACATCAGTCCTGTTGCAACAATGGCAAGGATAAGTCTTGCATCTAATCTTCTTTCAAATTCCATGTTTTTTCTCCTAATCCTGACTGTTCTAATGTCTGATATACCTCAATCAGTGAGGCTGAGGCATCTAATAATCTGCGATCGGTAAAGTCACGCAAGATGGAAGCCATCTCACGGTAATAGTCTTCGACATAGACCTGGTAGTATTTCGCGCCAAGGTCGGTCAGCTCCAGTGTGAAGATGCGCCGGTCGGTCTTAGACTGTTCTTTATTTACGAGATTTAGAGATTCAAGTTCGCCAATCAGCCGGGTAATGCTTGGACGTGTGACATGCATGGTATCGGCAATGTCACTGATCTTCACCTGTTCGCAATCTTGTTGCAGATCGTGAATTGTTCCAAGGATGCGAATCTGCCTTGGGGAAATTTCCTTTGGAAGATCCGGAAGGAAACTTAAAATCTTGCGAGCGTAAGTGCAGGCATCGATTAATGTCTTTAAAGTATCTTGTTTCATAGGTATAATCCTTTACAAAAATTATCTTTAATAATTACCTTGGGTAATTATATGATGTAATCTATAAAATGTCAACAGGAATTATAATGCGTTGCAAAAATGCAAGGAAGGTGATAATTTGCAAGCGCATATTTGAGAAAAGTATGTCCTATTCCTGCAACAGCGCGAGAAAAAGGAAAAGAAAAACTGGCACGGGACTTGCTGTATAAAATAGAGAAAGTATTATTCTAAAACACGAACAGGAGGAGAAATATTATGCGTTTTGAAAATACTATGGAATGGCATAAAGCCTATGATGCAAGTATCTTTGATATGTTTAAGGGTGGCTCGTTTGAGCTGCTTGATCTATCAAATCCGTTTGGCCGCGGCAATCCACTATGGCCATCAAATGGGGATTTTCATATTGACCGTGTGCAGCATATGCCGATGCATTACAGATTGCTTCAGACATTTAATGATTTCCACATGCACAATTCAACACATGCGGATTCGCCATCACATGTAATTCCGGAAAGTCCATATACACATGAACTTCCATTGGAAAACTATATGGGCGAGGCGGTATGTCTTGATATTCCGAAAGGAAAGTGGGAACTCATTACCGTAGAGGATATTGAAAATGCGGCTAAGAAGGTAGAAGGCGGCATCAAAGAAGGTGACTGGGTATTATTAAATACCGGTACACATAGACGATGGGGCGAGAACGATGATTACTTCGGATATAGCCCGGGACTTTCCATTGAAGGTGCGAACTGGTTTGTAGAACATCATGTAAAGGGTGTTGGATTTGATATGCAGGCGATTGATCATATTCTGTATACATACGCAGCTGAGCATGGTCCTGGACCATATGTTCCACGAATTGTAGAAGAGTATGAAAAAGAATTTGGACATCCTGCAATCGAGGATTTCCCGGAATGGGAGCCTTGCCACGATATTTTGCTTCGTAACAATGTTATGGGAATCGAGAATCTGGGCGGGGATCTTGACAAGGTAACCAATCAGAGATTTTTATTCGTAGCATTTCCACTTCGCTGGTACATGGGCGATGGAACGATTGTAAGAGCTGTTGCGATTGTACCTTCTGATCGAATTGACAGAAGCGTGCCTGATAAAGAATATCCATACGGCGTATTTTAATTCAATCGATTCAAAAGACTTGTAAGCGAGTCGTGACTATGAGGGATAAAGGAGAAGAAATATGCATATACCAGAAAACTATTTGAGTCCGGCCACATGTGCCGTTATGACCGCGGCTATGGTTCCGATTTGGACAAATGCGGTCAGAAAAGTAAAGACAGAAGTGACGAAATCCAAGATGCCTCTGCTGGGAGTTGGTGCAGCATTTTCCTTTGTGGGAATGATGTTTAATGTACCGATGCCGGGAGGAACAACCGGTCATGCGGTTGGTGGAACCTTAATTGCCTTGATGTTAGGGCCGAATGCAGCCTGCATTGCAGTTACCATTGCGCTGTTGATTCAGGCGTTGCTCTTTGGAGATGGTGGAATACTGGCATTTGGAGCTAATTGTTTTAATATGGCTTTCATACTGCCGTATCTGGGATACGCGATTTATCGGTTACTCAGTAAGAGAATACAAAGTGAAAAGGGCAAATACGTTGCAGCGGGAATCGGTGCATATGCGGGAATTAACGCAGCTGCGCTGTGTGCTGCAATCGAGTTTGGAATTCAGCCGCTCTTATTTACAAATGAACAAGGACAGGCGCTTTACTGTCCATATGATTTGTCGATTTCCATTCCGGCAATGCTCGGTGGTCACCTGACAGTTTTTGGAATCGTGGAAATTATCTTCACGGTAGCAATCTTTGCTTTTGTAAAGAAGATGGCGCCGGATGTATTCCAAAAAAAGGAAAGCAAGAAGTTGAATGCAAGACCGATGTTTGTTTTGCTTGCAGCTCTTGTGGTAGCGGTACCGATTGGTCTTCTTGCACAGGGAACCGCATGGGGCGAATGGGGCGCTGACGAGATTGCGCAAACAATTTCTAATGGTGTCGCACTTGGTTATACGCCGTCGGGATTGGCAGAAGGATTTGCACTGTCCAATCTGTTCCCGGATTATACAATGGCGGGAATCCCCGATGTGGTGGCCTATATCCTGTCAGCAGTTATCGGTGTGGCGATTACTGTGATTTTATTTAAGCTGATTTCAAGTCGTATGAAACAAAAAGTAGAGTTTTCAGAGGAAAATATTGTATGACACATGAAATTCCATCCTGGATGCAAAAGGAAGAATCCTACGCAGCCGTGAAGGATCGAGATCGTTTTATTACGAAAAGTATGTTAAATATACTAAGTTTGCTAGAGCGCTTCCGTGAAAACGGAAGCGTCTACTGCAACGGTATTAATGCACTGGTAAAGCTTATTTACACCATCTATGCCATTGTGCTGACAGCCTGTTCGCACAACATGCTCTTTACGTATTTTTTGTTGGGAGCATTTGTTATCAGAAGTTGTTTCTTAAGGGAGAGGCAGTTGTCACGTGTGATGAGCGGAGCAGTGATTGCGACGATGATGTCGGTCCTTTTTTTACTGCCGTCTGTGTTTATGGGAAGTCCTGCGACCATGCTGACGATTTCTTTAAAAGTGTTTTTCTCGGTGGGCATGCTGCTTTTAATGTCTGTTACAACAAGATGGAATATGTTAACAGGGGCGCTTCGGTGTATCGGTATTCCGGATATCTTTATCTTTACGTTTGATATTACACTGAAGTATATTGCACTCATTGGAGAGATGAGTAGGCAACTGCTAATTGCACTTAAGATTCGTTCAGTTGGGAAAAATGATAGGAAGGCAACTTCATTTGCCGGCATTGTCGGTGTTTTGTTTTTAAAGTCAAAAGAAACCTCGGAGGAACTGTTTGGGGCAATGCAGTGCAGAGGATTCGTAGGAGAATACAATGCGATTCGAAGCGCTAGAATTCGAAAAAGAGATGTACTTGCATTTGTACTTATGGGCGCGGCATTCCTCTTTTTCTTGATTATGGAGGGCTATATAAAGGTATGGTAGAACATCATAAGACGCCAATTTTTCAGCTAAAGAATATCTGTTTTGCATATGGAGAGCAGATTGCGCTGTCGCATATCAGCCTGGAGGTTTTGGAAGGAGAAAGCATTGTCCTGACAGGACCAAACGGATGCGGTAAGTCCACATTGCTGAAACTGATGAATGGGCTGCTTTTTGCTCAGGAGGGAACATTTTTCTTTGACGGAGAAGAGATTACGCAAAAGAAGATGCAGGATTCTCTCTATGCGAAGACCTTTCACCAAAAGATTGGATATGTATTTCAAAATTCGGATCTTCAGTTGTTTTGCGGAAGCGTAAAAGATGAGATTGAATTTGGCCCGCTTCAGATGGGGATTGGAAGCGAAGAAGTGACGCAAAGAAGAGAAGATGTTGTGAAACTGCTTGGGATTGAACATTTGCTTGATCGTGCACCGTATCATCTGAGTGGCGGGGAAAAAAGAAAGGTGGCTCTTGCCTGTGTTTTGTCGATGAATCCCAAAGTGCTGGTGATTGATGAACCGCTTGCGGGACTCGATAGAAAGAGTCAACAGTGGTTGGTCGAGTTTTTAAAACATATGAAAAAAACGGGAAAGACGATGCTGATCTCTACACATAATGAGGAACTTGCCGATCTGCTTAGCGACCGGATTGTGGAAATGAATGAAGCATATAAAATTGAGAGAATCCATAATATTCAATAGGTATTATGGATTCTCTCTTCATTATTTACGTAGATTTTCGTAATCGATATTGTACTGTTTGATTTTTCTGGAAATGGTAGATGCATTCAGTCCGAGAAGTTCTCCGGCTTCACGAAGAGAATGACAGGATTTTAGAGCATTCTCCAGATATTGTTTTTCGAAATCTTCAACAGCGTCATGGAACTGTGTGATTTGAGAAGTCATGGTGTGCATTTGTTCATCTTCCGCGGAGATATCAAGAAGATTTGTAATAATGCTATTGTCACAGGTTCCGGTGCCGGCACTGCAAAGTACGAGATATTCTATAATATTCTCAAGTTCGCGGATGTTACCCGGCCAGTTATATTGTTTTAAAAAGGTTATCTGTTCATCAGTCAGGTGAAACGGCAGATTGTATTTGCTTGAAAAACGTTCAATAAATACGCGGCTGAGTTCTTCGATGTCGGCCAGTCTCTCGCGAAGCGGTGGCACGTAGATCGGAATAACATTCAGTCGATAGTACAGATCCTGTCGGAAGCTCCCTTCCGCAATCTTTTGTTTTAGGTCTGCATTGGTAGAAGCTAAAAAACGGATGTTAAGATGAATTGGTTTTGTGCCGCCGACGCGGGTGATTTCCTGCGATTGAATGGCTCTAAGCAGTTTTACCTGCAGATCCATTGGCATGTCACCGATTTCGTCGAGCAGTAAAGTACCGTTGTTGGCCATCTCAAACAGACCGGGTTTTCCCTTGGCATTGGCACCTGAGAAGGCGCCTTTTTCATATCCGAATAATTCTGATTCGATTAGATGCGCCGGGATGGAGGCACAATTGATTTTGATAAATGGCTGGTTGTTTCGGTTGCTGTTTTTGTAGATTTCATCGGCAATGACTTCTTTCCCTGAACCAGATTCACCGGTGATTAATACAGTGGCGTCCGAAGCGCTGATATGCTTAATTAAGGTCCAGACATTGCTAAGAGTTGTTTCGCGACCGATCATCTGCGGTGACAGATGTGCCTCTCCTTGCGTTGTATAACTCTGCGGATTTAGCTGCTCGACTTCTTGTACAAAGGCGTTAAAGTCATCCTTTAACGATTTTAGCGAAATAATCGGTCGGCTGCAGGCTACAACCTGATAGAGATTACCGTCTGCATCGAAAAGCGGTGTACCGACAACATAGCCCTTTAATGGTTTGCCGTGTGCATAAGTTGTGGAAAGACGAAATGCCGTTTTGCCGGATTTTAATACGTCAGGAATCGCGCCGCCGCTGTAGAGATGATCCTTGTGAATCAGTTCGTCGACCGTATGATCGATAACACGGTCTAGTGTGATTCCGGTATTTTTTTCATAAGCAGGATTGGCATAAAGCACTTTCCCGTTTTTGTCTGTAATAAAGATGCTGTCATCAAGTCCGTCTACGACTTCTTTAAAATCAATGCCCTTTTCCGCGAACAGATTTAAAGATTGCTCGATTTCTTCAAAATCTTTTTCGAAGCCGGAGATGTCTAGCTGTTTCGTAACACGGCTCAGTAAGTCTTTTACCTTCTTGATTGATAAATATTGATCCATGTATATCCCCTTTTGTCAATTAATCCAAATAATATTTTTTTATGTCAACTGTAATTTCCTATCACAATTCTAGCAGACAACACTAGGTCTGTAAAGAAAGCCAAATGTCCTAGAAAGCCAGTGTTTATGCGGATTTGTAACAAGACTGTGAAGGAAAAACTGGCATGAAAATTGCTGCTTATAATAGTATCAGGTATTGGAGGAAATAATTATGGATCAGGAATATTTGGAACATATACTCGAAGCAGTTTCGAGTCACGATATGGAGATTGAACATGCTCTAAATGAGCTTAAGAATCTTCCGTATGAAGATATTGGATATGCCAATATCGATGAACATCGAAATCTCAGAACCGGGCAGGGAGAAGTCATCTTTGCACAAGGGAAGACGCCTGAACAGACTGCTGGCATCGTAAAACGTATGATGGAACACAACCGCAATATTCTGGTGACTAGAGCGGATGAAAAGCAGTATGAAGCAGTAAAAAAAGTGGCACCGGATGCGACTTACGTGGAGATCGCACGTATTATATTAATCGGACAGATGCCAAAACCCGAGAAGACAAAGGGGCCGATTGCCGTTGTGACGGCCGGAACTTCAGATATACCGGTTGCGGAAGAAGCCGCTGTAACAGCGCAGTATTTTGGAAATGAGGTTGACCGAATCTACGATGTCGGAGTGGCCGGAATTCATCGGCTTTTTGGTAAGATGGACCGGATTAAGAAGGCTGAAGTTATCATTGTAGTTGCGGGCATGGAAGGTGCACTGGCAAGTGTTGTTGCGGGACTGGTAAGCGTGCCGGTCGTGGCAGTGCCGACCAGCGTGGGATATGGAGCAAGTTTTGGAGGACTTGCGGCTCTTTTGTCTATGTTAAACAGCTGCGCGAATGGTGTTGGTGTTGTCAATATTGATAATGGATACGGGGCTGCGTGCCTGGCTTCAAAGATTCATATCGGAAAATAAAGAAAACAGGAGATAATCAGCTATGGAAAAAGAAAAACAGGTTTTATATCTGGAATGCAAAACAGGAGCGGCCGGTGATATGCTGATGAGTGCATTGTATGCGGTTTTGCCGGAAGAAAAACAAAAGGAATTTTTACAACAGATGAATGCAATCAGTGATGAGATTCAGGTGAAACCCGAGGAGAAAAAAAGCTATGGAATCGGCGGAATCCACATGAACATTACGATTCGCGGAAAAGAAGAAGATGAACATTTCGCCGAGCATGGACACCACCATCATCACCATCACGGTACGTCCTGTCAGCAGATGCTTGAAAAGATAGCATCTCTTAATCTACCGGATTCTGTTAAGGAAGATGCCACGGAAATCTTTCAGATGATTGGAGAGGCGGAGAGCCAGGTACATAAAACAAGGATGGATCAGATTCATTTTCATGAAATCGGAACTATTGATGCACTTGTAGATGTAGTGGGATGTTCTTATGCTATATATCTGCTTGGCGCCGATCGTATTGAATCGTCGCCTGTTTGTGTTGGAAATGGAATGGTTCGCTGTGCACATGGTTTATTGCCGGTTCCGGCGCCGGCAACAGCACAAATCGTAAAGGGAATGCCGATCTATAGCAGTCGTTTTGACGGGGAACTTCTGACACCGACAGGAGCAGCGGTAATTAAGCACTTTACAGGCGATTATAAAAAAGTGATGCAGATGAAAGTGGATGCGGTCGGTTACGGGATCGGAAGCCGTGTCTATGAAGAACCAAGTTTTGTCAGAATATTTAAAGGGCGGGAGAGCATGAACGTATGAAACAAATAAGTGCAAAGTATGAGGAATTAAAGTCTGCGCTTAAGAAGCTGGGGCAGGTTGCGGTAGCCTACTCGGGAGGCGTGGATTCGACTTTTTTGTTATATGCTGCGAAAGAGGTTTTGGGAGAGCGGGTAATTGCGGTTACCGCTTCTTCCTCGCTTATGACCAAAGAGGAAATCTTGCAGACGAAAGAATATTGT
The DNA here is from genome assembly GCA_024690665.1 of Eubacterium sp. Taxonomy (GTDB): domain Bacteria; phylum Bacillota; class Clostridia; order Lachnospirales; family Lachnospiraceae; genus Eubacterium_C. The sequence continues at coordinate 67,073 of JAILOU010000044.1, forward strand.
AAAAAGCTTGGCGTGCGTCAACTCGTAGTGGAGATAAATCCGCTCGCAGTGGAAGGATTTTCGCAAAATCCCAAAAATCGCTGCTATCTGTGTAAACATGCAATCTTTCAGAGGATGCTAAAAGAAGTCAAAAAGGCCGGGGATTACCGGCTTGTAGAAGGATCCAATATGGATGACGATGCGGATTACAGACCGGGCGCTGTGGCAATCAAAGAACTTGGAATCGGCAGTCCGCTTCATGATGCCGGGCTTTTAAAAGAAGAGATTCGTAAGTTATCAAAGGAACATAAGATTCCGACCTGGAACAAACCGTCCATGGCGTGCCTGGCAAGTCGGTTTGCTTATGGGGAGGAAATCACCACGCAAAAGCTTCAGATGGTAGGAAGTGCAGAAAGTTTTTTGCGGGAACTTGGGTTTACGCAGTTGCGCGTTAGAATGCATGGAACAATTGCCAGAATTGAGCTTATATCAGATGAATTCACCAAGTTTATGTGGGAAGACACCCGTATGCGGGTGTATAAAAAGTTAAAAGAACTTGGATTTTCTTATGTGGCGTTAGACCTGATCGGTTATCGCATGGGAAGTATGAACGAATAAAATGGAGTGCAGGTTTCTGCACTCCATCTTTTTATCCCCACTGACGGCGTCCCACTTTGTCCGGGATGCCGATTTCATCTCTGTATTTGGAAACGGTTCGTCGGGAAATTATAATTCCGTGTTCTGCCAGTTTCTCTGAAATAATCCTGTCATTATAAGGTTTTTCTTTGTTTTCTGTTCGAACAATTTCACGAATCATTGCTTTTGCATGGTCTGGCGTAATATGTTTCGATTCTGAGGGGTCCCTGGTTTTAATGGATTTTGACAAGAAATAATTTAATGGATATACACCCCAGGAACATTGTAGGTATTTACCTTTCATTGCACGAGAAATTGTGGATTCGTGCAGATTAAGTTCTTCGGCCAGGTCAGCCTGCTTGAGTGGTTTTTTACTCAGAGGTCCAAACATAAAAAAGTCCATCTGATGCTCTACAATGGCATGTGCGACCTTTGACAGAGTGGATTTTCTTTGTGCAATGCATTTTTGCACCCACTCGGCCTGGGCAATCTTCGAATCGAGATATTTTTTCGCTTCCGTGTCAGTGGTGGTTTGCGACATTTTCTGATAAAAAGAACTGACACTGAAGGTTGGATATTGCGAGTCGTTAATCAGAATCTGAAAATGTTGCGAGAAGCGGACAACCAGTACATCGGGGGTTACGTATTTAATATTTTCCCGATTGCTAAAGTGGCTGCCCGGTTTCGGATTCAGAGTCTTTATTTCTTCAATAATCTGACAGGCCGCACTCGTCGTAATCTGACACGCTGAAGTAATCGCGTGGATACGGTTTCGTGCGATGTCGGAAAGGTGATGTCTTAAGATCTGTTCCTTGCAAGGTGTCAAGGAACCTTGACGCTTCAGTTGCAGAATCAGACATTCGCTAAGTGAAGATGCACCGACTCCGGCAGGATCAAGTGTCTTGAGATGATCCAGATAGTGGTGTAATTCTTCGTAGGACAGATGAAGCTTCTCGGCCAGTTGTGGTAAATCGTCTGTCAGATAACCATTTTCATCCAAAAGCAGTGTAAGGTATTCAAAGATTGCCTGGTCATGCGGTGACAGTTCAGAGGAAATCAGCTGCGACATCAGATATTCTGATAGGGATTCTTCGGAATCATGCTGATTGTGCCACTGTTGTTCCATACAGGCATCTTCTTGTTCCTGCTTATAATAGATCTTGTTTTTTTGATCGGTCGAGGCAAGCCACTCCAGCTTACGATTTAAGTCAGGAGAGATACGTTCTTGCCCAAGCACTGCCATGTCATCACACTCGATGACCGGATTTTCCAGGGCGAGTTTACCAATATATTCTTCAAGTTCCGTGGAATTCATTTGCAGAATTTCCGTAGATTGAATAATTTTTTGAGATAAGTGTTGCTGTTGCGCAACATTCATAGTAAGTTCCATAACAATCTCTCCCGTTAAGTTTAGGCTTTGATATGTGCAATCTTTTTGGCAAGTTCTTTTTTCATTTCCAGATTACCCTGGCGGGAAATCATGATTCTTTGTGCCTGCGGAGAACCGGCACCATGCATGGATTCGGTACGGTAGCCAACGGCAGCCGTTCCAAGTGTAAGGTTCTCAATCAGACGCAGAATTTTAAGACGATCTTCCGTGGATACGTCACTGACACCCTTAAAATACTTTTCGACTACGGCACCGATTTCAGGGGATCGAAGGTCTGCTTCTGACGGCGCGGTTACCACAAGTCCACCTGCAATGTCCTCTGCAAGTCTTGCAATTTCATAAGGAAATCGTGTGACATTTTGTTTACAGACATTGGCCAAAAGAAGGTTGATTAAGTAGTTTCCGGATGCAGTCTTTGTGCCTTCGCTTGAACATGCAATACCGCAACTAAATAAGGTTTCGTTAAGATGCGTCATTTCGATTAATTTGTCTTTTACATGAGAGGCTTTTGCAACTCCGTTATACTGTGCTGCAACAGCTGTTGCACCGATGAGTACATCACCGACGCCGACTTTACAACCGCCATAGGACTGTCTGTGATAGCCGGCAAATCGTTCTACCAGCATTCCGGCGAAGTCGTATTCGCCGTTCATAAAGATACGGTCATTTGGAACGAAGACATCGTCGAAGACAACAAGTGCTTCCACACCGCCGAATTCTTCATTGCCGACGTCAAGTGTGGTGTTTTCCATTTTTCGTGTGTCACAGGACTGACGGCCGATAATCATGTATAGTCCTTTGGCATCGGTTGGAACGGCAAAGGATACAGCGTAGTCTTTGTCTGCCTCGCCCATGGAGATGGTTGGCATAACAATTACTTCGTGGGAATTTAAGATTCCGGTCTGATGAGCCTTTGCTCCTCGTACGACGATGCCGTCTTCGCGACGTTCTACAACGCGAAGGAATAAGTCCGGATCATCTTGTTCATGCGGCGCCTTGGAACGATCTCCCTTAGGGTCTGTCATGGCGCCGTCGATGGTAAGGTCTTTTGTCTGGCAGTAGGCCAGGTATTTTTTGAAGTTTTCATGATAATTGGTATGGTATTTTTCGTCAATCTCGTAAGTTGTACTGTAAACGGCGTTGAAAGAATCCATACCGACGCAACGCTGGAAGCAGGCTGCTGTTTTTTGACCGCACAGTCTTTGCATTTTCACCTTGTTTTTTAAGTCTTGCGTACTTTGGTGAATGTGTGTGAATCGGTTAATTGTTTCTCCTGTAATGTGTGATGTGGCAGTCATAAGTTCCTTGTATTCAGGAAGTTGTGCCAGATCATAGGTCATACGAACGGAATTAAGAGATGGTCTGAGAATCGGATGATCCTGAGGGTTTTCAATCTTTTTTCCGAACATATATACCTGCATGTTCATTTTGCGGATGCTTTCCATATATTCAGCACCTGTCATTAAAGCCATATTGCTCCTCCTTTGTATTATACAAAAATTTTTCATTTCATAAAGTTATTACAGCAAGAAACGTGCCAGTTTTTTAAATTGGCACGTTTCTTGCTGTAAATAAGGGAAAAGAATAAAGGAGGATGGCTATGAGAGGTATATCAGATGCAACGATGCAACAGATTGAAGATGTGATTGCAAAAAATGTGCGACCGGTCCTGGAACGTCATAACGGAGATCTTGCAGTTTCTTCTTATAAAAAAGGAATCCTGAAAGTAAAGCTTCTTGGCAATTGTGCCGGATGCCCGAGCGCAAGGCTCACAACTGAGGAAATTGTTAAAAAAGAGATTCTTAATGCGGTAGAAGAAGTAAAAGAAGTCGAACTGATACAAGAAGTAAGTGAAGATATGCTGGAATTGGCAAGAAAGCTGCTTCATGAACACAGTGGCTCACTGGCAATCTAAAAAACAGGCATGTAATTTGCAATATATACAGGTGAGAATCGGGACATAAATGCCCGGTAGAAAAGAAAGGAGACTTACATAATGAAGAAGAAAAATGTTGCAGTGCTCGGTGCCGGCAAGATGGGACTTGGAATTGCGCAGCTATTTGCAACTAAGGGACATGAGGTTAAGGTCATCTATGTTTATGACGACAAGGAGCGCGTTGATGCACCGGCAGTGATTCGAGAGAATCTGGGTGTTCTAGTAAAAAATGACGTGTTAACACAAAAGGATGCGGATGAGGCAGCGCAGCGAGTAGGGTTCGTAGATACAATCGAAGAAGTTGCGGACTTTGCAGATATCGTTTTTGAAGGAATTATTGAGAATCTGGAGATTAAGCAGGATTACTTTAAGAAGATGGATGAAATCTTCCCGGTTCATACCATTTTAGCAACCAATACATCTGCAATCAGTGTGACTCAGATCGCAGAAAAGTCTGTGCATAAAGAACGAATTATCGGAACGCATTACTGGAATCCGGCATATCTGGTTCCGCTCGTAGAAGTGATTCGAACCAAATATGTATCGGAAGAAACGGTAACAGCAACGTATGAATTATTACAGGATGCCGGAAAGAAGCCGGTAATTGTTAAGAAGGATGTTCCGGGATTTTTGGCAAATCGTATGCAGCATGCGCTGTTTCGTGAAGCACTTTCCATTATTGAGCATGACATTGCAGATCCGGCAGACGTAGACGATGCCATCAAGTATGGGTTTGGTATGCGTCTTGGCATCTGCGCACCGGTTGAAGTAATGGATATGGGAGGTCTTGATCTTACCTATTCTATTCATGAGTATCTGTTTCCGCATATTGAGAATTCGACAACGCCATCGAAGCTTTTAACAGAGAATATCGAAAAAGGAAATCTGGGATTCAAGAGCGGAAAAGGCTTGATGGAATGGTCAAAAGAAGATGTGAAGAAGGCCAATGAGGAACTGACCGAAGGCCTGATTAAAGTCGCAAAAGCACTTGGAAGATTATAAAAAAGGAGCAAAAGGAAATGAGAAACGTAGTTATTGTGGCAGGATGTCGTACACCAATCGGAACAATCGGAGGACAGTTTAAGACGATTACATCGCTGGATTTGTCTATTCCGGTTATGCAGAACCTACTGAAGAGATCGGGCGTTAATCCGGAGTCGATTGAGGATGTCATCTGGGGATGCAACTATCAAAGAACATATAAGGAAAATAACCTTGCAAGAGTTGCAGCGGTAAAGGCCGGACTTCCGGTAACCGTTCCGGGAATCACGATTCATCGAAATTGTACTTCATCTATGTCAGCCATTCAGATGGGATTCTACCAGATTAAGGCAGGAGAGGCTGATTGCATTATGGCCGGAGGAGCCGATAGCATGAGTACCGCTCCGCATATGGTCTTTAACGCCAGATATGGTCAAAAGTACGGACATATGGAGATGCGTGATTCGATGTGGGATTCCCTGACGAATCTTGGAGTCGGACCGGCAATGGGAATTACAGCGGAAAATGTAGCAGACAAATATAACATCACACGTGAGCAGATGGATGCATATTCACTTCGCTCACAGCAAAGAGCTGTTGCAGCCATCGATGCCGGAAGATTCGAAGAAGAAATCATTCCGATTACGGTGTCTTCACGCAAGGGCGATAAGGTGTACACCGTAGATGAGTATCCAAAGCGGGATGCAACACTTGAAGGTTTGGCAAAATTAAAGCCGGCCTTCAAAGAAGGCGGTAAGGTGACAGCCGGAAATGCATCCGGTATGAACGATGCCGCATCCGGTGTCATCTTGATGGAAGAAGAAAAGGCAAAGGAACTTGGTATGCCAATCATTGCCAGAGTTGTCAGCGTTGCAACAACCGGTGTGGAGCCGGAACTTATGGGAATCGGACCAATCAGCGCGACAAACAAGGCTCTGGATAAGGCAGGGCTTACGATTGATGATATTGATTTGTTTGAGATTAACGAAGCGTTTTCATCACAGTGTTTGGCATGTCAGAAGGAACTAAAGATTCCGGATGATAAGTTAAATGTAAATGGAGGGGGCATTTCCCTTGGTCACCCGGTAGGGGCAACCGGCTCAAGAATCGTTATTTCACTCATGTATGAGATGAAAAGACGAGGCAACCGCTATGGAATTGCAACGTTATGTGCCGGAGGCGGAATGGGAACAGCCGTATTGATTGAAATGGTATAGGAAGGAACATATGCATAATTTTGTATTTCATATTCCGACAGAAATCTATTTTGGTAAGGGCACACAGCAAAATATTGGAAAGATTGCCAAGCAGTATGGATCGCGGGTTTTACTTTTGTATGGAAGTGAGCGAGTCGTAAAAAACGGTTTGTTGGGGGAACTGACGAAGAACCTGCAACAAGAAGACATCTCAGTCTACAAGTATGGTGGAATTCAAGCGAATCCATTGCTGAGCAAGGCAAAAGAGATTGCGAAGTATGCAATAGAAGAGCGAATTGAACTGTTGATTGCCGTTGGCGGTGGAAGTGTGATTGATACGGCAAAAGCTGTCAGTATTGCAGCAGTCAATAAAGCAGACTTATGGACCTATTACGAACAGGGAAAGGAGGTGCCAAAGGCACTTCCGGTAGGTTGCGTTGTAACGATGGCTGCAACAGCAAGTGAAGCAAATTGTGTTTCAGTGTTAAGTCATGACAGCAAAAAACAAAAGAAGATGTTCGCACATCCGCAGTTGTTTCCGCGATTTTCCATCTTAAATCCGGAACTGACGTATACGGCATCGCCAAAGCAGACGGCCGTAGGAGCGATTGATATATTCTCGCATGCATTTGAGCGATATTTTTGCTTGGAACAAAGAGGGACTTTGCGAAACAAATTGTGTGGTGCAATTATGCAAACTGTTGTTGCAGAATTGCCAAAAGCAATGGAAAGCCCTTGCGATTATGACAGTCGTGCCCAGCTGATGTGGGCGGCGACGATGGCGCACAGCGATATGATAGGTACGGAAGGGGTCTTTGCCTGCCATGAAATGTCTCATGTATTGACCGAAGAATACGGGTTAGCGCATGGTGTGGCGCTGGCAATCTTGATGCCGGCATGGCTTAAATTCATGCTTCCTTGGCATATGGATCTGTTGGCGGAATTTGCACGGGAAGTATGGGGAGAGGAGTTAAAAGGCTGTGATGATGTGGAAGCATCACAGGAAGGTATTTTCAAAATGCAACAGTTCATTGGAAGATGTCATCTCCCGCTTTCCTTGCATGAGGCCGGAATTAATACAAGAAACTCTGAGCGTCTGGCAGAAAAATTACTGACAGGGCGTGATTATGTCGGAGAAGCATTTGAAAAAATCAACAAAGAAGGGGCGAGCATAATATTTCAGATGGCAGAATAAGAAAATGGTAAAAACTGGCATCTATTATGCTCTTAATAAAGTAAAACAAAACAGGAGGTAATAAAATGGGAAAGAAATCATTAGTGGCACTTGCGAAAAGTCCGGATGTGCAGGCAAATGTCACACGAGTTTTCGACTTGATGGGAGGCGTAGAAAACGTCATACGTAAGGGGTCGACCGTAGTACTTAAGCCAAACGCAGGACATGCGGAACCGCCGGAGACATCGGTATGTACGAATCCGGAAGTGGTACGGGCTGTTGTAAGAGAGGTGAAAAAGGCAAATCCGAAGCGCATTATCATCGCAGAAGCAGCAGCAATCGGTTGTGATACTGAAGAGTGCTTTAGAGTCAGCGGTATCGAAGCAGTTGCAAAAGAAGAAGAAGTAGAACTTAAGGACATTAAAAGAGATAAGGAACTTGTTAAAGTTGCCGTGCGTGACTTTAAGTCCAATATTGATTACGTTATGCTTCCAAAGTTTTTGCTCGAAGCGGATCATCTGATTAATCTTCCAATCTTAAAAGCACATGCAAGTATGGTGTTTTCAGGAGCACTTAAGAATATCAAGGGAGTTGTACAGGATAAGGTTCATATGCAGATGCATCAGCAGAATCTGACGATGGCGATGATGGATGTATGGAGTGTATGTCGTGCAGACATTAATATAATGGATGCCATGAGAGCTGCAAGTGGATATAGTCCACACATGCCGGTTCCGATTGAAACCAATATGATTCTGGGATCCAAAGATCCGGTTGCAATTGACCGCGTTGCCTGCGAGGTAACTGGAATTGATACCTCCGGCGTAGATTATTTTAAGGTCGCAGAGGAAACAGGACTCGGTAACTATGCCATGAACCAGATTGAGGTTGTGGGTGATTCGATTGAGGACTGCTACAAGAAGATGTGGATTCCATATATTGGTGATATGAGCTCAAGATGGCCGGAATACGATGTGAAGTGTGAAGGCGCTTGCTCAAGCTGTCAGGCACTTTTAGCCATTAATATGGAAGAATTAAAGGCAGTCGACGAGTATGAGAAAAACGAAGGAATGACAATCGTAATCGGTGGAAAGAACGAGATTCCAAAAGATATTCCGGATGAGAAGATTGTACTTCATGGCAACTGTACAAAGAAGTATCTGAAAGATCATCCGAATGCTTACTGGATTTTAGGATGTCCGCCAAATGAACCGGCGCTGTATCTGACGGTGCAAAGAAAAGAGACCATCAATGGTATGGGAGATCAGGAAGAAGAAATCATCCGTCCATGTATGGCAAGAGATGCTAAGGTTTGGCACGATTATGTGTTTGAAGCAGCAGAAGAATATTATAAGGAACACGCAGAGGAGTAAAAAAATGGAAGGTTATGTATACGTTGAGGTTGATGAAAAGCTTCGTCATCTGTTACAGTTAATATTTACAGATGAATTTATGCGAGAAAATACGAATTTTGATAATTTTGAGGCGTTTCAGTATTCGAGCGCTGTAATCACGAACTGGAAATCGGAGCATATGGTATATGCAAAATTGTTGATGGATAATTTTGTAAAGGAGAGTACGTGTTTTCAGAGTTGGGATGAAATGGTCATGACCGCGTCGGATCAAAAATTTGGAAAACCAAAGACCGCATAAAACGTAATATATAAACCTGCCGTATTCACAAATAGGAAAAGGAGAAATGTATGAATACTAAAAAACAGGGACTCGCTTCGTTTGGTAAAGCAGGTTGGGGAACAATTGTATTTTGTATGGCAATGTTTTGGTTCTTCGTGGGATTTTGTACGGATGGTAATAATATATCTGCACCGGCAGCAGCTGCGCATCTTGGTGTAGATGCGGGGGTTGTCCTTACAAGAAATTCCTATGCAGGTTTGATGGGTGTTGTATTTTACATCCTGATGAGCCAGTTGGCACGAAAGATTGGGGCTAAGAAAGTCGCAAGTATTTGTTTGTTTATCTCAGCAGTGTCATTTTATTTTATCGGTAATCCACCAAGCTTGTTAGGTTATACAATTGCGTACACATTTTTAATTGGTTCTGCAATGTCAGCAGGTTACGTAGCCGGTGGTGCACTCGTGGCAAAATGGTTTCCTAAGAGAAAAGGAATTGTTATGGGATATACCACAATGGGATTAAATATCGCATCTGCAACATGGGTATTGATGATGACAAGTGTATCCAATAAGATTTCATTTGAGCGTGCTGTTATTCTGCCATGTGTACTTGTTGCAATTTTAGGTTTGATTGGTCTTGTATTTATTAAGGATACACCGCAGGAGCGTGGAATGAATCCGGATAACGTATCGGATGAAGTATACGCTGCCGAATACGACACCAATGAAGCCGATTCTACAGATAGCAGATGGACAATCGGACAGCTTCTTAAGACAAGAGAAGTATGGACGGTCGGTCTTGCAACCGGAATCTTACAGCTTTGCTCAACCGGTGTTATGTCACAGCTTGTATCAAGAAACATTGAACTTGGAATGAGCCAGGCGCAGGCGGTATCTATGATGACAGTAGTAGCGGTAGTCGGAATCTTCGGTTCCTGGTTTATCGGCGTACTTGACGATAAGTTTGGAACTAAGAAGACAATGATGGTATTTTGTCTGTGGTATGCACTTGCGGTATTGGCAAATGTAACCGGTACAACCTGGGGCATGTATCTTGCAGTGTTTATGATTGGAATGTCTATTGGTGGGTCGGCAAACTTTATGTCATCTCTGCCAACATCAGTATTTGGTCGTCAGGGATTTGAGAAGGTAAACTCTGTAATCTTCCCAATTCAAGCGATTATGACATGTATTGCATTTTTAATTGACGGACTTGCACTGAGCCTGACAGGAAGTCTTCGCGGTGCATATATCGTGGTAGCAGCATTTGCACTTGTTGATATTATTGTGGTAGCAGTGACACGTGATCATCACTACAATCTTGATTACAAGAGTGAACAGAAGTCACAGGCTAATCATAATGCAACTGCAGCTGTAGAATAAATTAAAACTCCTATAATATGAAAAAATAATGATAGCACCTCCCTTTCAAGTGAGCTGGGGCATAATATAATCCGGTCATTTGAAAGGGAGGTTTTTATTCTATTTAAAAATAATAGTTGACAAGCACAAATTAATTGTGTACAATTCGATTATAGAAATAAGTTGAACGCAATTTAATTGACAGGAGGACTATTATGGACAGATATGATATCGCCATTATTGGTACCGGTCCGGGTGGCTTAGAGGCTGCCATCACGGCAAAAGTAAGAAATAAATCAGTGCTGCTCTTAGGAAGCGCGGCATCTTCTGATAAAGTAGCAAAAGCACATACGATTCAGAATTATTTAGGGCTTCCTCAAATCAGCGGAGCAGATATGGCTAAAGCATTTTTAGACCATGCCAAAGATATGGGAGTAGAAATTACACCGGATAAAGTCAATGCCGTATATGCGATGGGAGATTTCTTTTCCATTCAAGGGCATGCGGATAATTATGAAGCATCCAGCGTAATCCTTGCAGCAGGAATGAGTGCCATGAAACCGCTTCCGGGTGAGATGGAATATCTCGGACGGGGAGTCAGCTATTGCGCAACCTGTGACGCGGCACTCTATAAAGGAAAGACTGCCATTATCTTAGCCTATGGTGAAGAAGATGAAGCAGAAGCAGAGTTTCTTGCAGAACGCGCAGACAAGGTATATTATCTGCCGCAATATGATTATGCAGGCAGTCTTGGTGGAAACATTGAAGTCACAATCGGTGTGAAGCCGGCAGCAATAGAAGTAGCCGAAGGAAAGACAACACTGGCGACAGATGAAGCATCTTATGAAGCGGATGGAATCTTTATCTTAAGACAACAGATTGCACCATCCCAGCTTGTACCGGGACTTGCACTTGATGGAAATCATGTGGCAGTGGACAGAAGCATGAAGACAAATATCGATGGGTTATTTGCCTGCGGTGATATTACCGGTACACCGTATCAGTATATAAAAGCAGCCGGAGAAGGCAATGTAGCAGCCTTATCCGCAGTATCATATTTACAACAGTTAAAAAAATAGGAATAATAGGAGGACAATAATATGGTAAAGAAGATTAACACAGAAGAATTTAAGGCAATGGACAAAGCAGGAGTAAGCGTAGTAGATTTTAACGCAACATGGTGTGGACCATGCAAGATGCTGGCACCGGTATTGGAAGAATTATCTAATGATTTAGAAGGAAAAGCATCTTTTTACGCAGTTGATACCGATGAGAATCCGGAACTTGCTCAGGAATTTCGTATTACAAGTATTCCTGCAGTAGCTGTAATCAAAGATGGTACATTACAGGATATGCATGTTGGATTTGTTCCAAAGCCACAGCTCCTTGAATTTATACAGAAATATCTCTAGGAAAAAGAGGTTGGATACATGAGTGAAAATTATGATGCATTAAAGTTATGCAATCAGCTATGTTTTCCGCTGTATGCATGCTCTAAGGAAATTGTGAAGCGCTATAAGCCGTTCTTAGATCCGATTGACTTAACCTATACGCAGTACATTGCTATGATGGTGGTATGGGAAGAAAAGGAAATCACCGTGAAGGCGATGGGAGAGAAACTGTTTTTAGATTCCGGGACACTTACGCCGGTTCTAAAAAAGCTTGAACAAAAAGGATATGTGAAGAGAGAACGGGCAAAGGATGATGAGCGAAATCTGATTATTTCATTGACGGCGCAAGGAGAAAAGTTAAAGGAAAAGGCGGTCAGTGTGCCAAGAGACATGGGCGGATGTATCTGCTTAAGTCCTGACGAGGCAGCAACGCTGTATCAGCTGTTATATAAGATACTCGGACAGATGTAGTCTGATGAGTGAGAATGCTCTTAGAATGAGAAATCATTTTAAGAGCATTTTTTTATTTTTGTATACACGGGTATGCAAAGTGCACAATTTAGGTGTGACAAAACTGTGAAAAGTATACAACATCAAATTTTGCGGTGGTAAAAAAGAACTAGAAACTTCAAAAATCACAAAAAATTAAAGGGTAAAATGAAAAATATTCAATATTTTTTCCATATTCCGAAAAAATCTTAATGAAATCGAAATTTTACCACATAGTATTTTACTCTTTCTTTTTTTAAAATAAGTGCAACAGATGAGCAAAGCGCTCTAATGGAGATGGGATAAAAAAATATTATTTTAAAATGACGGAATTAATTAATTCCGAGAAGGAGAAGGTATGAGTTTGTTTAAAAAGAAAAACGCCGTGGATGACGGAAACAAAAGTTCAATTGTAAATTTTGGAGCAGGATGGTTTCCAATTATTTACTGTCTGTTAATGTTCTGGTTCTATGTAGGTATGTGTAATGACGGATCAAATGTATCTGTTCCTGCAATCGCAGCAAACCTTCGTGTAGAAAACAGTACTTTGTTATCCATGAATTCAATCGCCGGACTCGTCGGCGTACTGTTCTTCATCTTAATGGGACAGTTAAACAGAAAGATTGGTGCAAGATTCTTATCCGGAGTTTTGTGTATCGCAGCCGGTCTTAGTTATTATGGAGTATGTAATGCAACTAGCGTAGGCATGTATCTGTTCTTCATGTGTCTTGTAACAGGAACAATTATGTCAGCAGGATATATCTGCGGTGGCGCACTTGTTGCTCAGTGGTTCCCTAAGAAGAAAGGTGTCGTAATGGGTTATACAACTATGGGTCATAACCTTGGTTCTGCTTTCTTCTGCCCGATTTTCTCTTTCTTAATTGCAAAGTTCTATATCGGACATGGTGTAATCGTATTAACAGTTGGAATTATGATTCTTGGTGTACTTGGTATGCTCTTTATCAGAAATACACCACAGGAAAGACATCTTAACCCGGATAACGTATCTGATGAAGTATTCAAAAATGAATACAACATGGATGATGACGGTGATGGCGGCTGGACAGTTAAGAAACTGTTAAAGACAAAAGAAGTTTGGACAGTAGCAATCACAACAGGTCTGTTCCAGATCTGCTCAGTAGGTGTAATGAGTCAGCTCGTTCTTAGAAACGAAGAACTTGGATTCTCAGCAAATCAGGCAATGAGCATCATGACAGTTCTTGCTTTAATCGGTGTTGTTGGATCTTGGATTATCGGTGTGTTTGATGACAAGCTTGGAACAAAGAAGACTATGATTGGATTTGGAGCTTGGTATGCAGCAGCATTAGTATTAAACTTCACAAACTATATGCCATGCGTAATTATTTCACTGTTCATGATCGCAATCGGAATCGGTGGATCAGCGAACTTTACAACATCACTTCCTACTTCCGTATTCGGACGTCAGGGATTCAATAAAGTAAACAGCGTTATCTTCCCTATCCAGGGTGCTGTTACAGCTATGCAGTTTATGATTAACGCAGTAGTACAAAAAGCTACAGGCGGACAGATCCGCTATGCTTACCTGGTATTCGTTGCAGTAGCAGTTGTTAACATCTTAATCATCATGAAAGTTGATGAGCACAGATACAACCGTGACTACAAAGATGCTAAGGAAAAGCAGGCTGAAGAAGCTGAAACTCCTTTAGTGACTGTTAATAACTAAATAGTCCTCTACATAAAAACGCCATCCTTCTACTTTACGAAGGATGGCGTTTTGCATTATCATGAAAAAAAGAGTTGGAGAAAAACGAATGAAAAAAAGTATAAGACAAGCGCTTATTGTAAGCGCAGCCGCTGTATTGCTGGGGAGCATGGCGGGCTGTTCGGAAAGTGCTCAACAAAATAGTTCAGATTCCATGGAATCGCAGGCGCAGGTGATTCGTGTCGGTTTTGTCTATCCAAAGAGTGGTGTCTATAGTTCTTACGGGGAATACACGGAAGAAATTACGCAGTACGCCATCAATCAGGTCAATGAAAAGGGGCTTGAAGTGGATGGAAAGGACGCGGAGATTGTTCTTGTAACTGCTGATTCGGGTTCTGATCCGGAGCAGGCAAAAAAAGCTGCGAAGGAACTGATTTCAGAAAAAGGCGTAGATATTATGATTACCTCGAAGACTGCTGACACGACAGTTCCGGTTTCGAAGGTATGTGAAAAGAGTCATGTTTTGTGCCTGTCTGTGGATACTCCGGATGAGGCCTGGGCGGTAGACACACATCAGTATTCCTTTCACGCCGGATTTGATACGAACACGGAGCTTACGACATTTTTAAGTGCGTGGGAACAGACGGATAATACGAATAAACGTGTTGGTATTATGCATCAAAATGATTCCGAGGGAGCTGCGATTGACACGGCGCTTCCGGATTTTGCCGAGGAACATGGCTATGTAGCATATGACCCTGGCAGTTATCAGGGCGGGCAGCAGGATTTTTCGAATATTATCGAGAATTTGAAGAACCAGCAGGTTACCATTCTGGCCGGTGTTATGTCTAACAGTGATTTTCAGACTTTTTATCAGCAGCTGGAAAATAATGGTTATCTTGGCGCAATTAAGGTGATTACCATTGGTAAGGCCGCTTTGTTTAAAGATAATATTGAGGATCTTAATCTGAATGGAATTTGTACCGAGGTCTGGTGGAACGGGGACTTCCCGACTTCTTCTTCGATTAATGAGATGACCAGTCAGGATCTGGCGGATGAATTTACCAGACTGACGGGCGAGGAAGAGGTGCCTTCAACAGCCGGTTATGATTATGCCAATGTGGAGATCCTTTATAATGTGCTGAAAGAGGCCGGTACGCTCAATACCGACAAACTTGTTTCGACGGCTAAGGAGCTGGATGTTGAGACGATTATTGGAACTGTGGATTATAATGAGCAAAACTATTCGGTTCAGGGCCTGGCCTGTGGACAGTGGGTATATGATACGATTAACAAGGATTGGTCGTTAAATGTGATTTCGGCTGATCTGGTGGATGGTCTTGAGGCGGAGAGCAGGTTGTCGGTGCTTGAGGCGTTTGATTAAGCTGCGTGTTTGGGGGAGTGGGCTTTCTCCTGAGAATACGATTTCTCCCCGCACCGACCCGCCGCTGTTCAAAATTTTTTTGCGTATCTTTTGATTTGCCCGCCACCGCCCGTGTTCTGCTAGGATGGGTATCTGAAAAACAAATAGCAGGTGTGTCTTCGACACCCCTTCGGAATAATAAAAACCGTGACCTTATGCAAGCAAGCTTGCCGGTCACGGTTTTTTCATTCCTAGTCTGCTTCGCAGACCTGCTATTTGTTTGCGTAAGTTATCCGAGGCAGCCTCGGTTCGGTTTGGCGTGCATTTGATACTCAAAAAATTTTGGCGGCTCTCGATGTGCTTGTCGAAATGTATTCCTCAGTCGAAAGCGGGGAGTTCCTACCCGCAGGTTAATTGGCCGGCGGGGGTGTTCCTACCCGCAGGATGATTGGCTGGCGGGGGAGGAAAATTGTCTGGGCTTGGAATTTGTAACTAAAAGGGCGCCAGCGAAAGGAATAGTTACAAAAAAAAGAAATTAGAATTGTCTGGGCTTGGATTTTGTAACTAAAAGAGCGTTAGCGAAAGGAAAAGTTACAAAAGAAAGAAATTAGAATTGCCGGCCCCGAGAATTTGTAACTAAAAGAGCGTTAGCGAGAGGAAAAGTTACAAATAAAAGAAATTAGAATTGTCTGGGCTTGGATTTTGTAACTTAAAGAGCGTTAGCGAAAGGAAAAGTTACAAAAAAAAGAAATTAAAATTGCCGGCCCCGAGAATTTGTAACTAAAAGAGCGTTAGCGAGAGGAAAAGTTACAAAAAAAGAAATTAGAATTGCCGGCCCCGAGAATTTGTAACTTAAAGGGCGTCAGCGAAAGGAATAGTTACAAAAAAAAGAAATGACCGTCTCACAGCAGACGGTCATTTCTTTTTTATTATGGATTGGTATAGATGGCTGCTTTGTCCAAAAATGTTTCGGTATCATAGGAGCCTGCATACAGATTTCGCGTCAGTGAGCGCAGGCTGTTGGCATCATCGGATGGCAATACTGCGTATAGGTAGGCTGAGATTTTGTCGGCTCCATAGACGAGCTCGCGCATGGAGGCTACCGGATCCGGTAAGGAATCCGGAAGTTCATAGTCTTGTTTGGTCATATTAAAGTAGCCGTACTGCGACACATTGCATTCATTGATGTGCTGGGCAAATTCCAGGCATAGCGAAGCGGCTTCGTCCGGATAATCACAAGTAGAGCTGATGCACAGTCCCGGTTTTAAGGTGTGATTGATATCTAAAATATGCCCATGTGCATTGTCGGAGCAGGCAGGGAAGGAAGAAACGCTCAAGTTTTCTTCACCCATATTGTTCATCAGGTAGTAGACGATGGTGGACTGGTGAGGAAAGAGAAGAGCGTTTCCGTCGATAAAGTCGGCCACGGCTTCCGTCTCTCCAATTTCCATAAAGTTGTCGTTGAAGGCACCAAGATCTTCGAGCTGCTGGATATAGGAGGCAGCTGTGGAGAAGACCGAATCGTCAATGGAAATGTCGCCGGATACAAGTGATTCATAAGCAGAAGGATCTAAGCTGTTGGCAATGGTGTAATATAACAGTTCGCCAAGCCAGGCATCCTTGTTGCCAAGTTCGATGGCGGCATAATTAGTACCGTGTTTTTCGTTGTAGGAATTGACGTCTTTTACGAACTGAATCAGTTCCTCCCAGGTTGTGGGCGCAGTCAGATTCAATTTGTCTAAAAGCGCTGTGTTTGAGTAAGTGACACCGTAAGCCTCCGGAAGACAGGGGATGATATAGTTGCTGCCGTCAGAGTAAGGTTTGGTGTATTCGTCAAGGAACTCGACATCGCTGTCAGACAGATAACTTTGTACAGGAGTGGCAAGGTCCGCATCAAATAAATAGTTTGGATATGTACCACCCCAGACCAGATAGATGTCCGGGAGCTGACGACCGGCCGCCGCAATCTTAAGTTTGTCCTTAATCTGCTGCGTGGAATACGTTTTGACGGTGATCGTGTAACCATATTTGTCAGCAAGTTCCTGCCAGTAATCGACATAGTAGTCGTCCGGCGTATTCATGTCAAAGAAGGTCCAGATCTCGATGGATAAAGAATCTTCACTTTGTGCATCAGTGGATGAATTGCGGTCAAATGGCATCATATATGCAGATATTGCAAGAATACATGCGACGATGGCAATAAGAGCCGCAGATAGAATTCGTTTTTTTAGTTCTTTCATAATTTACCTCTTAGGACATTATACAATAATTTACAAAAAAACACAGTTGCTGTAAGATAAAATAAAGAAATTCGAAGGGGCAATTATGAGAATCAGACGCGGACCGTTACATAGAATTAACAAATTTTTAAATGACAGAAGTAATTATCAGACAGGACTGTTTCTTCTGACGATTTTATTTACGGTACCACTTTGCGCGGTGATTTTGGTATTGTCTTTTTTCTTTATACAAAGAAGCACATTTGCGACGGTGCAGGAAAGCCAGTTTGCGCAGTTGCAGGAAATCAACGAGAAGGTCGCGTATGTGCTGACGGATACACAGAATATGTCGCAGGAAATCTATTATAATGATGCCGTGCAGGATATGTTAAAGGCAGTTCGGGACGGAGAGGAGTATCCATCCGATACGGAGGCGGCTTACTTTATCAATAATTTTGTGGCGGACCGCGATTTTGTAAATAGCGTAGTCATAACAGGCAATGACAGTACGGTCTTTTCGACGGAGCGCGCATTTAGTGAATATTCGTCATTTTCGGCGATTAAGAATAAGTGGTGGTATGACAAATTGCTGAGCGGGGATGCTTCGTACTATTGGTTTCCGGTGGCACTCGAAGAAGAACCGAAGGGCGGAACCTATACAACGGATATCGCGCAGGAAGATAATGACATCGTATTTGCACGACCAATTTATAATATGGACAATCTAAGTGAGCAGCTTGGTTACATGCTGATTTATATTAATCCGGAATATCTAAGCGAAATCTGGAATGAGATTGAATGGGGAACAAGCGGCAATGTCTTTGTATGCGATGCACAAGGCAATCTGATTGCGTCAAATGACGAGAAGTATGATTACACGAAGGTTATGGAGCGGATGGAAGAAAGCGATGGCAGTAGTATCTTGCATGTCAATCGTCAAAGGTTCGTGGTCAGCAAGCAGACACTGGGCAATGACAACTGGACGATTAGCATGGTAACGCCGCTTCGCGAAGTGAGCCGGTATGCAGGAACACTGGCGATGGAAGTATTTATTATGGCGGCTGTTGCAATTGCAATGCTGCTTTTGATTTCCAGGTTTCATGCCAAGAATATGGCGCGTCCGATTCACGATTTGTCGTCCCTGATGGATGCATACCGGCAGACGGATTCCGGTGAAAATGATTCGCAAAAGACGACGATGGTTCTGCCAAATGATTTATCACAAGAGCAGCTGAAAAACTATCAGGCCAGGGCGGATGAAGTCGGAAGTATCTACCGGTCTTATGAACAGCTGTTAGAGCGTATGCATACGCTGATTCAGGAGAATTATGTCAAAGATCTGGAGAAGAAGGATGCGGAGCTTGCGTTGCTGCAAAGTCAGATCAATCCACATTTTCTGTATAATACATTGGATATGGTGAACTGGATGGCCCTTGCCAATGATCAGCCGGAGATTAGTGAGATGATTACGGCGCTGTCAGATACCTTTCGCCTTAGCCTGATTCGCAATAACAGTCAGTTTATCGGAATCGATCAGGAGCTGCAATATATCAGAAGTTATCTGGTGCTGCAGCAGTTCCGCTATGGAAAGCGATTGGTTTACCATATTGAAGAACCGGATCCGCTTCCAAAATTATACATTCCAAGATTCATTTTGCAGCCGGTTGTGGAAAATGCATTAAAGCATGGAATTGACCTGTTAGAAGATGGTGGAACGCTTCGCATTGCGCTTGAAGCAGGTGAGCAGGTTGTCTTCACGGTGGAAAATGACGGAAATGAAATCGACATGGCCAAGATGCAGCGTATCTTGGACTTTCATCCGGATAAGACAGAACTTTTATCCTTTAAGCCGGAAGGCTATGGGGTGCAAAATATCAACCGAAGAATTAAAATCTTGTGCGGCCTGACATATGGCCTTAGTTATGAAAAGACACAGACGAAGACAATCTGTAAGATTGTGCTTCCAAGACGTGAACATGAAGATTAGACTTTTGCCCGTGGGCAAAAGTCTAATGTCTTTTTCGGTATTCCGATAAGGTCATACCGGTTTTCTTTTTAAAGATCTGTGAAAAATAAGTGTAGTCCTGAAATCCGACGGCGTCAGAGATTTCATACATCTTCATAGTAGAATCAGAAAGCAGTTCTTTGGCTTTTTCAATTCGGAGATTGGTCACATAATTTAAGAATGTGATGCCAATCTCTTTTTTAAAGATATCACTTAGGTACGATTTGCTAAGTGCAACGGCTTCTGCAGTATCGGCGAGCGAGATATTATCTGCATAGTGTATGCTGATGTAATCAAGCACGCGTGAGACATTCTTTGATGGAGCAGAACTTTCATCCGGCTGGTCGGCAAGATGCGTAATAATCGAGGAAGACAGCGAAAGTATCAGCTGTTTTTGTCCGTCGATGGTCGGATAAATCGAGCGCAGGTTTTTTAGCTGCTGAAGTTCGACCGGAATAAATGGTGAGTCAGAAGCAAGAGTCGTCTGCATCTGATACATGCGAAGCAAAATCAGATAAGTCAGAGTGTAGCTGTAGTTTTCTGACAGTGGTGATTGTAATTTCCGCGGAACATCATAGATTCTTGTCGTAATTTTTTCTATGGCATCAAGGTCACTTGCAGAGATGGAACGGAACAATTCTTCAAGATCAGAGTAAGGAATTGTCAGATGATTCTTTCGAAGATTATCGATGTCGTCCAAGGAATCGTCAATGTGGATGTGGTTTGACCAGATCTGACGGTTACACTCTGCATTTGCAGCAAATAGTTCTTCAAGCCCCATATGAATATCGCTGATACCGGCATAGAGGTTAAGTCCATGGTTTCTGTGTCTGTCGGCATAGTCTAAAACTGTCTCACGAATGGCATCATACAGATCCTCTTCAAGATGGTATAAGAAGAAAAACAGATACTCATCAGAAGAAAAGTCCTCAACATCACCAAAATTCTCAAGTTCACTGTAGACTTCATCCGTCATGCGGCCAAGAGTAGACATTGGGTCTTCTTCAAAAGAGGCATTCGAATAATCAAACTTAATTATGATAAATGGTGCATCCTGAAAATCAAAACCAAGTGAATCGTAGATCTTTTGGATGCGGGCACCACCGGTGTAGATATCGTCCACCAGTTCTAAAAAGAAGTAGTTTTTGATTTCATTTTGCCGGTCGCGGGCGACCTCGCGTAAGTGATGAACATCTTCCTTTTGTGCCTTTTTTTCTTCGATACGATCGTGCAAGCGGTGAAGCATTGCGGAATATTCTTCCTTCTTGACCGGTTTTAACAGGTAGTCCTGGACACCGATTTTCACAGCGGCCTGCGCATAGGAAAAATCATCATATCCGGACATAATAACAATCTCGACATCAGGCAACATCTCCTTCGCTTTTTGTGCGAATTCAAGCCCTGTCATACGAGGCATACGAATGTCTGTAATAATTAAATCAGGACGGATCTCACCAATCTCATCAAGCGCTTTTGTCGGAGAAGAGAAACATTTTTCCAGTGAGAAACCGTAGTCTGTCATATTGTATGTTTTTGTGATTCCCATCAGGACGATTTCTTCGTCGTCGACGAGAACTAATTTAAAATCTTCCATAATAATTTCCCGGATGATTGTGTGTTAATAAACTGCATAGATATTTTATCAGATTCAAACGAGAATGACCAGTTACAAGTATTTGTGATATGATAAAAACAGCATAGAAAATGGGGGCAGGGGGTGTTGAGAATCGAACGTATGACAAGGGATCAGGTCTGTAAGGTTTTGCTTGTGGTATGTCTGGTGGCAGGTGCGATTGTGATTCGCTATATCGATGGTAATTATTATCGGACCAATTATCTGACAATGGCCAGAACCATGATTTATATTACTCTTTTTACGGCATGGGGCGTTAGCGTGCACAGGCGTGTGATTCAGCCGCAGCTTCGAAAATACCTGGTGGCAATCTCTGTCTTTATCGTATATTGGATGTTCGTGCGAACGGTGAAGTATTGCATTGCATTAAATCCGTTAGAACTTCGCATGCTCTGGTATCAGTATTATATTCCGATGCTGATGATTCCGCTTCTTGCCGTGTTGCTTGCGTTGTCGCTTGGTAAGACGGAACATTATCGTCTTCCGGTTGGATGGAATATCTTGTTTGTTCCAACGGCTGCGTTTATCGTCCTGGTACTGACCAATGATTTTCATCAGCTGGTGTTTCGATTTGAAGAAGGAAAACCAATGCTGGATGACTATAGTACTCATGAAGTAGGATATTTGATTATACTTGGATGGATTATTTTATGTGCGTTTGTGGCGATTGGAATTATGATTCGCAAGTGTCACGCACCAAATCCGGGGAAGATCCGGTTCCTGCCGCTCATTCCGATTGTGGTAACCATCCTGTATGCAATCTTGTTTTATACGGGGAATCATTTTATTAATACCTATATACCGGATGTGACGGTGGTCTATTGTCTGTTTTTTATGGTTGTGTTTGAAAGCTGTATGATGAGTGGTCTGATTCCGACCAATAGCGGTTATACAACCTTGTTTCGTGCGTCGGGAATTAGTGCAAGAATTACAGATTGCAACTATCATGTGCAGTATGCGGCGGCAAGAACCATTGAAGTAGAAAAAAGCCAGATGCGAAAGGCCAAAGACGGCCCGGTCCGGATAGATAGTAAGACGCTGCTAAGGAGTGCGCCGATTCAAAATGGGTACATTATCTGGACAGAAGATGTAGAAGAAGTTGAGCAGGTCATTGAAGAATTAGAAGAAGCAAAAGAAACCTTAGCAGAGCACAATTATCTGGAACGACAAAACTACGAGACGGAAAAAAAGATTCATCAGCTTCGCGAACAAAATCGTTTGTTATCAAAGATTCAGATCAAGACTGCTTCGCAGACGGAGTCGTTGTATCGTCTGTTCGAGGAGTATGAAAAGGAGACCGATGAGAACAAAAAAAGGCAGATTTTAGCGAAGACAGCCGTTCTTGGAGCTTACATCAAAAGACAGGGAAATCTGTATTTTTTATCAGAACAAAATCCCGGTATGGATTCGAATGAGTTTTATCTTGCGTTAAATGAAACCGTGGCGAATCTGGAACTTCTCGGAGTGGAGGGAGGAATTTTTGTTGAAGAAGGGCTGCTGCTGGATACAAAGCAGGTGATTGCAGCCTATGAACATCTTGAGCGGGTAATTGAGTGTCTGCTGGATGAGATTGCAGCCATATATATTCGCTTAAAGAAAGCAGCGGAAGGAGTGCAGCTTATCGTGATGATAGAAACGCCCCTTCAGGATGAGCGGGTGAAGCAGATGGCGCATCGCAGTGTGTATGAGGATGGACAATGGACTCTTGTCTTTTATATGGATGAGGGAGGTGCTGAACATGATTGAATTTATGCAGGCATCTCATGAAGTCCAGTTTCTTGTGATGCTGTTTATGTTATGCGAATTAATTGTGCTTATGATATTGGAGATTGTGCAGTTTCACGATGCGCATAAAGCAGTGCAAAAGGTGATAACAGCGCTGTTAATCTTATACACCTTTGTACTGATTTGCACCATGACAGACAATTACCACTATCACAATTATACGCAGTCTGTTAAGCTGTGGTACTACCTTGTGGTTGAACTTGCGATTTTCATTTACCTTGTATGGAAGATTACGCAGCGTATTAAAAAAGGCAGCAGAACCATCGGAACAGCCAGCATTCGCCAGGCAATCGATCATCTGCCGGTAGGAGTCTGTTATTTTGAAAAATCAGGTGCTGTAAAACTGTGTAACAATCGGATGTATCAAATCTTTAGTGAGATGACGGGAAAGAGCGATTTACAGTCATTGGATCAGCTCCATGCGATATTGGCGAAAGATGGGGGAAAAGGTGATCCGGTTTATATACTTAAAGATAAAACAGCGCTTATATATTCTGAGCAGGTTATTATGGCGGCAGATGGAAGAGTGTATACCGAGAGCTTGTTTACGGATGTAACACTGCTGAATCAAAAGAAGGAAGAACTGGCTTTAAGTCTGAAAGAGTTACGGGCGATGAACCGTGAGCTGAAAGTGCTCAGGGCTAATGCAAAGGAACTGGCGCGTGAAGAAGAGATTATGAATGCGACAACCAGGCTTCATGATCAGATGGGCGCTGGGTTACTGGCGATTCGTCGGGGATTACTTCAGGAGGCCTCCCCAAAAGAACTAAGGCAGGCTGTGAATCTGTGGGAAAAAACCGTGCAGACTCTTAGGGCAGAGAATATACAGCCGCAATTATTTGACGATTATGAAGAACTGGTTCAAGATGCGCGGGTGCTTGGCGTAGAGATCCATTTGCAAGGGGAACTGCCAGGGGATAGGAGTATTCGAAATATTGTGATGCTTGCCGCGTGGGAATGTCTGACCAATGCAGTCAGACATGCGGATGCAACGCAGCTTATGATCAGCATCAAACAAACAGACGGGAAAATTATCTGCGAGATTACGAATGACGGGCAAGCGCCGACAAAGGACATCGTTCCGGGCGGAGGACTTAAGAATCTTATGATGCAGGCGCAAAGTGTCGGGGCGAAGATGCATGTGTACTCGCGCCCGCAGTTTAAACTTACAATATCAGCAAGGAGAGGGGATCAATTATGACAGAGGTGTTAATAGTGGATGATCAGCGCATGGCACAAGAGCATATGGAACATGCGTTAGAGGCAAAAGAAGCGTATCATGTCTTGGCAAAACTGCTTAATGTCAATGCTGCTTTGACTTATTGCCTAAAGCACCACGTTGATCTGATCTTGATGGATGTCTATACGCACAGTCAAAAGGACGGCATTGATGCTTCTTATGAAATCAAACAGAAATTTCCGAAGATCAAGATTATTGTTGTAACCTCCATGATGGAGGTCAGTTATATAGAGCGGGCGAAGCAGGCCGGTGTCGACAGCTTTTGGTATAAGGATATCAGCGAGCAAAGTTTGCTGGAAATCATTGAGCGAACGATGGCAGGAGAACATATTTATCCGGACAAAAGGCCGGACGTGAAGATTGGTCAGGCGAATCTGTCGGAACTTACAAAGATGGAACTGAATGTACTGCGGCTGATTTGCGATGGTCTTGAATATGATGAGATGGCAGAAAAACTTGGTATATCAAAAGGGACAGTAAAATTTCACGTATCAAATATCTTATCGAAGACCGGCTATAAGAATAAAACCCGCTTGGCAGTGGCGGCAACAAACCAGACCGTTATTGTTCCAAGTATTCCTGAAGATGCAGATAAGTAGTTGTTAGCGTTGACGATTACGCATGTAGCGCTTATAATGTGGCCTAAGTGGCAATGGAAGGAAATGGTGGAATGAGTAAGAAACTTATTTACATATGTGATGATGATGAAGTGACACTGAAGATGCAGGCGATGTTTTTAAAAGATCTCTATGAAGTGGAGATTTTTAAGTATGCGTCAGAATGTGTGAAAGCAATTCATAAAAGTCATGGTGAAAAGCCGGATGTTCTTATATTGGATGTAGAGATGCCGTTTATGAATGGGTTTGATGTGCTTGATGAGATTCGAGGATATGATATCCCGACAATCGGTGTGACATCACATAATGAAAAGGCAATCATCTTACAGTTTTTAAGTCGTGGCGTAGACGGATATTTACTTAAACCGGTGGATAAAGAAGCGCTGATAGAAGGCGTTAATAAAGCGGTACAAAAGATTGAGGAAAGATCGGTTAAGCCTACGGTTTTGATTGTAGAGGACAAGAAAGAAAAACTGCTTCAATATAAGAATTTTTTAAATGATTCTTATCAGGTAACACCACTTAACAGCGCAATGGCAGCTCTTAAATATCTTGAAAAGAACGGAGATAAAATTGATGTTATCTTATTAGACGACAAGATGCCGGTATATGATGGTCCTTTTATTGCAAGGTATATAGAGACGAAGAAATTATGTGAATTTGTTCCTATCATCTTCTTAACGGATGAAACAGACGCAGAGGAACTTGAAAATACTCTGAAACTTAGTCCGGATGGGATAATTCGGGAAGGATCTAGTATGGAAGATGTGAAAAATCACATTGAGGCAACACTTGTGAAACGCAGGATACAACGCCGGGCAGCAATGGAAGGATATCTGCAGACACCGAACAGGGATAATTAATCGTGACGGAGGAGTTCTATGACATTATTTCAGGTCGTTCTTTTGATTGGCTGTATGGCAGATTTTTTTGCAACACAACTTGTGTTGTCAAGAACTGCCTGTCAAAACCAAAAATGGTTGTCGATGGTCGGCGGAGCCGTTACCGCATGTAGTCTTTTATATATTGTTCAACTGAGTCTTACTGACATTGAGGCTATGGAATCCCTCTATACAATCATCTTTATGATGAAGATTGTAACAGTGGTATTCTATATTCTTTTTGTGCTTTCGTATCTGGAAATACTGCATTCTAAAAAATGGTTGAGAGCGATGGTTGTTATCTCGACAATTCTATGGATTGCGGCTTCTACAAACCGCAACACACATCTGTTATTCCATGTTGAAGAAGTGGAAACATGTTCGTTTGGTTCCCATCTTATTTTGGATTATCACACCGGTTATTATTCCATTGTAAGTGTTTTAATTATAATGGTGGTAATTGCATTTATTCAGTTATGGAAAAAAGCATCTAATTCGCACGGGGTTATAAGGAGAAAATCCATCTGGATCAATATCGCATCGGCGATAGCAATTTGGGGATTTGTTGTGCATTTATTGGTAACAAAAGATCATGCGGATACAGTGGTGTTAGGATATGCGTGTGCATTTGTGATTTTTGCCGGTCTGACACTAAAGTATGGTCTTACCAATCCAAAAGATGTAGCAGCCAATGCCGTAGTGGAATCGAATGATATCGGTGTTGTCGTAATGGATATGGACAACGGTCTTGTATTTGTCAGTGACGGAATTCAGATGATCTTTAAAGATATTGAGTGGGAGGATGAGGTAACACAGGAAAAACTTCATGAGATTATAGAACAGTCGGAATCAATGCATTCCTATGAAGGAAGAGATTATACTGTTAAGGCAATAGACTTAAGAGACGGAGTGATTTCGGTAGGTAAGATGTTACGTGTGACAGATGTAACCAATGTAACCAATCAGGTAGATGAGATTATTCGGTTAAAGAGTGAGGCGGAAGCTGCCAATAGAGCCAAGAGTGCATTTTTGGCTGACATGTCACATGAGATTCGAACCCCGATGAATGCAATTATTGGATTTTCCGAGCTTTTAAAGGAAGAGGAAAATGAAGAAACGCGGCGGGAATACACGGACAATATTACGCATGCCGGAGATGTGCTTTTAACTTTGATTAACAGAATCTTAGATATCTCCAAGATTGAGGCCGGAAGGTTAGAAGTAAAGCCAAAGAATTATAGTGTATCAGAGCTGCTAAATACCATTTCCAATATTATTGGGTATGCGGCTGCAAAAAAGGATCTTGATTTTGCCTGTGAGACAAAGGGCATGATGCCAAGTTATCTGTATGGTGCATCGGATCTTATCTATGAGATTTTGATTAATCTGCTTAACAATGCGGTGAAGTATACGCAGGTCGGATCGGTATCACTGATGGCGGAATTTGCATATGAAGATGAGAGAATCGGGTATCTGACGCTTACAATTAACGATACCGGAAGCGGTATGTCAGAAGAGTTTGTGGCGCACATATTTGAAAAATTTACGAGAGCAAAGTCGGAGACGGTAACGCAGATTGAAGGTTCAGGACTTGGCATGTCAATTGTAAAAGAGTATGTGGAGGCATTAGACGGTGATATTCAGATTCAGTCTAAGCTTGGAGAGGGTACGAAGATTATCGTCAAGTTACCGCAGGAAGTTGCAACCGAGCGTTCTTACTTTGTAAAGCGGGATGAACCGGAGATCATGCGTGATTTTGTATGTGAATCAGCGCATGTACTTGTGGTGGACGATAACGAAATGAACCTGAAGGTGGCTAGTTCTACTCTGAAAAAATACAAAATGAAAGTGGATACCGCCATGTCCGGACAGGAGTCTCTTGAGAAGATGGAAAAGACGCGATACGATATCGTCTTTATGGATCAGATGATGCCGGGTATGGACGGTACGCGAACCTTACAAAAGGCAAGACAGATTGAAGGCTATGACAAGGTACCGGTTGTCATGCTGACGGCAAATGCCATCATCGGAACCGAAGATGAAGCAATGCGCCATGATTTTAACGGCTATCTGACCAAGCCGATGGACCGGGAGAAGCTGCATAAATGCTTAGAAACGCATATTCCGTCAGATAAGATTCACTACATTGACAGAGCCAAGATTCGTAAGGAACGAAGAGCGGAACAAAAGCACCTTGAAAAATACAAAGTGCTCGATACGGATTATGGTATTGCGCAGTGCGGTGATTCTCTGGATGATTATATGGAAATCCTAAGATTCTTCCTCGAAATTAAGGATGCACGTATACGGGAAGTAAACGAGTTATTTGACAATGGAGATTGGGATAATTACACCATCAATGTGCATGGACTTAAGAGTTCAACGCGAAATATTGGGGGAGCGAAAACCGGGGAGATTGCTTTCAGTTTGGAAAATGCAGGCAAGAGCAAAAATATTGATTTTATCAAGAGCAATCACGAAATTTTGATTACGAATATGAAAGAATTAGTAGTGGCCATCAACGAATTTATCTCAGAGCAAGAGCGTGAAAATGAATCGGTGGAAGAGGTAAAAGAGGAGATATCTGAGGAGTTATACGAATCGGTAGTTCAAAGTATTCGTGAGGCCGGCGAGAATTTTGAATTTGAACAGGCACTTTTGATGATTAAAGCACTTTATGAATTTCATTTGCCGGTTCAAAAGGTTACTTTGCTCGAGGAACTTGAACAGGCACTTGGCAGCGGGGATTATGATAATATCCTGGAATTATCTGCAAAATTATAAAAATATTTGGCGAATTTTCGTTTGAAGAATTGATTAACTTTAAAATTATGTTATGATGAATTATATAGTACTATTGGTCTAGTGCAGAGGATATGAAGGAATAATAACGGAAGGTTTTGAGGTTATGATACGAAAAGGTTTTACGCGTAAATTGTTTGCATGTGCAGGGGCTATTCTGCTATCGCTAACGACAGTTTGCACCGGTCAGGTCTATGCGGATGAGACAGAAGAAACATCAGACTACCCCGAGGCAAAGGAGTCGCCTGAGCAGCAGACGGTTGTAGTGGGATATTATGAAAATTCCATTTTCCAGGAGGGGGCTTCTGAGGATGCGCAAAAGAGTGGTTACAGTTATGAATACTTGCAGAAAGTGGCCTCCATCGCCGGATGGAAATATGAGTATGAATATGGAACCTGGGAAGAAGTCTATGAGAAGTTCATCAATGGCGAGGTAGACTTGATTGCGGGAATCGGATATTCAAAGGAACGCGAAGCGTACATGAATTATCCGATGTATGCGATGGGCAGCGATGATTACTATCTGTACTGCAATCCGGAAAAAAATGAATTTAGTACGGATCTTACACAGCTTAATGACAAGAAAATCGGTACACTCAGCGGCCTGATGGAGGATGTTTTAGATGAATGGCTTGAAGCCAATGATATTGAGGCTGAGGTAGTCGTGTATGATGAAGTGTCCGCGCGTGATGAGGCACTTGAAGATGGCGATATTGAGGCAATGATTGGAGAAATCTTTTACGCAGACGCCACGGCTACGATGTCTCCGGTCTTAAGCATCGGGGAAAACGACATGTATTTGTGTGTCACGAAGGATAGAACGGATCTTCTCGATCAGCTCAACAAGGCGCTGGCAGAAATTAATATCGCTTCCCCGTATTACACACAGGAACTGGCGCAAAAATACCTGAGCCAAAATGTGGTCGGTATTGCGTTATCGAACAGAGAGCAGCAGTGGCTGGATGAACACGACAATGAAATTGTGGTTGGATATCTGAACGACAACATGCCTTTTAGTGCGACGGATTCATCCGGAGAAGTGACCGGCATGATAAAAGACATTATGACAGAGATGGTTCGGGAACTTGAGCTCGGCGAGGATGTGACGATTCGTTACCAGGGGTATGATGACGGTCATAATATCATGGGAGCACTTAAAAATGGAAAGGTGGATATTGCATTTCCTGTTGGTGATCATACCTGGTATCTGGAACAATACGGGATATTCCATTCGGATGATATCGTTTCTTCCTCCATGAACCTTGTTCAAAATGAAGATAATAAAATTGATTCTCCGGAAACGATTGCCGTTAACAGAAAAGATATTATCCAGGAAGAAATAACTTCCATGGCGTATCCGGAAGCAGAAATCGAATACTATGATTCTGTTGAAGAATGCCTGAATGCGGTAGCAGATCAGGTTGTGGATGCAACCTATCTGAATACCTATACGCTGAATGGTTATATTAATCGAACAAAATATCACAATTTACTGGTTTCTCCAATGAGCGAAGAAAATGCGGTTTGTTTTGGTGTAAGAAACACAGATTCTGCGCTGTTGGCACTCCTTGACAGAGGAATCAATGCGCTTGATTCTGACTTTGCGGTAAATGCCTTGTATCAATATGAAGGTGATTACTATGATCAGACACTCCTGGATATTATTCAGGAACATATGATTTCCACGCTTATTCTGGTCATCATTGTCGTTACTATATTTGCAGTATTACTTGCGGTTATTATATCTAAGACGAAAAACCAAAAGAAACTTGATTTTATTGCGCACCGCGATTCGATGACCGGTCTTTTGAACAGGCGGGCCTATGAGGAACGGGTTAAGAATATTGAAGATGAAGCTCATGCTGAAAAACAGGGGTATCTGTCGATTGATATCAATGGTCTTAAACGTGCTAATGACGGTCTTGGACACGAGGCCGGAGATGAGCTGATTAAGGCGGCAGCCGATTGCATGAAGGAAGCATTTGGCAAGTGTTCTGAAATATATCGTACCGGGGGAGACGAGTTTGTTGTTTTAATGTTATCTAGTCCGGAAGATGCCGATGCTTCAATTGCCAGATTAAATGAACTTGTAGCGCAGTGGAAAGGCGAGTTTTGCAGTGGTCTTTCCCTGTCGATTGGTTATGCCAGAAGAACGGAGTTTAAAGATCAGTCGATTCTACATGTCGCCAGAATTGCGGATGAACGAATGTATGAGGCTAAGGCGAAGCATTATGAGGATGTGAAGTTTGATAGGCGCAGGCGATAATGCTGCGCCGGGATATGTTTTTTGTAACTCAGCAAGCGAATCAACGGTAAAAAGTTACAAATCTGACGGTTGCAGCCGAGCCGGGATATGTTTTTTGTAACCCAGACAGCATATCAGCGGTAAAAAGTTACAAATCTCCCTATTCTCAGGAATGTCTTTTCGGCAGGGAATCCACCAGCGACCGAGAAGGATACATTTTCGAATGCACATCGAGAGCCGCCGGTTCTTGACGAGCATCGATAGCGAGCTGCGGGCGAACCGTGGCTGCTTCGGATAACATACGTAAACAAATAGCAGGTCTGCGAAGCAGACTAGAAATGATAAAATCACGACCAGCAAGCTTGCTTGCATATGGTCGTGATTTTTATTATTTCGAAGGGGTGTCGAAGACACACCCGCTATTTGTTTTTAGATACCCCATCCTGGCAGAACACGGTCGACGGCGAGCGAAACAAGGATGCGCAGGAAAGAACCGAACAGCGGCGGGTCGGTGCAGGCGAAAATAGTATGCCTTTGAGGGAGCGTCCCCTATCATCACCAAAACAAATCACTTTATTCAGACGGTGACGCATAACTCTTCAAAAATCGATGCTTTCCATTCACGGACTCGTACACACGAATCTCACAATTATGAGGTTTAGGACGCCAGACAATTCCATTTTTCTTATCAGCAAGATAACCACATAGCGCGCGAATGATACCACCATGACAAGAAATCAGAACACGCTCATAATCTTTCGATTCCAGCTCCTTTAAAAAGGAACTGCTGCGCTCGCGCATAGAAGCAATTGTTTCCATGGATTTTGGTGCCGGGAAGATCTCCGGGAGAGCCCAGTATAAAGACATCGCAAGACCAAGATGATTGTAATTGGCACATTCATAACGGCCAAAGTCCGTTTCGATAATGCGAGGATCAATGATGACACGATCCTTAGGGACATTGCCGATAATAGAAGCAGTTGTAATGGCGCGATCAAGCGGACTTGAATAGACGGCGTCAAAAGTAACATCGCTAATGGCGCGTCTTGCAGACTTAGCCTGGGCGATACCGGTATCGTTGAGCGGTTCGTCTGTAAGCCCTTGCATCAGACGCTGTTTATTCAGATTCGTTTGACCATGTCTTGTAATCCAGATTTCCATAAGATAGCAGATTCCTTTCTGTTGCGTGAGATACATTATAGCTTTTTTATGATACAATATCAACAAATTAGTGACGAGGGGAAATATGACGACAGTACAGGTTTTAAAGACAATTGATTGGGATACGCAAATCTTTGAAATGAAAAGTGACCGGGTTCGGGTGGTAATGACGAACGTGGGCTGTCATGTGCTGTCCATTGAAACCCCGGACAAAGACGGCAAGATGGCCAATGTAGTGCTGGGATATGAAGAGATAACCAAAGGGATGGATGACGGACGCTATCTGGGGGCACTGTGCGGGCGTGTGGCCGGACGAATAGCAGGGGCTGAATTTGTGTTGAACGGACAAAACTATCAGCTGGCGGCAAATGATGGAGAACATCATCTGCATGGGGGGATAAAAGGCTTTGACCAAAAGCATTTTACAGCGCAGATTCTGCCAAATGGAATTCGCTTTCATTATACATCGCAGGATGGAGAAGAAGGGTATCCGGGAAATCTCAAAGTGCAGGCAGAATACATCTTAAGGGATAACTATTTTTATACAAATTATTCGGCAATTGCGGATGCAGATACACTGGTGAATCTTACCGGGCATCATTATTTTAACTTGTCGGGAGGGAGCGAGGATATCTGCGGGCATGAACTGAAGATTGATGCACATGAAATCGCCTGCGTGGACGAACAACATGTGCCAACGGGAGAGTATCTGAATGTGGTGGGAACGCCATTTGATTTTCAAGAGTTTCATAGGATTGGAGAACGGTTAAAGGAAGAACATCCACAGCTGAAACAGGCAGGCGGATATGACCATGCTTTTATGCTTGGAAGCGGACTGGAACAAGTGATATTAAGACATGCGCCATCTGGACGAACGCTCGAAGTGATGACGAATCTTCCCTGCGTGCAGATTTATTCGGGAAAAGCAGATGCACTGGCGATTGAGACACAGTATCTGCCAAATTCTATTCATATAGAAGCTGACCCGCAGGTGATATTGAGAAAAGATAAAGAATATCATGCAAGAACCTGTTTTTGCTTTGATTTGATGCGGCAGGAACAAGAAGAAGACTGGAATTTATAGGTGGAGAAAAGACTATAAATATGGTACAATATTCCTAGTTTTAGAATTAGGGATGATGGCGATGGAACGGATGAATATCAGGGGCACAAGAAAAAGAATCGTATTACGAAATATTGCTCTGGTTGTCGCACTATTGATTGCGGTTTTTTTTGTGTTGCAACATTATTTTTATCATACAGCAGAAAATGTATATGAGGCTGCGCAGGCAGCGGTAACACAGGATGCGGAGCGCATTGCAACAGGCCTGAAAAAAGATGCGGACAATGATGAGGTAAATCTGGCCGGGCTCACCTTTGTGCTGTATGACTATATGGAGCAAAATGAACCAAAACATCTTGAAAAGGTACTGGCTGAAATTGTGGGGGATACTCCATTTGACAAAGTAGGATTCATTGATTTGGACGGAGAGCGTTCGCTGGTGGAAGATGGCAGCACGCTAAGAACAGATGTGGCGGATACGGATAGTTATATCACGGGTATGCAGGGAAAAAGTGGAGCCTGGATGGAGTGTGAAGGAGAAGTTGTCACCTATTACATCTATGCACCGCTTTATTATGAAGGAGAATTGCTGGGGATTGTGGAAGCACAGTCGGATCCGGTGGATGAGTTTTATGAAGTCCTTCAAAATACGCTGTTTGGGGAAGCGATGGATGGATTTATCTGTGACAGCACAGGTAAGATCTATGGTTCTACCGGAAAAGAATATATTGGAGCTGAACTTGAGGATTATCTCGCCAAGCAGGTAAGTGACAAAGAAGAGGCACAAAGCATTGCGGAAAAAGCATGTGGCAGCAGTTCACATTACAGCACTTATCGCGATCAGGATGGTGAGGCAGTTATTGCGGCGAATCGCATTGGCAATTCCGACTGGGTTGTAGTTGAGATGGCAAGCGGGGAAGCGACAAGTAATGTCATGCAACATTTTTATGCGGGCGCCGTGGAAATGGTAGTGATGATTGCCATTATCTTTGTGATCTTACTGGTGCTGGTTATGATTTTGTCTTATCTGGGAAGAAAAAAAGAGCAGGATTATATGGCTCAGCTTAGGAATGTTAACCAGACGATGCAGGATGACAGGCGGGCATTTGAGCAGCTCTATGAACTGTTAAGTGCCGGAACCTGGTATATCTGGCCGGATGAAGAAGGAAATGCACAGAGAGTATTGTGGACGGACTCCGTGCGACATATGCTGGGATTTGACACGCAGCTGGAGTATCCGAACGCGATGCAGTCATGGTACTCGCATGTGCATCCGGAAGATCAAAAACGCGTTCTGGATCAGTATTTTGAAACGGTGAGAGATCAGACCGGAACAAAGCAGTATGACTGTGAATACAGAATGCTGAATAAGCAGGGAGAATATCGATGGTTTCGCGCTGTTTGTAATTTCCTTCGAAATGAAGATGGCAGCATTCGATATGGAATCGGTCTGTTTATCAATGTAAATGATAAAAATGTTGCTGAGCAAAGCAGCGAGCAGCAGCTTGCGGTTTTGAAAACGCTGGCGGATATCTATCATGATATGTATCTGATTGACCTGGAGGAAGATACAATTCTTTTATACAGCAGTCTGAATCACGCAGATAAGCTTGCGGTTTCGCAGGAAGGTGCGGGTAGAAAGATGCACTCCATTATCGAAGAGACGATTCAATTCGATCATCTGGAGCGAGCGTATGATTTTGTGAATCTGGATAAGCTAAGACAAAGAATGCGATATCGAAAGACAATTGCAGAAGAATTCCTAGCACGTAAAGTTGGCTGGATTCGGGCTAACTTTGTAACGGTGGAAGCACGGGAAAATGGATTACCGTCCAAGGTCTTATTCGCTGCGATGGTAATTGATGAAGAAAAGCGAAGAGAAGAGAATCTGCTTCTTCGTTCGAATACAGATGAACTGACCGGATTTTTGAATCGAAGAGCATATGAAATCGATATGAAGGAGTATCAATTATATAATCCGGGGGACGAGTTTGTCTTCGTTTCCATGGATATTAACGGATTAAAGCAGGTCAACGATACGCTTGGACATGCAGCCGGAGATGAACTGATTCAGGGCGCGGCGCAGTGCATGAAGGCAAGCTATCTGGCCAATGGCAAGATATATCGTACCGGCGGCGATGAATTCGTGGCGCTTATTTATGCAAACGAAAAACAGCTTCATAAGATTATCAAAGATTTTGAAGAACACATAAGTGCATGGAAGGGCGAAATGGTATCGGAAGTTGCCGTTGCGTGTGGATACGCCCGCATGGCGGAGCAGCCGGGAACAGATGTTACAGAACTTGCCAAGATTGCAGATGAAAGAATGTATGAGGCAAAAGCCGCGTATTATGCATCGACCGGAGTAGACCGACGAGTAAAACAGGAGGCATTTGCGGTAATCAGCCAATCGTATTTTGAAATCTTTAAAGTAAATCTGACACGAGATTCCTATTTTATCATTCAAACGAGGCATAAGGAATTTGGCGAGGAGCAAAAGGGATACGAGAATTTTTCACAGACATTTATAACATTTGCCAAAAGCGGAAGACTTTATGAAGACGATAAAGAAAACTTTTTAACACGTACTAATCTTACTTACTTAAGAAACTATTTTTACGAGGGAAATAAAAACTATTCCATTCAGTATCGCGAAAAGCCTGTCGGGGAATTTATTACATTACAACTTGAGATGGTAAAGGCACCGGAGTACACAAACGACAATCAAATCGTATATCTGTATGCAAAACAGATTATGTAACTCAGTCGGAGAAATCCCCCACCTCTAAGCGTTAGCGTAGGTGGGGGTTATGACAAACTATACTCAGTCGGGGTACCCTAAAGGACTAGGAATGCTACGCATTCCGTCGCAAGCTCCGACTGAGTTAAACGCTCCGCGAGGATGC
>JAILOU010000037.1 GCA_024690665.1 Eubacterium sp.
TGGGTTAGTATGTTCCCCACATCCAGCTTCCTTCAGATTCCGCCTCGCGGCGGACACCCTTGCCTTCGGCTATATCCTTCCCACTACCGGGCGGATTCGGGACTTTAACCCGTTAGAAACGTGCGCCGCTAGGCGCACAAGATAAAGGCAGAAGAGCAACTCTTCTGCCTGTGTAATACATCTATCCTTTAAGAAAACAGATTCGAAAAGAAATCAGAGATACTTGAGAAAATCTTTGTAAAGATATTCTTAGCCTCGCTTGAGGAAAGTTCTGACAACGCATCCTCTCCTAGCAAATCAGAGATATTATCCATAATATCTGATACAGCTGAAGATAACTGGTCCGGATCTAAGTCCAGTTCATTAATCTTCTCCATCAAATCAATAATCTGCTGCTTTTCGTCATCCGTTAAGGTCACATCAAACTTCTCACATGCTTCATCGATGGAAGCTTCAATATCTTCTTCCGAATCCAGATCACCACTTGCCACCTCCTGCTTCACATAAGCAATCAGGCCTTCTACTGTATCTGAATCCACATCACTGTCGGAAGCAGAATCTTCCAATTCACCGGTTATGACCATCTCATTGACAGCGGTATCAACACTGTCTTCATCAATTTCCTCACCGGTCATGGCTTCATACGCCTTAAAGATTCCAACTAAAGCCGCCGTACCCGAGATGGATGTCGGACCTACCACGATTACATCTGCATCCTCAATGCCGGCCGTAGCCAACGCATTTTGATACATTCCTTCCGTACAGTAAGAGATATTCTTTGTCGTAACATTAATGCCATCTCCGTCTTCTCCTTCCATAACCACGACCGAAGATAGCGCGTTCGATCCAATCTTGGAAGAATCAATATAGGAAGACAGATACTCATATTCTTCTTCATTACTTACATAAGAAACATTGTAATCATCTAAATCATCTTCATCAATGCCCATAAGTTCAAGTACCGTTGACTTCTGCGAAGAAGAAAGATCTTCTCCAAGCGCAAGATACGGCTCGTCATTTTCTTCTACAACAACGGTATCCTCATCTTCTGTATCTGTTGTCTCTTCTGTTTCTGAATCATCAGATGACGCCAGTGCCGGTATGGCACCTCCTGCACACATCGCTGCAGTCAAAGTAATCGCTGCCATCTTCTTAAACATCATATTATATCTACGGTTGTTCATGCTCTTCCTCTCCTTCTACCGATACATCCAGCATCTCCATAAGCTCCATGGATTGCTGCTGCATCGTCTGCAGACCCTCAAGCTGTTCTATAAATACTCTTCCGGTCTGTTCAATCTTATTCAGAGAATCTTCTGCTGCACTATGAATATCTGCTGTCGCCTCATGTTGCGCCTGGCTTTGCTCATCCAGTTGAAGCGATAACTGTCCAATCGGATTCAAATCCATAGTATGCACCTTCTTTTGAAGTTGCTCAAAAGAAGAAGCATTTTTTCCCATCTGAATGTTATTTTCCTTTAGCAAATTATTCAGATGTGAAAGCTGTTTTTCATATTCAGCCTTTTGCTCTTCTATCTGCTTTAGCGCAGTATTAATTCCCTTAGTAATTGTTTCATAGTTCTCGGCAAGATCGCGTACATCCTGTGCCGCAATCATAAACTGTTGTCCGACATTGCCAAGTCTGCCTGCTTCAATCGCTGCATTTAAAGCCGTAACGCTCATCTCCTTGGAGCACTGCGCTGCTTTTTCCTGCAGATTACGAAGGTCACGCATCTGTGTATCAAGCTGTGAACCGAACTGGCTTAAGGATTTCGCCGGCGTTGTAAAATGTTTATTAGCATCTACAACGGCATATAAAGCATCCTTTTCCTTCTCAAAGAGTTCTATAATTTCGGTCTGCATTGCAATGTCATCTCTTGCCTCTTGTGCCATCTGTGCAGCAATCTCACTTAAACTTGCATTCGAATCCGTCTGCGTCACAGCCGCTTGCTGCATTGTTTTAATATCATCCACAATCTGTGTCAGATTCTGGTCTAATAGTTTTTGATTATCCTGCGCTATCACGCAGTTTCCTTTTATCTGCTCCGCAACGCCAAAGGCTTTCTTGGACTTTCCTTCATATTCATCGCGAATCAGCTGTTTTTCATTGTCGATTTCTTTCTTTCGGTCTTTTTTCCCAAACATGTTAAAACCTCGTTTTCTACAATAATATGCTATCAGGCACTATTCTTATGATACCATATTGTAAAATCGGATTCTACATGAAATCCACAATCTCAAACTGTATATGTTCCATGTCTCGAAAGGTGTTAATCGTCGGCTGATAAGCAAATGTCATGACCGGTTTTGTCTTGCCTTCCAGCATATTCTCATATGTCCCTGCGCCGTACTTTAAATCGACTCCTTCTGCAAACTGCTCTGCCATATAACCGAAAGCAATCATCTCGTACTGTCCACTGCCTCCGGGCACCTGCACCTGCAATTTTAAAAAATTTTGATTTTCTCCTAAAAGCTGCGCTCTTATAATCTGTGCATCTTTTTGTGCAAAGAGCGGTTTTTCATTGTCTTTTCCATACGGCTCTAAAACCGACATCTCACGAATCAACTGCGTTGTCACATAAGGAAATGGCATTGGCACATCAATGTAATACTTCTTAAGCAAATCCTGCTGCGTTAGAGCGGCTTTGTCGTTAATGGTTCTGGCAAACAGTTCGATGTTCTTTTCTTCCAGTGAAATACCGGCCGCAAGATGATGTCCTCCAAACTTAAGCAGCAGGTCTTTACATCCATTGATTCCATCAAACATGTTATACTCTTCAATTGATCTTCCGGAGCCTTTAATGCAATCCTTACCCTTCGTCAGCACAAAAGTCGGACGGTTATATGCTTCTTTAATATGACCGGCAATAATACCGGCAATACTCTCATGACACTGTGGCAAATAGATTACCAAAACCTTAGCCGAATCGTCATAATGCGTTTCTACATATACCTTTGCATCCGCCTCGCCTTCTCTGGACATGCTTTTTCGTTTTGCATTCAGTTCAACGATTTCCTTCGCAATTTTTTCCGCCTGCAAAGCGTTATCTGCGAGCAATAGTTCTACCGCACGCGCCGCATCCTCAAGCCTTCCTGTTGCATTCAGGCATGGTCCAATCTGAAATCCGATATAATCTGAGCGCAGCTGCGCCGGATTTATTTTCAGCTCCTCCATAAGCGCCTGTAATCCCAGATTCGTGGTATGCGAAAGACGTTTCAATCCTTCTTTTACCAGGATTCTGTTTTCTCCGGTCAAAGGTACAACATCCGTTATCGTTGCTATTGCAACATGCTCTAATAAAAAGTCAAGTTTCTCTGCCGATTTACCACACAGCTCATACAACCGGCACATCAACTTAAAAGCCACGGCTGCCCCGCACAGTTCCTTGTAAGGATACTCACATGCTCTTTGTTTGGGATCCACAACGGCATCTGCTTCATAAATCATCTGATTGCCCTGATCATCGACCGGCGGCTCATGATGATCGGTAATCACTACCGTCATTCCAAGTTCCTTCGCCTTGTCAATGGCATCCTTGGCGGCAATTCCATTATCGCAGGTAATCAGCGTATCCGCTCCATCTGAAGCAGCCGCTTCTACCATACGTACATTGACACCATACCCATCTTTAATACGATGTGGAATGTCCCATGAGACATCCCCGCCAAGCATCTGTAATGCTTTGAGTAAAATATAGGTTGCATTGATTCCATCCGAGTCATAATCACCAATGATACGTATTTTTTTTTGCTGTTCTATCTTCTGCTTCAAGATCCCGGCTGCAAGGTCAATGTCTTTCATAGAAGACGGATTGTATAAATCTTGCTTACTTCCGTACAGATACATTCTGATGTCTTTATCTTCTACAATGTCTTTGTTTCTGATAATGCGAGCAGTTACCTGATCAATTCCATACTTTTCACCGTTCGCCTTAAAATCAGCTTTCTTCATTAACTGTATCCAGGTCTTTTCCACTTTCATGTTATGCTTCTCCTGTATCGGCCTCCACCGTTTGTGTCTGTAGTACAACCTGCTGGCCTGTTCTTACCGCCATCTTCTTGGCAACTGCACAACCTCCTAAGATAATTGCTGCAACAACCACCAATAAAATGATGATATTCCCAATCTTTCTAGGTTTTACCAAATAACCAAGTTCATCTTGTTCAAACATAAAATCACCTCCTGATTCTAAGATTCTATTGGAATCTTATCACCGGGAGGTGATTATTTCGTTAACGTAATGTGATAAATTCCTTAAGAAGTTATTAATTAGCCTTAAGAATTTCCTTAGATCTTCTGTGTCCAACCAAAGCGGTCTTCAACTTTACCCCACTGAATGCCTGTCAGTTCATCGTATAACTTCTGTGTTAAATCACCAATTTTAAAATCATTGATGGTAACACTGTCGTCCTTATATACAAGTTCTCCAACAGGTGAGATAACAGCTGCAGTACCGGTTCCAAATACTTCTTCGAGTCTGCCTTCATGGCCGGCCTTCATGATATCTTCAATTGCAACATGCTCTTCATGAATCTTGTAACCCCATTCTTTTAAAATCTGAAGCATAGAATCACGAGTCACACCCGGAAGTACGGTTCCGTCGATTGGTGCTGTATAGATCTCACCATCGATTTTGAACATAATGTTCATCGTTCCAACTTCTTCGACATACTTACGTTCCACACCGTCAAGCCAAAGTACCTGTGTACATCCCATCTTCTCAGCCTTAACCTGTCCTAAGATAGATGCCGCATAGTTACCACCGCATTTTGTAAATCCTGTTCCACCCTTAACGGCACGAACAAGTTCATCTTCTACCAAAATCTTAATCGGATTAATTCCTTCCGGATAATATGCACCAACCGGGCAGCACATAATAATGAATTTAAATGCATTTGCCATATGTACACCAAGTGCTGATTCATTTGCAAATACAACCGGACGAATATAAAGGGAGGTTCCTTCTTCTGTCGGTACCCAGTCCTTTTCTACATTGACAAGAGCTTTGATTGCCTCAACAAATGTTTCTTCATCAAGTGATGGCATGCAAAGTCTTTCGTTTGATTTTTGCATTCTTCTGGCATTCATCTCCGGTCTAAACAGCTGAATGGAACCATCTGCCGTACGATATGCCTTTAACCCTTCAAATGTTTCCTGTGCATAATGAAGCACAACAGCTGCCGGATCCATTTCAATCGGTCCGTATGGGATAATCCTTGGATTCACCCATCCTTGTCCCTTAATCCAGTCAATTTCAAACATATAGTCGGTCATATATTTACCAAATCCAAGATTTTTCTGATCCGGCTTTTCTTTTAGTACGTCTCTTTTTTCAAATTTGATATCCATCTTAATTTCCTCCACACAAAATGCGCCCCGGCCAAGACACCATTGTCCCCACGCGGCGCACTCATGTTTTTTATTATAAACCTTTGTCTGTAACTGTCAAGCATTAACGCTTTAGCGACATGAAGTGCTAATTGATTCTGCCGCAACTGCTCCGCCTCTGATGATTTCAACTGCTTTAAAGCGTTTTTTCAGATATGTAATCAGTTCATTGTTTCTTCGAACTGTCAGCATACACTCTAACAGCACACTATCTTCTCCGATATCTGCCACTTTAACCTGAAATGTCTGGGCGATTCGAAATACCTCTGCCTTATCTTCCGGTGTACACTTTTTCACCTTTGCAAATAAAATTTCTTTCATATGCATCGGTTCGTTCGTAATATCCATTACCTTGATGACTTCCACCATTCGATTCAGCTGCTTTTTAATCTGTTCAAATGTAATATCATCACTTTCCACGGAAATCGTCATTCTTGAGACGGTTTCATCTTCCGTAACGCCAACTGTAAGGCTTCCAAGGTTATAAGATTTTCCGGAGAACAGTCCCGAAACTTTCGAGAGAACTCCGACTGTATTTTCCACATATAAGGCGATCCATCTTAATTTCATTTCCATCGTATTCCCCTCCTAATTCAAAATCATTTCACTCATTGGACTACCGCCCGGCACCATCGGAAGTACGATTTCATGCCAGTCAATCATAAATTCAATGACGGTTGGGGTCTTTTGATTCTTTTTCGCCTTTTCAATTGCCGGTGCGATATCTTCTTGTTTTTCAACGCGAAGCGCCATCGCCCCATAGCTTTCTGCCCATTTTACAAAGTCCGGAATATAAGGGAGCTTAGAAGCCGCATCATCCGACTCATGCGCTCTCCCTTTTTTGTTCTTGGTATTGTTATCCACTTTGCAGGTCAGACTTGTCGCTTCATATCTCTTACCGTAGAAAAGCTGCTGCATCTGACGCACCATACCCAGGTAAGAGTTATTTAAGATGCAGACAATAACCGGAGCGCCTTCTATCATCGCGGTTGCCATCTCCTGCATATTCATCTGAAAGCCGCCATCTCCGGTAATGCATACAACCGGTGTGTTTGGCTGTGCGATCTTGGCTCCGACTGCTGCCGGAAATCCAAATCCCATCGTACCAAGACCTCCCGATGTGATAAAGCTTTTTTTACCTTCCAGTTTTAAGTACTGGCTGGCCCACATCTGATGCTGTCCGACATCCGTAACATAGATGGCTTTATCAAACGCATCATTGATTCCTTCCATGATCATCTGCGGCGACATTCCTTTATCCCGTGCCATTTCCAGTGGATGCTCTTCTTCCCAGTGATAGATTTCATTCATCCATGCACCGGTATTAAGAGGCTCTGCCCATTCGCAAAGCTTATCCAGCGCCTTCTTGGCATCCGCAACGATTGGAACATCAACGACAACATTTCTGGAAATAGATGCGGTATCAATATCGATATGCACAATCTTCGCCTTTGGACAAAATTCATTTAAGTCTCCGGTAATACGATCGTTAAATCTGGTTCCGATTGAAAACAGGAGATCGCATTCTCCCACGGCTTTATTCGCCGCGTAGCGTCCATGCATACCACAATTTCCAATGTAATAATAATTTTCTTCCGGAATAATCCCCTTACCCATAACGGTAGAAACCATCGGAATCTTTGTTGTATTGATAAATTTAGCAAGCTGCTTACCGGCTTTGGCAATACGCACGCCGCCTCCGGCAAGAATAATTGGGCGCTCCGCATTTTGCAACAGTTTGAATGCTTTTTTCAGCTGTCCCACGTGGACATTTTCATTTATTTTATAACCACGAATCTGAATGCTTTCCGGATATTCTGCAGGTCCTTTTGCCACCTGAATATCCTTTGGCAGATCGATTAGTACCGGACCCGGCTTACCGGTTGTCGCGATATGAAACGCCTTTTTAATAATTGTTCCCAGTTCCTCACGGCTTCGCACCGTCACAGCATACTTGGTAATGCCTTTCACCATTCCCATGATATCGACTTCCTGAAAAGCATCGTTACCAATCAGGTTGAGCGGTACCTGTCCTGTAAATACGACAAGCGGAATACTGTCATAAAACGCATCCGTGATTGCCGTCACCGTATTCGTTGCACCAGGTCCGCTTGTCACAAGACAAACTCCCGGCTTACCACTGGCACGCGCGTATCCTTCCGCCTCATGAACAAGTCCTTGTTCATGACGTCCAAGTACCACATGAATATGGTCCTGTTTTTTTAATTCATCAAATAAATCCGTAACTGTTCCGCCCGGATACGCAAATATTGTATCTACTTGTTCTTCCTGTAATGCTTTTACGAAAAGCTTTCTTCCTGTAATATCCATTTATAAATTCCCCTTTACAACCCAGGGCTTATAACAACCCAAGCGACCTTAGGATGAAGATCCACATCGTAAGCGTAAATGCACCCAAAAGTGTCGTTGCCACGACAATACTTGCCGTCAGCGTTCCATCGTTTTTCATATTCTTCGCCATAATATAACAGCTTGGCGTTGCCGGTGCAGCGAGCATCACTACCAGCGCAATCATCTTCTCTCCGGTAAATCCGAGCCAGATAGCAAATGGCAAAAAAATCGCCGCCTGAACTACCAGCTTAATGGCTGCCGCAATAAGTGTCGGCTTAATCTTTTTAATCGCTTTTCTTCCTTCAAACCCGGCACCCAGTCCAATCAGTGCCAAAGGCGTTGCCATACTTGCCACCGAATTCACCGAAGTATCAATCATCTTCGGGAAATCGACCCGAAGAAGTGCCACTACAATTCCAAGTACAATCGCGATTATAATTGGATTCTTTAATATATTAATCCCGGCTTTTTTTAGTTTTTCTTTCCGCTCACCAGCTCCGTTTGGATCATTCGCCTCAAGCGTTAAGACAAGCACGGAATAAATATTATAAAGTGGAACCGCTCCGATAATCATCAGTGGTCCCATCGCCGAACTTCCATATACATTTTGAATAAAGGCAAGGCCCATGACTGCCGCACTGCTTCGAAAAGAAGCCTGCACGAAAGCACCGACCATCGTCTTATCCTTCAT
Organism: Eubacterium sp.; assembly: GCA_024690665.1. GTDB lineage: Bacteria > Bacillota > Clostridia > Lachnospirales > Lachnospiraceae > Eubacterium_C. Next base: position 8,433 of record JAILOU010000037.1, read on the forward strand.
TGCGAATTTGGTAACTGCGTAAATCACCCAAAAACAAAGTGATGTCGCAATCGCACAAAACAATACATACTTTACGTCAAACACGGCTCTGATATCAACCGTCGATAAATCGCGAAACAACAGAACCGGCAGAGTAACTTTGAAATTGAATTTGTTGACAATTGTAACAAAGTTATCGTTGAGCAGGTTGATTCTTCGCAAGAAATATCCAAGAACCATTACCAAAAAAATTGGTATCGTCGTGTTAAGACTGAAAAGTAAATTCTCCATGACTTTACACTTCCTAGTTCTTTTTATTTACGCACGTATTTGACAAATGTATACTCGAGATCAAAGTACGTGTTCTCATCACTGTACTCTGCCACTTCCCAATCGTTTTGCTCATCCAGATTTGGGAAATACGCATCTGCCTGATATTCATAATTAATCTTTGTGATATGTGCCACATCACACCAGTCCACAAACTGTTTGTAGATGGTCTCACCGCCGATGACATAGACATCCTGCGAATCGTAATCTTTCAGCACGTCTTTTAGTTCCTCTTCGCTATGTACAACGATGACGTCCTTTGGCTGATAATCCTTCTGGCGTGTGAGCACGATATTGACTCGTTTTGGAAGCGGCTTACCGCCCGGAAATGACTCCAGCGTCTTTCGCCCCATCACGATGACTTTACCCGTCGTATGTTCCCGGAAAAATTTCATATCCTCCGGAATACTGACCAGCAACTTATTATTAAGCCCGATTGCCCAATTTTTATCTACTGCTGCAATTAAATTCATGATTTAGTCTCCTTAGATTGCAATTGGAATATCTTTAATCTGTGGTCCGGTCACATAATCTTCAACCGTGATATCCTTTGTCGTAAACTCATAAAAATCCTTGATATCCGGATTCAATGTGACTTTCGGTGCCGGATGCTGCTCACGTGTAATCAGCTCTTTAATCAGAGGAATATGTCTGTCATAGATGTGTGCATCCGCAATCACATGCACGAGTTCACCGACTCGCATGTCATTGACCTGTGCAAGCATGTAAATCAGCATTGCATACTGACACACATTCCAGTTATTCGCTGCCAATATATCCTGCGATCTCTGATTTAGGATACCGTTCAAGGTCAGCTTGTCATCCCCTTTTTTCTGGGTAACATTAAATGTCATGCTATATGCACATGGATACAGATGCATCTCATGAAGATCTTGATGCACATAGATATTGGTCATGATTCTTCTTGAAAATGGATTATGTTTCAGGTCGTATAACACACGATCCACCTGGTCAAACATTCCTTCTTTATACTGATGCTTAACGCCCATCTGATATCCATAAGCTTTTCCGATAGAACCGGTTTCATCTGCCCATTCATCCCAGACATGCGAATTCAGCTCATTGATATTATTGGACTTCTTTTGCCAAATCCAAAGCATCTCATCCGTTGCACTTTTAATAGCCGTCTTACGAAGCGTAATCGCCGGAAATTCTTTTGCAAGATCGTAGCGATTGACGACGCCAAATTGCTTAATCGTATAGGCGCTTGTTCCATCCGGCCATACCGGACGAACCTTTTCACCTTCTGTACTGCATCCATGTTCCAGAATGTCTGTGCACATATCCACAAAAATCTTATCTGCTGCGCTCATATTCCCCACTCCTTTTCCCTTTTTATGCTTTCAAAAACGACTTATGGTCTTCCATAGATTGGCGTTCTTGATTCTGTCGCGATGGAATACTCAAGGTATCCGTCATATCTTGCCACCCAGGTTGTCGTAACATTTGCACTTCCATCACTGTTAAATGATGTAAAACGATATCCGGTAAACATCTCAATATGGTAGATTCCCTTATATCGACCATTGCTTTCACCGGTCTTGAAGATAACATCGCCTGCCTGAAGCGCATATTTTTTAATCTTCTTTGTTGTAATCTTTCCCTTTAATTTTCCATGTTTGCTTAAGTATTTTGCAATGCTGGCAGCAACCGGTGCCCAGCCGCTCTTAACGCCAAAATAAATCCCCTGCGGCGCGTATGCTCTCCATACAAGAGAAGAACAATCATAATATCCCTTACTCATACGCTTTGCCTGCGAATAGGTACTAGAACTATAGATGCTCTTGGCTTTCTTAATTGCTTTGTACTTTTTCTTTGATGTGACGTTAACAGCGCTTCCATATTTCTTGCCATTCACGGTTGCCGTAATAATTGTTGTTCCGGCTTTCTTGGCTGTAATCTTACCCTTGCTGTTAATGGTTGCCACTTTTTTATTGGAAGACTTCCAGGTAATCGCGCTGTTCGAGATTGTTTTCAGACTGCTCGATGTCGTCTTAATCTTAAGTGTCTGCTTTTGTCCCTTGTACATAAGTACGGAAGTATTTGATATATAGCATTTATAAATCTTTACTTTTAATTTTAATTTCGTATAGGAATTATCCGCTTTGTTGTAAAAGCTTAAGGTAATGGTCTCACTACCACTCTTTTTAAAGGTAAATGTAATCTTATTATTTGAAACTGTCCAGGCTGAAATCTTAGAAGAAGAAGCCGACTCTGTCAGTGTAATATCCGATTTTGAAAATGTATAATTGGTTCCAACAAGACTTACACTTCCGGTAACTGTTGAAGAAGAATTCTTATCCATATAAGCATAAAGAGTAGAAGAACTTAATGCCAGTGTCGATAAATCCTTAAATACTGCAACTGTTACGTTATAAGTAAAGTCCTGTGTTTCATCCGAATCTGTATTGGTAAAACTGCCTTCTACCGTGAGGTTTGTAACACCTTCACTTAAAGTTGTATAATTCCCCTCATCATCGACTGTCATCACCGATTCTTTATTAACAGAATATCCGGTAACTGTAACTTTTGATGAGTCTGCATCATAAGTGTCATAATCATCACTTAAATCTACATCAAATTCAAGAACACCACTAACATCATAGTCTAAATCCAGTTGATTGCCTGTAATAGTTGATACCGTGTCTGAAGATGTTGTTGTCTCTGATGCTGACACTGTCGTTGCACCCGTCAACAAACCGGTTGCTACCGTTGTAACCATAAGTGTGAGCACTAATAACCCTGCAATACATCTTGTTTTTAACTTCATATTTTATCCTCGACCTTTCGCATAACATATTTCATTCCACTATTCACAAGTACAATCTTCTATATTATACACTCATAGCCCCTGTTATAGCAAGGTATTCGGGCATGGGAATATCGACAGTTTTTTATGACTATTTCGCAAAACTCTTTGCGTTTTTACCAATATTGTGTATAATAGTCAAGGAACATTTTTCCGTGTTCCTCATTTCGAACCAAGAAGGAGAATTCCTATGAGTCAGGCTAAAGTAGATCGTTATAAACAAGAAAAAGCAAACCGCAAGAAAATTATGGCCAAGCAAAAACGGCAAAACTTTTTTAGTAAGCTGATTTTTCTTTTAATCCTTGCCGCCATCGTTGTATGGGCTGCTTTCTCAATCAAGAATTATATTGAAAATAATACGGAAGTCACAAAGACTTATGTGAACTTAGATGCATTGACCGACTATCTGGCCGATGCCAATACTGCAGAATAAAAGGATCCTCCCGATACGAGTTTCGCACCGGGAGGATTTTTATTTTACAATCCCAGCAAGTCGCCCCCATAACAACTTTCCTCATGTTCTATAATTTTGATATCTTATTTACACTTTCCCAATCGTAACGTTTATTCTTACTAAGAATTCTTAAAAAAAAGAAACCGAATAACAATTTCTTGTTACTCAGTTTCTTTAAACCTCGGTATATTAAGAAACGACATGTCCGATTACGCCGTAAGAAAGAACGCACATAATCACAGTCGCCATACAAAGGCCAAGCAAAATAGCCAGCACCGCCTTCTTGGTATCAACTTCAAATACGGCTGCAAGGAGCGTCCCTGTCCATCCGCCGGTTCCCGGAATCGGAATTCCAACGAACAACATAAGTCCCCAAAACTCGTATTTTTCAATCTTATGTTTATTCTTCATTGCCTTATCTTCAATCCAGTTTCCAATCTTTGAGAAAAATCGAATGCTGGAATTTTTCATTACCCTGATAATTTTTTTAATGAACAATAAAATAAACGGAAGCGGAATAATATTTCCCGCAACACAAATCGGCACAGCCTTAATCATCGGAATCTGCAATAACGTTGAGGCTAAAATTCCGCCTCTTAATTCCACAATCGGAAACATTGATATGATGAAACACAACAATTCCTTGGATATATACTGTCCCCAGTGCGTCGTAAACCAGGTTACCAAGCTCTCCACTCTAATTCTCCTAACTCATGTAATCTTCGAGAAACGCAAAGAACTTCTCCATCTCCTCATCCGTACCTATCGTAATACGAAGATACTCATTAATTCGCGGCTTATCAAAATATCGCACATAGATATGTGCTTCTTTTAACGCCTCAAACAGCTTCTTCGCCTCATACTTTGGATGTGATGCAAAGATAAAATTACTCTTCGAATCCGGGAATACAAACCCTAGTTTCTTAAGTCGTTCTTTCGTTTTTTGTCTAGTTGCTACAATCTTTTTCGTCGTCTCTTCAAAGTACTCACGATCGTTCATGGCTGCCACGCCCATCGCAATCGATGTGCGATTCATGGTATAGGAGTTAAATGAATATTTCACGTCATTGAGATATCCAATCATCTTCTCATTCCCAATCGCCCAGCCAATTCGCATTCCCGCCATTGAACGAGACTTCGACATAGTCTGCACAACCAACAGATTATCATATTTTTCGACTAGTGGCAACGCACTTTTTGCACCAAAGTCCACATATGCTTCATCCACTATGACCGTCACATCCGGATTGGCTGCAATAATTTCCTCCACTTTCTCAAGCGGCAGTTCTGCTCCGGTCGGTGCATTTGGATTTGGAAATATAATGCCTCCATTGTCTGTTTTATAATCCTCTACACAAATCTTAAAATCATCCGTAAGCGCCTTGGTCTCGTATGGAATCCGAAACACATCTGCCCAGACATCGTAAAACGAATACGTAATATCCGGAAACAAAATCGGCTTGTCACTGTTAAAAAATGTCATAAATGACATTGCCAGCACATCATCGGAACCAACTCCGACAAACACCTGCGACGGTTTCACCCGGTAGTAGTTGGCTATTGCATCCACCAGATCGCTCACTGCAGGATCCGGATACATGCGCATGGCATCTATCTCAAGTTCCTTGATTGCCTGCTCCACCTTCGGCGATGGTGGATATGGATTTTCATTTGTATTTAACTTAATCTTATCTTTTATCTTCGGCTGTTCACCGGGTGTATAAGGTGTTACCCGGCGGACATATTTTTCCCAACCGCTCATGCTTTACTTTCCTTTCAGATTATATTCTTTTGCAAGTGCTGCAAATGCATCCCTGGAACGCTCAATCACTTCCGGCTGTACGCAATACGCAAGTCGCACATAGCCCGGACAGTTAAATGTTGTTCCATTCACCATCATAATATGATGCTTCTTACCAACTTCCACAAACACCTTCTCATCCGGTTCCGGTGACTTCATAAACAGATAAAAGGTTCCCTGCGGATAAACACATTCAAACCCAAGCTCCGTCAGCATCTCATACAGTCTTTTTCGATTCCGGTCATAAAAGTCAACGTCCGTCTTCTCATCCAGACAGCGGATAACTGCCTTTTGCATCAGGGACGGTGCATTGATAAATCCGCAGATTCGATTGGCAATCGTAAGTCCTGCCAGCATCTGTTCAAAATCTGCCATCTCACTCGGAATCACCATATAGCCAATTCGCTCTCCCGGAAGAGATAGCGACTTACTAAAGGAATAGGTGACAAATGTATTCGCATAATACTTTGTCAAAAAAACGGTTTCCTCTCCATCATAGACAAGTTCTCTATACGGCTCATCAGAAATAATATAGATTTCATGACCATATTCTTTTTGCTTTTCTTCCAATACAGCCGCAATCTTTTTAATGGTTTCTTCGGAATAGATTACACCGGTAGGATTGACCGGGTTATTAATAATCAATGCTTTTGTCTTAGGCGATATCTTACGCTTTAAGTCTTCAAAGTCCGGCTGAAATGTCTCATAATCCGGCTCAATAGTAACCAGCTTTCCTCTCCAGTTTCCAATATAATTTCGATACTCTGTAAAATATGGTGCAAATACTGCCATCTCATCGCCCGGATCGATAATTGTCTTGAGTATGACATTAATCGCACCGGCGGCTCCTACTGTCATAATAATATTACGCCATCCAAGAGAAACGCCAAAACGCTTATTCAAATGCTCTGCTATGGCACTTCGAACCTCCGGATATCCGGCGTTATCCATATAACCATGTAATTTTGTCGTATCTTTTTCTTCCTTTATAATATCAATCATTGCCTGCGTAAATGCTTCCGGAACCGGCGTTACCGGATTACCAAGTGAAAAGTCGTAGACATTGTCTTGTCCAACCTTTTTTGCAAGTTCAATTCCTTCCGTAAACATCGCACGAATTGCTGAAGAATTCGATACATCTTCAATTATTTGTTTTGACAGCATTGTATGTTTTTCCTTCTTTCTTTTCATTATGCCAATACAGGCACATTCACGCTTCTCACTTTACCACTTTTGTGTACTAAAGTAAAGACTAACGGCCGTAAGTATGCTATACTAAAATTAAGTTTAAAAAGGGGGTATCAGATTATGAACAATGCTATCAAAAGCACCATTTCCAGGAGAATTCTTATCCTGTCATGCAGTCTTATCGTCGCATTATTGTTCTCGCTTTTCACCTGTACGCAGGCATTCGCCGACACGGCTGCAGATGAATCGATTTCACTTAGCGCAACTTATAAGGCGAAGACAGGCGTCACACTCTCCTTCACTTCCACTTCGGCAGACAATCAGTACTCTATCAAAAGAGCCACTTCGCTATCCGGTTCTTATACAGAGTTGGATAATGTCACCAGCCAAAGCGGAACCATCTCTTACACAGACACTGATGTGACCGGGGCTCACATCTACTATTACCGCGTCGATCAAATTATTGACGATGCAATTGCGGTCAGCTCTGATGTCGTTACCGTCAAGGTAACCCTTAGCGCACCGGCCAAGGTAAAAACCACTATTAAATCTTCTAAAAAGGTGAAAATTACCTGGAGCAAGGTAACCGGAGCCAACAAATACGTCATCTATCGAAGCACCAAAAAATCCGGTTCTTATATTAAGTTAAAAGCAACCAAAAAGACTTCTTACACGGACAAAACCACAACTTCCGGTAAGGCTTACTATTACAAGATTATGGCTAAGAATACTTCTGCTTCATGGGCAGCCAGCAACTATTCAAAAGCCGCTGCAGCTTATCAGAAGCCAGCCGCTACAACTATCTCCGGCTCGTCCAAAAACAGTAAAGTATATCTTACCTGGAACAAGGTATCCGGCGCCAAAAAATACTTCATTTATCGTAAAACTGCCGGCAAAAAGTATAAACTGATTAAGAAAACCAAAAAGCTTTCTTATACCGACAAAAAAACCGATGTCGGCAAGATCTATAAATACAAAATCATTGCTGTGTACACAAAAGATGGCAAGAAAATCAAAAGCAATCCAAGCAACATTCTGAAACTGCGCTGCAACAACGTAGATCCGAATGGCAAGATGATTGCACTTACCTTTGACGACGGACCTGGGCCTTATACCAACGCCATCTTAAACTGTTTGAAAAAATACGATGCCCGCGCTACCTTTTTTGTTGTCGGCTCGAACGCCAAAAATTATAAAAGCATCTTAAAGAAAGCAGACTCTTTGGGCTGCGAGATTGGAAATCACACCTACTCTCACCCTTACCTGTCAAAGCTTTCCGCTTCCGGCGTTCGTTCTCAAATGAGCAAAACCGACAAGATTGTAAAGAGCGCGACCGGACACAAAACCACGCTCATGCGTACGCCTTACGGCGCATTTAACTCAACGGTTAAGTCCTCCGTTGGCAAACCAATTATTCTATGGTCTATCGACACCCTGGACTGGAAGACCCGAAACACTACCAAAACCGTTAACTGCGTTATGAGCAATGCCAAAGACGGTGATATCGTTTTGATGCACGATATTCACGAGCCAACCAAAAACGCCGTTCTTAAGATGGTTCCACGTCTTGTCAAGAAGGGCTACCAGCTCGTTACGGTAAGTGAACTTGCACAGTATCGAGGATACAAACTAAAAAATGGAAATGTTTACCACAGTTTACGATAATCACAACATTAACCCACTAGAATCTTGAGGTGACTTATGGAAACTAATTTAAAGAATTCGCTTCGGGGCAAAATGCTCTTATCCACATTGGTCCCTATCATTATCTTAGGTGTTGCCGTTATGATTGTGGCATTTATCCAGATGAAAGCCACATTGATTGACGAGTTCGAGTCCGACATGCGGCAACAATGCCTCTATATGATGGCAGAGCTAAATGAAGTTTATCCCGGTAACTTTTCTGTGGAAATTCTCAATGACACCACTTACAAGTTATACAAGGGCGAATATGACATCACCGAAGACAACACATTGATTGATTCCTTAAAAGAGTCCTTCGGAAATGAATACTCTATCTTCCGCGGCAACATCTGCGTGAAAACAACCATGACCGATTCATCCGGCGAGCGATGGCTTCTGACCGAATCGCCTAACCAGGCTTATGTAGATGTGTACGAAGGTAACCAAACAGCGTTCTATAAGAATTTAACCATGAACGACCAGCAATGTATCGCCCTCTTTGTTCCGATCCACGCTTCAGATAACTCCGTATTTGGAATGATTGCCATCTACCGTTCTCTTGAAGACCTGAACAAAAAAGTGATAACTGCGGTTCTTCCAATGCTGATTGTATTTGCGATTATCACGGTTTTGATTGCTTTTTACAGCATCTACTCGTCACAAAAGATCGTAAAGAAAATCAAATTTATCGAACGTTTTATGAACCAGATTTCCAACGGACACCTAGAAGCGCAGCTACCGGAAACCATATTAAATTCCGATGACGAAATATCTCTTTTGGCTAAAAGTGGTAACCAGATGCGATATGCGCTTGAGCAACTGGTTAATTACGACACCTTAACCAAACTTCCCAACCGGCGTTACGGTGGAATTCATCTGAAAAATGTTTTCTTAAATTCCGGACAGGGCGCCAACGATTTTTGTGTCGCCATCGGAGATATTGATTTCTTCAAAAAGGTAAATGACTCCTATGGCCATGATGCCGGAGATGCCGTACTTCGTGAAGTTGCTGCCATCTTAAAGCGCAATATGATTGGCAAAGCTTTTGTAGCCCGCTGGGGCGGCGAAGAATTCCTATTTGTATTTGAAGGTATGAATCTCGCCTCTTCAAAGCAAAAGCTCGAAGAAACTTTGATGCAGATTCGAAATCACACCGTCGAACACAATTTTGATTCTCTAAAAGTAACTATGAGTTTTGGTGTAACTCAGGCATTCAAAGATTCGAGCATTGATGAACTCTTACAAATTGCTGATACCAACCTATATGTCGCAAAGGAAAATGGACGTAATCAAATCTTTGCAAAATAAGCGAAAAAGCTGTCGCACCATTCTAGCGACAGCTTTTTCTTATTCTTATTAAAGATCCTGAACCAACACAGATCTGTTAATTCTCACCATGTTTATCAATCATATCAACGGCTACAACAATTACAAGTACTGCACCGATCACAATCTTTTGGTTGGAAGAAGATATTCCCATAATATTAAGGCCTGTACTGATTACGCAGATTACAAATGCACCAACCAGCGTCTTACCAAGCTTACCTTCACCACCATTTAATGAGGTACCACCGATTGCAGCTGCAGCAATTGCAAGGATATTATATCCGCCGTCTGCGATATTCGGAGATCCTGTACGAAGTCTGGATGCCAGTACCATACCTGCAAGACCGGAAGCCAAACCGTTTAATGTAAAGATAATAATCGTATATAAATCTACATTTACACCGGATAAACGTGCCGTCTTTTCATTACTACCAATCGCATATGTGTAACGTCCCATCTTCGTATTTCTGATTAAGAAGAAACAGATTAGGAAGAAGATGATTGCTACAATAAACTGCGACGGTATGATTCCAAAGGTTTTAGAACCCCAAAAATCAAATCCGATATTAAACTTATCTCTGTCTACATGAATACCAATTGATGTTTCTTTCGTAATAACCAAAGCCAGTCCATTAGCAGCATACATCATACCGGCTGTCATAATGAAGAACGGTACTTTCAGTTTTGCAATACAAAGACCATTTACAAAACCGCATACAATACCGATTATCAGTCCGATGATTGCAGCCATAAGAGGATGCATACCTCTTTCAATCATAATAGCTGTCGAACATCCGGATAACGCTGCTATTGATGCAACCGAAAGGTCGATACGTCCGGAGATCATGACGAATGTCATACCACAGCCAAAGATGATATAAACGGCTGCTGTTCTTAAAATATTTGTCAGGTTCGATACACTAAAGAATCCATTTCCGGCAATGGAAAAGAACACAATCAGTGCAATCAGGATAATATAAGTACCCCATTTGTTATAAAACTGTTTTCCTTTTGACGTTGTCATAAAAAAGTCCTCCCTTGTTTTTCACACTTAACTAGATATCTAACATGAGTTTTAGCATCTTCTGCTTCAAATCTGTTTCACTATCTTCAAATTCACCAACTTTTTTGCCTTCGCGCATTACCACGATTCTATTACACAGACCAATCAGCTCATCTTCCTCCGAAGAGATTACGATTACGCCGATATCCTGTTTTACCAGGTCCTGAATAATCTTATAGAAATCTGCTCGCGCACCAACGTCAACACCTCGGGTCGGTTCATCCAAAAGCAATAACTTTGGTTTTGACATCAGCCATTTACCAAGACATACCTTTTGTTGATTACCACCACTTAATCGTTCGATTGGCTGCTCCATGCCGGCGCATTTAATCTTCAATCCATCGATTTCTTCTTGTGCTTCTTTCTTTTCCTGCAGCTTTTTGATTCCAATCTTACCTGTCAGATGATGCATATTCGCCACTGACATATTCTCTCTGATTGGACGAACCGCCAGAATTCCTTCTGCCTTACGATCCTCGCTTACATAGCCGATTCCCTGTCTTACGGCATCAACCGGGCTATGAACTTTAAGCACTTCACCATTGTATATAAACTCACCCTGGGTGTTGTGATAGACACCGAAGATGGTCTTTGCAATCTCAGTTCGGCCTGCTCCTGCAAGCCCTGCAAACCCAAGAATCTCACCTTTTTTCAGTTCGAAACTGACATCTTCATACAGCCCCGGAACGGTTACATTCTTAGCTTCAAATATCACATCGCCAATCTGTCTGTTCTTCTCCGGGAACTGGTTGGTCTGTTTTGATCCGACAATTCCCTCTAACAGTCTTTGATTGGTAACATTGGCAATCTCATCGGTAAAGACATTCTTACCATCTCGAAGCAGCGTAATACGATCGGAAATCTGATATACCTCAGACATACGATGCGTAATATATATCATACCTACGCCTCTTTGCTTTAATCTTGCAATCAGGTCAAAGAGCTGTTCTGTCTCCTGCATCGTTAAGGAAGATGTCGGCTCGTCAAGAACCAGTACATTCGACTCTAAGTTAAGAGCTCTTGTAATCTCCACCATCTGTTGCATTGCAACCGGAAGATCTCCTGCTCTGACATCCAAGTCAAGGTCAATACCAACCTCTGCCATAACTTCTTTGGCGCGTTTACGCATTGCTTTCCAATCGTAAATACCGCCTTTTTTCACAATTTCATTTGCAATAAATATATTTTCAAGCACGCTAAGATGCGGCAAAATATTCAATTCCTGAAATACCATTGCAATTCCGTCCGCCTGCGCATCCGCAACAGTTCCTTTCAGTGGAATTACACGGTCATTATGTTCAATCGTTCCTTTATCCGGAAGATATACACCACACAAAACTTTCATCAGCGTCGACTTGCCGGCTCCGTTCGCTCCCATCAGCGCATGGACTTCTCCCGCCTTAAGATCAAAGTGCACATCCTGCAATACCGGTGCTCCGCCAAACCCTTTATCAACGTGTTCCATTCGAAGAATGGTTTTTCCCACATGCGAAAGTCTTTTTTCTTCTTTTTCCATATCATGACTCATTACTACTGTTTTTTCACTGTCCATAAAGCATCCTCTTTTCGAGTTGTTTTTTTGAATGAGCCCGACTAAAAAGCCGGGCGCCATTCGTCATTATTTCATTTATGAGATAGTCTATTTGTCGATTATTCTACTCCAAGATCTTTACCTGTCTGGATAAAGTTCTTCATGTAATCTGAAAGTTCACCAACTGCATCACCCATTGACCACTCTGATAATTCCTGACCATGCTGTAAGAAATCATCAATGTTATCAGCTGTAATGATGGTATCCGGTGTCATCATTGTATCGTCTTCTACTTCACCGCCGTTAATCAGGTTAATTGCCTGCTCTACTGCGTAATATCCCTGAAGGATAGACCAGTCATATGCGGTACAATACATTTCACCATCTGCGATTGACTCAAGTGCGATTACGTTACCATCGATACCGGCAACCTTAACACCGTCATCTCCGCCTACGGTAATTCCCTGCTCCTTAAGAGCTGTGATAGCACCTGCTGCCATTAAGTCGTTACAGCAAAGTACTGCATCTATATCAGATTCTGTCTGAAGGATATCTGACATCTTCTGTGTTGCGGTATCCTGATCGTAAGAAGCACTCTGCTCAGCTACTACTTCGATGTTTGGATATTCTTCAAGAGCTTCCTTGAATCCGGCTGTTCTTTCCTGAGATGAAGAAGCTGCATCTACACCACGAAGGATAACAATTTTACCTTCACCGCCCATAGATTCAAAGATATTTTCTGCCATCTCTTTTGCCATTGCCTGGTGATCAACACCGATGTATACCGGCATGTATTCTGCTACATCATCGCCCCAGTCATTGGTGATTTCTGTATCAACTGTTACGAACTTTACATCATTGTCATGTGCGTTCTGTACTGCAGCTGAAACACCGTCAGAATCATTCGCTGTAAGAATTAAAGCATCCACACCCTGAGAAATCAGGTCCTCACATTTTTGAATCTGTCCATCAATGTCAGATTCTGTTGTGGTATTTTGTACGATCACTTCTACTCCATTTTCCTCTCCTGCAATCATTGCTCCGTAAGAGATATCCTGGAAATGGGCGTTTGTTGCAGTTTTTACAACGATACCGATCTTCGTATCTGAGCTTGTTGTACTTGCTGCTGCATTATCGCTTGTAGAAGTTGTTCCCTCTTCTGATGAGCTTCCACATGCTGCCAGTGAAACAGCCATAGCGCCAACACAAATTGCTGCTAAAGTTCTTGAAACATTCTTTTTCATATTAATTTCCCTCCAATTACATAAATTATTGTTTCTTGATGATTTAATTATAATTCAACTTTATTGCATCAGTTATGCAAACAATTTTCACAACTATTCCAAATAGAAATCATTGTATACCATTAGTATGTCATGCGTTTTCAACAAGTTTCTTGTCTTGGCACTCTCATAACCTATGCAATGTGTACAATTACGAATTACTTATACGCTTAAAATGTGCTCAGTTCTTATTATTATCGCCACTACAATAAGTCCAAGCTAACGTGAAGCCACTTTTGTTTCTTTTTCTTCCATTTAGTTATGCATAACTCGAATGACACTACGTCCATACTGCATAACTATTTCCATCCGTTTCTTCTATACTAATTATGTAATCAATAAATGTAACACAAAGGAGAACAGTATTATGAACTATGGGTATGTAAACTATTTCATTTCCAACATCGAAGAAGACTTAGACACAGAGATTGCCGAAGTGAAAAAAAAGGCAGATGATGTGATTGTCGACCACTTAAGTTATCGTCCAAACTTTAAAGAATTAATGGGAAAATTAAAAGATGGTGATACGTTATACGCATACAGCGTTGCTCGTTTCTCATCAGGACTTACCGACCTGGTTGACACTCTTAAGATCTTAAACGATAAGAAGATTGCTTTTGTAGCAATTGCAGACAACTTAACGGTTGATCAAAGCGAAGCCGGACAGGCCGCATTAAATGCTTTAATCGTTGGTCAAAAAGCTATTAAGGCAGATCCTAATCACGGGTTCTTTGCTTAATACCAAATATTATTCACACAAAAAGCGCCGTATCAGTTCGATACGGCGCTTTTACATTTTTATAAGTCAAGCATTGTAATATCATCCTTCAAAAGCGCAACAGTACTTTCCACCGGATATCCAAACAAAAGTCCAAGGACAGCAAGGTTCTCACTTCCATAACATTCATGAAGCATAAATCCGCAGGTTTCCTTTTTCGCAAAATCCTTAAGTTCCATGGCAAACAATTCATCCATACGCTCCCGATTCAGCTCAATTCCACAATCCTGATATACTTTTAAAATTGCATCTTTATCAAAGTAATCATTTAATGTACCCTTCTTTGAAATGTACAGCATCAAAGAATACTCTTCTACGTTATATGGAAAACAATAATAATCTTCAAATGTTTCCCGCATAATATTCATATATTCATTCGAATCCACCGGATAAACGGTTGCTGCAACTTTTTTCCCTTCCTGTACGGCATGATTCATGTACTTCACAACCGGAATCGGTCCATAGTTATTACTGCAAAATATCAGGTTGTACCAGCTTAGATATTCGCTTTGATAAGCAGCCGCTTCATCATCATAAAAGAAATCACGAAACCAGACTTCTTCTTTTCCTTCTTCTATATAAGAAAGACTAACACAATTCCTGCCGTCTTTCTTCATGCGATATACGTAAAAATCAAGAATGACTCCTTTATCGTATTTCGCGTGTCCCAATAATTCTTTTTCTTCTGCCACTTTTATGCTCCTTAAATGTTATATTTTCCTGTCACTAATTTATTAATGTAATACTTCTTAATATAGGACAGATGATCCTTGATTGCCTGACAACATGCATCCACATCTCCTGATTTGATTGCTTCTAAGATTGCATCGTGTTGATCGGTTGCATCATTGGCATGTTCCATATCATTTAAGGAAGTAATGTCAAATCTTCTCTTTTGATTCAAAAGCAACTCAAAAATCATATCAAGGCGCTTGTTTCCCACACGATGAATAATGAATTCGTGGAACTTCACATCCCAATCCATTCTCTGGTTTAAATCACCGTCTTTTAAATGCATCTTTGTATTTTCAATAATCGTCTCGAGCATTTCAATTGCGATATCGTCATAATTCTTAAGCGATGTTGTAATCGCATACACCTGAAGGACCTCTAACAAGTCGTAGACTTCTAAGATATCTTCCAATGTATAGATTGGAACGACAATTCCAATCCCCTGCTCCACGTCCAGTAAACCTTCCGTGGATAACTGGCGAAGCGCATTTCTGATCGGTGAACGTGATACATTATACAGTTCACATAACTTGCGTTCCACCATAACAGTTCCTGGCGGAAACTCATTTTTTATAATTCCCTCTTTGATTTTTTCATATACATAAGTTTCCTTTGTATCGGATGACTGGTTAATCATCTTGTATTTCTTTTCCGGTTCCAGCATGCCTAAACTCTCCTTTTTAACGAAATAAACCCTCTGAAATGATTATAAAAAAAAACTTGGTTTTTTTAAACCTTATTAGTCAAAAAGACTTAAAAAAAACAAGTTTGCCCATCCATTTTAAATATTTAAATCAGAAGGAGACGTTTCTATTTTTTCAGATAGAAGGTATATTATTTGGCTAGGGAATTATTTTGTCTCCTTCTGACTCAAACACATTATTTATTTCAAATCGCGGTAATGAATCATTACCTACTGAGCTAAAATTCTTCCTAATTCGTATGCTTTCTGCATTAATCCCTGATTCTGCTCTGCAGATTCAGGATTGTTACCACCCGTACAGACCAGTCTTCGTTCGTTAACGAAGCCGAATGAAGGAAATGTTCCTGCCACATAGTTGAAATAATCATCAAACATATGCGGATCGTCAAACTCTTGTGTATAAACAGTTGCGATTTGTTTCTGACCGTATCTTGGAGTTCCGTCCTCACCCATCAAAGGGAATAAGCGGTCATACAAATTTTTTACCGGTCCAGTCATCTGCATAAAATATACAGGTGAACCGATTACTACTGCATCTGCATCTTTTAATTTTTCTAAAGTTGCAGTCAGTTCATCATTGATTGCACAATTTTCATGAATACGACAATTGAAGCAGCCCTGACAGGCCATAAATTTCATTTTAAACAAAATCTTGTATTCAACCTCAGCGCCATGTTCTCTTGCGCCTCTGGCAATCATATCTAAAATTGTTGTCGTGTTCCCATCCTTACGCGGACTTCCATTATAAATCACTACTTTTTTCATAATGTCAGCATCCTTTCTCTTAAAAATCTTCTTGTTATAATTGAAAGTTTCGCCGCAGAGGATTGCTCCCCTGCAGCGACCCTTTCGTAGGGTGGGTATAAAACACAGTTTTAACTGCGTTCACAAATCACCTGACTATTAGAAAGCAATATAGTCAAGGTTGAGAGATTTGCCTTCAATCTTAACGTCGATCTTCTTCTCTTCGCCTTCTACATTCAGCTCGAGGACATAATCTCCGTCATCAAGACCAT
The DNA here is from genome assembly GCA_024690665.1 of Eubacterium sp. Lineage (GTDB taxonomy): Bacteria > Bacillota > Clostridia > Lachnospirales > Lachnospiraceae > Eubacterium_C. Next base: position 25,130 of record JAILOU010000037.1, read on the forward strand.
CAAACTTGAAGTCACCGAAGAAGTTTGTCTTCTGTACTTCAACGATATTTCCCTTAGCGTCCTTTAAGATAGCTGTAGCGTTTTCAACACAGTCGTCAACACCATTCTTCTTCTTTGTAACGCCACCTGCAACGAAGTTCTTAGTGAACATGAAGAGGTTCTTGTAGAATACATGTGGCTTTGTGCCATATTCCGGATGGAATACTTCGAGCTTTTCAGACTCGATCATAGCTTCCATTTCTTCCGGCTCAATGTAATAAGCCTTTAAACTCTCTGTTGGGCAAGAATGTACACATCTTGGTACACCCGGTGTCCAATCAGGATCATCTAACAGATGAGAGCACATTGTACACTTCTGTGCCACATCCTCTTCTTCGTTATAATAAATTGCACCGTATGGGCAAGAATCAACTAAGTCTTTATTTCCCTTAGCCTTTTCCTGATCAATCATTACGATACCATCTTCACGACGATATACTGCACCATTACCTGCAGCTTCACAAGGTGCATCCTCGCAATGCTGACAAGTTGTTGCAAGATAAATATAATCGTTACGTGCATATCTACCACGTTCTCTTCTAAGAACGTTTACCCAGCGATGTCCATGACGTGGCTGTGGTTTTGTATATCCTGGCCAGTCATTACCAACGAACTCGTCTTTACAAGACATTAAGCAGTTGTTGCAGTCATGACACCATCTGACATCTTGAACTAAATACCACTGTTTCATCATTATTCTCCTTTCGTGGAGTATTTACGAATTAGTAAATTTCGTAAATACTTTCTCCATCCCATTTTTCTACTTCAATCTGAGCACTGTTTGGTGCCATACCGCAAGCATACTTAGACATGTAACGGTCCGGTGTAAGGATGTTTACGCATCCACCTCTGTCAGCAGAGCATCCAGGCTTTCCGAGTGGTGCATACTCAGCACAAGATTCATAAGAATGAACTGTACCAGGCTGTACACGTTCTCCAACCTGAGCGCAAAGGATAACAGATCCTCTGTCGTTGAAAGCACGAACGAGGTCACCATCTTTGATTCCTCTAGCTTCAGCGTCAACACTGTTCATACGGATGATCCAGTATTTCCAGCCATTAACTTCTACACGATGATCCTTGATATCATTCATGAAGGAATCTTTTCCATCACCCATTGTATGCATAGAGAATCTTGGATGAGGTGATAACATTCCCAGTGGGTACTTCTTAGCAACTTCTGCATGCCAGCTTTCCCAAGCAGGTACATACTTATGCATTGCAGGACGATATTCGTCAATGTATCCCTGCTCCTCAAATCTTGTAAGAGAAGTAGAGATGAACTCGATCTTACCTGTTGTTGTCTGCAGTCCCTTAAGACCTACTGTCTGGTTAGGAGCAGGACCCCAGTCAGGTGTATCACGTACGCGGTCCTCAGCGAACCAGCGAAGTGCAGGAGTTCTCTTTCTATCTGGATTGTCAGGTACTACCATGTAACCCTTCTTGAAGAATTCTTCCCAAGGCATAACCTTCGGGCAGTCTGTTGCATTGTAATACTGCTTAACCCAATCAAGCTCGTCTTTACCTTCTGTAAAGATGTCATAAATTCCAAGTTTCTTAGAAAGCATTGCATAAATCTCATAGTCAGATTTAGACTCTCCAAGAGGCTCGATACACTTGCACTGAAGTGAGATTACACGGTTATTTGCCATCTGGAAGTTATCAGGAATGTATCCTGAGCAGTTAGCAAATTCGGAAATATCCCAACGTTCGAAGTTTGTACAAGCAGGAAGGATAACGTCAGCAAACTGAACTTCACCTTCGTTCCAGATTGACTGAGATACTACGAACTCAAGTCCCGGATCTGTATACATCTTAGCGTATCTGTTAGTAGCGGTCATGGTACCGATATGTGGTCCGCCGTACTTCCAGTACATCTTGATTCTTCCGTATCCATTAGCAGGATAATGATATGGCTGTAACTGATATTCAATTGCGCCACCGCAGAATCCTTTACCATACCACTCGAACTTCTTATCCATGATACATTCTGGAATCTTCAGACGAGGGATATGCTGACCCTGTGCGTTGTTAAGTTTAACCGGTGCCGGGAATGTTGTCTTACCATCGAACATTCTCCAAGCAAACTTGAATCCTGCTGCTGAGTTATCGCAGTCACCTGAGATACCACCTTCAGCATAACCTGGGAAGAAGAAATCATAGTCTGTAGGAACACCCTGTGTTGTAGACCAGATATTTGATCCCGGTTTTCCAAGACCCTGCATTGTTGCAAGAGCGATCATACCACGAGTCCACTCAATACCATGAGTAGCACGGCAGGCACCGCCCCAGCCGCCCATACCACCGGCAGCAAGGTAAGTATTCTTCTTAGCCCACTGACGTGCAAGAGCTCTGATTTCTACAGCTGGTACTCCAGATTCTTTTTCAGCCCATTCAGGAGTCTTATCCACTCCGTCATCGCCTTTACCAATTACATAATCAGCCCATTCTTCGAATCCATATGCATGAGTCTTAACATACTCTTTATCATATAAATCTTCCTTAATCCATACGTTAGCAATAGCGAAAGAAAGTGCATGGTCAGTACCAACCTTTGGTGACCACCATTTGATTCCCCACATATTAGCTGAGTGGTTAAAGAATGGATCTACGAATACCATATCAACGCCTAAGTCTAATAACCAACGACGACGAATGTGTGATTCGTAAGCTGCATAAATTCCTGAGTTTACTTCAGGGTCTGATGACCAGAATACGATCATCTCTGCATATTTAAGACCATCTTCAAGAAGATCATACTGCTCTGGGCAGCCAAGTCTCCAAGAGAATCCCCACATATGCATTCCGCCCCAATGCCAACCTTCCCAGGAATCCGGGTTATGGTCTGCATAAGTGAATCCCATAAGGTTCATGAAACGGAAATATGTAGAATGACGATATCCTACGTTACCCCATAAATGATGAGAAGATGGTGTTGACATGATTGATGCCGGACCACTTTCTCTCTTAATACGGTTAATTTCGTTTACTACGATATCTGTAGCTTCATCCCATGAAATTCTTTCATATCCGGAAATACCACGGTTCTCCGGATGTCTTTCTCCGTTAGGATCGAAGTCTACACGTTTCATTGGATAGAGATTACGTCTATCTGTGTAGATCATGGATTTGAAACCAGCCGTAAACGGTGCAATAGTTGTTTTTCTAGGTGCTTTGAATTCTTTGCCTCTAGCGTGAATTGTCCAGCCTTCTGGATCTGTTTCGTCAAAGTCCATTGGTGTCATACGCACGATTTTACCATCTTTTACGTATACGAAAACAGGACCACCAGTACTGGAGTTAGTCATACGAATTTCGCCTTCCATTATAAGACCTCCTTAAATTAATGAAATAAGTTGAAAAAGCAATGTTTATCTGCACATTTTTTTAACGCAGCAGACGATAGTGAGTAGAGGTTGTGTCCGCTGTAAATCACGTATCAAAAGCGCAAAACTGCTTTCTAAAAAAAGTCTAAACTGTATAGTTTTTATACAGTCAAAGTTAAATCCTTTGTAAAAATTTATAAAAAATCTTGTGCATTTTACAACTTTTGTCAATTGAAAATCTACTCAAAATATTATTTTTTTTGCTTTTTTTAATGTTTTTTGGCTTTTTTGCATTTTTATTGTTGTTTATGTATATTTTTTATGTCTATTGATGTACTTATTGCACAATTTTATGTTAGTTTGACTGAACCCACTTTGTAGTTTCTATACAATTTTATGGTTATTTTCTTTTGTTTTCTGTATGGCTACTATACACATCCCACCTGTATACCACGCTTTTTGCCCTTCTTTATATATAGAAGAAACACATTTTCCCAAAAAGAAAGGTTCGGAACATTACTCTTCCGAACCTTTCCATTTATATTATTTTTTCTTAATCCAAATCGTCATCTTGCATATCCTGCAGATTATTCTTTTTTCCTCCGATAAAACAAATCGCTACAAGAACAATTGCAACTGCAAGAAGATAAATACTTACGATCGTTGTTGCCATAAGTCAGACCTCCTTATAATTTCTCGTTTTTATGATTTGCTTTCCAAATTCCAAAGATAATCGCGCATAATACAATGCCAATGATATACTGGGTTACAATATCCTGTAAAATCCACATAATACTGCCTCCTTCTACTGTGCTGCCTTTGCAGCCATCTCTGCAATGTTTCTATCAATCACTTTCTTATGAGTCTTCTTCCATCCTGGTTCACCCGGAAGCACAAGATGCAAGATAATTCCAAATACCAGTGAAGCAACAATTGTTGCATACAAGTTCATTGCCCAAATACTACCGTCTCCAAAGATCTTACCCATCGGGCAGAATGTCCAGATACAGTCTACGATGTAAGACAAGATAATGGTAAGCCATGCAGCTGTTCTGCTGACTTTGAAGTTATATCCAATAATGAATGCGATAAATACCGGCATACCAAATGAGAATACCCATAAGAATAAGTTGAATACAAATTCATTTGCCATGATCAATGCTCCAGGAAGAAGAAGTGCAGCTGCGATAATAACACAGAGACGATTCACGCGAATCTTCTTCTTTTCATCAGCATTCGGCATACAACAGTGAATTACGATATCGTTTGCAATAACGTTTGAGTTTGCAAGTACAACTCCACCACCGGTTGAAAGTGTAGCAGAAAGTAACGCTACCATCAAAAGTCCGATTGCCGGTACAGGCAGACCCTGCTGAGCAATTGTAGGGACAGCAGTAAGTCCGTTCGGTGTTACCTGAGCCGCAATTGACGGAATTGACATTGCTGCAATACCAAGGAAAATCCATGGTAATGATGACATAATATTTAATGAACAGCCAAGGAATACACCCTTACGGCAAGCATGTTCGTCTTTTGCTGCGAAGAACGGCTGCATCATTGTCTGTGATACGGCACCGGCTGTCGTATGAAGAACGATTACCGGAATGATTACTCCAAGCCATACCGGTGGAAGACCGATGGTTCCTGTCTGTGTCAGGAATGAACTGTAACCCGCCTTTTCATATACTTCCATAACACCTGACCATCCGCCAAACTGTGCAAGATAATTTACACCGATAATTGCAATTGCGGAGTAAGATGCAATCAGCATTACGATTGCGTTAATACAGTTAAGCCATGCCATCTGAAGCATACCACCAAAGAATACATAGCAGACAATTAATACGAAACCGATGATAATTGATTGGTAAATGTTAAGTGGAATACCACTTGCATTACAAAGTGTGTAGATTGCTGTACCGGTTGCCACAAGCTCTGAGCAGCCAATTCCGGTCCAGGTCATAGTCTGGAATCCAGCGTGGAACCAACCAAGTTTTCTACCAAAGATTCTTGCGATTGCTGCCGGTGCAGTCGGCTCGCCGATTCTCTTATAAAGTGGTCCCATCCACAACATTGCGATTGGTAAGAATACACCACCGGCTCCGATTGCCCACCACATGGCACCTGCGCCGATACCGGTAAAGTTAGTCCAATCCGTAAATCCGCCACCGGCTGCCTTCTCCCAAAGAGACATCGTGTGACCGGATCCTAAAGGTGCAAGTACGAAAGAGAATGTAACCATGATCCAGCCCATTCCTCCACCTGCATTCGCAAAATCTTCTGCAGATTTTACTTTTTTCTTCGCATACAGTGAAGCTACGATAATCAAAGCCGCAAAGTAAACGAGTGCGATAACTAAAGCCATCCTAAAACCTCCCTCTTGATTAATTTAGCTTTAAAAAAAGATTAGGGTGTTCGAACATCAATCGAACAAAAATTTAAGTTCCTCTACTCGAAATGTATTGTGGTGTATATTCGTGGTATACAGTCAATAATTAATAATTTTTTTGTAAATTTAATACAATTTTTATACATTATTTTTGTTAACTATTTCATT
>JAILOU010000042.1 GCA_024690665.1 Eubacterium sp.
AGATTTACTTGCCGGTAGGTTGGTACGTATCTATGATAACAATGCTGACATTCATAATATCCCGCCTTTTGCTCAATACCTACCGCAATAAAAGCAACTACAAAAATCAGTACAAGGGCAAATGCAATTAGCGATATTTTCATCCATATCGGCATTTCTACAAATGATGCAGCAAATACAATCACAATCCCGGCAATGATTGCCGGAAATGAAATCCAATACTCCGTCCTAAGCATCTGCTTATTTTTTTCTTCTATTTCGCGTCTCATCAATAGCAGATTTTCCTCTGCCTTTTTATTATATGTTTCTGTTATAATCCGTTCTCCCGACAAGAGCTCGTTGACATTAATATGTAAAAGTTCACATAACTTAAGCATATTTCCGGAATCCGGCATCGACTTACCAGTTTCCCATTTGCTGACTGCACGGTCACTGATTTTAAGTTTCTCAGCAAGAGCAGCTTGCGTCAGGCCCTGCTCTTTTCTACAATTCGCTATGAACTTTCCGATTTTAATTTGATCCATAACAATTCCCTCCCTTCCTATCACCATTATACAGCAAGTCATATATCTTCAAACAAACCATTGGTTGATATTCCATTCTTTTTTTACAATTTTATAATGAACACAAAAAAAACACCCCCTCCAACCTCACATCAAAGAACGGAATAGTTTCCATCTCTTGATGTTCCCTGGAGGGAATGTTCATAAATTGTTATTCTTTTACTTCAAATGTTTTTGTAAGTGTATCATCGCTGAGACTTACCAATTCACTTACCTCAAATTCTACAGGCGAATCATCTTCAAGCACATATGCCACCTGACACTTTTCAAGCGTTACTCCTGTTTTTATTTCCTTATCCGCCTTGTCTAAATCGTATGAATCATCATCCACGATTGCCGTCTCAAGCTCTACGCCATTTTGAAATGCAGTATATCCAAGAGACCACATTGCAGATGCCTTTTCCTCGGAATTGTTTGTGAAATCAAAATTTATAACAATTACTTTGTTTCCTTCGTAATCTTTTGTAAATGAAGCCTTACCGATTTTCACATAATAATCTCCAAGATCTCCTTCATCTGTTGCTTCTTCTGTTTCTTCAGACTCTTCAGATGCATCTGCTTCTTCTTGCGTCTGCGTTTCCGCCGATGAACCTGTATCTGTAGACTCTGTAGTTCCTCCACATGCCGTTAAAGAAAAAGCCATAACTGTAATTACTAATAGGGAAAAAATCTTCGTTTTCATTAATACTCCTCCTCTTGTGTTGTTTAACGATTGCTTTCCTTTTTTGATTACTGCTAACAAAATGAAGTATAGCAAACTTAAGATTCGGGCGTTGCCCCCTTTACGGGGCAAAAAACGAAGATCTATTCATTTTTAATCTTGTAATCCGCTGGTTCGCAAAGGCTCCATCTTTCTTTCTTTTAAAAATTGATTCACCTCTATAATGCTTCCCGGCCTCGTGTTAAAGATAATCATAATCACGGCGTCGCGCGGAATCTTAGAATATAATTCCGGCATTTCATATAACCGAAGCGCTTTTTGTGTCTCTTCTAAGGTAAGTTGCATGCTGTAGCATATTCGCAAGATCACATCCCTTTGCCTGGTCTTCTTTTCCCCGGAAAGAAGCTTATATCCGTATCGCTCCGGCACATCAGCATATAAAAATACATCCTGCTGCCGAAGGCCTTTTTCCTTTGCTTTCGCTCTCATATAATCCCGAAATGTATGGTGATCCGTATAGAGACTTTCTTTATTATCTGAAAGAAAATCATCTAATTCCTTTATATGTGTGTTTTTTAAGATCTTGTCTAATTCTTTTGTTTCTTTTTCCATGTCACACACTCCCTCGTTATACATCTTTTATGATGTTTCGCTTACTTGCCCGGCAGATAAGAATTTGCTACAATTATTTGCATGAATATTGAAGCTGAACTTGCGCTCTCCTACTACAAGGAGATTGCTGACATAAACAAAAATCACGAAATTACACTTGTGCAGCACGTTGAAAACAAACATTTCTTTGTCAAAAAAGAACTCTCAGTTTACAACGAAAGTATTTATGCTGAGCTAAAGAATCATCCTCTTTCCGGTTTACCCACTATACGCGAACTTGAAAAAAACGATGATACACTTATCATCATTGAAGATTACATAAACGGTGAAACGCTTGAGGATATCTTGCAAAAACGCCCAAAATTATCTGAGGACGAAACAAAACATATCATTCTACAGCTATGTGATACCGTCACAAAGCTTCACAGTTTAACCCCGCCTATCATTCATAGAGATATCAAACCAAGCAATGTTATGATTACCCCGGAAGGCAATGCCATCTTGCTTGATATGAATGCCGCAAGATTTGACAACAGTTCTAAAGACGAAGACACTAGGCTCTTAGGCACCAAAGGTTATGCTGCTCCGGAACAATATGGTTTTGGGCCATCCGGTGTATCTGCTGATATTTATGCATTGGGAATGTTGATGAATACTATGCTTACCGGAAACATATCCAGAGAACAGATTCATCCCGGACATTTTTCAAGTGTCATAAAACGCTGTCTTAAACTTAATCCGTCAGAAAGATATGCAAGTGTAGCTGCTCTAAAAGCAGCTCTAACCGGAAACTATTTATGGACAAAATATCTTCCGCCCGGTTTTAGAAGTCTAAAACCCACTCATATGCTTCTTGCCATAATCATGTATATGCTGATTATCTTTGGCCTTACCGGAGTAAGTG
>JAILOU010000045.1 GCA_024690665.1 Eubacterium sp.
CATTAAATACAACTGGGATAGCCTGCTTACCAAGGTTCTTATAAATTGTAAGTTCGTGACGCAAATCCAGCTTTTTATTCTGATAAAGATCATCTACAAAACCAGGAAGGCCTGAATCTTTCAAAACCGGCAGACTGGAAAGTTCATATAGCAAAGACACAAACACACCAGGAATGCCCATTCCGCCACCAGCAGTGTTCTTAGATCCGCCCATGTCGCTTACAAGATGACCAAACCAATTATCTGCGCACTTAGCGACCTCGATAATAATAGGTGTCGATGCAGCAATATGAATTAAGTGATGTAAGCCCTTTGGGATTTCATTTCCCGTTTCATCTTCGTAAGTCTTTTCCGCAAGAGCAGCAATCCAGTTCAGAATACCGGTTATTACCGCAGGCACCAAAACATGCTTGATGTCTTCAAGTGATGTTTTTACCGGAACGAAATGCCATTCTCCCTTATCGTTTACAAATGTTCCAACTCTAAGGAATTGAACTATAAGCGATGACATCAAGCCCACCGGGGTAGGGTGATGCGCAAGGTCGGCCAAATGATGATCAACTGCACTCACACCAATTCCGCGTCCCTTCCACACATTGTCCTGAGCAACCTTAAATGCCTGTTCAAGATCCCCAATAGCGTCTTTAAGCCTGTCACTTCTTAATCCTCGTGCCTTCGCATATTCCTGAATGAAATTGTTCATCTGCTGATGATTTAAGCCAATCCCTTCAGTTCCGTATGAACACTGACCAACAAACAAAGCATCAATCACGCCTGCGTATAAACCGCTCACAACAGCCCATGCATAATCAATTTTCTCCACCTTATTCGTATATCTCTCAAGTTCTTTATTTATCCGCTCCAATTCTGCATCGACATCAAAGTCGGAAGGCAATGTTACAGATCCAAGTTTTTTATCCTCAGCTTGGATTGAAACTTCGGCAACAACTACTTCATGTTCTTCTTTGATATCCTCTTTAGGTTCATCATATTTTCCAGCGCGAATCAACTGATACTCTTCAGTCTTAGTCCATTCATAGCACTCATATACTCTGGTAGCTATCCGAGGATGTGACTCTCCTTGAACTAGCATAGCCTCGATTGCCTTTGTAGACTTGGAATCATTAACAAATGCCCTAAGATCCAAAGCTTGTTTTACAAACTCATCACGATTAATATTTTCATCAAAACCGTGAATTTTAAGTATAGCATCCACAAAAGTCTTTGAATCACCATCGCACAAAACAGCGGCTCTGTCTGCAGACAGTTCACTGCATCTATCCCAAAAGAGCAACGCTTTAACCATGTTCGGGGTTAATAGTTTCCTAATCGCCGGTATTTGTCCCAGGGGGCTATTATCTATACCTTCAATTAGATACGCCGCAATAGACCTGTATAATGTGTGTTTGCAAGCAATATGCCCACACTCATGAGCAATAACACTGGATAACTGCTCTAAAGATAACTCTTCGACAAGCTTTGATGTCACAAGAACATACGGTATTGTCGTTCCGCCAGTGCACGCGTTCATTTCTTTTGATTTCATGTAATATAAATCCGGAACCGGGATTCCAAGCTTCTCACAAATTGGCGGAAGTAACTTATATATCTCCGGCAATTGATTCTCATTCAACCTGATACAATTTGACATCAAGCCTATTTTTGAGGCTATTTCCTGATAGTTCGCTGTGTAGGTTTCGCACAACTTTACAAACTTCGGAAACGTGTTTAACACATCGAACGCCCTCTGATCTAATGCATGTCTGTACACTGCAGGATTATATCCCATAGTTTGCATCCCTCCATAAGAATTATAATAGTTCTATACTTTCACCTTGGCTTCTCAACCACATATTAATTCCTTCTCCAAAAACCTCTGCACTGACTATGTATTCACCTGACTCCTCACTAATGATTTTTGCAGTAGGTAATCTATCCAAAATTGCATCAATATCAGTGCCTGTATAGCGGAAAGTAACCCTTTTTAACTTACCACCATACATAAACTGTACCCTCTTTCGAAACTCCCCTTCTTCAAACCTACTACTGTAGGGAATATGAAATTTTTCATCAAGAACCTTCATCCTTCGTATTCTGTCGATTCGATAGATAGTCGGAAAAGAATCATTTACTACGTTAAAATGTTCTCTAGCCTCGTCCTCATCATCAATAAAAGCCGTTAGATAAAAATAGAACTCTGAGAACATTATAGCAACGGGTTTTACTTTTCTATTAACGACCGCCTTATCCCTAGTACGATAGTAATCCATGTCAATATAGCAACAATTTCTTACGGCTTTACCTATCTCCCACATTTTCCCCAAAAACTCTGTTTTATGATGAGGCTCAATGTAGTGGAACTCTTCGTTATTTATCAGTTCCTTAACCATCTTGCAATCAGCCTTGGATGAACAACAAGAAACTAATCTATCTAGCATGTCCGTCATTTCGCGCTTAGTAAACGCCCGACTATCCAAAAGGATCTTACATAAAGCAAGAATTTCATCATTGCTAAGTTTCATTCGATTAACTTGTTCTATCCTATATCCCCTTTCAGTTCGATCGTAAATGATAGAATTCAGATAACCGGCTCTTTCAATGTCTTCATTAAAAAAGTTCCTTATATCATCTATGTCTCTTTGGATTGTCCGCTCATTTACGCCATGCTTTTTGGCTTCAACTGCTTTGTTCACGATTTCGCCATCCAGCAGCTTAGTATAAATGGATAAAACTCTGGCAATCCGATTGCCTTTTATCTCTTCGTATGACATATGGCTCCTTTCTGATATAGCTAATTCTACCACCCGAAAATGACATATATTGTCGCTCCAACTATTTAATTGACAAAATGTGTCTATTAAGTTTTATGATAACATAACACATATTATCTTTCTATTCTTTTTTTAGGAAAAAGAGAACCCGCAGGTCCTCCTCTTCTTCGCTCATTGTTACTCTGTTTTCTATTGCTCACGCAATATTCCAAGTTACTTTTAATCTTACATCTTCGGATATATATTTCACTTCAATTTCGTCAGAAACTCGCGGTCCACCAAAATCATTATCAAGACCAAGTATGTCACCACAACCATCTTTTCGTATAGACTCTATTCCTTTAACCCCTCATATCCGAAGAAGCTGCCAGCTTTTCGGCGATATCTTTTGAATTATTCAATGCTTCCTGAGATAATTAGGTCAACAATTTGTGTCGATAAGATATATCACCATCCACATAAAAAGTAAAATTGTATTTACCCTTCTGTAGGACACCCTGAATCCGGTTAATAATTCGTATATCACTGTCTTTTATTATACTGTTCTTCTTTACAATTTTCTCTGATGCATCCGAAACTAATCTCTTAATTTACTCAACATCTTTATTTCTCTTCTTCATATCTCTCACGCTTTCCTTTCTTATTGGATTCTCTGGTTCTAAAAGACAGTTCTCATCTAAATTCCTGTCAATCGCAAATGCGTCAGGCGGGACTCAGCATAGGGGCAGCATAGGGGACGGTTCTCTTTGTTGGAATAAAAAAATTTACATATAAAATTTAGCATATTAGATATTCCAACAAAGAGAACCGTCCCCTATGCTGAGAGTCCCCTAACACAAAAAAACCACCTTCTAAATTTCTTTAGAAAGTGGCTCAAATTATTTCGGCTTAATCCTTCTGGCTCTTCATAGTAGGGAACAACAACACGTCCCTTATCGCCGCACTGTCAGTAAGCAGCATTACAAGTCTGTCGATACCGTATCCG
>JAILOU010000002.1 GCA_024690665.1 Eubacterium sp.
AAAGTCATGTAAAAAAGACGGAAAATCGCCTCAAACCCGCATAAATACTGAGGTATAAATCGAACATTTTTATACCGATTTTTATACCTTTTGCTTACAAAAATACGCAAAATTATGCCAATATATGCCATGTGATCAAGATTCAAACTCTACATAAAAACATCGGGAAAGCCCGTAAATACAGCATTTATAAGGATTTATAATACTATGCTAAAAATACTATTCATCTGCCACGGCAATATCTGCCGTTCTACTATGGCACAATTCGTGTTTCAGCATATGGTAAATGAAGCAGGTCTTTCTGACCGCTTTTACATAGACTCGGCGGCAACCAGCCGGGAAGAGATTGGAAATGGCCCGCACCGGGGGACTGTTCAAAAGTGTAAGGAAGTCGGTGTGCCGGTTTTGGCGCATCGGGCAAAGCAGGTAACACGAGCGGATTATGAGAAATATGATTTGCTGATTATCATGGATGAGGAGAATCGAAGAGGATTAAGACGGATTATTTCGAAAGATCCACAAGGGAAAGTGCATAAGCTGATGGACTATGCGGGTGAAGATAAGAATGTGGCAGATCCGTGGTATACGGGAGATTTTGAGGCAACATATCGGGATGTGAGCCGCGGGTGCGCAGCAATGTTAAAAAAATTACAAAAAGAAGGATAACAAGAGGGCAGCCGGCAAAGTGCAAGGCTGCCTTTTATAACCGGATGAAAGGAAGGTATTTCGTGCGGTTATGATAGGACGCTTCAATTGTAAAAAAAATGCAAATAAGGTAAAATAAAGAAAGTATTTTACCATGGTAAAATGTTATATTTTTACAAAAGGTTTTAAGACATGATTATAAGAATAATAACAAACTATTGGACATTTGTATCATTTAGTATCATAATCGGGTATTTTGCAGATCTGTTGATTGGAGACCCAAGGGGAATGTGGCATCCAATCTGCCTGATTGGACGGATAATATCAGGAACGGAGAAAGTGCTGCGTAAGATCTTTCCGAAGAAAAAGAGTGGAGAGATGGTTGGCGGCATTTTTTTAGTCATAATTGTATTAGTCGTAACGGGAGTGATTGCGACAGCGGTTTTATTTGCCGGCTTTTATGTGCACTGGATTTTGGGATTTTGTTTGGAATGCTATATGTGCTATGCCATATTTGCAACAAAATCACTTCGCGTAGAGAGTATGAAGGTGTTTGAAGCACTGCAGACAAAGGGGCTTGAAGAAGGCCGGTATGCGGTGTCGATGATTGTGGGACGAGATACGAAGACACTAAATGAAGAAGGCGTGATAAAGGCAACGGTGGAGACGATTGCCGAAAATACTTCTGATGGAGTGATTGCGCCAATGATTTACATGATTATCGGAGGACCGATATTAGGATTTTTGTATAAGGCAGTCAATACGATGGATTCCATGGTCGGATATAAAAACGAGAAGTATCTGTACTTTGGAAGAGCGGCGGCGAAGACGGATGACGCAATGAACTTTTTTCCGGCCAGACTAAGTGCGATGTTTATGCTTTGGGGAACAAAGATGGCGGGACTTGACAGAGCGCAGGCGTTTCGTATCTATGTGCGAGACCATGCGAATCATGCAAGTCCAAATTCGGCGCAGACAGAGTCTGTGATGGCAGGCGCGCTTGGCGTGCAGCTTGCAGGGGATGCCTGGTACTTTGGAAAGATGGTGCATAAGCCAACGATTGGTGATGCGTTAAGAAAGATAGAAAAGCTCGATATCTTACGGGCGAATAAACTGATGTATGCAGGAAGCGGACTTGCGATGATGGCGTTGTTTATCGCGCGCTGGCTGATTACATTATTTTTGTAGAAGGGGACAATATGTATATACACGGCGGAGATATTTACACAAACGAAGATATGCTTGATTTTTCCGCAAATATCAACTTTTGTGGCATGCCATCCTCTGTTCGGGAGGCAGCGATAAAGGGAGTTATGGAATCTGAGAACTATCCGCAACCACAGGCGCACAGATTATGCGAGAGAATCGGAGAAACTTATCATCTGAATAAAGAGCGCGTGATTTGCGGAAATGGAGCTGCTGAGCTGCTATTTGCAATGGCGCATGCCATAAAACCGAAAAGGGCACTGCTATATGAGCCGTCCTTTTTTGAATATGAACAATCGCTTAGCAGTTGTAATTGTGAGATTGAATTTTATGATTTGCCGATTGAGCATAATTTTCAGATGCAAGAAGATTATCTTGAGCGGATAACAGATGATATCGACATGATTTTTTTGTGCAACCCGAATAATCCGACGGGAGCGCTTACAAGTAAGTCTATGCTGCTGCAGATTTTGGATAAATGTAAGGCGATGGATGTCTGGATGATTGTGGATGAATGTTTTTTAGACTTTGTGGCGGAGACGGAGAGTTATTCTTTGATTGGCGAAGTGCTGAAGTATAAAAAGCTGGTAATCTTAAAAGCGTTTACGAAGACATTTGCAATGCCGGGGCTTCGGCTGGGATTTTTGCTAAGCGGAAGTGAGCAGCTTGTCGCAGAAATGAAAAAACAGCTGCAGCCATGGAATATTTCGCTTCCGGCAATGTATGCCGGGGAGGCGGCGCTTAGAGAGACGGAGTATGTAGCATATTCTTCTAAGAAGATTGCACAGCAAAGAGAGTTTTTATGTGAGCAACTAAGTAATCTGGGGTTACAGGTATATGAGCCAAGTGCGAATTATATCTTTTTTAAAGGACCAAAGGGGCTTGCGTCAAAACTAAAAAAACATCATATCTTAATACGTGATTGTTCGAACTACCGGAATCTGACAGATGGTTTTTACCGGATTGCGGTACGGACAAAGGGAGAAAATGAAAGACTCATAAGAGCGTTAAAGGAGATTATATGGCAAAAGCAATAATGGTATTGGGGACCATGTCAAATGCCGGAAAGAGTCTGATAGCGGCAGGGCTATGCAGAATCTTTCATCAAGACGGGTACAAAGTAGCACCGTTTAAATCTCAGAATATGGCACTCAATTCCTACATAACAAAAGAAGGGCTTGAGATGGGAAGAGCACAGGTGGTGCAGGCACAGGCGGCCGGCGTAGAACCATCCGTGACAATGAATCCAATCTTATTAAAGCCGACAAATGATACCGGATCGCAGGTAATTGTGAATGGCAAAGTGGTAGGCACCATGAATGCGCGTGATTACTATGCTAAGAAAAAAGAGTATGTACCTGCGATTATGCAAGCGTATCAAAAACTGGATGAAGAATATGACATTATCGTACTAGAAGGAGCCGGTTCACCGGCGGAGATTAATCTAAAAGATGATGATATCGTCAACATGGGGATGGCGAAGATGGCGAAAGCGCCGGTGATATTAGTTGGTGATATTGACAGGGGCGGTGTGTTTGCACAACTGTGCGGAACCATCATGCTGCTTGAAAAGGACGAACAGGACATCGTAAAGGGCCTTTTGATCAACAAGTTTCGAGGCGATAAGACGATTTTGGATCCCGGCATTGAGATGCTCGAAAACATCTGCCATAAGAAGGTAGTCGGCGTTGCACCTTATATGCATGTGGACATCGAAGAAGAAGATTCTCTAAGTGATCGACTTACAAAGACGCAGTACGATGAAAAAGCCATGATTGATATTGCCGTGATTCGTCTTCCGAGAATATCGAATTATACGGATCTGCAGGTGTTTGAAGGAATGGCGGGAATCGGCGTCCGATATGTGACAATGCCACATCAGCTGGGGAATCCGGACATTATCATATTGCCCGGAACAAAAAATACGATGGGCGATATGAAATGGCTTCGTGAAAGCGGCATGGAAACGGTGATTGTCAGGGCACATGCCGGTGGAACCACCATCTATGGAATCTGTGGCGGATACCAGATGCTTGGAGAAGAATTGCACGATCCGTATGGTGTGGAAGATGGCGGTGATCTAAGAGGTCTTGGACTTTTGCCGGCGAAGACGACATTTACCAAAGAAAAGGTCAGAACCAGGGTGCATGGAACCTTTCAGGAATTGGAAGGAGACCTTACAATGCTTAGCGGGGTGACGCTCGAAGGGTATGAGATACATATGGGAGAGACGGTTTGCACCGATGAGAAGAAGGCGCGGCCACTCGTTCAGATTACGGATGAAGTAACCGGTCATACAGTTTATGATGGTATGGCGACACAAAATGTATATGGAAGTTATGTGCATGGAATCTTTGATGAAGGGGATGTCGCAACCGCAATGGTGAAGGCTGTTGCCGCTAAGAAGGGCATTCGGGCGGATGACATTACGGGAGTCGATCCTCACGTGTATAAAGAGCAGCAGTTTGATCTGCTGGCGGAGCAACTACGAAAACACATAGACATGGATGAGATATATAGGATTTTAAATGATGGAATTTGAGCATGTAAAACCGGCGGATATTGAACGAAGAAGTTTTGAGATTATCACGCAGGAATTAAAGGATAACGAAATAGAGATTGAAGAGCGCTACGCACCGATTATTAAGCGGGCGATTCACACCAGTGCGGATTTTGATTATGCGGACAATCTGGTGTTTTCAGAAGGGGTTTTAGAGCAGGCGATTGCAGCCTTAAAAAGCGGTGCAACGATTGTGACAGATACGAAGATGGCGTGGTCCGGCATTAATAAAAAAGTAGTGCAAAAATTAGGCGGCAAGGTAGAATGCTTTGTTGCGGATGAAGAAGTGGCAAGTGCTGCAAAGGAACATGGCACGACAAGATCGGTTGCGGCGGTTGATAAAGCGTTTCGGGATTATGACAATCTGATTTATGTTGTTGGAAATGCACCGACGGCGCTGATTCGAATTCGTGAAATCATGGATGAGACCGGGAAAAAGCCGGCACTGGTGGTAGGCGTCCCGGTTGGATTTGTCAACGTTGTGCCATCGAAAGAACTGATTATTAACAGCGATGTGCCACACATTGTGGCAAGAGGCAGAAAGGGCGGAAGCAATGTTGCGGCCGCAATCATGAATGCACTGCTGTATATGATTGATGAAACAAGGGGAATGTAAAAATAGTATTAGCCAGGAGGTAGGTATGTACAAATTAAACGTGTATCAAAAAGGGAATGTAATAAAAGAAGCAACAATTCAGGAAGGCGAGTCAATCTTGGATGCGTTTCAAAATCAGGGGATTTATATTTCGGCGGCATGTGGCGGAACAGGTAAATGTGGCAAGTGCGGCGTTAAAATCTTAAAGGGAGATATCCCGGTGCAAGAAGCGGATCGTAGGTTCTTTAGTGAAGAAGAGATAAAAGAAGGAATGAGACTATCCTGTCTTGCCAAGGCAATCGGTGATCTTGAAGTTGAGATTGTAACGGATACGGAAGAGGAATTTGAAATTATCGCAGAAGGCGGACAAGCGGGCGTAGAAGGCGATATGGGAATTGCAATTGATATCGGAACGACTACGATTGCGGTCAGCTTAGTGCGTATGTCAGATTATCAGGTGGTAGACACGGTCGCAACCGTCAATCATCAAAGAAGTTTCGGAGGAGATGTCATCTCGCGTATTCAGGCAGCTAATGAAGGTGACTTAGAGAATCTGTCTAAGGCAGTTCGTAAAGACCTGTATGAAAGCATTGTGAAGGTATGTGAAAAGCATGCTTGCCCGGTAAAAGAATTAAAACTGATTACGATTGCGGGCAATACTACCATGGGACATCTGCTGATGGGATTTTCATGCGAAACCCTTGGCGTGTCGCCATTTACCCCGGTAGACATTTCTGCAATTGAAACAGATGCTGTGGAAATGTTTGGAGCATTTGGTATGACAGAGCCGGTTTCGATAAAACTGGTGCCGGGAATTACCACCTACGTCGGAGCGGATATTGTGGCCGGCATGCTTGAGACCGGATTTGATCAAAAGCAAGAAGTCAGTGTGCTCATCGACCTTGGTACGAATGGGGAGATGGGAATCGGAAATAAAGACAAGATTATGGTGACATCTACGGCTGCAGGACCTGCATTTGAAGGCGGTAATATCTCTTGCGGCGTAGGTGGAATTCCGGGAGCAATCTCCGGTGTTACCATCGATGGAGAGCAGGTATCGGTTACTACAATCGGTGATGCCAAGCCACTTGGAATCTGCGGAACCGGTGTTGTTGAGACCGTTTATGAACTGGTGAAAGAAGAGCTTGTGGATGAAGCAGGCGGCCTCGAAGAAGATTACTTTGACGATGGATTTAAACTGGCAGATGATAAGGATGGCAATCCAATTACTTTTACACAAAAGGACGTAAGAGAGATTCAGCTTGCCAAGTCGGCAATCAGGGCAGGTATGGAGACTTTGATTAAGCGTTATGGCGTAGGATTTGATGAAATTTCCAAGGTCTATCTGGCAGGTGGATTTGGTTATAAGATGGATGTAGCGAAAGCGGTCGGAATCGGGATGTTCCCGGAAGAGTTATTGCCGAAGATTGAAGCAATCGGAAATAGTTCCCTAAAGGGTGCGATTGACTATATGGATGAAAAGGACAATCAGGCGAGAGCGCAAAAGATTGTGGACCTTTCGGAAGAAATCTCCCTGGCTACCGATAAGACCTTTAATGATTTATATATGGAATATATGTATTTTGAATAAACTTATGGGAGGCAGAACAACATGCACGGATATGGAACTCTTTATGGAATAGGCGTTGGCCCGGGAGACCCGGAACTTATGACAATTAAGGCGCAGCGGAT
Source organism: Eubacterium sp. (assembly GCA_024690665.1). Classification (GTDB taxonomy): domain Bacteria; phylum Bacillota; class Clostridia; order Lachnospirales; family Lachnospiraceae; genus Eubacterium_C. The sequence continues at coordinate 6,699 of JAILOU010000002.1, forward strand.
TATCAGTGAAGCCCGCGTCATTGCGGTTCCCGGCGAAAAAAAGGAAGAGACGATGGCTTATCAGATTGCGAGTCAGGTGATAGAGCATCTTGATGAAAAGAACTGTCTGGAACTTAAGGCACCTATGACGAAAGAGAAAAAAACACTGGATGCCGTTTATAGTGAGTCTGCTAGAGAAATTGGAACATATCTTAGAAAAGGACTTGATGTTGCTTTTTTGACACTGGGAGATCCTACTGTTTACTCAACGTATATGTATCTTCATAAGAAGGTGCAAGAACTTGGATTTCCGGTACAGATTATAAGCGGAGTGACTTCCTTTTGTGCAGCGGCCGCCAGGATGAATCTTTCACTGGCAGAGCAAAATCAGCAGATTCACATCTGTCCATCCTGCTACGATATAAAAGAATGCCTGAAAGAGCCGGGAACAAAGATTCTTATGAAATCCGGCAGTAAGATTCAAGATGTGAAAAAGGAACTGATAGATTCGGCGCATGAAGTTGTGATGGTGGAAAAATGCGGATTAAAGGATGAGAAAATCTACCAAAGCGCAGAAGAAATTGATGATGATGCGGGATATTTTTCGCTGATTATTGCAAAGGAGAAAAAAACACATGGTTAATTTTGTTGGAGCAGGTAGCGGAGCAGAAGATTTGATTACGGTCAGAGGTCAAAGACTGTTATCTGAGGCGGATGTAATTATATACGCGGGAAGTCTTGTGAATCCTGCGCTACTGAATAATAAAAAAGAAAGCTGCGCTGTATATGACAGCGCAAAGCTGACGCTTGAAGAAGTGATTGAGATTATCAAAGAAGCTGAGGCGAAGGGGCAAAATACGGTAAGACTTCATACAGGAGACCCGTGTATCTATGGTGCAATCAGAGAACAGATGGATCTGTTAAATGAGCTTGGCATTGCATATGCATACTGCCCGGGAGTCAGTGCATTTTCCGGTGCGGCATCGGCACTTAAGATGGAATATACACTGCCAAATGTCAGCCAGAGCGTTATCATTACCAGAATGGCAGGAAGAACGCCGGTGCCGGACAGAGAAAGCATTGCTTCTTTTGCGCAGCATAAGGCAACCATGGTGGTGTTTTTAAGTACCGGACTGTTAGAAGAACTTAGCGAGGAACTTGTTAAGGGCGGCTATACGAAGGACACACCGGCGGCAATCGTCTACAAGGCAACCTGGCCGGAAGAAGAGACCCATATCTGTACAGTTGGGACTCTGGCACAGACAGCAAAACAGTATAACATTACAAAAACTGCGCTGATGGTTATTGGAGATGCCGTGGCGCAGGGGAATTATGAACGTTCAAAACTGTATGATCCGACATTTACAACGGAATACAGAAAGGCGTCTCATTCAGGAGAAGAGTCATGAAAGAATTAGAAAGTATTTCGTCTATTCAACCGGTCAATCGAGAAATCTATGACCGGGTGATGACGAATTTTGATGCGATGGGAAAACCCCTTCGCTCATTGGGAAAGATGGAGACGATTTTGGCACAGATCGGAGCTGTGCAGCAAACTGATCGCATTGATATAACCAAAAAGGGTTTGATTATTATGTGCGCGGATAACGGTGTGGTCGAAGAAGGGGTAACCCAGACCGGCCAGGAAGTGACCGGAATTGTTGCGGAGAATTTTTTGGATGAAAAATCCTGCGTGGCGATTATGTGTAAAAAGTGCGGTGTAGGGTTGTATCCTATCGATATTGGAATGGCATTCGATACGCCGCGTGTCGAGAAGCGAAAGCAGATGCATGGAACGAAAAACTTTACAAAAGGACCTGCCATGATGAGGCAGCAGGCGATTTACGCTATTACGCAGGGGATTGAGATGGTAGAGCGTCTTGCAAAGGAAGGCTATCGTCTGATTGCGACCGGAGAAATGGGGATCGGCAATACGACAACAAGCAGTGCTGTGACCGCGGTTCTTTTAGATGTGAAACCGGAGCAGGTGACAGGACGGGGAGCCGGGCTTTCTTCAGATGGATTAAAGCGCAAGATTGCAGCGATTGAGCAGGGAATTCAAGTAAACTCTCCGGATAAAGAAGATGCAATTGACGTGTTAAGCAAGGTCGGAGGCCTTGATATTGCAGGTCTTACAGGCGTGTTTTTGGGAGGCGCCATCTATCGGATTCCGGTGATGATTGACGGATTTATATCCGCTGTTGCAGCGCTGTGTGCACAGCGAATTCATCCTGACACCAAAGGTTACATGATTGCATCACACGTTTCGAAGGAACCGGCCATGAAGATGCTTTTAGAGGCGCTTGGAAAAGAAGCAATGCTGACCATGGATATGTGTCTGGGAGAAGGAAGCGGCGCGGTATGTGCATTTCCAATATTGGATCTGGCAACAGAAATCTATTATAAAATGAGCAGTTTTGATGAAATTGGTGTGGATACATACGTGCCACTTGATTAATGAGGTGAGGAACTTTGAGTAAATTATATGTTGTGGGCATTGGCCCGGGTGAATACGAACTTATGACCATTAAGGCGGCGAGAGTACTTGAGCAGTGCGATGTCATCATCGGATACACGGTTTACGTCGATCTTGTGAAGGAACATTTCCCGGGAAAAGAATTTATGACGACGCCAATGAGGCAGGAAACAGCCAGATGTAAGATGGCATTTGACGAAGCTTCAAAGGGCAAAGATGTTGCGATGATTTGCAGCGGGGATGCTGGTGTCTATGGTATGAGCGGACTGATTTACGAATTAAGTCCGGAGTATGAAGATGTAGAGATCGAAGTGGTTAATGGAGTTACGGCAGCCATAGGTGGGGGCGCTGTACTCGGTGCGCCACTGATGCATGACTTTGCAGTGATTTCGTTAAGCGACCTTTTAACGCCGATGGATAAGATTAAAAACAGGTTGCAAAAAGCAGGTGAAGGCGATTTTTGCATCTGTTTGTATAATCCTTCCAGCAAAAAGAGAGGGGATTATCTTGAAAAAGCCTGTGATATCTTATTGCAGTCAAAATCGCCGGAAACGGTATGCGGAATTGTACAAAATATCGGTAGAGAAGGCCAGAATATGGAACTTATGACATTAAAAGAGCTTCGTGATACGAAAGTAGATATGTTTACGACGGTGTTTATTGGAAATGAGCAAACAAAGATTATTCGTGGTAAAATGGTAACACCGAGAGGTTATAATACGAAACAGTAACAAGGAGACGCTAGATGAAGTTTTTGATATTTTCAGGCACAACAGAAGGACGCACTCTTGCGGAGCTTCTTTCTAAAGACGGCATAAAAGCAGATGTGTGTGTGGCGACAGAATATGGAAAAGAAATCATGCCGACACTTCCGGGCATCTTGGTTCGTGAAGGCAGAATGGATGTTGGGGAGATGGTTTCGCTTATGGAGGATGGAGCCTATGAGGGCGTTATTGACGCGACACATCCTTATGCAACGGAAGTGACACAAAATATCAAAGAAGCATCGAAGATGGCAGGGATGACATATCATCGTTTGCTTAGAACGATATCTGCAGCGCCAAAGGATACACCGGTATTTTCGGATGATGCCGAAGTGTGTGCATATCTAAATCAGCATCCGGGTAATGTGTTTTTGAGCGTCGGAGCAAAGGCGCTTCCTATCTATTGTGAGAAGATTGACGACATCAAAAGACTGTATGCGCGTGTGCTCCCGCAGGAAGATATTGTGCGTGAGATGGCACAGATGGGCATGGAAAAAAGTCATATGATCTTGATGCAGGGACCATTTTCGAAAGAGTTAAATGAAGCAATGTTAAGACAGACCAATGCGACATATCTGGTTACAAAAAATTCCGGACAGGTCGGTGGTTTTGAGGAGAAGATTCAGGCGGCGCAGGATTGCGGCGCCATCAGTCTTGTGATCGGGCATGAAGACGAAACAGGTGATGATTTAGATACGCTTTATAAAAAACTGACAGGCAAAGAACCGGTGAAAAAGCAGGTGGTAACAATGCTTGGAATCGGTCCGGGAAGTTTAGAGTTTATGACGCAGGCCGGCGTAAAAGCCTGTGAGAGTGCGGATGTAATCATTGGAGCAAGACGTATGCTGGATTCTTTATCTTCCTTTGGAAAAGAAACGTTGTGCGAATATGCTTCAGATAAAATTGTAAAATATATCAAAGACCACCCGGAAAAACAGCGCTTTGTCATTGCATTTTCAGGTGATACCGGATTTTATAGCGGAGCGAAGAAGCTACATGATATCTTAAAATCATTTTCCAATATTCAAGTAGAGAATCTGTGTGGAATCTCCGCAATTCAGTATCTTGCATCGAAACTTAAGATTTCCTGGGAGCATATGAAGCTGTGCTCCTTACATGGAAGAAGTATGAATGTGATTTCGGCCATTCAAAAACACGAAGCGGTTTATGTATTGCTTTCCGACGCATCTTCCGTTCAAAAGTTTGCAGCGACGCTGATGTCGGCGGGACTTGGAAAACTTACTATGCATGTTGGGGTGAATCTAAGCTATCCGGATGAAGTGATTGAAAGCAGATGCGTCAGAGACTTTTTTGATTTTTCAAAAGAGGGAATCTGCGCTGCAATTGTGGAAAATCCGGATGCCGGTGCGCCTGTTGTAACAAGCGGAATGAAAGATGAAGAGTTTATTCGCGGCGAAGTGCCGATGACAAAAGAAGAAGTAAGAACGGTCTGCCTGTCTAAACTCATGCTTCGAAGTGACAGTATCGTATACGATATCGGAGCGGGAACCGGAAGTATCAGCATAGAAGCTGCAAGGCTTATAGAGCAGGGCAGAGTCTATGCTATTGAACAAAAAGCAGAGGGCTGCGATCTCATTGAACAGAATAAAGATAAGTTTCATCTTCAAAATCTTCAGGTTGTGATGGGACAGGCACCGCAGGCGCTTTTGGATCTTGAGATGCCGACGCATGCTTTTATCGGAGGAAGCAGCGGCAATATGAAGGAGATTATTGCTGCTTTGCTTGAGAAGAATCCGAAGATTAGAATTGTACTTTCCGGAATTGCGATGGAGACGGCAAAAGAGATGATGGAACTTGCCGAGGAGTATGAAGACGCAAAAATCGAGATTGTACAGATTACGGTTGCAAAGGCAAAGGAACTTGGCCATTATCATCTGATGATGGGACAAAATCCAATCTACATTATGACGCTGGCATTTGGAGAAGAAGCATGATTACGATGGTTTATGGGGGAAGCGGCAGCGGAAAATCGGAATTTGCCGAAGAACTCTGTATGAAAGAAAATGGCGAAAAATACTATATTGCAACGATGCAGCCATATGGCGAGGAGGGGAAAAAGCGAATTGAAAGACACCGTGCCCTTCGCGCCGGAAAAGGATTTATCACGATTGAACAATATGTGGATATGCAAAACGCGCCGATAGAGCAAAGTAAGGTCGTGCTGCTTGAGTGCCTGTCTAATCTGGTGGCAAATGAAGTTTTTAGAAAAACTCGAAAGGAAGATACGGCACAGTATATCTATGAAGGAATCTGTAAACTGCAAGAGCGCACGAACCATCTGGTTGTCGTGACGAATGATGTCTTTACGGATGGGAATCACTATGATGAGACAACCAGAGAATATATGAAGGTTTTAGGGTGCGTAAACCGGATGTTAGCCAAGGATGCGCAGCATATTTATGAAGTGGTTGTAGGGATTGGAATTAAGATAAAATGAATGTAATAAAAAGTATGATCATTGCGCTGGCAATGTATTCGAAATTACCGGTGCCACGCATGGAGTGGACAAAAGAGAATATGAGATACACGATGTGTTTCTTTCCGATGATCGGAATCGTAATCGGACTTTTGGAATGGGTCTGGTATCTGGTAGCTGAGGCACTAGGAACCGGAGATGTTCTTAGGGCGGTTGGACTGGCTTTGATTCCGGTGCTGGTGACGGGAGGAATTCATTTGGATGGACTTCTTGATACGGCAGATGCGCTCAGTAGTTTTCAGACGAAAGAAAGACGTCTTGAGATATTAAAGGATACGCACGCAGGAGCATTTGCAATTATTGTGTGCTGCGTTTATTTTCTCGCTTATTTTGGCGTGCTTACGGAAGTTAAAGAACAGGCAGTCTATGTGCTGGGGATGGGATTTATTTTAAGCCGTGCGCTGTCTGGTTTTGGCGTGGCAACCTATCCTTGCGCAAGAGGAAGCGGGCTTGTTTATACCTTTTCCGATGGACTTGCAAAAAAGAAAGTGCGCGTTGTGCTGGTGCTGGAAATTCTGGCGTTGTGTGCCGGTATGGTTTGGATGGATTTGGCGCTGGGCATGACGGCGGCTGTTGCGGCACTTGGTTTTTTATGTATTTACAGAGTGCTTACACAAAAAATATTCGGTGGAATCACCGGTGATACGCAGGGGTTTTTCCTTCAGCTTTGTGAACTATTTATGGCAGTGGCTGTTGTAATTGCACAGCTCGTGATATACTAGGAGAGCGAATATGATTTTAATTGTTGGCGGAGCCTTTCAAGGCAAGAAAGAATATGCATACGAAATCTGTGAGAATCAAGAGCAGGTCGTTTTTGATGCACAGGATATGATTTTGTCCTGGATGAAAGAGGGAAAAGATGTGTATCAGGAAGCAGAGGCGTTTGTCAAGCGACATGCAGATGGTGTGATTACGCTACAGGAGATGGGGAGCGGAATCATTCCCATGGATGAGTTTGAACGCGAATACAGGGAACTGTGCGGACGCATTGGATGCATATGGGCTAAGGCAGCCACACAGGTTTATCGAGTGGTGATGGGCGTTAGTGTTCGCATAAAATAATGAATGGGCGTATAATAATATGACTTATGAAGAGCTGATTAGTACAATTGAAAATGCAAGAAGATTTGACAAGATGCCGGGCGTTGAAGTCAGCGGTATCGTGCTCGAGCAGTTGAATCTTCCATTGGAAGATGTGAAGATTATTCACATTGCGGGGACGAACGGAAAAGGTTCCGTTGCATCCATGCTGGCACAGATTCTGCAGGAAGCAGGATATAAAACCGGCAGATTTACCTCTCCGCATCTGATTGATTTTACGGAAAGAATTGAGGTTAATGGACAACCAATTTCACAGGCAGATACCCTTCGTTTGGGAGAGCGTCTGCTTACGAAAGATTATGGCGTGTCATTAACTTTTTTTGATTACTCTTTTTTGATTGCGATGCAGTATTATACAGAGCAGCAGTGCGATGTGATTGTGCTTGAAACCGGACTTGGCGGGAGACTGGATTCTACCAATGTTGTGACAAAACCTACGTGCAGCGTAATTACCAGAGTGGGGCTTGATCATACCAGGATATTAGGTGATAACATAGAGAAGATTGCGGCAGAAAAGGCCGGAATTATCAAGCAGGATTGCCCGGTAGTAATCGGGATGCAGCAAAAAGAAGCCTTTAAGGTATTGGTACAAACCGCAAGAAAAAAGAACAGTAAATGTTACCTGATTCAGCAGGATGAACTAATTAATCTCGGGATTAATAATTCTTCCATGCAGGAATTTATCTATTGCGGAAAGCGTTATGAATTATCCTTGTTTGGATATTATCAGGTGGAAAATGCATTTACGGTAATTGAGACTGTTCGCTGTCTGAATGATCAGGGACTTACCATAACGGAGAAGAATCTTCGAGAAGGGCTTAGAAAAGTAGTCTGGCCGGGCCGGATGCAGCTGATTTCCAGATATCCGTTTTTGATGCTGGATGGTGCGCATAATCCGGATGGCGTCCGGGCGCTGTATGAAACACTGACAAGATGGATGCCGCGGGAGACTTTTACCTTTGTTATTGGCGTTATGGAAGATAAGGATTATATGGCAATGGTTCGCATCCTGGCACCGATTGCACAGCGATTTGTAACCATTACCGTGATGGATGCCAGGGCAAAAAAAGCAGAAGAACTGGCGCAGGAAATTCGAAAAGCCGGAATTGATGCGGTTTCGGTTGCGACGCTTGAAGAAGCAATTGGTCTTCAGGACTTTGATGAAAAATGGATTCTGGTTGGATCTTTATACTTTGCAGGAGAAGTGCTTGGAGATATTGAGTCCTAAGTATTGGACTTAACATCGTGTACTCTTACTTCAGAACAGAAAACGAACGTAATCTTAATGAAGTAAAGGAGCGATGAAGATGAAAGGATATGCAGTAGAAGCAGGATATATGGGATGGGTAGAAGGACGATACATGCTGTTTGCAGATGAGATGGACTATCGCGATTATCTTGCAGATTAAGAGAGGAAATAAAAGACATGATTACAAAGCGACTAGAACAGTTAAGAACGCTGATGAAAGGACGGAATATTTCGTATTATCTGATTCCGACTTCTGATTATCATCAGTCGGAATATGTCGGGGAACACTTTAAAGAGCGTAGCTACATGAGTGGGTTTACCGGATCGGCAGGAACCTTAATTGTGGGGATGCAAGATGCCTATCTGTGGACAGACGGTCGTTATTTTGTACAGGCGAAAAGACAGCTTGAAAGAAGCGGTATTACGCTGATGAAAATCGGTGTTGACGGAGTGCCGACGATTCAGGAGTTTTTAAAGGAACACCTGCTTCAGGATGCAGTTCTGGGATTTGACGGACGAATTGTCAGTGCTTCTTTAGGTGAGAAGTATAAAAAAATTGCAGAAAAAAAAGGTGGCAGTATCTATACATCGGAAGATCTGGTAGATCAGATCTGGAAGGACAGACCGGCGCTTCCTGCGAAGAAGGTGTGGATCTTAAAGGAACAGTATGCGGGAGAATCAGCGCTAGATAAGATTGCCCGGGTACGGGAGGAGATGCAGAAAAGACATGCGGATGTGCATGTCCTTACTTCGTTATATGATATCGCCTGGCTTTTTAATCTTAGAGGTGATGATATTGCTCATGTTCCGGTGTTTTTGTCATATGTGGTTTTGGAACATGATAATTGCACCTTGTATGTGAATCCTGAGATTTTAGATGAAGACGTGCGAAGCTATTTGCAAAAAGTTGGCGTTCAGGTTAAGCCATATAATTGCGTATATGATGATTTGGCGCAGTTTATGGACCGCAGGGTTTTGGCGCAAAAGTCGATTATCAATTATCGGATGGGAGAACTGCTTGAGGGGAACCTGATTATTGATTGCAGTAACCCGACCGAGAAGATGAAGTGCAAAAAAAATGAGACAGAACTTCGTAATACGATTCAGGCGCATATTAAAGATGGTGTTGCGATGACGAAATTTATGTATTACCTTAAGACGTCATTTGGCAGGGAAGAGATGACAGAGCTTTCGGTATCAGAGGTGCTTGAGAAGTTTAGAAGACAACAGGACGGATTTTTGGATCTTAGTTTTGATACGATTGCTGCTTATGGAGAGCATGGTGCGATGATGCATTACGCGGCAACAAAGGAGACGGACGTGTCACTGGGTGAGGGGCTGTTTCTGGTGGATTCGGGCGGACATTATCTGGAAGGCACAACAGATATTACAAGAACATTTTGCTTTGGCAGCCTGACTAAGCAGCAAAAACAGCACTACACCCTTACGTTAAAAAGCAACCTGGCACTTGCCAACGCCAGGTTTTTAAAAGGAACAAGAGGGTCGAATCTGGATATTCTTGCCAGAGAACCATTTTGGGAAATCGGCATGGATTACAAGTGCGGAACCGGACATGGCGTTGGACATATCTTAAATGTACATGAAGGGCCAAACAGTTTTCGCTGGAGAGTGGCAGATGGCAATTCGCTTGATGCCGTGCTTGAAGCCGGAATGATTACGACCGATGAACCGGGCGTGTACCTGGAAGGGGAATATGGGATTCGCCTGGAAAACGAACTGGTTTGCCGTGAGGGCATGAAAAACGACAATGGTCAGTTTATGGAATTTGAGGTAATTACCTATTGTCCGTTTGATTTGGACGGTGTGGACGCGTCGCTTTTGACGAAAAAAGAAAAAGGGTGGCTAAACGCTTATCACAAGATGGTATATGAGGTAATCTCTCCGTATCTAAGCGAGGAGGAACAAGACTGGCTGAAAGAATACACGCGTGAAATTTAACAAAAAACGACTTATTTTGATTTGGAAATAAGTCGTTTTTCTATTGGGAAAAAACTTTTCATGTATTACAAAGTATTGTAAAATAATTATGTATGCAATGGCATATAAATGGAGATAATTAGCATGAGCAAAAAAATAGTTTTAATTGATGGACATAGTATTTTAAATAGAGCGTTTTTTGGACTTCCGGATCTTACGAATGCCGAAGGTCTGCATACAAACGCAGTCTATGGATTTTTGAATATTTTATTTAAAGTGTTAGAAGAAGAGCAGCCGGAATATTTGACGGTTGCTTTTGATGTACATGCGCCTACATTTCGTCATAAGATGTATGACGCATATAAGGGAACCAGAAAACCGATGGCCGATGAACTGCGTCAGCAGGTACCGCTGATTAAGCAGGTTTTAACCGCGATGGGCGTTAAGATTATGGAGAAGGAAGGTTATGAAGCAGATGATGTTCTTGGAACGATTGCGACGATGGCTGAGAAAGAAGGACTTGAAGTTTCGTTAATCTCCGGAGACCGTGATCTGTTGCAGCTTGCCAGTGAGCATATTCAGATTCGAATTCCGAAGACGAAGATGACAGGAACAGAGATTGAGAATTACTACGCCAAGGATGTTAAGGAGCGCTATCAGGTAACGCCAAAAGAATTTATTGATGTAAAGGCGCTTCAGGGGGATACTGCCGATAATATTCCGGGGGTTCCGGGAATCGGAGAAAAGACGGCTACGAATCTGATTGTGCAGTATGGAAGCATTGAGAATGCGCATGAACATGTAGAGGAACTAAAACCGCCAAGAGCCAGCAAGAATCTTAAAGAATTCTGGGAGCAGGCGGTGATGAGTAAAGATCTTGCAACTATCAGAACACAGGCAGAGATTGATTATGATTTGCAAGAGGCGCTGCTTGGGGAACTTTATACGCCCGAGGCCTATGAGATGTTCCAGCGATTGGAATTTAAGAACCTGCTCAACCGTTTTGATGACTCAGCAAAGTCTGTTCAGCAGCATGTTTGTAAGCTGATTCAAAACAAGGAAGAGGCCGGTAACATCTTTGCTAAAGCGAAGAAAGAAACGAAAGGCGGGCTTTTGGCTTTTCATATTGTGGTGGAGAATCATAAGATGCTTGGCGCTGCAATTGCATTTTCCAAAGAGGACTTGTTTTTTATTCAGGCAGAAGAAACCGGGCAGATGTCATTGTTCGATGATGATTCGAGATTAGATGCGGCACAGTTGTTAGAACAACTCAAAGATGTTGTCGCATCGGCAAAGCAGGTTAGTGCTTTTGGAATGAAAGAGGCGGCTAAACTTTTAAACCTTGAATATGATGCCAGGTACTTCGATCCGGAGATTGCAGAGTACTTATGTAATCCACTGAAAAAAGCATATCCTTATGAGGACGTTGCGATGCAGTGTGGACTTGGTATGCTGCCGACAAAGACAGAGATACTGGGAAAGACAACCGAGGAAAAGGCGTTAAAACAGCAGCAGGACAATTACCTGACATATCTTGGTAACCTTCTTTATACAACATATGGCTGCGTTTCAGTATATGAACGGAAATTAAAAGAAGAGAAGATGGATACTCTGTTTCGTGAGATGGAGATGCCGCTTGTTTTTACCCTTGCGTCAATGGAGCGTTATGGCATTATTGCCAGGGCGGAAGAACTGAAAGAATATTCGAATCATCTATCAGAAAAGATTTCGGTTTTGGAAAAGGAAATCTATGATCAGGCCGGAGAAGAGTTCAATATTAACTCGCCAAAGCAGCTTGGGGTGATTTTATTTGAAAAATTAGAACTGCCGCATGCCAAGAAAACGAAGACCGGATATTCTACAGCGGCTGATGTGCTCGATAAACTGGCACCGGATTATCCGATTGTATCAAAGATATTAGATTACAGACAGCTTACAAAATTAAAGTCAACCTATGCCGATGGACTTGCAACTTGTATTGCAAAAGACGGTCGTATTCATACGACATTCCAGCAGACGGTTACTGCAACCGGAAGACTGTCTTCCACTGAGCCGAATCTGCAGAATATTCCGATTCGAATCGAACTTGGAAGAATGATTCGAAAGGTGTTTGTGCCGGAAGATGGCTATGTGTTCCTGGATGCGGATTATTCACAGATTGAGCTTCGCGTACTTGCGCATATGTCGGGTGATGAGAATCTGATTGAAGCTTATAAGAGCGCACAGGATATTCATACGGCAACCGCGTCTAAGGTGTTCCATATTCCGATTGAGGAAGTGACTCCGCAGATTCGCCGAAATGCAAAAGCGGTAAACTTTGGTATTGTATACGGAATCAGTTCGTTTGGACTCAGCCAGGACTTATCCATTACAAGGGCTGAGGCGCAGGAATATATCAAGCAGTATTTTGAGACATATCCGAAGATTAAGACGTTTTTGGATGGGTTGGTAGAAGAAGCAAAAACGACGGGAATTGCAACAACGATGTTCGGTAGAAAACGTCCGGTTCCGGAACTTTCTTCCGGCAACTTTATGCAGCGTCAGTTTGGTGAGCGAATTGCAATGAATTCGCCGATTCAGGGAACGGCTGCGGATATTATTAAGATTGCTATGATTCGTGTTGATCAGAGGCTGAAAAGAGAACAGCTTCAGTCAAGATTATTGTTACAGGTTCATGATGAACTGCTAATTGAAACGAAAGAAGAAGAATTAGAAACTGTAAAGCAGATTCTTGCCGAAGAGATGGAGCATGCTGCAGATCTGGCGGTGAAGCTGGAGATCGATATGCACAGCGGTAGTAACTGGTACGAGGCAAAGTAGGGAGTTTGACGATTCATGAAAGTTATAGGTATCACAGGTGGCATTGGAGCCGGTAAGTCAGCGGTTCTGAGTTTTATAGAAGAAAATTATGCAGCGAAGGTTTTGTTGGCAGATGAGATTGCGCATCAGCTGATGGAGCCGGGAACAGACTGCTATAACAAAATCAAAGAAACATTTGAAGATCCGAATCTGTTTTTTGAGGATGGAACAATTGATCGCAAATGGATGGCGCAGACAATCTTCTCTGATGAGGAAAAACGTCTTTTGATCAATGACATTGTGCATCCGGCGGTGAAGCAATATATCCACGACGCGATTGAAGCAGAGCGGGAAAAGGATGTTGTCAAATATCTGATTGTTGAGTCGGCACTTCCAAGCGAGACACAGTTTCACACATTTGCACAGGAAGTGTGGTATGTCTATGCCGGAGAAGAAGTTAGAAGACAGCGCCTAAAAGAGCAAAGAGGTTATTCGGATGAGAAGATATCCGAGATCTTCGCAACACAGATTACGGATGAGGAATATCGCAAAGCCTGTGATCGCATCATAGATAATGATGCACATTTTGAGCAGATGAAGCTTCAGGTCTCAAAATACCTGATGGGGGAAGATGTTGAGTTCGATGAGGATGAAGAGACAACGATAGAAAAGGAGCAGGATATGGCCGAGGAAAAAGTAGAAAGCAAATTTGTATTTGGGCTGGATATCGGTACCAGAAATGTCGTCGGTACCGTTGGATATAAAGAAGATGATGAGTTCTTTGTTGCCGCACAGTATTCCGTGCAGCATGAGACAAGAGCAATGCTTGATGGACAGATTCATGACATTGGACGTGTCGGAAGGACGGTTCAGGTAGTGAAAGAATCCTTAGAGCAGCAGATTGGCGAGCCGCTTCATGAAGTATGTATCGCAGCTGCGGGGCGTGTGCTTAAGACGGTCACGACGAATATTGAATATGAATTTCCGGAAGAGAAGATTGTAACCGGAGAAGACATTCATACACTTGAACTTCTTGGAATTGAAAAAGCGCAGAATATCTTAAAAGAAAAAAATGATACAAAGTATCACTTTTACTGTGTGGGATATTCCGTTGTAAAATACTATCTCGAAGGAGACATGATGTCGAATCTGGAAAGCCATAAGGCTGAGACGATTTCAGCAGACATCATTGTAACTTTCCTTCCGGAAGACGTTGTAGATGGTCTGTATACCTCTGTTGGGATTGCAGACTTAAAGGTGGCGAATATGACGCTCGAGCCAATCGCCGCAATCAATGTGGCAATTCCGGAGAACTTTAGAATGCTGAATATCGCACTTGTCGATGTGGGAGCCGGTACATCCGATATCTCAGTAACAAGAGACGGAAGCATTATTGCGTATGGAATGATTCCACACGCAGGTGATGAGATTACGGAAGTAATCGTGCAGAATTATCTTGTGGACTTTAAGACGGCAGAGCATATTAAACTTACCTGTGAAGTGGAAGATGAAATCGAATACACCGATATCATGAACATCTCACACACGATTCCGTCGAGCGAGGTGTGGGAACTGGTAGCTCCGACTGTTGAGAAGATTACAGGCGAAATAGCATCTAAGATTAAAGAATTAAATGGTGGAAAATCGGTTGCCGCTACATTTGTTGTCGGAGGTGGTGGTAAGATTCATGGATTTACCGAGAATCTTGCGAAACTGTTAGATATTGCTCAGGAGCGTGTGGCGCTTCGAGGAGAAGAGGTGCTGCAGTCAGTCCGATTTGCACAAGAAGATATTGTAAAGGATCCTCTTCTTGTTACGCCAATCGGTATCTGCTTAAATTATTATGACCAGAAGAATAACTTTATCTTCGTTCGGTTTAACGGAGAAAGAATAAAGCTTTATGACAATGATAAGCTGACAATTGTGGATGCAGCCATGCAGGCAGGATTCCCGAATGAATACCTCTTCCCGAGACGCGGAAAAGAGATTTCCTTTACGGTGAATGGCAAGAGCAGAATCGTTCGAGGTACTCCGGGTGAGTCGGCAATCGTCAAAGTGAACGACAAGATTGTGAATATTAATACGCCGCTGGAAGCGAATTCAGATATTGTAATTGAGCCTTCTACAACCGGTGCGGCTGCGGAGTATACGTTAGAGCAGCTTCCGGAATATGAGAATTCCAAGATTACCTTTGAGGTAAATGGTAAGGCTGTGACCTGTCCTAGATTTGCAGAAGTCAATGGAGTGTTAGAACCGCCATTTTATCAGATTAAGGAAGATGATATTGTCGTTATGCGAAGCTACTACACTGTTCAACAGATTGCAGAGTTTATGGATGTGGAATTAGATCCGGATGCAGAGATTATTGTCAATAACCGTGTTGAGGATTTAAATGCGCTTGTCTATGAAAACTTTAGCGTGGAATGGACGACGCTGAACTTTAGAACGCCGGAAGAAGATCTTTTAAATGAAGATGTAGAGGAGGGTTCTGAGGAGGAACCTTTAGAGCAGACAGAAGAAGGCGAGGAAGAAAAAGAGGCGGAAGATACCTACGAAAATGAATTTAGACCAAACCTCGAAGAAAAGAAAGAAAAAGAAGAAGAAAAAGGACCGATTACGATGGTATTACTAGTTACAGTAAATGGACAGCAGATTCAGTTAGAAGGAAAAGAACGATATGTCTTCGTTGATGTATTTGACTATATCGATTTTAATCTGGCGGATGCAAACGGACGTGCAATTGCTACAAAGGTGAATGGAGCCGACGCATTGTATACCCAGACTTTGAATGCCGGAGACAATATCGAAATCTATTGGAAAGAATAAGAAAGAAGATGGAGATCAGACATGCAGCTTTGTAGTATAGCAAGTGGAAGCAGCGGGAACTGTATCTATATGGGAACTGACCATACGCATCTGCTTGTAGATGCAGGAATAAGCGGTAAGAAAATTGAACATGGATTGCATGAGATTGGGCTAAAAGCCGATGAGATACAAGGACTTTTGGTGACACATGAGCACATCGATCATATCGCGGGTCTTGGCGTTATGGCACGACGGTATGGGTATCCGATTTACGCGACGCAGGCGACAATTGATGCCATGATTGCAAGCGGGAAGATTGGAAAGGTAGATATTTCTTTGTTTCATCCGATATGTCCGGATAGAGATTTTACAATCGGGGACCTGACCGTGCAGCCGCATCACATTTCTCATGACGCTGCAGATCCGGTGTGTTATGTATTTCGGGAAGGCAAAAAGTCCGGGGCGATTGTAACAGATCTTGGAGTGTACGATCAGTATCTGATTTCGCATTTGCAGCAGATGGACCTGCTTTTTATGGAAGCAAATCATGATATCAGGATGCTGCAGGTCGGACGCTATCCTTATCACCTAAAACAGCGTATCTTAGGGGAGAGAGGACATCTGTCCAATGAAAGTTCCGGGCAGCTTTTAGGAGAACTGCTTCACGATAATACAAAAGCCGTGATGCTTGGACACTTAAGTCACGAAAACAATTATCCGGATCTGGCCTTTGAGACGGTGCGTCTTGAGATTACGGCAGGGGATAACAAGTACAAAGCAGATGATTTCCCGATTCATGTTGCGCCGCGCGGGGAATTGTCAACGCAGCTTTTTGTGTAATATGGATAATTTACTTTCGAAACGAAAAAAGTTTCGTTGATTTATTACCTTGAAATTGTCAGAATTTTTTGGCATGATATAGTAGCATGAAAAGAAACTCGAAAGAGTAATGGAAATGAAGGAGATTCAAGATGGAAACAATTAGCGGAAAGACAATTATTACAGTTGTTGGAAAAGACACAGTCGGCATCATTGCGAAGGTATGTAACTACCTTGCCAATAACCGCATCAATATTCTGGATATTTCACAGACAATCGTGCAGGGTTATTTTAACATGATGATGATTGTAGATATGTCAGGTACTGAAAAAGAATTTTCAACATGCGCAAGCGAACTCGAGCAGATCGGTGATGAAATCGGTGTGAAAGTAAAGTGTCAGCGTGAAGAAATCTTTAATAAAATGCATAGAATCTAATTTGGAGAATTAAGATGGTTAATTTATACGAAGTAACAGAAACAAATGAGATGATCGAGCAGGAGAACCTGGATGTCCGTACGATTACACTGGGTATCAGTTTGCTGGACTGTATCGATTCAGATCTTGATAAAGTAAAAGAAAATGTCTACAACAAGATTACAACTGTAGCAAAAGATCTTGTTAAGGTTGGAAAAGAAATCGAAGGTAAATACCAGATTCCAATCGTCAATAAGAGAATTTCACTGACTCCAATCGCATTAATCGGTGGAGCAGCATGTAAAACACCGGATGATTTTGTGGAAATCGCAAAGTCAATTGACGCAGCAGCCAAGAAGGTTGGCGTTAACTTTATCGGTGGATATTCCGCACTTGTTTCAAAAGGAATGACAAAGGCAGATGAACTTCTCATCCGTTCTATCCCAAAGGCAATGAAAGAAACTGATTTAATTTGTAGTTCAATCAATCTTGGTTCTACCAAGACCGGTATCAATATGGATGCAGTTCGCCTGATGGGTGAGATTGTACATGAAACTGCCGAATATACAAAGGAAAATGATTCGCTGGGATGTGCCAAGCTTGTTGTATTTTGTAATGCACCGGATGACAATCCATTTATGGCCGGAGCGTTCCATGGTGTTACAGAAGCAGATGCCATCATCAATGTTGGTGTCAGCGGACCGGGCGTTGTAAAGACGGCTCTTGAGAAGGTTCGCGGTGAGAGCTTTGAAGTTCTGTGTGAAACCATTAAAAAGACAGCATTTAAGATTACAAGAGTGGGACAGCTTGTGGCGAAGGAAGCTTCGCAAAAGCTTGGTGTACCATTTGGGATTATTGACCTGTCACTTGCACCGACTCCGGCAATTGGAGACAGTGTGGCAGGCATCTTAGAAGAAATTGGTCTGGAATACGCAGGTGCGCCGGGAACAACTGCAGCACTTGCAATGTTAAATGACCAGGTGAAAAAAGGCGGTATTATGGCATCTTCTTATGTTGGTGGATTAAGTGGTGCCTTTATTCCGGTCAGCGAAGATCAGGGGATGATTGACGCTGTACAGGCGAATGCTTTAACTATTGAGAAGTTAGAGGCTATGACCTGTGTATGCTCTGTTGGACTTGACATGATTGCAATTCCGGGAGATACCAAGCCAACTACGATTGCCGGTATTATTGCAGATGAGATGGCAATCGGTATGATTAACCAGAAGACAACAGCTGTGCGTCTGATTCCGGTAATTGGTAAGGGCGTGGGCGAAATCGTAGAATTTGGTGGTTTACTTGGTTATGCACCAATTATGCCGGTAAATCAGTATTCATGCGATGCTTTCGTGAATCGTCAGGGTCGTATTCCTGCACCGGTTCATAGCTTTAAGAACTAATTAGATTAGGATACACAAAGGAGGAGACTGCAATGCAGCAGATTTCAATTGAAACACGTTTAAAAGAAAATGCTTATCCGGGAAGAGGAATTGTTCTTGGCAAGACTCCGGACGGAACAAAGGCGGTAGCTGCTTATTTTATTATGGGCAGAAGCGAGAATAGTCGTAACCGTGTATTTGTCGAGGATGGCGAGGGAATTCGCACTCAGGCATATGATCCTTCTAAATTAGAAGATCCGTCACTTATTATCTATGCACCGGTTCGCGTGTTGGGAAATCAGACCATTGTAACAAATGGAGATCAGACAGATACCATTTATGACCTTATGAAAGAAGGTAAGACTTTTGAGCAGTCTCTTCGCACCCGTGAATTTGAGCCGGATGGTCCTAACTTTACTCCTCGTATTTCGGGTCTTATGGAGATAGAAGGTGGAAAGTATGCGATTACCATGTCAATCTTAAAGAGCGACGGTGGTGATGATGCCTGCTGTAATCGTTATACTTATTCATATGATAATCCAAAGGCAGGTGTCGGTCGTTTCATCCATACTTATGTATCGGATGGGAATCCGCTTCCAAGTTTTGAAGGAGAGCCGGAACTTGTTGAAACCGTTGATGATATCGATACGTACACGGATATGATCTGGAATTCGCTGAACGCGGACAACAAAGTATCCTTATTTGTACGTTTTATTGATATCGAGTCTGGTACATATGAGACTCGTATTGTAAATAAACACAATTAATATAGGAGGAAATCATGAAGGAACTAGAGCTTAAGTATGGATGCAATCCAAACCAGAAACCGTCTAGAATCTATGTGGAGGATGGAGAATTACCGATTAAGGTGTTAAATGGTAAACCGGGATATATCAATTTCCTGGATGCGTTTAATGGCTGGCAGCTTGTAAAGGAATTAAAAGAGGCAACAGGTCTTCCTGCCGCAACTTCTTTCAAGCATGTTTCACCGGCAGGTGCTGCAGTTGGAATTCCTATGACTGATACAGAAAAGCAGATTTACTGGGTGGCAGATATGGATATGGAGTTTTCACCTTTAGCAAATGCATATGCAAGAGCCAGAGGTGCAGACAGAATGTCTTCATTTGGAGATTTCATTTCACTTTCTGATGTCTGTGATGTTCCAACAGCCAAGATTATCAAAAGAGAGGTTTCTGATGGTGTTATTGCACCGGGTTATGAGCCGGAAGCTCTTGAAATCTTAAAGGGTAAGAAAAAGGGCAATTACAATGTAATCGAAGTTGATCCTAATTATGTACCGGTGGAAAAAGAACATAAAGAAGTCTTCGGAATTACATTTGAACAGGGACGTAACAATCTGACAATCGATAAAGCAATGCTGCAAAAGGAGATTGTAACGGAGAATAAGGAAATTCCTGATCAGGCACAGATTGACCTTCTGATTGCACTTATTACACTGAAGTATACACAGTCTAATTCTGTTTGCTATGCTAAGGGTGGCCAGGCAATCGGAATCGGAGCAGGACAGCAAAGTCGTATCCATTGTACGCGTCTTGCAGGTTCTAAGGCCGATAACTGGTGGCTTCGTCAGTCGCCTAAGGTAATGGGGCTTCAGTTTGTAGATGGCCTTGGAAGAGCCGATAGAGATAACACAATCGATGTCTATATGGGCGAGGAATATATGGATGTCCTTCGCGAAGGTGAGTGGCAGAAACGCTTTAAGGTAAAACCGGAAGTATTTACTGCTGAAGAAAAGAGAGCATGGCTTGATAAGATGCAGGATGTAGCGCTTGGTTCAGACGCGTTCTTCCCATTTGGAGATAATATTGAGCGTGCACATAAGAGCGGCGTCAAATATGTAGCACAGCCGGGTGGATCCATTCGTGATGACAATGTTATTGAGACATGTAATAAATATGGAATGACGATGAGCTTTACAGGCATTCGTCTGTTCCATCACTAAGAGATATAAAATAACCTATTATAAAATCAGATTGAGCGAGAAGATTCTAATCGTTCAATCTGATTTTTTATTATAATAATAAAGAAAGCTCTCATTGGCATTGCCAATGAGAGCTTTTGTTAAGCTGTTATTTATTCAGCGTCTTCATCAATTACGAAAGAAATAAGAAGATCTTCCTGATGTACGCTATCGCCTGCTTCGACGTAAATCTTGTCGACTTTACCATTGACAGTAGCAACAACAGTTGTTTCCATCTTCATGGCTTCGACAGTCATAAGAGGCATGTTAACGGTAATCTCATCGCCTTCTTTAACGAGAACCTTACCAACAGTACCTGGGATAGAAGATCCAAGGTGTGCCGGATTGTTCTTGTCAGCTTTAAGATGGCTGTCTGATTTAACCTCAAGTTTTTCATCAAGGATTCTTACCTGACGCATGCATCCGTTTACTTCGAATTCAAGAGTTCTGTAACCTTCTTCATCAGGCTCGCCCATTTCTACGAACTTGATAATCAGCATCTTACCATCACCGATGTTAAGAGTTGTTTCTTCGCCTTTGGCAAGACCGAAGAAGTATACATGAGACTCAAGACGAGTAACATCATTGTATGCCTGATAATGTTCCTGATATTCATCATAAACCTTTGGATACAGAGCATAACTGATTTCCATAATTTCCTGTGAAGAACGATCAAGTTCATCAAATACAGAGATGCTTGCAAGGTGCTTTCTGATAGCATCAAAGTCAGCAGGAGGTAATAATTTACCAGGTCTTTCTGTAAGAGGTTCGATATCTTTTAATACGATCTTCTGAAGATCCTTAGGGAATCCGCCATCCGGCTGACCCATCATACCCTGGAAGTAAGAAACTACAGAGTCAGGATAAGCAAGAGTAGCACCATCTGTTAAGATGTTTTCCTTCGTTAAGTTGTTGTTGTACATGAAGATTGCAAGGTCACCGACAGCTTTTGAAGTAGGTGTAACCTTAACAATGTTACCAAGCAGATCGTTGGCATCTTTGTAGAGGGCCTTGATCTTCTCGAAGTCTTTTTCTGTAGCACCCATAGATTTTGCCTGAGCAGAAAGGTTTGAATACTGTCCGCCAGGGATTTCGTATTTATAGATGTCAGCGTTAGGAGAGTTAATGTCTGCTTCGAAACTCTGGTAAACCTTACGAACGCGTCCATAGTAACGGCTCAGTTCGCTTAAGTCCTCGAAGTTAAGACCTGTGTCTCTCTTAGTTCCGCGGAGTGCTTCAACTACAGCGTTCATAGATGGCTGTGAAGTAAGAGTACTCATAGACTCAATTGCAAGATCGGCGATATCAACACCGGCCTCAGCTGCGGATAAAACAGTAGCAACACCGGCTCCTGTTGAGTCATGTGTATGTAAGTGAAGTGGAATATGAAGTTCTTTTTTCAGTGCTGTGACTAATTCCTTGGCAGCGTATGGCTTAAGCAGTCCGGCCATATCCTTGATAGCAAGAGTATGACAACCTAATGACTCAAGTTCAACGGCTTTCTTCACATAGTAATCAAGTGTGTATTTTGTTTCGTCAGGGCTTGTAATATCACCTGTGTAACAGATGGTACCTTCTACAATCTTACCTGTCTTTAATGCTTCTTCGATTGGCATCTTCATGTTCTCAACCCAGTTCAGTGAGTCAAAGATACGGAAGACATCAATACCATGGTTTGCAGCAAGTTTAATGAACTCTTGTACAACATTGTCAGGATAGTTGCTGTAACCAACTGCATTAGAAGCACGAAGTAACATCTGAATCAGAGTGTTCGGCATACGCTCACGAAGGAGATCAAGTCTCTTCCATGGAGATTCTTTCAGGAATCTGTATGCAGTATCAAAGGTAGCACCTCCCCATGCTTCTACAGAAAATGCATTCTGCATGAAAGCATTGGTAGCATAAGCAGCACCACATAAGTCTTTGCTTCTCATACGAGTTGCCATCAGTGACTGCTGAGCATCACGCATGGTTGTATCTGTTACATAGAGTTTGTCTTCTTTTAAAATCTTCTGTGTGAATGCTTCAGCACCTAACTTTAAGAACTCATCACGAGCACCTGTGATTGGCTTGGAAGCATCATATACAGGAAGAACACGATTGTCATAATGTGGCTTTTTGCCATCATTGGTGTTTACGATACGGTTACCAATAAATTCAACAATCTTGGTAGCGCGGTCCTGACTCATCTCGAGGTTGAATAATTCAGGAGTATCTTCAATGAAAGTGGTGTAGCATTTTCCGCTTCTGAATACTTCGTGATTTAACACATTGATTAAGAATGGAATGTTAGTCTTAACACCACGGATACGCATTTCCTTCATAGCACGAAGAGATTTGCGAACAGCACCTTCAAATGTACGGTCGTGAGAGATTGCCTTTACTAATAAGGAATCATAGTAAGGTAAGATCTTGCCGCCTGTATGAGCGTTACCGCCGTCGAGACGGATACCATTACCGGAACCTGTACGATATACAGAGATTGTACCGGTATCAGGAAGGAAGTTGTTCATTGGATCTTCGGTTGTGACACGAGTCTGGATAGAATATCCTGTGCAATGAACAGATTCCTGATTAGGAATTGCAATTTCTGCGGAATCGAGAGGATAACCTTCTGCAACAAGAATCTGAGACTGAACAATATCGATACCTGTAATCATTTCAGATACGGTATGCTCAACCTGGATACGAGGATTCATCTCGATGAAATATGCATTGTTGTCAGCGTCAACAAGGAATTCGAGAGTACCGGCATTGCGGTATCCAACTTCTTTTGCAAGACGAATGGAACTTTCGAAAATCAACTGACGTGTATTATCAGGGATGGAGAAAGCAGGAGCGTATTCAACAACCTTCTGATGACGACGCTGTACAGAACAGTCACGGTCATATAAATGAACGATGTTGCCATAGTTATCTCCTAAAATCTGAACCTCGATATGTTTTGGTCCACGTAAATATTTTTCAATGAAGATTTTGTCATCACCGAATGCCTTCTTTGATTCGGCTTTTGCTTCTTCAAATTCTTTTAACATATCTTCGCGACGGTTAACGATACGCATTCCACGTCCGCCACCACCATTGGAAGCTTTCAGCATAACAGGATAACCGATTTCATCAGCAACCTTTACAACTGTTTCTGCGTCATGGATAGCATAGTCTACACCAGGGATAATTGGTACATTAGCCTTAATAGCCATCTGCTTGGATGAAATCTTATCACCCATGGCATTCATCAGATCTGCAGAAGGTCCGATGAAGACAATTCCGTTGCGCTCGCAGGCATTAACGAAATCCGGATTTTCTGATAAGAAACCGTATCCCGGATGGATTGCGTCAGCACCGCAGGAAAGTGCGATGTCGATGATAGTGTCTACATCAAGATAAGCATCGATTGGTCCCTTCTCAGGGTTTAACTGGTAAGATTCATCAGCTTTTGCACGGAAGATAGAATACTTATCTTCTTTGGAATAGATGCTGACAGTCTTAATTCCCAATTCATTGAGTGCTCTAAAGACACGAATTGCAATTTCGCCTCGGTTTGCAACAAGTACCTTCTTGAATGGTTTAATCTGTTGGTTCATGATTTGATACCTCTCCTCTTTAAAATATTCGTATTTGCGACACTTTAGTCGCATAAAGTATCATGTTAAGTATAAGATAATCAAGTTTCGTTTTCAAGTATTGATTCAAATCAAAACAATACCTCGTTGATATTCATTAAGAATGTCCTCTTTACTCTTGATTCTTTGTGCATTTCGATAAATCTCAGAGACAAAAATGTCGTGGTTTAGTACTTTGGAACCACATTTTGACAACTGCTTTGGGGCAGCGCTTAGTTTATCAATGACGGGGATAGTTGCACTTGCTTTGAGATTTTTAATAATCATAGTTTCGCTTTTTTTACATCCGAGGATTCTTATGTAAGGACTGTAACTACAATCTTTTGCCAGCGATACAAGCTCATCCGTCTGCTTAAGTAACAGATGAGTAAGAATCCGGCTGATTCTGGTATAAGTATAGTTCTTGGTTTTTAATAGTTCACAAAAGCCGTCCCAATTTATATAGGTAGAACGAAGATTTAGGATGCGATCTGCCAGATCGGAATCGATTCCGTCTGTTTTTCGCAAGGATATGGAATCGCTGCAGGTAAGAGCGTAGGATACCTGCGGGCTAAAATCCTGCTCAGACATAAGCAGGTTTCGTTCTTTATAATTGGTAAGTATGCGAAATGAGTGCTCCGGTAACGCATCACGAAGTAGTTTTAGATCAGGTGCCTGCTTTCGAAATTCTTTTCGCAATGCACTTGCGCTTGCAAGAGTGCTACTGAGGGTGTTATCGGTATGAGCACTGCCTTTTCGTATTACAGCGTAAGGCCTGATGGAAGAGTGCGTCTGAGATAAAGCACGCAGATATTCCAGAGCAAGAAGATTATTAGGCTCATTTATATAGGAAGAAACATCTTCTTTTAGAATTTCGTTTAACGCTTGTTGGCGCGCAGCCGGAAAGGAAAGCCCCTTAGCCAGATGCGACTTTAAGGAAGACTTGTAAGCGGGTGGTTCTTGGGCTAGAATACCGGCAATTTCCTGAAAAAGATCCGGATGCCAGTCTTCACATCCGAAAATCAGATCTGTAATACCTCCTATGGAATTAAGAAGATGGATGGCTCCATTGGCAAAATCAAAAGCCGATGAAGTGGCCCAGATAGAAGGCAGTTCTATTACCGTATCGACACCGGTGCATAACGCCATCTTACAGCGAGCATACTTATCGACGATTGCCGGAGCACCGCGCTGCGTGAAATCGCCACTCATAAGGGCGAGAATCTTCGCATCAGGATGTTCTTTTTTAAACTGTTCAATCTGATATTGGTGACCATTGTGAAATGGATTGTATTCGCATATGATTGCAGCGATTTTCAAGGTGATGTTCTCCTTTTAGATTCATTTTCATCTATTTTATAATAGGAAATTTAATTCTACAAGGGCATCACTTTGATATAAAAGTAACAAAGATAGAGTCTTGTCGCGAATATTTTAAAGGTATATAATGATGATAGTCTGACTGAGAAAAGGACAAAAATTATAACTTTCTTTGGAAGGAGAACTTAAAATGGCATTTATTGATGAAGTAAAAGCAAAAGCAAAAGCAGAGAAAAAATTAATCATCTTACCAGAATCTGAAGATGACAGAACATATTTCGCTGCTGAACAGACCATTAAGGAAGGAATCGCAGATCTTGTACTGATCGGTGCAGAAGATGCAATCGCTGAGAGAGCGAAGAAACTCGGTGTTGATCTTACCGGTGTTAAGACTGTAGATCCTGCAACATCTGATAAGCTTGATGCATATGTTGCAAAACTTACTGAACTTCGTGCTAAGAAAGGCATGACAGAAGAAAAAGCTAGAGAAATCTTACTGAATGATTATCCTACATTCGGTATTTTGATGTTAAAGATGGGTGACGCTGACGGACTTGTATCCGGAGCATGCCACTCAACAGCTGATATCTTAAGACCTGCACTTCAGATCTTAAAGACAGCACCGGGAACAAAGATGGTATCTTCTTTCTTTATTCTTGATACACCAACTAAGGAATATGGCGCTGACGGCGTATTAATGTTCGCTGACTGTGCTCTTTGTCAGGATCCTTCATCTGAGGAACTTGCAACAATCGCTGGAAGCTGTGCAGAAAGCTTTAAAACTTTCGTTGGAGCAGATCCTAAGATTGCATTCCTTTCACATTCTACAATGGGATCAGCTAAGCATGATCTTGTAGACAAAGTACACAATGCAGTAGATATCGCTAAGAGCGAATATCCTTCACTTGCACTTGACGGAGAACTTCAGCTTGACGCTGCAATCGTTCCTTCTGTTGGAGAACTTAAGGCTCCTAACAGCAAGGTTGCAGGACATGCCAATGTACTTGTATTCCCTAACATTGATGCAGGTAACATCGGATACAAGCTCGTTCAAAGATTTGCCAAGGCAGAAGCTTATGGTCCTGTACTTCAGGGTATCGCAGCTCCTGTTAACGATCTTTCAAGAGGATGCTTCGCAGAAGATATCGTAGGTGTAGTAGCACTTACAGCTCTTCAGGCTCAGCTTGCTAAATAATCCATTTATTAAAAGACAGAATTTCCCCGCATTTTTTTGCGGGGAATTCACGGTTATAAATCAATATCATTTCTATTTAAGGAGAATTAAGAATGAACGTATTAGTAATCAACTGCGGTTCTTCATCACTGAAGTACCAGCTGATCAATTCTGACACAGAAGAAGTACTTGCAAAAGGTCTTTGCGAAAGAATCGGTATCGACGGTTCTTTAACATACCAGAAGGCAGGTCTTGATAAGGAAGTTACAACACCGGCTATGCCAACTCATAAGGAAGCTATCCAGCTTGTACTTGACGCTCTTACAAATGATAAGACAGGTGCAATCAAGGATCTTTCAGAAGTAGATGCTGTTGGACACAGAATCGTCCATGGTGGAGAAAAATTCGCAAGCTCTGCAATCATTGATGCAGATATGCTTAAGGCTGTTGAAGAGTGTAACGACCTTGCACCACTTCATAACCCTGCTAACTTAATTGGAATTAATGCTTGTAAAGAATTAATGCCTAACGTACCTATGGTTGGTGTATTCGATACAGCTTTCCATCAGACAATGCCTGAAAAAGCTTATTTATATGGACTTCCATATGAGTATTATGAAAAGTATAAGGTTCGTCGTTACGGATTCCACGGTACAAGCCACAGCTTCGTATCTAAGCACATTGCTGAATTCCTTAACATGGACATCAATAACTCTAAGATTATCGTTGCTCATTTAGGAAACGGTGCTTCTATCTCTGCTGTATTAAACGGTAAGTGTATCGACACTTCAATGGGTCTTACTCCACTTGAAGGTCTTGTAATGGGAACACGTTCCGGTGATATCGATCCTGCAATCATGGAGTTCATCGCTAACAAAGAAGGTCTTGATATCGCAGGCGTTATGAACGTACTGAACAAGAAATCCGGTGTTCAGGGTATCTCTAAGGTATCTTCTGACTTCCGTGACCTTGAAGAAGGCATGAACGATGGTAATAAGCTTTGCGAAGCTGCAATCGAAGTGTTCAGCTATCGTGTAGCTAAGTACATCGGTTCTTACGTAGCAGCATTAAACGGTGTAGATGCTATCGCATTTACAGCAGGTATCGGAGAAAATGCTCCACTTGTACGTAAGAAAGTTGTTTCTTATCTTGGATATCTTGGCATTACTCTTGATGAAGAGGCTAATGGAAATCGTGGTAAGGATTTAGTAATCTCAACACCTGATTCTAAGGTTAAGGTTGCAATCATCCCTACAAACGAAGAACTTGCAATCGCAAGAGAAACAGTAGCACTTGTAAAATAATTACATCTGAATTGTTATGGAACTATCCGGTTTAACCGGATGGTTCCTTTTTTATTGTCGGATCATCTATTGTAATACGAAATAATGTGTGCTTAAATAGTAAGGTATACACAGCTAACCGCAATTTGATATGACTTAAATAAAGGCGAGTAACCAAAATAAGGAGGCTCAATATGTACATACAGATTGAAGATGTGAAAAAAAGCTACGGAGAAGGTGGCAGTTACACAGAAGTGTTAAAAGGTATTACAACACAGATTAAGCAAAAAGATATGGTTTCGATTCAGGGAACGAGTGGATCGGGGAAATCCACTCTGCTTAACTGTATTGGCGGTCTTGACTATGTAGATGGCGGGAAAATTATAATTGATGGAAAGGATATCGTAGGATTGAAGGCAGAGCAATTATCCGATTATCGCCGCGATTATCTAGGGTTTATTTTCCAGTTTTATAATTTGGTTCCGAATCTTACGGTGAAAGAGAATATTGAGGTGTGTAAATATTTGACCAAATCACCGCTCGACATGGAGGAATTGTTGCAGGTTTTAGGTCTTAAGGAACATGAACGCAAATTCCCGGCTCAGTTGTCTGGCGGTCAGCAACAGCGCTGTGCTATTGCGCGGGCATTGATTAAGAATCCGAAACTGTTGCTTTGTGATGAACCGACGGGGGCACTTGATTCAAAGACTTCTAAGGAAATTCTGGTTCTGTTAGAGAAGATAAATGAGACCTATGGCACGACAATGCTGATTGTGACGCATAATAATGCGATTAAGAATATGATGGATCAGGTGATCGTGATTAAAGACGGAGTGATCAAGCAGGATTATCGTAATGAAACAAAGATCCCGGCTGCACAGTTGGAGGATTTGTAGAATGCAAAGATTACTATTAAGAAGGGTAATGCGAGATCTAAAGAGGCATGTTGCGCGTTATCTGGCACTTGGATTCATGATTTTACTGAGCATGTACCTGGTTATATCGGTGGTAGGTGCAGCGCAGGTGATTATAGATGGTACGCATGAAATTTCTGAGGACAATCATATTGAAGATGGGTATTTTGAACTGTTCGTTCCGCTTGACGATGCGCAGTATCAAACGCTGGCGGATGCCGGAGCGGTGATTGAAGAATGCTTTTATCAGGATTATGAAGTGAATGATGAGTCACAGCTTCGAATATTCAAAAATCGAAAGAAGATTGACCTTGTGAATATTGACCGGGGAACGGTATCTGACGAAGACAATCAGGTTGTACTGGAAAAAAGATTTGCTGAAGAAAATGATTATGAGGTAGGAGACTGCATCACAATTGCCGGTGTTACCCTGACGGTATCCGGGATCGGGTCAAGTCCTGACTATGAATCAGTACTTCAAACGCCCGGAGATATAGGTGTGGATTCAAAAGCTTTTGGCATAGCATTTGTTAACGATCAGACTTACGACAAGTTGTATGCAACCAATCAGGCGATATCATCAGAAACATATCAATACAGTTATCAGCTTGATGATGATTTGACGGATAAAGAACTAAAAGCAATTCTTCAGGATTTTGAGCTAAATGCAGATGAGGTAGACGATGAATATTTTCAGGAGTATTACGACCGCATGTGCGGAACTGCCGAAGATTTGCTTGAGGGAATCGATGAGATGGAAGAGGGCTCGGATGATATGTCAGAGGGGCTGTCGGAATTGGTTGACAATAATGAAGAGATCAATGATGCGACGCAGAAAATATTTGACAGTGCTCTAGAGGATACGAATGATTCACTGAAAGAAGCGGGATTAAGTGTAACGCTGACAGAAGATAATTTTGAATCAACCCTTTCTTCCTTAATTAAACAGACGGGCGGAGTGACAGCCTTGTCTCTGCAATCGGCAAAAATGCAGCTTAGCGAACTTAAGGAATATAAAGATGGAATCCAAGAATATACAGATGGGGTTGAAGAAGCAAAGGATGGAGCGGATGAATTAGCAGAAGGCGTCAGCGAATTTTCTGATAACAAGTCGGAGATCGAGGAGGAAACTACGGGAGAGATTTCTGATTTGACAGCCTTTGTAAAGGCTGGGAATAATCCACGAATTGGAGCAGCGGCATCAGATCTTTCGGTAAATTATTCGTCCGGATTGGTGATGGGCGTAATCGTGATTATCTTATTTACCTTTGTGATTTCGGTGTTTGTCGTGCATCAGATAGATGCGGAGTCGCAGGTGATTGGGGCGATGTATTCGCTTGGCGTGAAACGAAGAGAACTGATTACGCATTATATAATGCTGCCTACCATTGTAACTTTTGTGGCCGGATTTATGGGAACGCTCATAGGATATTCCAAGTGGGGGATTTCGACCCAGATGGCGGATACATACGCGTATTATTCTGTTCCGGATCTGGCTACGTCTTTATCGCCTGGCCTCTTTATCTATGGCGTTATCATGCCGCCGGTTGTGGCTTTGATTGTGAATGTTCTGGTGATTCAAAAGCGTTTGAAAAAAACAGCGCTTTCGCTTCTGAGAAATGAACAAAAACAAGGAAGAATTGCCGGTGTTCAACTTGGGCAGATGAATTTTTTGAAAAAGTTTTGTATTAGACAGATCTTGCGAGAGTCGCGCTCTTATGTAGCTGTTGTGTTTGGCATGTTCATTTCGCTGTTGCTTGCTATGATGGGGGTGAACTGTCTGATGCTTTGCCTTCATTTACATGAGAATGCAATTGCAGACACGAAATATTCTTATATGTATACGCTGAAGTATCCGCAGGAAGAAGTGCCGGAAAATGCGCAGGAAGCTTATGGAGTGACGCTGTCGAAAGAATGCTATGGTTATCATTTTGATGTAACGCTTTTAGGAGTAAAGGAAGACTTTAGTTATTTTGATGTCGAGGTGGAAGAAGGAACGGATCAGATTGCAATCTCAGAGGCGATGGCTACCAAATACGGGGTTGGAGTTGGTGATGAACTTGTACTCGATGATGACGGAAATGATCGAAAGTACGCATTTACTGTAACTGATGTATTTGAGTATTCGTCAGGATTTTTTGCGGTAATGAATATTGAGGATGCAAGGGAATTGTTTGAAGCACAAGAAGATGATTATAACATCTTGTTTTCGGATGAAGAACTTGATATTGAACCGGGGAGAATCTATAGTGTTGCAACGAAGGAGGATGTGGAGAAGAGCGCATTAATCTTTTTGAATCTGATGAGCGGAATGATCTATGCGATGTGTATTGTGGCAGTTGTGATCTTTGTGCTGGTTATGTATCTGATGATGAAGGTCATGATTGACCGTTCGGCATACAGCATAGCGCTTGTGAAAATCTTTGGATTTCGCAAGAAAGAGGTTCGAAAACTGTATCTGAACGGAAATCTTTTGATTATCGCAATCGGTGCACTGATTTGTATTCCGTTATCGAAATGGGTGATGGATCTTATCTATCCGTACTTTGTGTCAAACGTTGCAATTGGAGCAGACTATTCGTTTTACTGGTGGATGTATCCGCTTATCTATGTGTTTGTCATAGGCTGTTATTATCTGACAAATGTATTTTTAATGAGACGCTTAGATAAAGTAGAACCGAATGAAGTTTTGAAAAACCGTGATTAAGCATAAAAAATTACAAAAACAGGTTGACAAACCGCCTTTAGAAAAATATAATATCTTAGTACGCGTAATTGTTTGATAGGAGTGTGCCATGGTAATTGAGTTAAAAGAGTTATTAACAACGGCTGATAAGGAACAATCCTTTGAGGCAAAACTTGAACAGACATCAGTTATTGTGAATGGTGATGAATATCCTATTGTAAAGCAATCACCGTTTACGCTGAGTATGAAGAATGTTTCCAATCGGGAACTAAGCATATCAGCTGATCTAGAGATTGTTGTTTCAATTCCATGTGACAGATGTCTCGAAGCAGTTGAGCGAACGCTTTCTTTACAGATTGAAGAAAAGCTTAAGCTTGATGGAGCCGGAGAGATTGTGTCAGGGAAAGAAGAGACGGCAGATTATATGATAGGATCGGGCCTGGATGTGGATAAACTCATCTATGGAGAGATTCTGGTTAACTGGCCGGCGAAGGTTCTGTGCAAGGAAGATTGCAGGGGAATCTGCAGCAAATGTGGAACGAACTTAAATGTTCGAACCTGTGATTGTGACCAGACGGAGCTAGACCCAAGAATGGCAGTGATCCAAGATATTTTTAATCAATTTAAGGAGGTGTAACCAGATGTCAATTTGTCCAAAGAACAAATCTTCCAAAGGAAGAAGAGATAGAAGAAGAGCAAACTGGAAGATGAGTGCTCCTACATTAGTTAAATGCAGTAAGTGCGGAGAACTGATGATGCCTCATAGAGTATGCAAGTCATGCGGCTCTTACAACAAAAAAGAGATTATCCCTCAGGATTAATTTCAAGTAAATGAACACATTAAGGATTTCTCATAAGGGAAGTCCTTTTTTGTTGCCATAGTTTCGAAAAAGATATATACTTGGCCAGCTTACAAGTGGTATAATTTTCCTGTAACATAATGAATAAGGACTAGAATTGGGAGGTGCATTATGAAACATTTTGTAATTGCAATCGGATGTGATTTTGGTGCCGGTGGTATTGAAATTGCCAAGCTTGTTGCAAGTAAACTTGGAGTAGAATGCTATGATCGGTATTTTGTGGATGAGATTGTGAAAAAAACAGATGCGAAACGTTCGGATGCAGAAAAAGCAGACATGAAAAACGGTGTTCTTTATGGCGTGGAGACCGGTTCGGGTATGTATTATGAGAATCTTTCAAAGAAAGTAATTAGGCTTCAAGAGGAAATCATCCAAAATCTGGCAGAGCAGGAATCTTGTGTCATCGTTGGACGAAGCGGTAATTATTTTTTGAGACAGCGCGATGATGTGCTGAGTATCTACATCTATGCACCGAAAGAAGCTAAGATTAAACACATTATGGAAGAGTACAATGTCAGTGAGAAGAAAGCTGCAGAAATGCATAAAGAAAAGGAGATGGCATTACACGCAAGACATAAACGTGTTACCGGGACTTACAGAGGAGATCGTTATGCCCGCCAGCTGATGATTGACAGTACGATGTTTGGATATGTAAAGACCGCAGATTTTATCTGCAAGATTATAGAGGAAAAATTCAAAGATTAGGGAGAAGCAAGGAGGAAAATAAAACATGGATAAGAAAGCATTATACAATCTATCCTACGGGGTGTTTATGCTCTCGACAAAAGCAGGAGATAAGGTAAATGGATGTATTACGAATACAGGTATTCAGGTCGCAAATAATCCGACAAGAATTGCAATTTCAGTTTTAAATTCTAATTATACCTGTGATTTGGTAAAGGAAAGCGGAGTCTTTGCATTGACACTGCTCGATAATACGATAACATTTGAGACGGTGAAACACTTCGGCTTCCAGTCAGGAAGAGATGTTGATAAGATGGCCGGTCTTAACTTCCCGACAGATATCAATGGCATTCCGTATCTTGGCTGGCAGGCATGTGCCGTAATCAGTGGCAAAGTGGTAGAACAAACCGATCTCGGGACACACACCTTATTTATTGCAGAAGTAGTGGACGCTAAAGTGCTTAGCGAGAATGCACCGCTTACCTACGCAGATTATCAGGCACATGTAAAACCGAAAGCTGCGAAAGTGGATACAGATAAAAAGATTACCGGATGGAAATGTAAAATCTGTGGTTATGTCTATGAAGGAGAGACACTTCCGGCTGATTTTTCATGTCCGCTGTGCGGTCATGGACCGGATGATTTTGAGCCAATATACGCGTAAGAATCAAGGTGAAAAAAGAAAATGAACGAAACCGTCGCATATCATATGCGGCGGTTTTTGGGTTGTACATCCGCAAAAAATGTTTTAAAATACAACATGGAATTTCAAATGGATATAGGAGAAATTATATGGCGGAGCACAAAAGAAGAGTACACTATTCCGGAAAGTATCCGAAGAAATATGAAGAAAAGTATAAGGAACTTCAGCCGGAGAAATATGCAGACATCAAAGAACATGTCATTGCAAAAGGGTCGACACCGGCCGGAACGCATATTTCCATCATGGTCGAGGAGATTCTTCAGTTTCTGGATATTCAGCCGGGACAGATTGGACTGGACTGTACACTAGGGTATGGTGGACATTCTGAGCAGATGCTAAAAAAACTGAAAGGCGAAGGCCATCTGTATGCGCTTGATGTCGATCCGATCGAGTCGGAGAAGACCAAAAACAGAATGCGTGATAAAGGATATGGGGAAGACGTGTTCACAGTAAAACTGACGAATTTTGCGCAGATTGATGAGGTGGCAAAAGAAACCGGGAGGTTTGATTTTGTTTTGGCAGATCTTGGTGTATCTTCCATGCAGATTGATAATCCAAAGAGAGGCTTTACCTATAAAGCAGATGGACCTCTCGATCTTCGTATGGATCCAACAAAAGGGATTAGCGCTGCCGAGCGTCTTAAAGAGCTTACGCAGGATGAACTGGTAGGTTTATTAACTGAAAATGCAGATGAACCTTATGCGCAGGAGATTGCGCAGACAGTCATGAGCTTTTTAAAAGCGCATCAGCCGATCGAGACGACGCTGCAGCTGAAACGAGTGATAGAAAAGTCACTGTCCTTTTTGCCAAAAGCAGAGCAAAAAGAAGCTGTAAAAAAATCCTGTGCCAGAACATTCCAGGCACTTCGTATTGATGTAAATCAGGAGTTTGAAGTGTTATATCAGCTTATGGATAAACTTCCGGGAGTGTTAAAGCCGGGCGGTAAAGTAGCCGTTTTAACTTTTCACTCAGGAGAAGACAGACTTGTAAAAAAAGCATTTAAGCAGTATCTTAAGAGCGGCGAATATGAACAGGTTGCAAGAGATGTGATTCGACCGACGCAAGAAGAGTGCAGGAGAAATCCAAGAGCAAAGTCAACGAAGATGCGTTGGGCAATCAAATCATGAGAAGATGGAGACATAAGATGACGGAATTTGAAAAGTTTTTGCAGACAGTAGCGGCGCTTCGTAATCCGGAACATGGATGTTCCTGGGATAAAGCGCAGACACATGAAAGTTTAAAAAGATGCTGCATAGAAGAAGCAGCAGAGGTAGTCTGTGGAATTAACATCTTAGAAAAAACCGGCAACTATGAAAATCTGCAAGAAGAGTTAGGGGATCTTTTAATGCAGGTAGTGATGCATGCACAGATTGCTGCGGAAGAAGGATATTTTACGATGGATGATGTAATTAGGGGAATCAATGAAAAAATGATTCGCAGACATCCACATGTATTTGGTGATGCCAAGTATTTTTCAAAAGAAGAATGGGATCGCATCAAACAGGAAGAAAAACAGGGCAAAGAATGGATGGAAGATTATTTACCGGATGCTTTTGACGAATCAAAAGAACTAATCAATGCTGCTGTGCAGCGTAAACAAGAGAAAAAAGCAGGGAGTAATTAGATATGATATTTATTGGAAATCACTTATCCGTGTCAGACGGTTATCTGGCAATGGGGAAGAAGGCAACGAAGCTTGGGGGCAATACATTTGCATTCTTTACTAGAAATCCTAGAGGTGGTAAGGCAAAACCATTAGATATTGAAGATATGCAGGCACTCGATGCTTATTTAAAGGAACATGAATTCGGAAAACTGGTAGCGCATGCACCGTATACCATGAATCTGTGTTCGGCAAAGGGAAGCGTAAGAACATTTGCCAAAGAGGCAATGGCCGATGATTTAAAACGAATGGAATATCTGCCGGGAAATTATTACAATTTTCATCCGGGATCTCACGTTGGACAAGGGGTAAGACCGGCAATTGAAATGATTGTGGAAGGCTTAGATCAGGCAATGTTTGAAGATATGCATACGACAGTACTTCTTGAGACAATGTCAGGGAAGGGCACAGAAGTCGGACGAAGTTTATCGGAACTTGCAGATATTATTAATAAGGCTCGATATCCGCAGCATCTTGGAGTGTGTCTGGATACCTGTCATGTTTGGGATGGCGGTTACAATATCGGAACGGATCTTGATGAAATGTTAAAGACAATCGATGAAGTTATCGGAATCGAGAGATTAAAAGCAATTCATATTAATGACAGCATGAACATCTGCGGTTCACATAAGGATCGCCATGCGAAGATTGGTGAAGGCGAGATTGGAGTGGAAACACTTAAAAAAGTGGTACAGCATCCATGGCTTCAGGATAAACCGTTTATTTTAGAGACACCGAATAACGACGCGGGATATGCACATGAGATTGCGATGATTAAGGATTGGATGATATAGATGAAAAAAGAAGATAAGACGAATGTCATGCGTCTTCTTGACCAAAAGAAAATAGAGTATAAAGCATATAAGCATGACCTTGACGCAGGTGTAAGCGGCGAAGAGGTGGCGAAGGCGATGGGGCAAGATCCGAACCGGACCTTTAAAACGCTTGTGACAATTGGACATTCCAAGAATCACTATGTATTTGTAGTTCCGGTTAATAAGGGACTCCATTTAAAAAAAGCAGCCAAAGCTGTTGGGGAGAAGAAGATTGAGATGGTAAAGTCCAAAGAACTTCTTGCGCTCACGGGCTATGTGCATGGTGGATGTTCACCAATCGGCATGAAAAAGTTTTTTCAAACAACCATAGATGAAAGTGCATCTTCGTATGAAACAATCTTTTTTAGTGCCGGGAAAGTTGGACGACAGGTGGAAGTGTCACTTGAAGGGCTTTCAAAAATTATAAAATACGAACTGGGGGATATCACGGAAGAATTAAAGGAGTGATATCCGTATGAAAAAGTGGGATACACGCGGATTTATGTTTACGAACACGGCACTTGTCGTATTGTTTATTCCGCTTATAATAGAACAATTTTTAAATATATTGGTTGGACTGCTTGATTCGCTGATGATTGCACATGTAGGTGAGGCAGCGGTATCGGGTGTGTCACTGGTAGATTCTTGTTTTAACCTTTTAATCATGCTGTTTTTTGCGGTAGCAACCGGAGGTGCGGTTGTGGCAGGACAGTATCTGGGAAGAAAAGATAAGGAGAATGCATCGCGTGCAGCAAATCAGAATGTATGGTTTATGCTGTTTGTTTCTCTGGTAGTAATGGGGTGTGTCTACTTAGGACAGAATCTGATTTTAAATGGAATCTTCGGACAGATTGAGCCGGATGTGGAAGGTTATGCCAGAACATATCTGCTTATTGTGTCAGCTTCGATTCCATTTTTGGCGTTGTACAGTGCAGCGGCTGCGCTGTTTCGTTCCATGGGTAATTCAAAGACCCCGATGAAGATTTCTATGCTGATGAACTTTATTAATTTTGGCGGAAATGCACTATGCATCTTCGGTCTTCATATGGGTTCGGAAGGTGTGGCGATTCCAACGCTTTGCTCGAGAGTCGTTTCGGCAGTTGTGCTACTGTGCCTTTTGAAGAATCCAAATCTTAAGGTGCATCTTCCAAAGAAACTGACGTTTCACTGGGATGGAAATCTGATTAAAAGTATATTAATTGTGGCGCTTCCGAACGGGATTGAAAACAGTATGTTTCATGTTGGGAAGATTGCAGTTTTAAGCCTTGTGTCCTCCTTTGGAACATATGCGATTGCGGCAAATGCAGTGGCCAATACGATGTCAAGTTTTCAGGTGCTGGCCGGTTCGGCAGCGCAGCTTGCAATTGTGGCGGTTGTATCACAGTGCCTGGGAGCGGGAGAACATGAGCAGGCAAAGTATTATACAATTAAGATTCACAAGATGACATATCTTGGCATGCTGCTGTTTAACGCTGTAATCTGGGGACTGATGCCACTTATTTTGCATTGGTACGATCTGTCAGAACAGGCAACACACGCGGCTTTGATTATTTTAATAATGCATGGAGTATCTTCGATATTGGTATGGCCGACCTCTTTTGTCATGCCATGTATCTTTCGTGCATCCGGAGATGGAAAGTATTCTATGACGGCTGCAATTATTACGATGTTTGCAGTTCGTGTCTTTATGAGCTATGTGTTTGGCGCCTTGCTGGGATTTGGCGTAATTGGGGTATGGATGGCGACCGTTTTAGATGAATGTGCACGCTCTGTGTTATATGTGGCGCGTTTTAGAAGTGGTAAATGGCTACAAAAGAAAGTAATTTCGTAAAGGGGTTTTATATGAAGATAGGAATCATCGGTGCAGGTAAAGTTGGCTGCACACTTGGAAAGTACTGGTCTCAAAAACAAAATACCATAACCGGTTATTATGATGCAGATATAAAAGCTGCCACATGGGCGGCAGCATTTACAGGTTCTGTTGTTTATGCATCCATGCAAGAGGTAATTGCAGATAGTGAAGTGGTGTTGATTACGGTGCCGGATGGATTGATTGGCAAGATCTGGGAACAGGTGCGAATCTATCCATTGCAGGGAAAATACATCCTGCACTGCTCAGGCAGTATCAGTTCGAAAGTATTTGCAGGAGCACAAGAGTACGGAGCCTTTGTAGCATCGGTGCATCCTTTGTATGCGGTAAGTGATAAGGAAACGACATATCAAAAGATAAAGGATGCGGCGTTTTCGGTAGAGGGACAACAGCCGGCAATAGAAGTTGTTAAAAATATTTTTAAGGAATCTACAAATCCGATTCTTACATTTGATACAGAAAAGAAGGCGCTTTATCATACCGCTGCGGCCACGGCATCGAATCTGGTTGTGGGACTTTTGGCAATGGCGCAGGATATGATGGTCGAGTGCGGATTTGAAAAAGAAGATGCGCTTAAGGCGATGGCACCGCTTATTGTGGGTAATGTGGAAGCTGTTATTGACAAAGGACCGGCAAGCGCACTTACAGGTCCGATTGAGAGAAATGATCTGGAAACGGTTGAAAAACATTTAACCCAGTTATCGCCGCAGCAAAAGGATGTGTATAAGTCAGTATCCTATCAGGTGATACAGGTTGCCAGGAAAAAACACCCTGAAAGAGATTATTCTGCAATGAAAGAATTGCTTGAGCAGGCATAATTCATTTGAGTTTTTTGTATAAAAATGATACAATTCTACCTGGGTATATAGCAAATGTTACAGTTTGTTGAATTTTAGAATTGGGTGGGCATACATGAAAACGATTTTATGTTATGGAGATTCCAACACATACGGATATAATCCGCTGAATGGAATGCGTTTTTCAAAAAAGACTAGATGGACTTCGTTGTTGCAGGCTAATCTTCAGGATTTTTGCAATCTGATTGAAGAAGGATGCAACGGGAGAACGACCGTGTTTTCCGATCCGAAAGAACCGTGGAAGAATGGGTATGATTATTTGAGGCCATGTCTGAATTCTCATAAACCACTTGATATGGTGATTTTTATGTTGGGCACAAACGATTTGAAAAAACAGTTTAATGCAACTGCGATTGATATCGCGAGAGGAATGGAGAAACTGGTAGAGGAGACAATCTCATTTATGAAAGAAAAGCAGGGATATGTGCCAAAGATTATTCTGATGGCACCGCCTGTAATCGGACCGGGAATCAAGACGAGTGTGTTTAATTATTCGTTTGACGAGAGCGCGATAGAACGCTCAAAAGAATTACCGGCCTTATATGAACAGATTGCCGATCAATATGGTTGTATCTTTGTGAATGCAGCTGCATATGTAAGGTCTTCAAGACAAGACAGCGTACATATGATGCCGTCAGAACATGAGATATTGGCCAACAAATTAAGTCGTTTAATACGATTGGTAGATTTTTAATTCAGTCGGGGTACAAGCCCCGGGTGAGTCTTGATGTGAAAACTAAGGGGATACTGTAACTGCAGTAGCCCCCTTTTTTATTGACATGGTTCACTACATGTGGTTTGATTTTAATTATGGGTGTTATATTTAGCAGAGTATTTATCTTATTTGTCCTGATTTTTTTGGGATTTTACTTAGGAAAACGAAATATATTAAGGGCTGAGCTGGCGCCGGATTTATCGACATTTATCTTGAAGGTGGCATTTCCGGCAACGGTATTTTTAACCATGATTCGTCCTTTTGAAAAAGAACTTGTGCAGCAAAGCGGGATGATTTTAGCAGCTGCTTTTATTATGCATTTGGGAGGTCTTGTTCTAGGGCTGATTGTCATTAAATTATTTCATCCGCCGCAGAGCAATCACGGAGTATGGATTTTCTCGTGTATGTTTATGAACAATGGTTTCATGGGATTTCCGCTGGTTCTTTCAATATACGGGGATGAAGGCCTTTTTTTGATGGTGTTTGCCAACATTATTACGAATCTTTTGATGTTTTCATTTGGCATTAAATTGCTGACCAGGGGGTATGCCGTTGGGCGAACGGTCAGTTTAAAGAAGATGTTTGTGAATAACATTAATATAGCCGTTGTGATTGGGCTGATATTTTATTTCTTTCAGATCCCGGTTCCGGAGCTGGCAACAGATTTATTGACGTATATTGGCAATCTGACAGCGGGCCTTTCGATGATTGTGGTGGGATTATCGCTTTCGAGAATTAATCTGAATAATGTGTTTCAGGGACGCGATGTGTGGATTGCAACAGTTATGAGGCTTCTTGTTATGCCGATTCTTACCATCGTGGTTATGAAACTGTTATTTAACGGCAGCAATCTTATGATGCCAAAGGTATTGGTGCTGATGTCTGCACTTCCGATTGCTTCAGCAATTTCGATTATCTCTGAACAGTACAAAACAAACACAGACCTTGCGGCAAAGACGGTATTTGTATCAACACTGTGTAGTCTGGTAACCATACCGCTTATGATGACAATTTATAATTATTTTTAGAGGGGGTACTGTGACTGGTTGAGGTCATTAGTATATAAAAGTTTAATATGGGAAAGAAATACAGAGGAAAGAAAAAACATTTTAAAAATGATGATTTAAAGTATATCCGAAGGGCTATCAATCCACAGCTCAATCAGATTCTTATGGAGGTGTCTGCGGAAGAAGTCCTGGAAATGATTTCTGAGCGCGAGTTATATGCACAGGAAGAAGGAAGCTTTGTCCCGGTGGAGAACCGGCATATAGAACGAACGCTTTTATACCGTCCAAAGGGAGAAGAAAAGTTATCAAAGGAACATTCGGTTTCGGCGACATTTGCGATTCGTAACAAAAGAGGATTTCATACCATTCGCAAGATGTATGTGAGAATCTACAAAGGCAAGATTATCTATCAGCTGAAAAATTATGATGAGATTACGGCTAAGATTGCAAATGAAAAACCGGATGTAGTGAATCGTTATATCAATCAGAAATTAGAGTCTCATCCACTTGATCAAATGATGATGATGGAGGGGAAAGCGCTTGATGCAATCGGATACAATCCTTATTGTAAACACCTTCGTATTGCAAGCATGCACCAGTCGGTGCTTGAGAGTATTCCGGATGACATTACGATGCTTTATCCGAATGCGCGACGATTAAAAAGGCAGTTTTATCTTCATGTGGGAGGAACGAATTCCGGTAAGACCTATGATGCGCTGAATGCGTGTATGCGTGCGGCAAGTGGTGTTTATCTTGCGCCGCTTCGACTTCTTGCGCTCGAATGCCAGGAAAAAATGATTGACCGCGGCGTTATATGTTCGATGATTACCGGGGAAGAAGAACATATCATTCCGGAATCGACACACATGTCAAGTACGGTAGAATTATTAGATCCCGATCGATATTACGAGGTGTGTGTCATTGATGAAGCACAGATGCTGAGCGATGAGATGCGAGGCTGGGCATGGACAAAGGCAATCCTTGGTGTATTTGCACAGGAGGTACATGTGTGCATGTCTCAAGACGCGCTGCCGCTTGTGAAGAAGTTAATTGACAGTTGTAAGGATGAGTATACGGTTATCAAACATGAACGAAACACACCTCTACTTGTGGAGGATGAACCATTTGACTTTCCGGACAATGTTCGCGATCATGATGCTTTGGTCGTATTTTCCAGAAGAAATGTATTATCCGTTGCATCGGAACTTAAGCAGTTTGGGATCGAGGCCAGTGTTATA
Organism: Eubacterium sp.; assembly: GCA_024690665.1. Taxonomy (GTDB): domain Bacteria; phylum Bacillota; class Clostridia; order Lachnospirales; family Lachnospiraceae; genus Eubacterium_C. The sequence continues at coordinate 48,293 of JAILOU010000002.1, forward strand.
TATGGAGCGCTTCCTTATGATGTACGAAAAAACGAACTTCATAAATTTGCAGATGGAACGACGAAAGTTGTTGTGACCACAGATGCGATTGGTATGGGAATGAATCTTCCGGTAGAGCGAATTGTCTTTATGGAAACAGAAAAGTTTGATGGTGTTTCCAGACGATTCCTAAAAGGGCCTGAAGTAAAGCAGATTGCGGGAAGAGCCGGAAGAAAGGGATTGTATGACAAGGGTTATGTCAATGCCATTTCCAATAGAGGTAAGATCAAAACATTACTTACCAAACCTTACACACCGATTGAAAAAGCAAGGATTCAGATGCCGGAGCGACTGCTTGATCTGGATCTGCCGCTTGCCAATACGCTTAATGCATGGGCAAGAACAGCGAATGATAATTTGTATGAGAAAGCCAATATTGAAGAGAATCTAAGGCGTATCAATCTGATTGATGAGTGTATGGTGGAATACGAAACAGAGCTTCCAAAGAAGCTGCAGTGGCAGTTTGCGCTCGTGCCATATGATGAGAAGAACAATGCGCTCGATAAATTGTGGATGCACCTTGTTAAGCTTCATATTCAGGGAATTGATATCTTCTGCGATTTCGAACAGCAGGTACAAAAATCAGATGTGCTTGATGAACTTGAGACGAATTATAAAAAACTGGATTTGTATTTTTCATTTGCAAGAATTCTGCGTTATGAAAGCGGTGAAAAAGAAGCGATTATGAGAGAAAAGGCGAAGGTTGCTACGTTGATTATGAATGCGCTTAGCGATATGGAAGCGCAGCATAAGACATGCAGAGTTTGTGGACGTACCCTTGCCTGGAATTATCGATACGGAATTTGTAATCGTTGTCATGCCATGCAGCGAGGCGGATTTCGTAAGAAATAAGTACTTTCAAACAGGTAAAATGGTTGAATTTAACATGAGATTATAGTATATTAAATTTCAGTCAGAGAATGATTCTTTTGACGCTATTTTCTCTATATCAAGACAGAGAGGAAAGCGAGGAGTAGTACATGCAGGATATGGTACGAGTTGCCGTTGATGCAATGGGTGGCGATCATGCACCCGATGAAATTATTAAGGGAACTGTGGATGCTGTGAATGCACAGCAGAATATATTTTGCTACCTGGTTGGGAAGCAGGAAGTAATTGAACCGAAATTAAAAGCATATTCTTATCCGGCTGATCGTATTGAGATTGTCAATGCAACGGAGAAGATTGAAACTGCAGAGCCACCGGTGAATGCAATTCGCAAGAAAAAGGACTCATCAATTGTTGTGGCTCTTAAGATGGTAAAAGAGGAAAAAGCAGATGCCTTTGTATCGGCAGGAAGTTCCGGAGCTGTTTTAGTTGGAGGACAGGTAATTGTCGGCAAGATTAGAGGCATTGAAAGAGCACCTCTTGCTCCGCTGATTCCAACAGAGAAGGGAATGTCACTTTTGATAGACTGCGGTGCGAATGTGGATGCAAGGTCTTCTCATCTGGTACAGTTTGCACAGATGGGCTCTATCTACATGGAAAGCGTAATGGGAATTAAGAATCCTACCGTGGCAATTGTGAATATCGGTGCGGAAGAAGAGAAGGGAAATGCGCTTGTTAAGGAGACATATCCACTCTTACAAGAATGTGAGAATATTAATTTTATTGGCAATATTGAAGCACGTGAGATTCCGCATGGCGGAGCTGATGTAATCGTGTGTGAGGCATTTACCGGTAATGTTATTTTGAAATTGTATGAAGGTATCGGAGCTGTTATGCTTGGTGCAATTAAAAAAGGCCTTATGGCGACGGTTAAAAGCAAGATTGGCGCTTTATTGATTAAGTCCTCACTCAAAAAGACTCTTAAGCAGTTTGATGCTTCGCAATATGGCGGAGCACCTTTGTTAGGTCTGAAGGGACTTGTTGTTAAGACACATGGAAGTTCGAAAGCAAAAGAAGTGATGAATTCCATTATTCAATGTCAGACATTTAAAAAACAAAATGTAAACCAGAAGATCAAAGATCAATTAGGTAAAGAGAGATAAAAACGAAGAGAAAGGAATTGATGATTATGGAGTTTGATAAGTTAAAAGAAATTATTGCAGAGGTATTAAGTGTTGATCCGAATGAGATTACATTAGAAACTACATTTGTGGATGATTTAGGAGCAGATTCCTTAGATATTTTCTCAATTTTAGAAGAAGTTGATGATGCATTCAATATCGAAACTGAAATTGAGGAGGCTGATAAAATCGTAACTGTTGGAGATGCCCTTGAACAGATTAAAAAAGCGATTGGTTAAGCAGACGTTTTTTTCATTATGATTAGAACCAAAACACCCCTCATATCATGATATGAGGGGTATCTTAGTGAAAGGAGAGTATATGGAAGACGAAAAAAAGTTAGAGCAAAGAATTGGATATCAATTTCAAAATCAGAAGCTGCTGATTCAAGCTCTTACGCATAGTTCTTATGCCAATGAGAATAAGAAGTTGCACAGAAAAGATAACGAACGACTTGAGTTTTTGGGAGATGCGGTTTTAGAACTTGTGTCCAGTGAATTCTTATATGAGAATTACCCAAAGTATCCGGAAGGAAAACTTACAAAGCTTCGTGCCAGTCTTGTATGTGAGCCTACGCTTGCAGATGTTGCGAATGAAATGGAACTGGGCGCTTATATTAGCCTTGGTAAGGGCGAGGATGCAACCGGTGGAAGAAAGCGTAAGTCTGTTCTGTCTGATGCACTAGAGGCATTGATTGGAGCAATTTATTTGGATGGTGGTTTTGCTAATGCAAAAGAGTTTATCTTAAAGTTTATCTTGACAGATATTGAGCATAAACATCTCTTTTATGATAGCAAGACTATCCTGCAGGAGTATGTGCAGGCGAATTATACCGAGCCGTTAACTTACAGACTTGTATCAGAATCAGGTCCGGATCACGACAAGCTCTTTGTGATCGAGGCTTATGTTGGTGAAGAAAAGGTTGGCTGCGGAGAGGGACACAGCAAAAAAAATGCCCAGCAACAAGCTGCATACCAGGCATTGCTGAAACTTCAAAATAAGTAGATCACGGAGAAGATTATGTATTTAAAAAAGATTGAGATTCAGGGTTTTAAATCCTTTGCAAACAAAATCAAGTTGGACTTTCACGATGGTATTACCGGTATTGTTGGTCCAAATGGCAGTGGTAAGAGTAATATCGGCGATGCCGTCAGATGGGTGCTTGGTGAACAAAGAGCCAAGCAGCTTCGTGGTGCCAGTATGCAGGATGTTATTTTCGCCGGTACTGAAAATAGAAAACCATTAAGCTATGCATCGGTATCGATTACCCTTGATAACGCAGATCATTCCCTTGCGATTGATTTTGAAGAAGTGACGGTGACAAGACGCGTTTACCGATCCGGTGAAAGTGAATATCTGATTAATGGTGCACCATGCCGTTTGAAGGATATTCATGAACTGTTTTATGATACCGGTATTGGAAAAGAAGGATATTCGATTATCGGACAGGGTCAGATTGATCGAATCCTAAGTGGTAAACCGGAAGAAAGACGAGAACTGTTTGACGAAGCAGCCGGTATTGTGAAGTTTAAGAGAAGGAAAGCAACGGCGCAAAAGAAACTGGAAAAAGAGCATGAGAATCTTCTTCGAGTCGTTGATATCTTAACAGAACAAGAAAGACAGATTGGGCCATTAAAAAGACAGTCTGAGACGGCTCGTATCTATCTGACCAAGAAAGAACAGCTTAAAGAAATTGATGTCAATATGTTCTTGCTCGAATTAGAAGAGATTGCCCGTAACATGGATAAAACAGAGAATCTTTTAGCCAATTCCGGAAAGGAATACGAAGAGACCAAGGATTCCTATGAAAATACAAAGCAGGAATATGAGAAGATGCAGCTTGCCATCGAGGAGATGGACCGGGAAATCAATGATACGCGTGAGTCTATCAACGAGATTGGGCTGTCAAAGGGCAGACAGGCAGGTAACGTCAATGTTTTAAAAGAACAGATTCGTTCTCTGGAAGCATCCAAAGAACAATTTCATACACGAATTGATAATATGCAGCGTCGTATTGATGAAAAGGCAGCGGAGCTTAATACATTTGACGAGGAAAAAAATCAGATTACAACAGAACTTGACAAGGCTAAAGAGCAGGTTGCAGTAGCTAATCAGGAAGTGTCTGATGTACAGGCTGTTATCGAGGACTTAAGCTCACAGGTTGAGGAAAAGAAGAGTTTTATTATTCGTCTGCTTAATCAAAAGGCGTCTATTAAAGCTGATCAGCAGCGTCATGCAACAATGATTGAGCAGGTGAATATTCGTAAGGCGCAGATGACAACCGGCCTTTTGACACATAAAGGTGAAGAGCAGAGTTTAAGTGAGTCTTGTGCCGACGCAGAGCAAAAGTATGATGAAATCACGAAGAAGCTGACGGAGCAGAAAAATGAGCTCCAAAAGACAGAGCAGATGCGCGAAAAGCAAAAGAAGGATTTGTCTGCAGCTCATAGTGAAAGAGAACAGCTTAATGGCGAGCGACAAAAGATTATGTCGCGTCTTGAAGCACTAAAAAATATTGCTGAGCGCTATGAAGGATATGGAAACAGCATTAAGCGTGTTATGGAACAAAAGGATTCCAACAAGGGAATTCATGGTGTAGTTGCCGATCTTATTTCCGTAGATAAAAAGTATGAGACGGCAATTGAAACTGCGCTTGGTGGTAATATTCAAAATATTGTAACCGAAGATGAAAAGACGGCAAAGCAGATGATTGCTTATCTTAAGGAGCATCGCTACGGGCGGGCTACATTTTTACCGCTTACCAGTGTGGGAAAAGAAACAGAAGACAGAAGCGATAAGCCGTATCTGAAGGAGCCGGGCGCAATCGGACTGGCAAGCAGTCTTGTTAAGGCAAAAGAGATATATGATGGTGTTATCCGTCATTTGCTTGGGCGAATTGTTATTGTGGATACAATTGACCACGCATTGGCGCTAGCCAAGAAGTATTCATACACGCTTCATATTGTGACTGTTGAAGGGGAGTATTTAAGACCGGGCGGTTCAATCTCCGGTGGAGCGTTTAAGAATAACTCCAATCTTCTTGGAAGAAATCGTGAAATCGATCAGCTTACGAAGAAGTTAGAAGAACTGCAAAAAAAATCCAGGGATGTGAAGAATCGTTTAGAAGATCTTGTTGTGGCCAGAGATTTATTGAAAGAAGACTTGGCGTCAATGAACGACAAGGTGCAAAATCTTTCGATCGAGCAGCATGAAGCAATGCTTGACAGAGATAGTCTTCGAAGCCAGATGAAAGAAGCAAAAGATGCTTACGAACGATTGCAAAAAGAACAAAAAGATATTGATGAGCAGCTAAGCCAGATTAAAAAAGACAGTGAGGCTGCACAGGTTAAGATGCAAGAAGCAATTGACAGTGAAGAAAAGACCAATGCAGAAATTGCTGACATCGAAGCCAAAGTTGCAGAGCATACCAAGACATTAGAGGAAAAGCAGCAGGTTGCAGCACAGCTTTCTCTTGCCGAAGCTTCTGTAAAACAGCGTGTTGAGTTCGTAGATCAAAATATTGAAAGAACGATGCGCGAAGCAGTTAGCCTGAAAGAAGAAAAATACAATATCGAAAAAGAATACAAAGAATCTGACAGCAAGATGGAAGAAAAGCGAATCCAGATTGAAGAACAGGAAAAAGAGATTGCAGGTTCGGATGTTACGGCGCAGAAGTTAAATGATAAACTTGTTGAATTTATGAAACAAAAAGATCAGATGATTGCCGATAACAAGGGATTCTTTGAAAAGCGAGAACAGTTATCGGAACACATGAGTGCGCTGGATAAAGAACTGTTCCGTCTGAATTCAATGAAAGAAAGACTCGAAGAGACGCAGGAAAAACGTATTGCTTATATGTGGGCTGAATACGAACTTACCATGCATTCAGCGAAAGAACTTCGTAATGAAGAACTCAATGATCTGGCCGGTATGAAGACGCAGGCTACACAGATTAAAAGCGATATTCGTGCGCTGGGTAATGTTAATGTAAATGCAATCGAGGATTACAAGGAATTGTCTGAACGATATGAGTTCCTGCTTGCACAAAAGAATGATCTTACAGAGTCTGAAGAGAATTTACAGCGTATTATTGAGGAACTTGATACCGGAATGCGCAAGCAGTTTTCTGAAAAGTTTGTTGAGATTCAAAGAGAATTTGATAAGGCGTTTAAATTACTCTTTGGAGGAGGTAAGGGAACCCTCGAACTCTTAGAAGGCGAAGATCTTCTTGAGACAGGTATTTCAATTATTGCACAGCCTCCGGGAAAGAAATTGCAAAACATGATGCAGCTTTCCGGTGGAGAGAAAGCCTTAACAGCCATCTCTCTTTTGTTTGCAATTCAGAACCTAAAGCCGTCGCCGTTTTGTCTTCTTGATGAGATTGAAGCGGCTCTGGATGATTCTAATGTTGGTCGATTCGCTGACTATCTGCATAAACTTACAAAAAATACGCAGTTTATCGTTATTACACATAGACGTGGTACGATGGCGGCTGCGGATCGCTTGTATGGTATTACAATGCAGGAAAAGGGTATCTCAACCCTTGTGTCAGTTAACCTGATAGAAAATGATCTTGATAATTAGCGGAGGAAATGATGAGCGAAGAACTTGTAAATAACCAGCCGGAAGAGAAAAAAGGTTTTTTTGCCAGACTGGTAAAAGGTCTTACAAAGACGCGTAACAATATCGTAAATGGATTTGAATCGGTATTTAGCGGATTCTCCAAGATTGACGAAGAGTTTTACGAAGAACTTGAAGAAATCTTGATTATGGGCGATATCGGAGTGCGTGCAACAGAAGAAATCCTGGATTCTCTTCGGGAAAAAGTAAAAGAAAATCATATCAAAGAGCCGATGGATTGTAAGCAGCTTTTAATGGACTCCATCAAAGAACAGATGGATGTTGGAGAAGCGGCTTATCGATTTGAATCTGAAACATCTGTTGTGCTGGTTGTAGGTGTTAATGGCGTAGGAAAGACAACTTCGGTAGGAAAACTTGCCAAGAAATTAAAAGACCAGAATAAGAAAGTTGTACTTGCAGCGGCAGATACTTTCCGTGCGGCAGCAAAAGAACAGCTTGAAGAATGGTCAAACCGCGCAGGCGTAGAGATGATATCCGGACAGGAAGGTGCAGACCCGGCTTCGGTTGTCTATGATGCAACGCAAGCGGCAAAGGCACGAGGAGCAGATGTTCTGTTATGTGATACCGCCGGAAGACTTCACAATAAGAAGAACCTGATGGAAGAGCTTAAGAAAATCAATCGAATCTTGGAGCGTGAGTATCCGGATGCATATCGTGAGACACTGGTAGTCCTTGATAGTACAACAGGACAAAATGCGCTCGCACAGGCAAAAGAGTTTAAAGAAGCAGCTGATCTTAGCGGTATTATTTTGACGAAGATGGATGGTACGGCTAAGGGTGGCATTGCGGTTGCTATTCAGTCTGAACTTGGCATTCCGGTAAAATATATCGGTGTCGGAGAACAGGTAGAAGATCTTGAAAAATTTGATTCCGATGCATTTGTTGATGCATTGTTTGATGTGAAATAGGAGGCGAGTGTCAGATGTTGACATTGCAAAGTTTTGAGCAGGCAAGTGAAATCGTAAAGCAGGTTACGCTTGAGACAAAACTTACATATAGTGAATTTTTTAGTGAGCAGACCGGTAATAAAGTGTACTTTAAACCGGAGAATCTGCAATTTACCGGAGCTTATAAAGTTCGTGGTGCGTATTATAAGATTAGTACGCTCTCGGAAGAGGAACGAAAGCTTGGACTGATTACCGCATCTGCCGGCAATCATGCACAGGGCGTCGCATATGCAGCGCAGCGATTTGGTGTGAAAGCCACAATCGTCATGCCGACTTCTACGCCGCTCATTAAGGTAAACAGAACCAAAAGCTATGGTGCAGAAGTTATCTTAAAAGGTGATGTCTATGACGAAGCCTGCGCTTATGCACTCGAGCTTGCAGATGAAAAAGGATATACGTTTATTCATCCATTTGACGATCCTGTAGTGGCTACCGGTCAGGGTACGATTGCGATGGAAATCTTTAAGGAACTTCCACTTGTCGAATATATTCTTGTGCCGGTAGGCGGTGGCGGACTCGCAACCGGTGTATCCACACTTGCCAAATTATTGAATCCGAAGATAAAAGTCATCGGTGTGGAACCGGTAGGAGCAGCTTGTTTAAAGGAATCGCTTAAGAATAAGCAGGTTACGACATTAACAGGCGTAAATACCATTGCAGACGGTACCGCAGTGCAGACTCCGGGAGAAAAGATTTTCCCGTATCTGCAGGAGAATCTGGATGATATCATTACCGTAGAGGACGATGAACTTGTTGTTGCATTTTTGGATATGGTAGAAAATCATAAGATGATTGTCGAAAACTCCGGACTTCTTACAGTGGCAGCACTGAAGCATCTTGGTGTAAAGGATAAAAAGATTGTCTCAATCCTTAGCGGTGGCAATATGGATGTAATCACCATGTCTTCTGTTGTACAGCAGGGATTAATCTTCCGTGATCGTATTTTCACAGTATCAGTACTTCTTCCGGATAAACCGGGTGAATTATCACGCGTGGCAAAAGTAATTGCCGATGTACAGGGAAATGTAATCAAACTGGAACATAACCAGTTTATCACGACCAATCGTAATGCAGCAGTGGAACTTCGTATTACGATGGAGGCATTTGGAACAGAACACAAAAAGAAAATTCTAAAAACATTAGAACAAAATGGATATAAGCCTAGAGAAGTACAGGCGTTATTATAAAAAGTTGGCGGTGTAAAGAAAAAATACTTGACACCGCCATTGGTATTTAGTAACATAGCATATGTACGAAATGAGGCAATGCGTAATGGATGAAAAGATAAGACAGACTTACTTATATGATTTTTATGGAGAATTATTAAAGGAACGTCAGCGTATGATCTTTGAAGATTATGTGCTTAATGATTTATCGTTATCAGAGATTGCGGCAGATGAAGGAATTACCCGCCAGGGAGTACACGATATGGTAAAGCGGTGTACACAGACGCTTGAAGGGTATGAGCAAAAGCTTCACCTGTTAGAACGCTTCATGAAGATTCGTAAGCAGATTGGAACAATCCAGAAACTTACACAACAAGATGACAAGCAGTCACTTGAGAAGATCCGTAAGATTTCACAGCTTATTTTGGAGGAACTATAGATGGCATTTGACAGCTTAACCGATAAACTTCAAAATGTTTTTAAAAATCTTCGTAGTAAAGGAAAACTTACGGAAGATGATGTTAAGGCAGCGCTCAAGGAAGTGAAGCTGGCTTTGCTTGAAGCCGATGTTAACTTTCGTGTTGTGAAACAGTTTGTGAAAGATGTTCAGGAACGAGCAATCGGTCAGGATGTCATGAGCGGACTGAATCCGGGACAGATGGTCATTAAGATCGTTAACGAAGAGATGGTAAAGCTCATGGGTTCTGAGACAACCGAGCTGACATACCGTCCGGGTCAGGAAAAGACCGTGATTATGATGTGTGGTCTGCAAGGTGCCGGTAAGACAACAACGACAGCGAAGCTTGCAGGGAAGATGAAGGTAAAGGGTAAGAACCCGCTTTTGGTAGCCTGCGATGTATATCGTCCGGCCGCAGTTGAGCAGCTGAAGATTAATGGTGAGAAACAGGGCGTGGAAGTCTTTGCCATGGGAACCAGTCACTCACCGGTAGATATTGCGAAGGCAGCAATTGAACATGCCAATAAGAATGGCAATCATGTCATTATATTAGATACAGCCGGTCGTCTTCATGTAGATGAAGAGATGATGGATGAGCTTAAAGCAATTAAAGAACAGGTAGATGTCGCACAGACACTTCTGGTTGTGGATTCCATGACAGGTCAGGATGCCGTGAATGTTGCATCCACATTTGAAGAACAGATTGGAATTGACGGTGTTATTCTTACAAAGCTCGATGGTGACACAAGAGGTGGTGCCGCACTTTCCATCCGTGCCGTAACCGGCAAGCCGATTCTGTTTGTCGGAATGGGCGAGAAGTTATCTGATCTGGAGCAGTTTTATCCGGATCGTATGGCTTCAAGAATCCTTGGAATGGGAGATGTGCTGACATTAATTGAGAAGGCACAGGATTCTATTGATGAGGAAAAAGCGAAGGAAATGGAGAAACGCTTTAAAAAAGCGGAGTTTAGTTTTGACGACTATCTAGAATCCATGAACCAGATGAAAAAACTTGGTGGACTTTCGAGTGTGCTTTCTATGATGCCGGGAGTGAATGCTTCACAGCTTGGCGATATAGAAAATGCAATGGATGACAAGAAGATGAAACGCATTGAAGGTATCATTTATTCTATGACACCGGAAGAAAGAGCGAATCCGAATATCTTAAATCCAAGCAGAAAGCAAAGAATTGCCAAGGGTGCAGGTGTTGACATCGCAGATGTGAATCGACTTGTAAAACAGTTTGAGCAGGCCCGTAAGATGATGAAGCAGATGCCGAACATGATGGGCAAGCGTGGCAGAGGTAGAAAAGGAATGTTTAATTTTCCTTTCTAAATAAATGTGCTAATTGACACACTTTTATAGATTATTTGAAAGGCAGGTGAATCAATACAATGGCAGTAAAAATCAGATTAAGAAGAATGGGACAGAAGAAAGCTCCTTTTTATAGAATCGTAGTTGCTGATTCTAGATCTCCAAGAGATGGTAAGTTCATCGAGGAAATCGGAACTTATGACCCAACACAGGAGCCTACAGCTATCAGCGTTAATGAAGAATTAGCAAAGAAATGGTTAGGTAACGGCGCTCAGCCAACTCAGAGAGTTGAAGCGATCTTTAAGCAGGCCGGAATCGAAAAGTAGGATTGTGAGGTGTCCCTTAAATGAAAGAATTAGTAGAAGTAATCGCAAAATCACTTGTAGATGAACCTGACGAAGTTGTTGTAACAGAGACAGTAAATGAGAAGTCTATTCTCTTAGAACTTCATGTTGCGCAAAAAGATATGGGCAAGGTGATTGGCAAACAGGGACGCATTGCCAAGGCAATCCGCTCTGTAGTTAAGGCAGCAGCCTCAAAAGACGATAAGAAAGTTATTGTCGAAATTGTACAGTAATCATAAATCCCTTTCCAAACGGAAGGGGATTTTCTGTTTTTAGGAGAGTTCATATGGATGATATGTTACAGGTTGGAGTGATCGCCAATACACATGGTATTCGAGGCGAGGTAAAGGTATTTCCGACAACAGATGATATAAAACGATTTGGAAAGTTAAAAGAAGTCTATCTTGATACAGGTAAGGAAAAACTTCTTATGAAGATAAAAGCGGTTCGGTACCAGAAGAATATGGTCATTGTTAAATTTGATGGTGTTGACAATATTAACGATATCGAGAAGTATAAAAGCTGCGGACTGTGGGTAACACGCGAGAACGCTGTAAAATTAAAAAAAGACGAGTATTTTATTGCAGATATGATTGGCATGAAGGTTACGTCAGATGAAGGCGAAGAACTAGGAGAACTCATCGATGTCATTCAGACGGGAGCCAATGATGTCTATGTGGTAAAAGGAAAAGATAACGCAGAATTATTGATTCCGGCTATTAAGCAATGCATTTTAAATGTTGATATTGAGGCAATGACAATGGAAGTTCATCTGCTTGATGGACTTCGTGATTAAGGAGAAACCATGAAGTACTACATTTTAACAATCTTTCCGGAAATGGTGGAACAGGTGCTTTCTACAAGCATACTTGGAAAAGCAGCAGACAAGGGAATCATTTCCTTTGAAGCTGTAAATATTCGTGATTATACCTTAGATAAACATAAAAAAACGGATGATTATCCGTATGGCGGCGGTGCAGGCATGGTGATGAGTGCGCAGCCGATTTATGATGCACATAGAGCGATTGTCAACAAGGCAGGTCATCCGATTCGCACAATTTATCTGACGCCGCAAGGTCGTGTTTTTAACCAGCCTATGGCAAAGGAATATGCCCGGGAAGAAGACCTTATCTTTTTATGCGGTCATTATGAAGGAATTGACGAGCGTGTGCTTGAAGAAATTGTGACGGATTATGTTTCTATTGGAGATTATGTACTTACGGGCGGAGAATTGCCGGCTGTTGTTATGATTGATGCGATTTCACGCATGGTGCCGGGAGTGCTGACGAATGAAGAATCCGGGATTAATGAATCTCTCGAGGGAAATTTGTTAGAACATCCACAATATACAAGACCTGCTGAATGGAACGGAAAGAAGGTGCCGGATATCTTGCTTTCGGGAGATCATGCGAAAGTCGATCAGTGGAGACATGAACAGTCACTTATTAGAACAGCAAAGGCTAGACCGGAACTTTTAAATAAGGCAGAATTGAGCGATAAAGATGTCATATTCTTGAAACAAAACCAGTTATATCCCGAAAAATAATAAATAGGTACTATAAAAATATAGTAAGATAGTTTTGTCTTTAAAAATAAAAGAAAAATAAAGATAATTAAAATTGCATTAAACAAAAAAGTATATTATGATAGATGAAGTATAGTAGGGAAAGGAGTATAAATAAATGACGTCAATGGGACCAATAATGATGATTATTTGGCTTATTGGTTTAGCAATCTGGGTTGTATGTTTGATTGTGAATATTAAATTAGCCATTAAGAAGAATCGTAGCGTTGCAGCATGGGTTGTTTTGAGCATTTTCTTCTCATGGATTGCACTGATTGTTTTGGCAATTTTGAAGCCGCTTCCAAGTGCTGATGAGGTTGAGCAACTTAGGAGAGAAGTGGATGCACTTAAGACGAATTCAAATCGCTAATAATAAACAAATAAATTTTGTTGAAATTTATCAAGTTCAAATTATAAAAATGGAGGGTAAAATATTATGATGATAATTGGAATTGTTAGTTTTATTATTTGGATTGTATGCTTGATTGCAAATATTAAGCTTGCTACTAAGAAGAATCGTAGCGTTGCAGCATGGGTTATTTTAAGTATTTTCTTCTCATGGATTGCACTGATTGTTTTGGCAATTTTGAAGCCGCTTCCAAGTAAGGAGGAAGTAGAGCAGCTTAAGAGAGAAGTTGATTCTCTTAAAGCAAATCAGAATCAGTAATTATTTAGATGGAGATATTCAAATTGAGTATCTCCATCTAAATAGTTTTGTTATGGAAAGAATGGAATTTTGAAAGGAAAGATATGAAATGAAATATTGTAAGAATTGTGGAAAAGATTTATTAGATACAGCAGATTTTTGCCCGGCATGTGGTACCAAAAGTGGTATGGGAAACAACTATTGCTTTGCATGTGGAGCACAGACAAATCCTGGACAGATGATTTGCACAAACTGTGGAACGGCGACGAATAAAACAGCTGCCGGAACTGGTGGAAAATCAAAGCTTGCTGCAGGATTATTGGGAATCTTTTTGGGACAGCTCGGTATTCACAACTTTTACCTTGGTTATACAAAAAGAGGCGTTATTCAGCTTGTATTAACACTTGCATTTTGCTGGACATTTGCGGTACCGCTTGCAATGTGGATCTGGGGACTGGTAGAAGGTATTCAGTGTCTCACCGGTAAGATGGTAGATGCAAACGGTAATGAATTGGTCGACTAAGAATTATTTTTAACTCAGTCGGGGTACAAGCTCCGACTGAGTTAAACGCTCCGCGAGGATGCGCACGGATTCGGACAGGAATTTGTCTGCTGAAGCAGACCCGAATCCGGCGCGCAAGACTCGCGAGCGAGTCTTGACATATATTGAGAAAGCAAGGTCAATTTTGGCCTTGCTTTTTTGTTTGGAAATGTTTTCCGTGAAAAAAGTCCTAGAAACAGCGAAAAAACCTTGATTTTATGCGATATAATGGATAAAATAAACATGTATATATGTGTTTTGCTTTATATAACGGGGATGTGATGATATGACAATTGATTCAATTGGAATGGGTTATTCAAATTATCAATTTCATACCGAACAGCAGGCGAAAGAGGCCGGCGTTTCAAATGGAGAGATTAAGAATTTGAAACGAGTGGGTAATATCGAATGCGCTACATGTGCAAGCCGTAAGTATCAGGATGGTTCTGATGAGATGGTTTCATTTAAAGCGGCTGCTCATATTGATCCCTCAGCTGCAGCGGCAAGAGTTTCAGCTCATGAGCAGGAACATGTATCAAACGCATACAAAGATGCTGCACAAAATAATGGAAAAGTGATTAATGCATCGGTTCAGTTGCATACATCGATATGTCCGGAGTGTGGAAGAACATATGTCTCCGGAGGAACAACAACGACTCAGATTATGTATAAGGATGATGAGTATTCTCAAAATGCGAAGAGTCGGGACGCGGCAGGTCTTGTTGGGGGAAACATTGATCTGGTATGCTAGAAGATAGAGGAGGATTTATAGATGAAGTGCCCTTTTTGCAGTAGTGATAATACACGAGTAATTGATTCAAGACCGGCTGATGATAATACATCGATTCGTCGAAGAAGAGAATGCGATGATTGTCAGAAGCGATTTACAACTTATGAAAAGGTCGAAACAATTCCGCTTATTGTAATTAAAAAAGATGAGACACGTGAACAGTATGACCGTACGAAGATTGAAGCCGGTGTACTAAGGGCCTGCTATAAAAGACCAATTTCAATCAACCAGATTAACCAGTTGATTGATGAAGTTGAAACAGAGATCTTCAATCTTGAGATGAAAGAAATTCCAAGTACCAGAATCGGTGAGATTGTAATGAGAAAGTTAAAAGAACTCGAACCGGTTGCATATGTACGATTCGCATCTGTATATCGAGAGTTTAAAGATGTGAATACATTTATGGATGAATTAAAAAATATATTAGATAAATAAAAATTCGTAATTAGGGGTTAAGTACACATAAATTTCGCCGATATATATTGTGAATGGAAAGAAAAAATTACCAAGGAAGGTGGTGTGAAAGATGAATATTTCCGGAATTCGCGGATACGCAGGTTATTATAATAACGTAAGTTCTGTATATAATAAGCCGGAGTCTAATCAGGTTGCATCTGAGAATTTATCACTTGATGCGCAGACTAATTCATCTGGACGCCCGTTAGAAGATTTTTCTACTTCCCTTTCTACAGAAGATTCCATTAAGGGTGCTGAAAGTTTTGCAAATCAGTTTGAACCAAACGCTGAGTACTCTTTAAAGGGCGCTGATAGCGATCTTGCTTCTTTGGATGAAACAAAGAGTGTTGCTAACACACAAAAACAGCAGATTATGGCACAGTATCAGATGTTTGTCGGTTCTGCACAGGCAGTTTCAAGTGTCTCAGTTGCATCTGCATCTAGACCAATGGAAGATTTTTCGGTATAATATAGAATTTGTAAGAGTTGTCGCTTTTGCGGCAGCTTTTTTATGTATGTTTTGGATATGAAAAGGAGATATATGATGAAGATTGCAATTGGAAATGATCATGCGGCAGTAGAGTTAAAAAATGAAATCAAAGCTTATCTTGAAGAGCTCGGACATGAAGTAATTAATTACGGAACTGATACAAATGACAGTTGCCATTATCCTGTATATGGTGAAAAGGTTGCGAATGTTGTTGCAGCCGGCGAAGTTGATTGCGGTGTATTAATCTGTGGTACCGGAGTAGGGATTTCTGTCGCTGCCAATAAGGTACAGGGCGTTCGTGCGGCTGTATGTTCAGAACCTACAACTGCAAGACTTGCAAAGGAACATAATAACGCCAATATCATTGCATTTGGAGCACGTATTGTAGGATTGGAAACAGCTAAGGCGATTGTGGATGCATACTTAAACGCAACATTTCTTGGTGGCAGACACCAGATGCGAATTGATATGATTCACGACATTGAGAAAAGACAGTAAGATGTTTATTTGGACGGAAGATAAGAAGCGCTGGTATAAGGATGCACTTGAGTATACCGGTTTTGCAAAAATGGTTGCAGAGCATTTAAAAAAATATGTATCATCTGAAGAGACGGTGGTGGATCTTGGCTGTGGTCTTGGAACGATTGATTTGCTTTTAGCACCATATGTAAAGCATATATTGGCAAATGATATTAGTGAGATTGCGCTTGATGATTTGTGTCACGAAATGAAGCAAAACGAGATTTCAAATATCACAATTCACCAAGGTGATTGGGAGACTTTAGAAGATGAAGGATCAGATGTTGCAGTTACCACATTTTTCGGTTCCCTGGAAAAGGAGGGCGAAAAACTGTTTTCTAAGTGCCGGGATCGTTTGCTTCTGGTTAAAAGAAATTCACTGGTGGATTATGCTTCGCTGCCGAAAGGAATTGGGCATCTGGCTCTTGCTTTGGATGAAGAAAAATGGTTAAAGGATCGAAACATACCGTATGAATGCAGCGTATTTGAGGCCGAGTTTGGCCAGCCGCTTGTTGACGAAGAAGATTGTCTGAATTATCTGGAAAGTTATAAGATGGATATTAAAGATGAGGCAATTCATGATTTTGTAGAACGTGCAAGACTAAAAACGAATGACAAAGGATATCAATATTATCTTCCGAATCGCAAGGAAATTCGGGTTCTTTGCATTCGGAAATGTGATGTAATAAAATAGAACAAAACAGAAATATAAAAAGCTGATTTTTAAATATAATGTTTAAAAATCGGCTTTTTTAGTGTCTTCCTACTATACATGACTATAGTTCTGTTTTTTGATGTTTTGTTTAAAAAATACAATAAAACTATTGAAAACTATACAAAAGTAATATAAACTGAACAGCGTGAAATGGATTGGGTAAAAGGAGGAGAAAGCAAAATGATGAAAAGAAAAAGTTTATCCATCACATTATCCTGTGCAATGATTGCGGCATCGATGATGCCGATGACAACATTTGCACAAGAAGATACCACGCGGGATACGAGTTGGTATAGCGAGGATGCAAGCACGTTTACCATCGATTCGGCAGCGGAACTTGTCGGATTAGATTATCTGGTAGACAGAGGGACAAGTTTTAAAGGGTGTACGATTACCTTAACAGATAATATTGATTTGAGTTCCGTTGAATTTGAAGCAATCGGTACAGAAAGTAGTGCATTTAAGGGAACGTTTGACGGGGATGGTAATACCATATCCGGGTTACAGATTGTTGCAACAGATGGGTATGAGGGTCTGTTTGCCAATAATGCCGGAACTATTAAGAATCTTAATGTATCCGGAACAGTAACAACAACAGGAACTGATTCTTATGCGGCCGGTATAGCGGCGTATAATAGTGGAACAATTTCAAATGTTAGTTCACAAATATCGGTTACAGCTTCATCTACTAGTTGGGTAGGTGGTATAGCCGGAATAAATAACGGAACAATTAAAGATTCAAAAAATATTGGATATGTTAGCGGTTCGAAACCTGTCGGTGGAATTGCCGGTGAGAATGATGGTGTAATACAAACGTCTTTCAATTTAGGGGATATAACAGAAAGCAGTGGCGTTTCTTCAAAAGCTGGCGTTGGTGGAATTGTTGGTTGGAATGGTGATAAAGGAGCAACAATCACTGCAGAAATTACAGATTGTTACGCCCTTGGAACAATAAATGGAGAATCTTCAAGTTGGGTTGGTGGAATTGTTGGATTTAATAATAGTAATTCAACAATTAACAAGGCGTATTTTGCAGGTGCCTTAAGTTATAGTTCTTCAAAATGGTGTGCGGCAATCGTCGGACAAAATGAAAATCTTGATATGGACGAGACTAGTTTGTATAGTCTGGATAGTATTGTATCTACAAGTTCTTCTTCAACGTCTGCAGAGGAAATTGCCGGCACGGCCACATCAAGTGATGACCTTAAGGCAATGGCGTCTACATTAGGTGAAAACTGGGAAAGTGATTCATTGTTAGTTAACAATGGATATCCTGTAATGTGTGGAACGGTTGATACTTCTTGGTATGTTGAGACTGAAACAACTGCTTCGATTGACGATGCTCAAGATTTGCTGGGATTGGCATATCTTGTAGATAGCGGAAAAGATATGAGTGGAGTAACGATTACGCTTTCACATAATATTAACTTGGCAGGATACAATTTTAATCCAATCGGCGGAGAGGTTACAGTTGATGAGACAACTTCTGTATATGGATTTGCAGGAACGTTCAATGGAAATAACAAGACTATTAGAGGAATTAGTATTTCTAGTGAGGATGGCTATGCGGCATTATTTGCAAAACTAACTTATACAGGAATTATTAAGAATATGACAGTATCTGGAGCAGTTGCTTCAACTACAACAGGAGATTATGTGGCAGGTATTGTTGCATATAATGAGGGAGCAATTGAGTCTGTTTATAATAAAGTTGCGGTTACGGCAGAAAGTGCATATAACGTTGGAGGAGTTGCAGGATATAACGCAGATCCAACACTTGATGGTGATGCAACAGATTCAGCAACAAGCAAAGCGTCTATTACAAAATGCTGTAGTGTAGCGAATATTACAGGGTACTCAAAAGTCGGTGGAGTTGTAGGTGAAAATCATGGTTCAATAGAGAATTGCTATACCACAGGTACAGTTGATGGAACTAACGCATCTAAGAAAAATGGTGTTGGTGGTATTGCGGGTCGAAATGGTAATAATAATGATGCAGTATATGCCGGAGTAATTAATAATTGTTATTCAGTTGCTACTGTTGGAAGAAGCGGACAAAAATGGGTCGGTGGAATTGCAGGATTTAATAATAATTTATCTTCTATCAAGAACTGCTACTTTGCAGGAAGCATAACGGGTGGAGGTTATTATGCTGCAATTGCTTATAATGATACAGAAACAGCTGGAGCAAATTGTTCAAATAATTATAGTCTTGATACGATTACGAGTAGTTCTGATTTAGAATATGATACCGGATCTAAAACAACGAGTGATGATTTAAAGAATTTGGCTGCTACATTAGGAGAATCGTGGGCAACGGATTCGACAGGAATTAATAGTGGTTATCCGGTTCTTACATGGCAGTCTGGTATTATTTCTGCAGATGAAGATGATACGGTTGCACCAACAGTAACGGAGACCGAGTATACACCTTCTTATACTAAGACATTTACAGAAGGGGGGACTTATACTGTTGAGGGAAGTAAAACTCTGATCACCATCGATACAGCAGAACCGGTAACTGTTATTGGTTCAGAGAATACTACTTACAAGGACGTGAATATTGTATGTGCTAAAGCTGGTGTAGATGTTACAATTCAGAATTTGAAGACAGAAATAAGCAAATCAGGAACATATCTGATTGATTTTACAGGTACGGACAATAAATTAACGGTTATGGGTACAAATGTGCTTGATAATGACCAGGGCTCAGCTTATGCGGGAATTCATGTTGCAAAAGATTCATCCCTTACTCTTAATGGCGATGGCTCACTGTATATGTATAAGAATTGTGGTGGAGCAGCTATTGGTGGAAATGGTGAGATGACTGATTCAGAGAATAACACAATTGCGGCGGAAGGAAATGGAGCCATTATATTTAAAAGTGGAACATATTTCTTAAAGGGTAGTCAGCAATGTAACTTAGTTGGTGTTGGAAGTGGAAGTAGTGTTGAGTCAGATTCCATTACGATTGCAGGTGCTGATATTTACGGAGTCAATAATGCGATGGGTGTTGCTTTTGGTGGAAATGAAAGTAGCAGTGTGCATATGAAGAGCGGATCGGTAAACATAAACATAGATTGGGGCGGTCTTGCAGTAGCAGGAACGTTTACATATACAGGTGGTTCTGTGAGAACATATTTGGATCAGAATAGTGTTTCTTCTTATTCAGGATGGAACAGAGCTTACTCAGAACCTGGGGTATACAACAATGTTGGACTTGGTGTGACACCAGTAAATACAACGGATGAAAAACTTGAGCTAGTCACGTTGGATACTACGAAACTTTCAAAAGATGCATCTGGTAATTATGTTGTGAAAGAGGGAGAAGATACCATCTATACAGGCGATCTTCATAAGTACACATATTATAAGGCAGATGGTTCTGCGACTGCATCTAGTTCCGACACAATCAGTCAGTGGATTGACCTGTCAGATACAAACCTATATCTGTATCTGACAAAGGACGATCATACTTTAGTTGTTGGTGATACACAGGTTAGTGTTTCATATGATGAGACAAATGGATTTACAACCTCTTATGAAACTATTCAAGATGATGCAGACAATACAGCGGATACATCTGATACTTCTAGCAAAGTATCAATGAATAAGTGCAAGGTTGCTTCTATATCAAATAAGACCTACACAGGCAAAGCAATTACACCGTCAGTAACCGTTACTTATGGATCAAAAACATTGAAAAAAGGAACGGATTATAAAGTTTCATATACTTCCAATAAGAAGATTGGAACGGCAACTGTAAAGGTAACAGGACGGAATGACTATTCCGGAACGATTACGAAGACATTTAAGATTGTTCCTGGTAAAGCATCAATTAAGAAAGCGAAAACTGCCAAGAAGAAAATTACTTTAACTATGAAGTCATTAAAGGGCGGAGTATCTTATCAGATTAAATATAAGAAAAAAGGTTCTTCAAACTGGAAGACATTGACGGTTAGTAAGACGAAAAAGACAATTAAGAAATTAAAGTCAGATAAAAAATATGTGTTTAAGGTTCGTGCCTATAAGAAGGTAAGCGGTAAAAAGTATTATGGTGCATGGTCTAAGACAGTTACAAAAAAGATTAAATAATTCATCAGACATGGAGGAAATGTCTTGACGAGCTTTGGTTGCACAGGGGGCAATGCTCCTGTGCAGCTTTTGCTGTCTGTTAGGCAGATTTGTTTTTATGGAACCTAAATTGCGAAAAGGGAAATACGCATTATACATATTGCTTTTTGCAATAGTGCTTTTGGTTTTGTTTTTGACATCTTTTTTGATGGGAAGATATCCAATTGCAATTTCAGATATTGTAGTTATGCTATGGGAAAAATTTGCAGATGCAGTGCATTTGCCACAGGCATTACACACGGGAGCAGAGTGGACGGCGAGGACAGAATCGGTATTCTTTTTTGTCAGACTACCAAGAATCTTACTTGCCTGTCTCGTGGGGTGCTGCCTGTCATCAGCTGGAGCATCTTATCAGGGGATATTTCAAAATCCAATGGCTGCGCCCGATATATTGGGAGCTTCTTCAGGAGCTGCGTTTGGAGCGGCACTGGCAATTTTATTAGGACAGACATCGGCAATGATTACGGTGTTTGCATTCGTCTCCAGTATGGTTACGGTTTTAATAGTAACAATAATAAGCCGCAAGGCATCCGGCAGTAAAGTGCTTGTGCTGGTGTTGTCGGGAATCATGGTAAGTTCACTGTTTTCGTCAGGAACTTCCTATATAAAATTAGTGGCAGACCCTAATGACCAGCTTCCTGCCATCACCTATTGGCTGATGGGAAGTCTGACCGGAGCGGATCTTGGTACGGTCAAATACATCTGTATTCCAATGGCGATAGGACTTGTACCGCTTATATTACTTAGATGGCGTTTGAATCTCCTGACATTGGGAGATGAAGAAGCGACCAGTATGGGAGTGAATACACAGAGAGTGCGAATCCTTGTGATTATATTTGCCACACTTGTGACGGCAGCAAGTGTATCTGTGAGCGGAATGATTGGATGGATAGGTCTTGTGATTCCGCATTTTGCCAGACGCATTGTTGGAAATAATTATATGCATTTGATGCCGATGACGATGATTATTGGTGCGATATTTTTATTGGCGGTAGATGATGTTTCGAGAAATTTGCTTGCAACGGAGATTCCGCTTGGGATTTTAACCTCGATTGTCGGAGCGCCTTTCTTCATTTATTTAATTAGAAGAAAGGAGATCTTGCGATGAGTTTAAAAGTAGAGCATCTTAATTTTTCTTATGATCAAAAAAGAAAAGTGTTACAGGATATCAATTTTGAAATTGATGATGGAAAACTGGTTTGTATGCTTGGGCCAAATGGTGTCGGAAAAAGTACATTATTCAAGACGATATTAAGGTTGCTTCCCGATTATCAGGGGAAAGTTTATCTGGATGGGCAGGATACATCTAAATTGTCGGTGAAAGAAATGGCAAAGCTTGTGGCTTATATTCCGCAGTCGCATGAACCAACTTTTAATTACACGGTTTATGAGATGGTACTGATGGGAACGACGGTTGGGCTTTCGACATTTTCCTCGCCGGGGAAAAGACAACGAGAGCTGGCGGACGAGAAGATCGAGCAGCTGGGAATTTCGAACCTCAGAGACCGCGGATTTGCACAAATCAGCGGCGGTGAAAGGCAACTTGCATTAATCGCGAGAGCCTTAGTGCAAGAGACAAAAGTGTTGATTATGGATGAGCCGACTGCGAATCTGGATTACGGTAATACTATTCGGGTATTAGAGCAGATTAAAGGTCTTACGGGAAGCGGATATACCATTTTACAGGCAACGCACCAACCGGATCAGGCATTTTTATTTGCTGATGAGGTTTTGGCAATATCAAATGGAACGGTTTTGGCCAAGGGAAATCCAAAAGATGTTATTACGACATCATTTATTGATACGTTATATCACGTGGATGTGGATATCCAGAGTTTATATAACGATCAAATCAGGGTTTGTGTTCCAACATTTGGAAACAAAAATCAAAAGAGGCAATAAGGAGAGAAGACATGAAAGAAAAGAGGAAGATATTACAGATTGTTTCTATGATACTGGCGCTTTGTATGTTACTTGGGGCGTTGGTAGGATGTGGAACAACACAGGCGCAGACAACTGTGTCGGATGCTTCTGAAGATTCGGGGCAGATGCGTACATTTACTGATTCTCTGGGAAGGGAAGTGGAAGTGCCGGAGAATCTGACGAGCGTTGTGGCATCAGGAGCGACGGCATTTATCTATCTATATGCGATTGCTCCGGATTCCATTATGGCGGTTAATACGGAACTTTCCGATGCGGCGCAGGAGTATCTGCAAGATGGAATGGATGAACTTCCGGTCATTGGTAGTTTCTTTGGAAATCATGATTTGAATTATGAAGAGATTGCAAATCTTGGACCGCAGCTGGTTATCGATATTGGGGAAAATAAGCCATCGCTGGAATCGGATCTCGAAGACATTACAAATAAGACGGGGATTACGGCGATTCATATCGATGCTTATTATAACAATATGGATGAAACATTTGAGATGCTTGGGGAATTGTTTGGGACTGAAGAAGAAGCCGGTGAACTTTCTTCATATTGTAAAGAGGCATTGAAACTTTCACAGGATGCTGTAGATGCAGCCGAGGAAAAAGGAGAGAAAAAGTCTGTTCTTTATTGTACGCAGGAAGATGGTCTCAATGTTCTTGCAAAGGATTCTTATCATTCAGAAGTAATTGATATGCTTTCTGATAATCTGGCTGTTGTAACGAATCCGAGTTCAAAGGGAACCGGAAATCAAGAAGATATCGAGCAATTGCTCAATTGGGATCCTGAGGTGATCATCTTCTCACCGGATAGTTATTATGAATATGTTGCAGAAGATGAAAGCTGGCAGGAGCTTACGGCTATTAAAAATGGAACCTATTATGAAACTCCGGCAGATCCTTACGGTTGGATGGGGGCACCGCCTGCATCAAATCGTGTCATTGGTATGCTGTGGATGGCGGATTTGCTTTATCCGGATGAGACGGATTATGACCTGCAGGAGGAGGCAATAGAGTATTATAAATTGTTTTATCATTATGATTTATCGAGTGAAGAGTATGAAAGTATGGTGGCAAATTCGATTGGAAAAAGATCTTAATCAAAAACGAACATGCAAGTTGATAGGGGCTTTGGCACTTTGCGGCTTTGTGGGAATTATAATAGCGCATCCCAAGGAGACATTTGCATATGATGCCGTAACTGAGATTAATGTGACGGTTGGCTACTGGGGAGATGAAGAAGTGGACAAAGGAACGGCTTCTTTAAGTAAACTCTCTAGTAGCTGCGGACTTCATAAGGAGTTATATACCTGGATTAATAATGGTTCGTCGCCGGGAACAACGGAAGCAGAAGGAATCTATATCCGTGATCTTATGGATTATTTTGGCGTTGATATGGATTCTGTCTATTATTTTAATTTTGAGACATCAGACTCTGCAACTTATTCCGGTTCAGCATATCAATGGACATTGTCGCAGCTGTTTGGAACACGTTACAGTATGAAGAATTGTTTTTATGATGTCGTGGATGATTATAACAATTCGGATCCTGATGATTTTGTGAATAATTATGAAGACCATTATACGATTGCCAATATCTTTGATTCTTCTTCAGGGGCATATACGAAAAGCGCCTGGAATGAAAGAGAAGAAGTGGAACCAATGCTTGCGCTGAAAACATATTCGACATCATGGAAGAATTATGAGCCGGCATCTGTGCTGACATTTGACAGTGGTGACGATTCGTATCTGGCGTCTACGGGTAAGCCCATCTTATTATTTGGTCAGACATCAAGAGATTCTAGTACCAGAAATCTGATGGCTGAGATGGTAAAGGAGATTCATATCTGGTTTGAAGGATATCCGGATATCTCTGTGAATAAGGATTCGATATCGGGTAAGGTTGGAAGCTCAAAGAAATTAAAAGTAACGGTTGATACGCCGGATGAAGATCTGACAGATTACGTTTCATCTCAGATTACCTGGTCATCAAGTGATGAAAGTGTTGCAAGCGTTGATGAGGATGGAAATGTCACAATTGAAGCTGAGGGAGATGCAACGATAACCGGCACCTATAATGGAAAGACTTGTTTTAGTGTTGGTGTCAGTGGATCAAAAAAGAGTAGTTCAGATGCTGACTCGACAGAAGATGAAAAAGAGTCCGAGGAGGATGATGAATCACCATTAGAAGAAGAGGAAGAAGAAAATGATTCGAATGAAGATGATTCTGCCGGAGGTACGCATAGCGGTTCTGGTACCGGTGATGGAAGTGGTGATAAAAGCGGAGACGAAAATGGAACCGGTGATGGAACCGGAATTGACTTTGCGGATGCTTCGGATGGAACGACAGATAGCGCTGCAAATTCGATGGAGAGTTCGATTCTTAAGGAAGGCGGAGGAAGCAATGCCAAGATGTATGAGATTACAGATGGAACCGTGGCACTGGCATCGTCAGAGTCGTCACCTGAATTGTTTCGAAAAATATTGTATATCGTATTCGGAACAATATTGGTTGGAGTCATAGCCCAGGCAATTTATTTTAAAAGACAGATTTATTTTAATAAAAAGAGGAAAAAGGAGTTAATTAGAAGATGAGTTCTACAACAATTAGTTCTGCGCTTAGGACAATTTGTTCAAGTCTGCAGACACCGGTAATCATCATATTATTTTGTATCCTGGCATTTACACTTGTGCTGGTCGGTACGCTGGTAGCTGAAGGATTTACAGAACGTATTCATCTAAAAGTATGGATGCCAAGACTGGTTGATGAGATTAAGAGCGGTGAGCAGCCGCCGGCCGTCAGTATTAAACAAAGTGGTCTGCTTAAGAGACAAAAGACCTCTTTAATAGAAGTAACCGACCACAAAGAACTTACGGATAATATGCGTGAGGCTCTGGCTATTCGCCTGATTGAAGAAGCGAAGGGACGATATGACATCATTGTAAAATGTTCTGATACGATCATTCGTTTAGGACCTGTATTTGGATTGCTTGGAACATTAATACCTCTAGGCCCAGGAATTCTGGCACTTGGACAGGGAGATACATACACGCTATCTAATTCACTTTTGACAGCGTTTGATACGACTGTTTTGGGACTTATCTGTGCAGCAATCGCAACAGTGATTTCAACGATTAGAAAGCGATGGTACGCTAATGATTTGTCAATTTTAGAGTCGCTTATGGATTGCGTTTTGGAGGTGGAAAAGTCTGATGATCAGTAGTCGAAAGAAAAGATCGTTTAACAGTTTTGATGAGGGGGAATCTTCTCCGAGCGCCATGTCCGGAGTCTCTAATCTGGCAGATGCGATGCTGGTTTTGGCAGTTGGAATTATGCTGGCGCTTGTCATCAACTGGCATATTAATATTGATGGCACCGAGGTTACGGAAATTGATGAAAGTCAGGTGCAGGAAGTAGATGAAGAGGAGTATGAAGAAACTACGCAAGATACGGAAGAAAGCGATGATTCATCACTTCAAAAAGCCGGTTCGGTTTATGTAGATACCGATACCGGTAAGATGTATATCATTCAAAAAGAGGAAGAATAACAATGGAGAAAGCAGATTATAGGAATCTGAATCTGAAAAACGGATGGGATCTGCCGGAGCACACCGCTAAACCATTAACTGGCTTTCGGATGAAGCGTGAGCGTGAAAAGGAGTTGTTAGCAGGTGTACAAGAAGTAGAAATGTCAAAGCCGGTACATGTAAGTAAGAAGGAGACGAAAACTTCTGAACATGATATCGTTGCGCAGGCGAAAGAAGCAACATTGGCGGATGATGGAAGCCGTGAGAGGAAAAAGCGTATTGTAACCGTGGTGATCGTTGCAGCTGTAATTGTTGTTATCGCTTGCAGGTTTTTATTTGGACCGCCGATTTTGCTGGCGGATATTTCGGGTTATGAGGATGTTGAGATAACTGTTGAGGGGCTGACTGAGGAAGCGTTTATGATTACGCCAAAAGAATTGTCCAAGATGAAACTTGATAAGACAACAGTGGATATTCATTCAGAAGAAGCAGATACTGAGTCGGCGATAGGACCGACACTGGATACATTTTTAGCAGAATATGGTCGTTCGGTGGATGAGTTTCGGTCGATGAAAGTTTATACGGCAAAAGATGTGTCGAATGCCTATGTTAAAACTCTCGAAGAAGAAACTCTTATATTGTCGATTGCAAATGGTAACGAGGCGCTTGAAGAAAAAGTAGCTCCGCTTCAGATTGCAATTATGGATGGAACTGCAGATGATTGGACAGATTCTGTGGTCAAGGTTGTATTTACGGAAAAATAAAGGTAATGAGGGACATTTATGAAGCGAATAAATAGAAAGAAACTGGTTGCGTGTTTGCTTAGCGCCGTGTTTATCATGCAGGTGATGCCGGAAGTGAGCCTGGTGGCAGAGGAGACGACGCAAGGTACCGATGCAACATCTGGAAGCTATGCAATTACAACTTCTTATACGGGAGCAAACTGTAGCTTTGATGATATAAGCGATTCTGCTGATGGGGGCGATGAAGTGACGTTTAGCGTATCTGTTGCAACTGATTATTATCTTGCACAGGTACGTCTTGCGCAAACAGAAGGCGAAAATAATGAAACGACATACACGGTATTAGAGCCGAATTCAGATGGTACCTATTCATTTACTATGCCGGAAGGCGATGTAGAGGTAATCGCCGACAGTATATCTATTGTCTGGGATGGTACAATTGATTTAACCTGGTATGATGCCGATGAAGATACTTATGAATTGTCCTATGGTGCACAGCTTGCAGGAGCTGCTGCGCTAGTGAATGGTCTGTTTAATGACTTTCCGATTCAGGAGACTGAGACAACGATAGACGGAACTAGCGGATACTGGCCATGGCTTGATGATGAGGGGCATCCTTACGGAACGGACGATTCGTATTATCATGTATTTGAAGATAACAGTGAGTATAAAGATAACGATGATGTAGATACGGTTGTGGTAGGAGATTTAAACCTGATTACAATAAAGCAGGGAACGAAATCATCCGGTGTTAATCTTGTGCAAAGTACAGGAGTGTATTGGTATACGGATATTGACTTTACCGATAAGACAATTGTACTTAATGCAGATATTGATATGGGTGGCGTGTGTTCAAACTACGAGAATAAAAATGATGGGGATTACTGGTCGGGACCAAACTATATGCCAATTGGAGGTTCGTATGTATGCTACGTAGATAATGGATGTACGAGATCTTCGAATACATTTAATGGCAATTTTGACGGACAGGGGCATATTATTTATGACTTGTATTGCTCCCGTCATGTTGATACCTACTTTGGTGATTGTCAGGGAATTGGAATTATTGGAGAGAGCGGCTGCATTGATTCTACGGATTCGAGTGAGTGGAGAACGATTACCATTGAAAACCTGGCAATAGATGGCTATATAAATGCCAACCGCTGCGTTGGCGGTATCCTTGGAAGGAATGGGATAAGCACCTCTACCACGGTATCAAACTGTATGAACTTTGCCCGAATAGAGGGTACAGATGCAAAAGGATGCGCCGGCATTGTCGGTGGTGGATTTAACGAAATTACGGTTGAATGTTGTGCGAATTTTGGTTATATCTCAGAAGAATACAATAAAGGTGCCGGCGGAATTATCGGATATAGTGAAGGAGTAACGCGTAATTGTTATAACTTAGGATTTGTTGCAGGTTTGGGAAACGGCAATGAAAATGCGGCGGCCGCAATTGGAATGGATGATGGTGGAGCCTATTGGTACAACAATTATTACTTAAGCGGCTCTACGACCGCTGAGACCTATCCGGGAATTTATGCGACGCAATTAAAAGGAGAAAATGCAAATATTATTGCGAATGTTTCTTATTGTAAGGATTCGGATTATGATTTGGCATCTTTGGTATCCGGAAGCGGAAGAAGCTTTGCCTATAGTTCATCGGAAGATGTCTCTGGCGCTATGGCAGATGCACTTGAAAGAGTGCATTCGTTAGGAAGTGATTTACAGGCCTATGATGCGACGGGAGTTGCTGTTTTAAGAGTGTTTTTGGTAAATGCAGAAGCCGCGACGGCAACGGCGATTACCTCATCCGGAACACCGGTAACGGAATATTATGAAGGACAGACTTTTAACGATAATGATTCATTTGTGTTAAAGGTTACCTATAGCGATCAAACTTCAGAGGAAATAGAAGATTATACGGTTACCTACCAAAATGGAGAATATTTTATGGAAGGGGATACTATCGTTACTATCTCCTATGAAGTAGACGGAATCAGTTATTCTGAAGAT
The DNA here is from genome assembly GCA_024690665.1 of Eubacterium sp. Lineage (GTDB taxonomy): Bacteria > Bacillota > Clostridia > Lachnospirales > Lachnospiraceae > Eubacterium_C. The sequence continues at coordinate 77,281 of JAILOU010000002.1, forward strand.
ATTGGTGTGACAGTTAAAGAAGACGAGCTTGAGTCTTTAAAGCTTATCACCTCTGCTACGAATACCTTGTATTGCAAAGGGGAGACATTTGATACTGATGGACTTGTAGTAAGAGCATATTATAAATCAGGCCGAACGGAGGATTTGAGTACGGATGATTATACCTATGCTCCGATGGACGCGCTGAGTGCGGATGATGAAAGTATAACGATTACTTATACATATAAAGAAACAACACTGTCGGACACGATTTCAATTGATGTGCTATCGACAAAATCTCCGGATGTTCATATTACCAGTGATACGGAAGAAAGAACGGTTGATATCTATCAGGAAAATGATTTACTGTGGTTTGCCAACCAGGTGTCTATGAATCTGTATCCTGCAGAAAATGCAGAGCTTATGAATGATATTACCATAACCGGTGAGAAAGCAAAGTTTAAACCGATTGGGGATCAAAAGGCTGTATCATATGAGGGGACCTTTGATGGAAATGGCTATAGTATTACCTTTGAAGACGAAATCTCAGATGCGGTGAATCGTAATGCGTTGATTTACAGTCTGTCCGGAACAATCGAGAATCTGACATTAAAAGGAAGCGTATCAGGTGGAAAGTATACGGCGGCATTTGCGGCAGTAATAGATGGCGGTACAATTAGTGACTGTGTGAATGAGATGGCAGTAACATCTACTGCAAATGATGTTGGAGGAATAGCGGGAGTTGTAAGAGACGGAGGAGTAATAAAAAACTGTATAAACAGTGGGGCTGTCACATCAAGTGGAAGTTATGTCGGAGGAATAGCCGGTGATGTAACCGGTGATAATACAACGATTGAAGAATGCCTTGTAACATCGACAGCTGATGTGACGGGGAGCAGCATTGTAGGAGGCGTAGCCGGCAGAGTGAATACGGACGGCGGAAGTGTTTTGAATACAATTAATTTTTCTGATGTTTCAGCCACAACATCTTCTTACGATAGTTCTTCGACTTGTGGTGGCGTAGCGGGAACTTTGCAAAAAGGAACGATTTCGTTATCTGTTAACAAGGGAGAGGTAAGCGCTGTGTGCGGCGTTGTCGGCGGAATCAGTGGGATTGCAGCAAACGAACAGACCATCTCGAATTGTTACAATACCGCATCGATAACTATGACGGGAAGCAGTTGTTCCTCTAGCATTGGAGGAATAGCTGGAACGATTGCAACTTCTAAGACAGGCAAGACGGTAATTAAAAATTGTTATAACACGGGCTTAGTTACGGATAGTAATAAAAGTACGTCGTATCATGGAGCGCTCATCGGAAAAAGCGGTGGTATAAGTTGTGTTAAAAATAATTATGCATTGGCAGATACGGATGCGAATCTGATTGTATCTTCAAAGGAGATCACGGACAGCAATGGAGTGTTTTGGGATAGTATAAGAGATATGAAAGCGAATGCAACCATATCGGACGCGTATGCATCTGTTGCTAATGGAGTACAGGAAAATTCGCCGATTTTAACTTGGCAAAAAAGTACAGACTGGGTAGATTCTTATGAAACATTAATGGCTGATTGTAGTGAAGAAGATTATGAAAATCTTTTATGCGATTTAGTGTATTTGTGTAGAACGGTAAGTTCTTATAGTGTTGAATCGACGCTGGAAGATAAGGTGCTTGAAACAATTGATGCGGAACAAGAGGCATTAGTAACAAAAACTATTAACGCAATCAGTGCAATTGGAACAGTAAAAGCAAGTAGTGAAAAAGCAATTTTAAAGGCAGATAACTTGTATCAGTCGCTTTCGTCCGATTATCTGTCGAAGGTAACAAATTATTCGGTTCTTAAGGCAGCGATAAAATCGTATGAAACGATTACGGCTGATTATACAGTTACTTTTAAAGCGAATGATTCCTCGTCTGCGAAAGCGTCATTATCATATGAAAGCTCGGAGGTTGGTTATGGAAAAACACTGTCTAAACTTCCTACGGCGAAAAGAAGCGGCTATACATTTGACGGATGGTACACGAAAAAAAGCGGTGGAAGTAAGGTGTCGACTTCGACAAAAATTACTGCCAATACAACTTACTATGCGCACTGGTCAAAGGTGAAGGTGGCTAAGACTAAAGTGAAATCTATAAAGTCACAAAAAAAGAAGTTGAAGGTTACAATCAAGGGTGTAAGTGGTGCGGCAGGTTATCAAATCTGCTACTCCAAGAAATCTTCAATGAAGGGGTATAAGATTGTTACAGTCTCCGGTAAAGTGAAGACAATTAAAAAATTACAAGCCAAGAAGAAGTATTATATTAAAGTACGTGCGTATAAGCTTGACTCAAAAGGAAACAAAGTTTATGGCAAATGGTCTGCCAAAAAGAGCAAAAAGACGAAATAGAGCAAATTCGGTAAAAAGGTTGAAATAAAAGCATGTTTCGTATAAAATGTTTTAGAAGTGAACTTTTGCCGAGGAGAATTGAGTCGGCACATTAAGGAGGAAGAAAAATGATTTCAGCTGGTGATTTCAGAAATGGTATTACGATTGAGTATAATGGCGGTATTTACCAGATCATCGAATTTCAGCATGTAAAACCTGGTAAAGGTGCTGCATTTGTTAGAACAAAATTAAAGAACATTATTAATGGTGGTATTGTAGAGAATTCTTTCCGTCCAACGGAGAAGTTCCCACAGGCAAGAATCGAGCGTAAGGATATGCAGTATCTTTACAGCGATGGAGATTTATTCTACTTTATGGATGGCGAGACATATGATCAGATTCCATTGAGCGCAGACATCATTGGTGATGCACTTAAATATGTAAAGGAAAATGAAACATGTAAGGTATGTTCTCACGACGGTAATGTGTTTGCTGTTGAGCCACCACTTTTTGTAGAACTTGCTATTACAGAAACAGAGCCTGGATTTAAGGGTGATACTGCTCAGGGTGCTACAAAGCCTGCAACTGTTGAAACAGGAGCTAACGTTAACGTACCTCTTTTCGTAGAGCAGGGTGATGTTATTAAAATTGATACCAGAACAGGTGAATATCTTTCAAGAGTATAAAATCACAGATAATTCAGAAGCTGTCGCAATATGCGGCAGCTTTTTTTAGTTTCTTAAATATGTGTGAGTGAAAAAGAATGGAAACTTATTTGTTGCAGCATTGATACAAAAGAAAATAAATCAGCATACTCGCTTGCGAAAATTCGCAAAAGTTGGAAACTGCTTGGAAACGATAGTGTTAAAAAATGGCAAAAATATAATACAAAATAGGCAAAAATGTGCGAAAAGTACTATAAAAATCATCTTGGACTCATCTTTGTAAGGCGAAAATCCTATTTATTCGTTTTGGTATTGTATAGCATATAATGGTTGTGATAATCTAACATGCGACTAAATCTAACACACAATATGAAAAAGAAAATAGGGAGGTAGTTTAGATGTCGAGATTAAAAGACATGAAAGCCGGTCGGGTTATGGCAGGAGTACTTGCAGCAACGCTTATCCTGACTGGCTTGCCTGCAGGATTGGCAGGCACAACTTCGGTCGGAGATGTAACGGCTGAAGCTGCAGAGACAACAACAAGCTCTGCAATTGCATTTTCATATGCAAAAAATTATGGAGGATCGTATACGGATGCATTTACGGATGTTGTGTATACAAATGATGGAGGATATGTAGCGGTTGGTTATACATTAGGTGATAGTACTGATCCTACATGGGATTATGCGGAAGGAAGTACTTCAGGATACGAAAATTATTACAATGATATTGTACTTGTGAAGTTTTCTTCAGAAGGTGTAGTTGAGTGGTCTCAGGCTTACGGAGATGCAGGAACAACCGATCTTGCAGATGCGGTTACAGTACTGTCTGACGGAACGATTGCGGTGGCAGGAAAAGCAACTTTTTCTATTGCTGATGACTCGGATACCACATTGATAAAAAATGCAAGTAGTTATGTGCTTTTGGTTAATCCGGAAGATGGTACGGATTATACAGAGATTCATTATGGAGGAACTTCGGGAGATTATGCTACCGGTATTGAGGCTACATCAGATGGTGGCTTTGTGGTAAGTGGATATAGCGCAAGTGATGCCGGATATTACACTTATACAACGGATCAGGGAACAACATATGAAGATGCTGTTCAATTATGGGAATCTGCTTCAGGAACAGATGATTCCATTGCGAATAGAGCAAGCAGTAAAGCAGATACTTATCTTATAAAATTTGATATTGCAACAGATGGTTCTATATCAAATGATTATGTAACGATGTATAATGCTGATTCTACAACTTATGGTAATTATGCAATGAACACTTATGCAATGACAACTGACTCAAACGGGGATTTTGTTATTGCTTGCAGAAGACAGCTTTGTAAGAATAGATATGCAGGATGTGTGGCTAAGTTTGATGGAGATACCGGTGAACTGACCTGGGAAAAAATTGTCGGAACAACATCAACCACTGTGCCGACTGATTATGCAGATTATCTTACCGTAATTTTCACAGATGTTACAACGCTTTCAGATGGTTCTTATGTTGTTGTTGGTACTGCAACAAATGATGCACAGACCGAAGAAGGATGGGAGTGTTACGGAAGCGAAGATGTAATCGTTTTAAATTATTCCAGCGACGGAACATTTGTAAGTGCCAATAATTACGGAACGATTAGCGAAACTGCAATCAGTGCCGAAGGTGTGGTTGCTACGGATGACGGCGGCTATATGGTCTATGGTACAGCCTCAGAGGTTGTGGTAGAAGATGAATTGATTGAAGCCGGCTATGACTATGGCAATTATGGTGGAAATGACGGTATTATTGTAAAGTATGATAGTGACAATACTGTATCCTGGTCGGAAAACTATGGTACTGCAAGTGGCGATTGGATTAATGGAATGGCTGTTGACAGCGCGGGGCAGGTCATTGCTGTGGGTGAGTCAAATGGAACCTATGGAAATATTGCCTGGGATAACAACGGTGGAATAGACGGAATTCTTATGACAACCGGGACATTGGCAGAGTATTCAGAGGCGGAAGTAGAAGATGGAGATGTCATCTGGCAGGATGGAACCTATACCGGAAGCGGTAACGGATACAATGGTAGTAACTCAGTAATACTCGATGTGACAATTGAGGATCATAAGATAACAAATATTGAGACGAACAGTACAACGGATACGGAGATCTATTTTGAAAGTGCTACAGCTATTTATGAGTCTATTATTAACAGTGGGACTTCGGATGTTGATACGGTATCAAGTGCGACTTATTCTTGCAATGGAATTATTGATGCAGTAAATGATGCGCTATCGCAGGCTGCTGCTGCTTATGTGGACTCGCTGATTGGTGCAATTGCAACTGCTGATGATGCACAAACTGCTACAAATGATGCGGCTGCAGCATATTCTGAATTAGGTACTGCTGCTAGAGGTTATCTGGAGAATTTATCGACACTTGAAACTTATGCAAATACTTATGGCATTACATTAACAGTTCGTGAGTCTGAAGAAAAGATCGAAGAGACAGAGCCTGAGACAAGTAGTGATTTGGCATACAGTGACACATATTATAAATTGCAAAAAGAGTATTATGAAGATATTAATGCATCGGCATTGGCTGATGCAAGTCTTACCGGCGAAGGAGTAAAAATCGCAGTAATCGATAGTGGTCTTACGTATTCTCATGATGATATTGATTATGATAATATAGCAACCGGCTATGATTATGATAATGATGTGGAATTGACATCTGAAAATCTCTATGATGATGATGGACATGGTACAGCTGTAACGAGTATCTTACAGGCAATTTCTGATAATGGAAAGGGAATCAGTGGCTTATTAAGTCAAGCAACGATTGTACCACTTAAGGTTACACCTGTTTACAAAGTGACCAGTGAATCTAATATCGAAAAATCAAAAGCTTCCAGTGAAACAGTTGCGCAGATTATTAAAGATGCTGTTGATACTTATGATGTTGATGTTATTACAACAAGTATGCAGATTTATGATACCGATGCGCTAGAAGAAGCTGTTGATTATGCTGCAGATAATGGTGTTATTATTGTTGGCGCAGCAGGAAACAGTTCTACATCTTCAAGTACGGGAGAAGATGACTATGTGTATCCGGCAGCATATGACAATGTTATAAGTGTTGGAGCTGTCGATAGTGATATGGTAGTTCGAACAAATTCTCAAAAGAATGATACGCTTGATGTTGTGGCACCGGGAGAAGATATTGCGGTATTATATCCAAGTGTTGCTGCACGTACGACAATTTCAAGTGGAACCTCATATTCATCACCAATTGTTGCGGCAATGGCTGTTGCAGCAAAACAGGTACGTTCTGATCTGACGATTGATGAGTTTAGAAATATGCTACAAGAAACATCTACTGATGCAGGTGATACGGGATATGACACTTCTTATGGATATGGAATTGTGAATATGCAGTCATTTGCAGAATTACAAAGTAAGACACTTGTAACATATAAGCTTTATGGTGGTGCATTTGAATCTGAAGATTATAGCGAATATAATTACGTGACAAGTGGAACTAAGATTACACTTCCGGCGATTACTAAAGATGGTTATGAATTTGCAGGATGGCAGATTGGAGATGGTATCTATGAAGCCGGAGAGACTTATGAAATTACAGAGGATGTTACAGTTACGGCTCTTTGGAATGAAATCTTTACCATTACTTATAAAGTAAATGGAGGTTCATATACCGATGCGGATTCAGTTGTGTCTGAAGGCGTATCAGGGACAACTATTACACTTCCTGAAATTGCCAGAAGTGGCTATGAATTCTTAGGATGGCAGATTGGTGATGATATCTATGAAGCCGGAGATACCTATATAATTACGGAAGATGTTACAATCACAGCACTTTGGGATGCAGAATATACTGTTACCTATAATGTGAATGGTGGAAAGCTCTCAAACGGTTCTAAATCAGTAACCGTTACCTCCGGAGAATCTGTAACCCTTCCTTCGGTTAGCAGAACCGGTTATACATTTAAGGGTTGGAAGATCGGAAGCAAAACATATTCTGCCGGCGCAAAATATACGGTCACTTCTAATGTGACGGCAACGGCTCAGTGGAAGAAGATTACAACCAGAACAATTTCTGGTATTACCTATAAGATTTCCGGAAGTTCGGCAGTGGTTAGTGCAGCAAAGAAGTCTATAGTAAATGCTGTGATTCCGTCTAAGGTTACCATTGGCGGTAAGAGTTATAAGGTAACAAAGATTAACAGTAAAGTATTTGCTAAACATACAAAATTAAAATCTGTTACAATTGGTGCGAACGTAAAGACAATCGGCTCAAAAGCGTTCTTCAAAGCAACTTCGCTTAAGAAGGTCGTATTTAAAGGAAAGAATGTAAAGAGCATTGGCTCAAAGGCGTTTAAGAAGATTAACAAGAAGGTTACTTACAAGTATCCATCGAAAAAGAAAAAGACAGCTTATCAGAAACTTCTGAAAAAAGCAGGAGCTTCGAATCTTTCATAAAATCACGATGATTTGATAAAAAGAAAACCGCTCGTGGATGAATTCCATGGGCGGTTTCCTTATAATATAGAAAAGAAAAAAATATTAGTCTAATTTGATGCCGGCAAGAAGGCTTCCGAGTGAAGTGCTTGCTTCGCCACCGGACTGGTAAGAGGCTTTTGCTTCTTCCTCCTCAGCAACCTGTTTGTCTTGCTGAAGAACTTTCATGCTAAGAGAAATCTTGCCATCTTCTTTTTTGAGAACCTTTACGGTGACTTCCTGACCTTCCTTTACAACTTCAGAAGGTTTTGCGATTCTCTTTAAAGACATCTGCGAGATATGAAGCAGTCCGGAAATGTTATTTCCAAGATCGACGAATGCTCCATAGGTAGTAAGATTCTCAACCTTACCGGTTATAACGCTTCCAACTTCAATTGCATCAAAAGCTGCTTTTTTGTCAGCGTCACGTTTCATCTGTTCTACAGCCTTGCCGGAGAGAACGAGACGATTGTTTTCACGTTCGGCGGTAATGACAATCACATCAAGTTTCTTACCAAGCCATTCATTTAAATCATCTACATATTGAATGCTGATCTGGGACGCCGGAATGAATGCACGAAGTTCTTCGATGTATGCGATGAGTCCCCCTTTGACTACGCCGCCAATTTTTACATTCATGACCGTCTTATTCTTTAAAGCTTCTTCCATCTCAATCCATGCAGGATCATCATTTCCCTCGTTTGGATCGTTAAAAGAAGCATCGATTTCAGCTTCGAAATCTTTCATAGTTTCTTCTGCCATAATATAATAACCTCTCTTTCGATATAACTGTTTCTATCATACCACAAAATAATTTTGAAAAAAACGAAAATCATGTTGACAAAGGTATTTTGTAGTGATACATTTGATGATGTAAAGATATTAGCACTCCAAATCGTTGAGTGCTAACAATGAAAAGCAATTGCGATGGAGTGATGCGAGTGAACGATCAACTGGATGAACGCAAGGTTAAAATCTTGAATGCAATCATACAAAACTACTTAGAGACCGGAGAGCCGGTTGGTTCAAGAACCATTTCTAAGATTGAAGATATGAATATATCTTCAGCAACTATTCGTAATGAAATGTCAGACCTTGAAGATATGGGCTACATCTTGCAGCCGCATACATCGGCGGGACGTATTCCTTCTGATAAGGGATATCGGTTTTATGTCGATCAGCTGATGCAACAAAAAGAACAAGAGATTTCCGATATGCAAAGCTATATGATTGAGCATACTGAGAAGATGGAGACGGTGCTAAAACAGGTAGCAAAACTTCTTGCGACGAATACAAATTATACGACGATGATTACGGCACCAAAGTCTAAGCATGCGACGATTAAATTCATTCAGTTGTCATCGATCAATGATGAACAGTTGCTTGCTGTTATTGTTCTTGGTGGTAATGTAGTTCGAAACAAGATTATCGATGTTGAGGAAATGCCGGATCAGGAGATGATATTAAAGTTAAATATCTTATTAAACTCCGCGCTAAATGGTTTGTCCTCAGAGCAGATTACACTTGAAACAATTGCGAAGCTTAAGACAAGCGCCGGAGATCACAGCGTACTTATTTCACAGATTATGGATGCTGTTGGTGAAGTTATTTCCGAAGGAAAAGAATTGGAGATTTATACATCCGGAGCAACGAACATTTTCAAATATCCAGAGCTGTCTACATCGGAGAGCGCTTCGGATCTGATTAATGTTTTAGAAGAGAAAAACCAGCTTGTTGATTTTGTCAATGAGATTGAAGAATCCGGCGGAGATGAAACCGGCATTCAGGTATATATTGGAAATGAATCCCCTATGGCGAATATGAAAGACTGCAGTATTGTCACCGCAACTTATAACTTAGGTGATGATATGAAGGGTATGGTGGGAATCATTGGTCCAAAACGAATGGACTATAAAAATGTTATGGAGAATCTGAAGACCTTAAGGTCGCAGATTGATGATATATTCCATAAGGAAGAGCCTTAGGAAAGGAGATGGATAGTTTGGCAGAGAAAGAAAAGAAGGTAGAAGAAACCGTTGAGGATATAGATTTGGAAGAAACTGTGGAAGAACAGGAAACTGCAGAAGAAGAAACAACTGCAGAAGATGCTGGTGAAACTACAGAAGAATCTGAAGAGACGGAGCAAGAGGACACGAAGAAAAAGGGCCCGAGAAAAAAGAAAAAATCAAAAGAGCAAGAAAAGATTGAAGAGCTGACCGACAGAGTCCAGCGTCAGATGGCAGAATTTGATAATTTCCGTAAGAGAACGGAAAAAGAAAAGAGCCAGATGTATGAAGTTGGAGCGAAGAGTATTATTGAGAAGATCCTACCGGTTGTAGACAATTTTGAAAGAGGCCTTGCAACTGTAAGCGATGATATGAAAGATGATCCGTTTGCAGAAGGTATGGATAAGGTTTACAAACAGCTTATGACAGCGCTCGATGAACTTGGCGTAAAAGAGATTGAAGCCGAGGGAAAAGAATTTGATCCAAATCTTCATAATGCAGTGATGCATATTGATGATGAAAAGTTAGGTGAAAATGTGGTAGCCCAGGTATTGCAAAAGGGTTACACCTATCGCGACAGTGTTGTTAGACACAGCATGGTACAGGTCGCTAATTAAGATATTAAAGAATTTAGGAGGACATCAGTCATGGGAAAAATTATTGGTATTGATTTAGGAACAACAAATAGCTGTGTAGCTGTTATGGAAGGTGGTAAGCCGGTTGTAATCGCGAACACAGAAGGAGCAAGAACAACACCATCTATCGTTGCATTTACAAAAGATGGCGAGAGATTAGTCGGAGAACCTGCTAAGCGTCAGGCAGTTACAAATGCTGAGAAGACCATCGCTTCTATCAAGCGTGATATGGGTACCGACAATAAGAAGACAATTGATGGAAAAGGTTACTCTCCACAGGAGATTTCCGCTATGATTCTTCAGAAGTTAAAGAAAGATGCTGAAAATTACTTAGGTGAAACTGTTTCTGAAGCAGTTATCACGGTTCCGGCTTACTTCAATGATGCACAGCGTCAGGCAACCAAGGATGCAGGTAAGATTGCAGGTCTTGATGTAAAACGTATCATCAACGAGCCTACAGCAGCTGCTCTTGCATATGGTCTTGATAATGAAGGCGAGCAGAAGATTATGGTATACGACCTTGGTGGTGGTACATTCGATGTATCGATCATTGAGATTGGTGAAGGTGTTATCGAAGTACTTGCAACATCCGGTGATAACCGTCTTGGTGGTGACGACTTCGACCAGAAGATTACAGACTATATGCTTTCAGACTTTAAGAACAAAGAAGGCATTGACTTATCCAACGATAAGATGGCACTTCAGAGATTAAAAGAAGCAGCTGAAAAAGCAAAGAAAGAACTTTCATCTGCAACAACAACGAACATTAACCTTCCATTCATTACTGCGGATGCCAACGGCCCTAAGCATTTTGAAATGGATCTTACAAAAGCAAAATTTGATGAATTAACACATGACCTTGTAGAAAGAACTGCAGTACCTGTACAGAACGCATTAAAGGATGCAGGAATTACAGCTTCCGATCTTGGTAAAGTATTATTAGTCGGTGGTTCAACACGTATCCCTGCAGTTCAGGATAAGGTAAAACAGCTGACAGGTCATGAACCAAGCAAGACATTAAATCCGGATGAATGCGTTGCAATCGGTGCTTCTATCCAGGGTGGTAAACTTGCAGGAGATGCCGGTGCCGGTGAAATCCTTCTTCTTGATGTAACACCACTTTCACTTTCTATTGAAACAATGGGTGGCGTAGCTACAAGATTGATTGAAAGAAATACAACAATCCCTACAAAGAAGAGCCAGATCTTCTCAACAGCTGCAGATAACCAGACAGCCGTTGATATCAACGTTGTACAGGGTGAAAGACAGTTTGCAAGAGATAATAAATCACTTGGTCAGTTCCGTCTCGATGGAATTCCACCTGCAAGACGTGGAGTACCTCAGATCGAAGTTACATTTGATATCGATGCAAATGGTATCGTAAATGTATCCGCTAAGGATCTTGGAACCGGTAAGGAACAGCACATCACAATTACAGCAGGATCTAACATGTCTGATGAAGATATCGATAAGGCTGTAAAAGAAGCTGC
>JAILOU010000008.1 GCA_024690665.1 Eubacterium sp.
GGACCAGAGATTTGCTTACAGCTTCCTTCAGATTCCACCTCACGATGGACACCCTTGCTGTTCAGCTATACACTTCCCACTATCTGGGCGTGTTCGGGACTTTCACCCGTTAGAGCGCGCCCATGGCGCGCAAACCAAAAAAACGCGAAGAGAGTCTCATTCTCTCTTCGCGGTCTTAAGTTCGTTCTTATATAATTTCCATAGCTGCCGTCCAGGCTTCGCGCACGGCATCTCCAATCTGTCTTGCCTTTACGCTGTCTCCGATGTTCCAGCATGGAATATCCATCTTCTTCACAGCCTCCACAAGTTCTGTCACGTCATGCGCGCGTCGTCCCATGGCATTGACAACCGTATCCGCTTTCAGCGTAATTTCCCTTCCATTTTGCGCTGCAACCACAAAGTCTTTTCCAACCTTCACAACCTTGGCATTCACTTCGTACTTCGCCCCGGTTTTATCCAGGGTATCATGAACCGCCGTACGATACAGTCCTGTAATCTCCGGCATCAGGCACTCCTGCATCTCCACAATCGTTGTCTTCACACCGTGATCGATATAATCACAGGCTGCTTCGCATCCAACAAGGCCTCCGCCCAGAACAATTGTAGAGGTTCCAAGTCCGGCAAAGTCATGTTCGTAGACCTCCATAGCCGTCATTGCCTTATCAATGCCTTCAATCGGCAGAATCAAATCATCGGAACCTGCCGCTACAATAACGGCATCCGGCCCTATCTCCTTAATCATCTGCGGCGTCACTTCACAGTTAAGTCTTACTTCCACAGGGCGCTTATTCACCTCGCGAACAAGCAAATCCTTGAAGTTTCGAATATCAATCTTGTGATCGGTATGGTCGGTAAAATTAATCAAACCGCCCAGTTTCTCGCCCTTTTCACATAAAATCACCTGATGACCTCTGTCTGCCGCCGTGATTGCGCCTTGCATACCACCGCAGCCACCACCGATAATCAGCACCTTGCGAGATGCCTCAGGCTTTGGCATCAGCTCCGGCATAATCTTGTGATGAGACGCCGGCCAGACGGTATCCGGATTGATTGTGCAAGAGTCAAGCGGCGGAAACTTAATCGTCCACTTCTCCGTTTCGTGTTCTCCGGATGGTCCCGGATAACAGCGCCCGCACCTTAAGCAGCGTCGAATCTCGTCTGCTCTTCCATCCTTTGCTTTATTCGGAAATGCCGGATCGGAGAAGAACTGCCGTCCCATGGAAATCATATCCACCTTGCCGGACGCAATGGCTTCTTCTGCCTGCTCCGGTGAATTGATACCGCCGATTACCGCAACCGGAACGGATACATTTTTCTTAATGATGGCTGCATTTTCAATATTGGCACCATGCGGCGCATAGGTCGTGGTAAATTCCCAGCTTCTTGATGAACTCAGATAATGTCCACATGAAACGTGAATCAGGTCGATGTATGGTTCACATAACTTGCAATACTCCACCGCATCATCCAGCGTTAACCCCTGCGCCAGATGCTCGTCGCTGCTGACGCGAATCTCAATCATGAAATCATCGCCCATCGCCTCTCGAATTCCTGCAAGCAGCTCAGTCGTGAATCTTGCTCTGTTTTCAAAGGATCCACCATACTCATCTGTACGCTTATTGTAATGCGGTGATAAGAACTGCGCCGGCAGCCATCCGTGACCACAGTGCACCATGACGCCTTCCCATCCTGCGTCGCGAAACCATTTGCACGCAGTTATATAATCCTGAATTAATTCTTGTATTTCTTCCTTTGTAAATGGCTCTACATGCGTTACCCCATCTTCCAAATCCTTGGGTGAAGGTCCCTTTGGATTCACGCCATTTCCAAAATTCGTCTTAATCTCACCGGTAGAAATGAGTTCGCCGATCGGAAGCGCCCCATAACTCTTAATCATCTTAGCGGTCTTCTTCGTGATCTCGAAGATTTCATCATCTCGTGATGTAAAATCAATGTCCGGCTCAAATGGGAATCGCTTATCATATGTATGATTCGGACTTAATTCCCCAAGTATAACCGAACCTGCTCCGCCTTCCGCCTTTGCCTTCAGCATACGAAATGCACGCTCCGGTCCGGGACCTACGTAATTGAACGCATCGCCTTCAATGTAGTGCAAAAAGGCAAATAGCGCCGGCGCTGCTTCAATTCGGTTCTTAATCGTTTTTGTCCCCACCTTGATTGGACTAAACAGGTGCGGGAAATACTGGTTCGTCTCTGCCATAATAAAATCCTTCCTCTCTTGTGTTCAAATACCTTGTTCTCTTATCTTTATCATATCGTGGTGAATTTGCGCATTCAATCATTAAGTAATTCCTAAAATGTCGCCTAAGCAACATATCAATATCATCTGTTGCTTATTTTTTTTGATAATTCATTTCTTTTTTGAGACGTATATACTATAATAATCTCATACCATAGATACAGGGGATTTAAGAAAGTGAGTGAAAAAAAACATCCAACATTATTGGCACATATTACAGGTTTAGATGGTCTTCGTGCAATTGCAATCGTTGCAGTTACACTCTTCCATTTATTTCCGAATCAAATCAAAGGAGGTTACCTTGGGGTCTCCTTATTTTTTATGCTTTCCGGCTTTTTGATGACATACAGCTCTGAACGCAAATGTTATTTCGTCGATATGTCTGCCCGAAAGTTTTATTTGAAACGAATCAAGCGAATCTATCCATCGCTTCTGATTGTGACGCTTGTCACCATCGGTGTGTTATTTCTTCTTTCACCGGACAGCCTTGGCGGCATGCGCCGTGAGGTTCTTAGCATGTTCGGCGGCTACAACAACTGGTGGCAGATTGCGCAAAATTCTGATTACTTTACCAGAATTTCCGGCATTTCGCCATTTACACATATCTGGTCTTTGGCCATTGAACTTCAGTACTACTTAATCTGGCCGCTTTTATACTTTACCTACTTATTTCTTCGTATTAAAAAAAGTGAAAAGGCCAGCCTGGCATTTTTAAGCATATTGACAATTATTGCCTTTGCCTGGATGCCGATTCGCTATTTTATGGGAATTGAAATTACACCTCTTTACTACGGAACCGACACTCGAATTCACGCACTTTTACTTGGTTCTTTAGTTGGGTTTGAATATGTCCATCCATCCATTCGAAAGAGAAAACCGAAGTTTACATTTGCAAAGCCAATCTATGTTTTATGCATGATTGCCTTCGCAGTCGGCGCCATCTTCATGGATGGCCAATATAAATTCACCTATATAATCGGACTTCCGGGAATGGCTATGATCTTCGCTATTATCGTTCGTCTGACTGCTGAAAAATCTCTTCCATTTACCACGAAGATGGAAGCTAAGCCGCTCAAATGGCTGGGTGACCGAAGCTACGAGCTTTACTTGTGGCAGTACCCGGTTTTGTTTTTATTTATTGAAATGGGTTGGAATGAAATTCCTGGATATCAGCTAATCATCATTGCCATCATCGTTGTCTTATCCATCTGGCTTCACAGTTTTACTTCATTTTTATTTAACGACAAACAACCTAACAGATTTAAAGAGTTCCTCTCTCTTAAGAGCAAACTCGCCAGTATGCATGTTCACCGTCTTGCCTGCATCTGCGTTGCCATCTTTTTAATTGCCGGTATCGGTGGTCTTGCCAATGCACCGGCTCTTAAGCTTTCAGACGAAGCGGAATTAAAAGCCACGCTTGATGCAAATGCCAATGCCCTCTCAGATGACACCGATGATTCCGAAAGCAAGAATGTCGCAAATGCGCAGACTCTTACTGACATTGACCCGCTTTCTGTCGACTACAGCTCGACTTCTAATTCTGCCTATGTCTCAAAAGAGGATATGGTCATGGTTGGCGATTCTGTTATGCTTGCCTGTGTTTTGTCGCTCCAGAATTTTTTCCCGGATGCGACGATTAATGCTGCCGAATCCCGATCTGTTCCAGAAGGCGTCACTAAGGTGAAAAAGCTGATGAACAAAGGCAAGATCAAGCATACTCTTGTCATCGGTTTTGGTACAAATGGTGTTATTTCTCACGCTAAGGCAGAAGAATTATTTGATGCCGTCGGTGACGACATCAGCGTATTTTGGATTAACATCCACGGTAACAAGCTTACCTGGACGAAACAAAACAACAAAACGCTTGAAAAGCTTGCCGAGCAGCATTCGAATCTGACCGTTGTGGATTGGAATGCCGAAGTGAAAGGCCATAAAAAATGGATGTACTCGGATCATGTTCATCCTAATCTGAACGGTGCGAACCGCTATGCCGAGCTTCTTGATGAAACTTTGGACAGCGTAATTGCCGAGCAGGAGGCTGTGCGGCAAAGCGCCGCCGGTGGGAATTAATGGGTTGTAGGCGATGAAGAATACTATTTCTCCCCGCACCGACCCGTCGCTTTTCAAAATTTTACTGCGTTTCTTGTGATTTGCCCGCCACCGCCCGTGTTCTGCTAGGGTGGCTTGTGGTATGTTTACAAGAAATGGCCTGTTGTGCCTTCGGCACACCTTACGTCATAAAAAAAGCAAAGAAACCGCAAGCAAGCTTGCGTTCTTTGCTTTTTCTATGCCTAGTCTGCTACGCAGACGGGCCATTTCTTTTCTTCATCCGAGGCAGCCTCGGTTCGGTTTGGCGGGCATCGGAAACTCGTAAAATTTTGGCTCCTCTCGACGTGCTTGTCGAAATGTATTCTCATCGCTCGAGGTGTCGCCGAAAGCTGGTTGATTAGCCGGCGCAGATAGATATGTCGGAGCTTTAGTTTTGTAACTGTTCTTGCATTTCTCCTTCAAATAGTTACAATTTTCTCTTCCTCGCCGCCGCAAGCTCTGGCACTTTGTAACCCTTCTTGCATTTCTCCTTCAAATAGTTACAATTTTCTCTTCCTCTCCGACGCATGCTCCCGCTGTTTGTAACCCTTCTTGCATTTCTCCTTCAAAAAGTTACAATTTTCTCTTCCTCTCCGGCGCATGCTCCCGCTGTTTGTAACCCTTCTTGCATTTCTCCTTCAAAAAGTTACAATTTTTACTTCCTCTCCGGTGCATGCTCCCGCTGTTTGTAACCCTTCTTGCATTTCCCCTTTAAAAAGTTACAATTCCAAGCCAAACCCCCATCACCGTGGCAAAAGGAACGTCCCCAGTGGATGCTTTTTGGCGAGGCGATTCCCAGCGACCGGAAAGGATACATTTTCGAATGCACATCGAGAGCCGCCGGTTCTTGCCGAGCATCATTAGCGAGCTGCGGGCGAACCGTGGCTGCCTCGGATAACATACACAAACAAATAGCAGGTCTGCGAAGCAGACTAGGAATGATAAAAACACGATCTGCAAGCTCGCTTGCATATGGTCGTGTTTTTTATTATTCCGAAGGGGTGTCGAAGACACACCCGCTATTTGTTTTATTAAATATCCATCCTAGCAGAACACGGTCGACGGCGAGCGAAACAAAGATGCGTAGAAAAGAACCGAATAGCGGCGGGTCGGTGCAGGCGAAAATCGTATACCTTGGAGGAAGCGTCCCCAGCCACACCAAAAAGGAGCAATGAAAGCGATACCGCCTTCACTGCTCCTTAATCATATCTTTTCATCATCTCATCCCATTGGAACTACACGCTTTCAACAGAACTAATCTCCGTTCTTTCCACTGTCGTGATTCCATTTTCAGTGGTTGTGGTCTCCAGATAAGTAACACCGTCAATCGTTACAATCTGAGTTTCCACCTCTGCTTCAGAACTTGAACTGTCAGATGCAGCAGACTGGCCCTCCGATGCAGTCTCATCGGTGGCGGATGCGGTAGAATCCACGCCGGAAATAACTTCCATCAAAGAATCAACCGTTCCCTCCAGATCTTCAATCTGAGGCAAGCCAAGATTGGCAGCGCCCTCATTCATGGCTGCCGCAAGTGCTGTCATGTTCTCCTCGTCTGCAAGGTCTTCAACCGTAAGGCCCAGGCTATCCATCGTCATCTGGATACTGTCCTCATTTGCACGAAATGCCTGAGACAAAGCATCCATAAATTCACTGGATGTATTTGTCTGAGAATCCGTATTCGTCGCTTCAATCGGCGGCAAATCCGGCAATTCTCCCACCATCATTCCGCTGGCATTATAAGTGCCTGTCGGAATTGGCATATCGTCCGGTCTTTGTGTCGGGATATAGCTGTCCATGTCAGGTACATCCACGTCCACATTTACCTGCTGCTCCGGAGTTTCAAGTTGCGATTGTGCTATGGCCGCAAGATACGGATCATAACTGGTTGCATTAATCTTCATGCTACTAACCCTTTCTGAGTGTTCCGTTTATGATATTTGGCCCTCCGTGGTCATCACTCCTTGAAGCATTCGACACTTCAATATTTATATCGGTATGCAAACAGCCACAGTTTACATACAATCACAAATTTCTTTGGAAAATATCAGATGTCTGCTATAATCAAATGAGTCTATAAATGATATGGAGGACATTAACATGAGTTCTAATTTCAGTACAGAAGAAAAATTATTCCGCACCAGATTATTTCTTGAAACCGACATCAAGGTTTTATCTGCTGCCGAAGAACCAAATACACAGGATATCGAAAAAGATCAGACACAACTGACGGCGATTCTTCCCCTGATTGATGATGCGCAGTATGACGGATGGAAAGAAGAGTATATCGCACAAACTTACGAACAGATTAAGGATCACACATTTTATGTATGTCCTTACATGATTGCAAGCATGGGAATGATGGAGACTTACGAGATGACCATTCCGGATTCGCGCATGGAAGCCTTCAAAGAATGGATTAACCAAAATCCATCAGCCTTTATGGGCCAACCACGAGATGCATCAAAGGAAGATATCTACGATTATATCGGGCTTCATGCACTGCCAAAAGAAGAAGCCTAAAAAGATCTGAATATATATCAAAAAACCGCCTCCCAATCGTTAAATTCTGGTTTAACTTTCGGGAGGCCGGTACACGGTCTTATCTATTATTATTCTACAATTTCACCGGCAATTGCAGCTTTTGCCGCCATAACCGGAGACGCCAGATAGATCTTTACTTTGCTAGATCCCATACGACCGAGGAAATTACGATTGTTTGTTGCAACCACGACCTCATCATCTGCAAGGATCCCACCGGCTCGTCCGCAGCATAGACCACAGCCCGGCGTTGTGATGACAGCGCCTGCATTTGACAGAATTTCCAAAGTTCCGTCATCAAGCGCCTCCTTGTAAATCTTTCGACTGGCCGGTGTAATAATCAGGCGCAGATACGGCGCCTTTTTCTTACCCTTTAGCACCTCAGCCGCAGCGTGAAGATCTTCTAATCTACCATTGGTACAAGAGCCGATAAAGACCTGATCAACCTTTGTCCCCTTGATTTCTCGAACCGGCTTAATATTATCCACAAGTGACGGACAGGCCATCACCGGCACAAGATCCTCCGCGTTATAATGAAGCTCCTTCGCATAGGTCGCACCTTCATCCGCGCGAAGCGCTTTTAATTTCTCGTCATACGGCACGTTGCAATACGCAGCCGTCTTTTCATCCGGCGCGAAGATACCGCATTTTGCACCGGCTTCCACCGCCATATTCGACATCGTCATACGAGCCGCAACGCTCATCTCATCGATTGTACTACCGGAAAATTCCAGCGACTGATAGGTTGCACCGGATGCTGTCAGATCACCGATGATGCGCAAAATCACATCCTTGGAAGTCACGCCCTGCGGCAATTTGCCATCTACTACTACCTTAATCGATTCCGGCACCTTCACCCACAGCTTACCGGTTCCAAGAATGCCGGCCATCTCCGTATAACCGATTCCGGTTGAGAACGCCCCCACACAGCCATATGTAACGGTATGCGAGTCCGTACCAAATGCAATATCCCCCGGCTTCACATAGCCGGCCTCCGTCATCAGCTGGTGACAGATACCGTCCGTACGGTGAATATTCTTAAGCCCAAAACGCTCTGCAAAATCGTCTGCCGCATTAAACTGTCTCGTATCATCCACCTGTGTAGCCGGAAGAAAGTGATCGTAGATAAATACCACCTTGTTCGGATCCCAGACCTTGGTAAATCCCATTTCTTCAAACTTTTGAATGCAAAATGGCGCCATAATATCATCAATCATACACCAGTCCACATCTACAGTGATGATATCACCCGGCTTCACCTCTTTGCCGACTTTATTCCCAAATACCTTTTCAATTAATGTATGTTTCATGTTCTATCTCCTGCTTCTTAGTCGAGTCCGTTTCGTTTGCGCATAGCCTTCACAAGACCGCCCGCATTTAAAATCTCCATCAGATTGTCCGGCAAGGAAGCAATCTCATAGGTCTTACCGTTATACACAATCTGCTTACCCGGTGTGACCTGTGCTGATTCGCCTTCCGTTACCGCATCATATAAATCGTTATTTTCAATTAAAAGCAGCCCGTTATTGATGGCGTTTCGAAAGAAGATACGGGCAAATGATTTCGCCACGATGCAGGATACACCAAGTGCCTTTACCACTTCCGGCGCCTGCTCTCTCGAAGATCCACAGCCAAAGTTCTTACCTGCCACAATCATGTCTCCCGGCTGCATCAGTCCGGCAAGTTCCGGACGAAGCGGGGAAAATGCATACGGTTTCATCTCTTCTACAGTTTCAAATGCAAGATACTCGGTCGGCAGGATGATATCCGTATCGATATCATCACCCAGCACCCAGATCTTGGCGTTAAATGTATCACTCATAATTTCTACTCCTTATACGCGATCTGCCGTCGTGATTTCTCCTGCAATCGCAGAAGCTGTAACCGTCTCAGCCGATCCCAGATATACAAACGATTCTTTGTGTCCACAGCGACCTTTGAAGTTTCTTGTTCCTGTCGAAATCAACACTTCACCTTCACCGATGACACCCTGACAGGCACCCCAGCAGACCGAACAGTTCGGATTCATCACCATCGCACCGGCTTCTACAAAGATATCAAGCAAGCCTTCCTTAAGCGCCTGGTTATAGACCGCGCGGCTCGCCGGCACTACTAAGAATCGTACCTTATCCGCTACCTTCTTGCCCTTGATGACCTTGGCACCCGCACGAAGGTCTTCGATACGACCGTTGTTACAAGAACCAAGAAAAGCCTCGTTAATTTTAATGCCATAGCACTCTGATGCCGGCACAACATTGTCTACAAAATGCGGCTTAGCCACAATCGATTCAATCGTCGATAAATCAATGTCATAAGTCTCGCAATAAACGGCATCTTCATCCGCCTTAACAATGGCCTTCGGCTCACGGCCATGTTCCTTAAGATAGTCCATTGCCACATCGTCCACTTCCATGAGCGCCGTCTTGGCTCCGGCTTCCACGCATAAGTTGCAGATGGAGATACGATCCGCAATGCTAAGCGTATGAAGACCCTCACCGCCAAATTCCATCGCCTTATAGTTCGCGCCATTTGCACTGATCTTCCCGATAATCGTAAGAATCAAATCACGCGCCGTAACGCCTTCTTTAAGCTTACCGGTCAGATTAAACTTCATACTCTCCGGCACAAGCAGCCAGGATGTTCCGGTTACCATCGCATATAAGTAATCGGTACAACCAACGCCGGTACCAAATGCCCCAAGTGCGCCATACGCGCAGGTATGCGAATCTGCACCAAAGATTAATTCGCCCGGACGCACGTGATTCTCCATCATAACCTGATGACAGACACCCTCACCTTCATAGAACGTGATGCCGTGCTCCTTGGCAAAACCACGCATCTTCTGGTGAGACGCTGCTGTCTTTGTGCTGTCCGCCGGAATATTGTGGTCAATAATCCAGACCAATTTATCAACATCTGCAATCTTAGGATGCTTTAGATTATTGTACATATCAATCGTCAGATGTGTCGTTCCGTCATTACTCATAAGACGGTCAAGTGTAACGGTTTCAATATCGCCTGCTTTGGTGGATTCAACACCGGCTGCGAGGGCGATAATCTTTTCTGCCATTGTCATTCCCATGATTTTTAATCCTCCTTATTGAGCGATGCAATCAGACCGCCCTGATCTAAGATTTCCTGCATCTTGGCCGGAAGCTTTGTACAAGAATACTCCTTGCCATTGGCACGAATCACACCTTGCTTAAGATCCAGCTGCATCTCGTCGCCTTCTGCCACCACGTCATGCAGTTCCTTGCTGACGATAACCGGCATTCCGATGTTGATGGCGTTGCGATAGAAGATTCTTGCAAATGATTTCGCAACCACTGCCTTCACCCCAAGCGCCTTTAACACGCTCGCTGCCTGTTCTCTCGAAGATCCACAGCCAAAGTTCTCATCCGCAACGACAAAGTCACCCGGCTGCACATTTGATGCAAATTCGCCATTTAACGACTCAAATGTATGCGTCTTCATCTCATCTATAGTAGGAAATAAAAGATACTGCGATGCGATAATCTGATCGGTATCCACATCTTTATCAAATCGAAAAATCTTACCCATGATTTTCATATCCTCCTTCATTGTTCTAATCTTTCGCAAGTTTTAGTATAACCTATTTTTTTTGGAATTTATAGAGTGCGTTTTTTACGCAAAAAAAGAACCTTCCCCGTAGAGAAGATTCTTTTGAAATCTCTTAGTTATGATACAGTTTATTTCTTTCGTACTTTGGTTCACAGGTCAAACGAATTCCAAGCTGCTTAAATACACCAACGTCCACAGACGAGAGGATGACAGAAGAATGCGCCTCTAATCCATTTAACATTGGAAGAGCAGCATAGGCTTTCTTCGCATTTTCATTGTGCATTGCTTCTAATGAAAGCACGATGAGTAGCTCGTTCAGATGAAGGAGCGGATTGTTATCGCCAAGCGAATTCACCTTCAGGTTCATAATCGGTGTCAATACTTCCGGCGAAACGAGGTCCACGTCATCCGGCACGCCTGCAATATGCTTTAAGGCATTAAGCAGCATGGCTGATGAAGCACCTAAGATGGAAGATGTCTTACCGGTAATAATCGTTCCGTCTGCAAGCTCGATTGCAGCAGCCGGTGCTCCGGTCTGCTCACCCTTTACATTGGCAGCTCCAATAACCGGTCTGTCTGTAACTGAGATTCCGGCCGATTCCATCAAAAGCTCTAACTTTTCAACGGCTGAATCTGCGCCTTCACCCTTGCGCTTTGCCACAAGAGCTTCGTAGTAACGACGAATAATTTCCTGCTTGGATGCCATGCAGCAAGCCTCATCATCAATGATTCCATAGCCGGCCATATTAACGCCCATATCCGTTGGTGATTTATATGGAGACTCACCCTGAATCTTCTCAAACATGGCCTTTAAGACAGGGAATACTTCCACATCACGGTTATAGTTAACCGTTGTCTCCTGGTATGCCTCTAGATGGAACGGATCAATCATATTCACATCATCAAGGTCTGCCGTTGCGGCCTCATAAGCGATATTCACCGGATGCTTAAGTGGCAGATTCCAAATCGGGAAGGTCTCATACTTTGCATATCCCGCCTGTACGCCGCGCTTTCCTTCATGATACAGCTGTGATAAACAAACTGCCATCTTACCACTACCCGGTCCCGGTGCAGTAACAACAACGAGCGGACGCGTCGTTTCAATAAAGTCGTTCTTACCAAAGCCTTCATCACTTACGATATACGGCACATTATGTGGATATCCTTCAATAATATAATGTCTGTACACTTTTAAACCAAGTGCATGTAGCTTCTTCTCATAAGCAATGGCTGCAGGCTGCTCAGCAAACTGTGTCAGTACCACACTTCCAACGAACAATCCATAATTGGTAAATGCATCAATCAGACGAAGCAAATCTGCATCATACGTAATTCCAAGATCGCCTCGCACCTTATTTTTTTCTATATCACCGGCCTTGATTGCGATGACAATCTCTGTCTTGTCTGCAAGAGACTTCAGCATCGAAATCTTAGAGTCCGGCTTAAATCCCGGAAGGACTCTGGACGCATGAAAGTCATCAAACAGCTTTCCGCCAAATTCCATGTAAAGCTTTCCGCCAAACTGATCGATTCTGTCTCGAATCTTCTTGGACTGAAGCTCGGTGTACTTTTCATTGCTAAAACCAATACGAATATTATTGTTTTGTGCCATTATTCTTTCCTTCCTGAAATGTATTAATGTATTCTTAAATTATCAACAACTTTCTATTTTACTTCATCTTTTGCGTTTGTCAATAACGCATTTTTTGCTTCTTCGTATTTGCCGGCGCGAATAAGTCCCTTAACCTTCATCTCCCGGTCAATTCGAAGCCGCTCGGTCTCAAAGATATCGCTCGCAAAATACTTCTTGTAAATGGATTTGCGGTACGCTCTTCCGCTCATTTCCCTAAGGCCGCCCTCTTCTATTAAGAAGATCCGGTCGGCGCATCCGGTTACGGCAAATAGATCATGGGACACAATCAGTACCGTTCCCTTGTACTCGCGAACCGCTGCCTCAAGCGCAATCTGCGCATAGATATCAAGGTGGCTGGTTGGCTCATCCAAAAGCAATGCTTCATGCGGCTGCTCGCACAAAAGTTCAATCTGCTTTAAATTTCTCTCTCCTCCCGACAGCTGAAGCGTCTTATCCGACTCCACAATCTGTTTAAAGTAGCCTATCTTACCCGGATACTGCTCTTCCATCTTCTCATAGACATCGCGCAGCAAAGAAGACTTACCGGTTCCATTGACCCCAACGAGCGCCACCTTCTCGCCCGGCTTTATCGCAAAGGAAATCTCTTTTAGAATCTGTCTGTCACCATAAGCCAAACTGTAATCGTTCATCTCAATGGCAAGCGGGCTCGCCTCCTCATCAAATCCCAGATGAAACTCGTGGTCCGGACGCTCAATATACGGATCTTCTCCTCGCATCTTCTTAAGACGCGCAATATAACTGGCTCTCGCCTTTAGCTGCTTACCGGCCTTTGGCATCGCCGTCTGCTCCGCCGCCGTCTGAATACGCTGCACAACTTCTTCCTGGCGCTCTAGGAATTCATCAAAACTCTTCGCATGAATGAACATCTCAATCTTCGTCTCAAGCATCCAGCTGTTATATTCTGCAAATGTCCCCGGAAATTCTCTGACCGCCTTTTGTTCGATATCCAGGATTTTATCAAAGCACTGCGTAAGCAGCAGACGATTGTGCGTAATCGTAAGCAGCGTCTCTTCATAGCTGTTAATCAGTTTAATCAGCGCCACCAGGTTCTCAAAGTCCAAAAAGACATCCGGCTCATCCATAATCAGAAGCTGCGGTTTTAAGAGCATCGCACGCATCACAAAGAGAAGTTTATACTCTCCGCCGCTCAAGTCCTCTACCTGCTGCTCAGCAAGATCACTTAACCCTGCTGCGCCAAGCTGTCTTCTTATATTGGCTTCATAGTTATAGCCATCCACTGCCTCTATCTCATCTTGCACCTTCTGAAAGGCCTCATAGGCAGCGTCCATATCCTCGGCTTCGCCCATCTTCATCCCCAACTCGTCGCTTTTTGCCAAGAGCTGCACAAATGGCGCCGCCAAAAAGGAAAACACATCTGCATCCTTAGTCTCGTGCTCCACAAACTGGCTGACATAACCGATGCGATACTCGCCGTCTCTTCGAATCAGCCCCTCATAGGTATACTTTTCCTCATGCATAATAAGATCGACCAGCGTACTTTTTCCCGAGCCGTTGCTTCCAATCAGCGCAATGTGCTCTCCTGTATGGATTTCAAAATTAATATCTTCATATAACTCCTTCGTCGGATATCCGAAGGAAACATTGTCAAATCGTATCACGTATCTCTTCTCCTGCCATTTTTTTCTATACTACAAGAATCCGCATTTTTTGACAACCAAAAAGAACCCGCATCGCGAGTTCTTTTCGTTGTTTTAATGAATGGCACGATAGTATTTCACGCCACCCGGATAGATCTTGGTATTGGTAATTCCATGCTGCTCCAAAAGCCTTGACGCATTGTAAGCACGCACGCCGATACCGCACATAATGATATATTCTTTGCCTGGATCTAATTCTCCGATTCTGTCTCTTAATTGTCCAAGTGGAATATTGATGGCTCCGTCAAATGCGAATCCCTGAAGTTCCGTTTTTTCTCTGACATCCAAAATTACCGCATCTTTATTCGTCTCAATCTCATCCCAGGCTGCAATCTTTACATAGCCGTTTATGACATTTTCCGCTACATAGGCTGCCATATTAACCGGGTCCTTTGCAGATGAAAATGGCGGCGCATACGCAAGCTCTAAGTTCGTCAGATCCTTCACCGACGCACCAAATCGCATAGCGGTTCCAATCGTATCAAGACGCTTATCCGCACCTTCTTGTCCGACTACCTGTGCACCGTAGATCTTACTTCCATCTAATGAAAAAATCAGTTTCAGATAGAGCGGCTTAGCTCCCGGATAATATCCGGCATGCGAATTTTGTGTAATGAGTACCGTCTCATAGTCTTTGCCTTTTTCGTAGCCCTTTGCGGCAAGCACCTTTTCGTTGGCTCCCGTGGAAGCTGCAGTCAGGTCAAAGACCTTAATGACGAATGATCCCTGCGTTCCCTGATAAGCAGTATCCTTACCTGCAATATTATCTGCTACGATTCTTCCTTGCTTATTCGCCGGTCCCGCAAGCGGAATCATGGTCCTGTCTCCAAGCACAAAATCGTCGATTTCGACAACATCACCTGCTGCATAGATATGTGGCGCGCTGGTGCGCATTCTGTCATCTACAATGATACCGCCCTTTTCATTTACGGCAATTCCGGCTTCCTTTGCAATCTGACTGTTCGGGCGAACACCGATGGAAAGAATTGCAAAGTCCGCATCAAACTGATTACCGCTTCGAAGCGTAATCGTAAGATTGTCGCCATGGTCGGTAAATCCTGCAACGCCGTCTTCTAAGATGAGCTTCACGCCCTGCTTTTTAATCGTCTTATGAAGAAGCTCAGCCATCTCAAAGTCAAGTTGCTTCATTACCTGCTTCGGCGACTGCACAATCGTCACCTCAAGTCCGAGATGATGCAGATTCTCTGCCATCTCTAGCCCGATAAATCCGCCTCCGATTACCGCAACGCTCTTAGCGCCGTGCTGTTTGATATAACCCTTAATCTGGTCGGTATCGGACACCGTCCAAAGGCTTTTTACTTTATCGGAATCAATGCCTTCTACATTTGGTCGAAACGGCGAAGATCCGGTGGCAATCAAAAGGTTGTCATAACTTTCCTGATACTCCTTTCCTTCTCCATCGCGAATCGTGACCTGCCCAGCCCTCGAATCAATGGCAATTGCCTCGCTTCGGTCTCTGACATCAATCTTAAATCTCTGCTGCATCACCTGCTTTTTCATGACCAACAGATTGTCGCGCTCTTCAATGACATCTCCTACGTGATACGGCAGTCCGCAATTCGCGTATGAGATATACTCGCCTCTTTCGAGAAGTACGATTTCTTCATCTTCCTTTAGTCTGCGGAGCCTTGCTGCACAACTTGCACCTGCTGCCACGCCTCCGATTATGACTGTCTTACCCATCTTTGACCTCCTGTCTGTGCTACTTTACTTCTTACCTGACAAATTCCCTGCGTCATCGTTCCCATCGGACAGAATGTACACCAGGTTCTTTCTTTATATAATACCATGACGATTAGACCAATAAGTGTAGAAGTTACCATTAATCCGTAAAAACCATAACCAAATTGTGCCACCCAGTCCGGAAAGATGCTTCCTTCATAGGTCCATTTCCACGGTACCTTAAATGTCCAAAATAGTTTAATTGCTTTACTCAGCGTTCCCTGACCTGCGAATACGAGATACGTCTGAAAGAGCATCGTCGCAAACATCGTCATAAAAAATGCCAAAAATCCGTAGCGAAACCATTTTGTCGCCATCCATTTTGGTGCGCTCTTTTTTCTTGAGCATTTCAGCTTGTTGCCAAGCAGCCAAAAGAGCTGCCCTCTTCCGCACATGTGATTGCAAAACCATTTATTTCCGCCAACCACCGCAAATATCAGCGGCAGGATAAAATCGATCATCCCCAGCCATGCAAATAAGATATTGTAAAATCCCAGTGCAAAAAATACGATCGACCAGATCCACAGATACTCATACCAGTGGTGTTCCTTCTTAACAGACGCCATACGCTACCTCCTCTTTGATTAAAATGGCATCTGCCGGACAGGCCTTTGCGCAGATTCCGCATCCTACACACTGCATATCGTCTACAACCGCATAGCATCCATTTTCAATCTGAATCGCCTGCCTTGGACATTGCAGCGCACACACACCACATGCCACGCATCTACTTTCATTTGCTCTTGCTTTTTTTCTTGCCATTTTCTTAATCCTTTACTCATTTTGTTCTTGTAATTGTCACTCGATACGTTTATTATATGTGGTAAGAAAAATATATCAAGTACGCAATATTTATTAACCTGGTAAGGAATTTCTGAGTATGAGTAAGAAAAAAGAACCTTTATGTGAACAACTCGCCGGAGAAGGATGCTCTCTTAAAAAAGTAATGACCATCCTTGGCGGCAAATGGAAAATCATGATCTTATGTGTCATCGACTACAACGAAATCGTCCGCTACGGAGATCTGCGCCGCTCTGTCTACGGCATCACCAACACGATGCTTGCGCAGTCTCTTAAGGAACTCGAAGCCGACGGCCTTGTCATCCGCACCCAGTACGATGAGATGCCGGTGCGCGTTGAGTACTCTCTGACCGATAAAGCTAAGTCGATGATTCCGATTCTGCTTGAACTAAAAAAATGGGGCGAGAAAAACCTGTAGGCTTTTCTTACCCCATTATATGGGCGCGTATAACCGATACTTCGGCGCCCTAAGAATCTTTCGATTCAAGTTTTTTACAGTCTTCGTTTTTTTATCAATCTAATTAAAACTTTAAACTTTATAAAATAACGGAATACTGAATAACAATGTCATCCATCACGCTTTACGCTAACCACGACTTGATTCAATCATCTATCATTTTTGAAGCCTGTAGGGAATTGTCAATATGTCGGAAGGGGAATGCCCCCTTCCTTTTTTAGATGTCGACCTCGAACTCAAAGGTCTGATTGTGCCGGTCTAATGCGATCTGCATCTGCATAATCTCATCTGAGATCTTCTCAAATTCTGCCTTAACGAGATCCAAATCGTAGTTGATACACTCGTATTCCGGCGTATTTGAGTGGCTTTGTCGCATCGATTCGTATCGGCCCATCCTATAACGCTCACGCGGTAAATGCTTGCGCATATAATCGAGCGTCATCTTACGCCGATTAAGCTGCGCCAGCCGAATCAGCACAACGTCGATGGAAAGTTCTTCCTCGCCAACGGTTATGGTGCTTGTAAGATTCGCGGTGTTAATCGCATGTTTGATAATCTGAACTTTTTTGTCAATCGCAGCAAGTATGTCTGCTGTCTCCCGATAGTCGTACTCGGGAATGATCGGCTCCTCGCCGACAGCCACAACATAAGTTGCGGATGCATCTTCCTTACTGAGGAAGTATTCTTTGTCTTCGTTTAACTGTCTTAATAACTTGTTCGCATATGCGGATGTCATTTTTTTCATTCGTCATAACCTCCCTAACGAATCATGTTTGCTAAGTTGGTAACATCATACCATCCGTATACGAGCTGTAAAATAAACCGCTGGTTAAGTCCCGGCCCGGCGGGGCACCGCAGGCGCCGCTGGACATTTCTTTTGTAACTTTTCCTTTCGCTAACGCTCTTTTAGTTACAAATTCTCGGTCCTGACAATTTTATTTTCTTTCTTTTGTAACTTTTCTTCCCGCTGACACTCTTTTAGTTATAAATTCTCAGCTCTGACTATTTTATTTTCTTTCTTTTGTAACTTTTCCACTCGCTGGCGCTCTTTTGGTTACAAATTCTCGGTGCTGGCAATTTTATTTTCTTTCTTTTGTAACTTTTCCTTTCGCTAACGCTCTTTCAGTTACAAATTCTCGGTCCCGGCAATTTTATTTTCTTTTTTTGTAACTTTTCTCCTTGCTGGCGCTCTTTTAGTTACAAAATCCAAGCCCCGACCATTCTAATTTCTTTTCGTTTGTAACTTTTCCTCCCGCTAACGCTCTTTTAGTTACAAATCCCAATCCCCGACAATTCTCTTCCCCCGCCAGCCACTTAACCTACTGGTAGGAACACCCCGCCAGCCGATCATCTTGCGAGTAGGAACACCCTCAGCTTTCGAAGAGATACATTTCGACAAGCACATCGAGAGCCGCCAAAATTTTTTGAGTATCAAATGCACGCCAAACTGAACCGAGGCTGCCTCGGATAACGTAAAGAAATGGCCCGTCTGCGCAGCAGACTAGGCATGGAAAAAGCAAAGAACGCAAGCTTGCTTGCGGTTTCTTTGCTTTTTTTATGACGTAAGGTGTGCCGAAGGCACAACAGGCCATTTCTTGAAAACATACTCTACCCATCCTAGCAGAACACGGGCGGTGGCGGGCAAATCATAAGATACGCAAAAAAATTTTGAACAGCGGCGGGTCGGTG
>JAILOU010000006.1 GCA_024690665.1 Eubacterium sp.
TACTGGTCGCAATTCTCAAGCAACTCCTCATGAGTTCCGGAAGCGATTATCCTTCCGTCATCCATATACATTATCCGGTCAGCATGGATAACAGTGGACAAACGGTGGGCTATCAGAATAATGGTACGATTCTCTCCTATACTCTCTATTGCCTTCTGTATCTTTGCCTGGGTGATATTGTCCAGCGCAGATGTTGCCTCATCAAAAAGGATTACTTTATAATCCTTCAGTAGGCCTCTGGCTATGGCAAGTCGCTGTCGCTGTCCTCCGGAAAGATTAACCCCGCCTTCTCCGATAACCGAATCATATTTCTCGGGCATAGCCTCGATATCTTCATCTATACACGCCAGGGCACATACACGCTTCATTTCCTCATCCGTAATTTCTTTTTTGGCGATCTTTAAGTTCTCCCTGACAGTCATATTAAAAATATACGGTGATTGGCTGACCATAGTCATATTATCCCTTAAAGCCTCCTTAGTAAGGGTTTGTACCTCTTCACCGTCAAAAAGGATCCTCCCGGAATCAGGATCGTATAGCCTGCATAGCAGGTTTAACACCGTTGATTTCCCACAACCGCTCTTACCCACAAGCGCAACCATCTCTCCCGGTTTGATGGTGAAGCTCATATCTTTTAATACGGTTTTATAAGAAACCGTAGGGTTACTTCCCTTGTATCCGAAGGTTACATGTTCAAAAGTGATCTCTCCTTTTGGAGAAGAAAGATTCCTTGTTCCGAACTGTTCCTTAGGAAATTCAGGGCTGGTCATCAATGCGCACACACGCTCTACTGACAAACTGAAATCCTTAACAAACTCCAAAAATTCACCCGCAAGGGAAACTGCCCTGCCATCAAGATTCGAATAATAATTGTACAATATCAGGACTGTTGCAGCGGGAAGATATCCCCATCCGATAGCCATTGCCATCAAAATGATAAAAGCAAATGTTCCCAGCTCGGAAACCTCCCACCTTAAGAGCTTTAATCTCCATGAATGTTTCTGCAGAGCAAGTCTCTTATCATTTGCATTTACAACGCGCTTTTCTGCCTCTTTACTGAAGGAATCCTCACTTGACAGTTGTTTTACATCCTTGGCGCCCCGGACCATCTCCCCTACAAGTCCGGAAAACTTCTCATTTGCACTACGGTAGATCCGATCATCTCTGCATAAACACCGGGTCCTGTATATCTCCATAAATGATTGAACGACCAAAAGCACCAGCGTCAGCAAAAAAGCCGGAGGACAAATGGCTAACATAGCCAAAAGGATCCCGATGTAGTTAATAGCCTGAGCCAGCATATCCGCAATCCGCCCGAATCCCATTGCCATTCTGGATGTATCCACTGTAAGACGCTGAATAAAAAGACCGCTTCCATTTTCCTCCATACACTTGTTTTTAATGGTAAGGGCGCCCATAACCAGGTCGCTCTCCAGTTCTGAGAGTGTGGAACAATATACACGGTTGTATCCCATATTTGCCGATATCATAAGCAGATTTTTTATCAATTGTATAATCAGAAGCGATATAGCGACGCCTATTACCTGATAGACCTGCTCGTCCATATAATAGACCATTATACGCGCAGTTAAAACAGGTCCCAGAATTCCGAGAATAATGCTTATCAGCTGCATTGCTATGGATATTATCAGCATAACTCTGTGCTTTTTCAGATACCTCCATCCGAAGGCGAAGTTTCTTCCGGGGCTGTTATGTATGATAAATAAGAATTCTATTATGTTGGTATTGTTTTCATACTTCCATTCAGGCCGTATTTCAAATCCCTCTGTCACACGGTCAAGCAAGGGGCTGTCCAGCTTGTACGGATTACTCTTTTCACCGTTAACAAACAGGTTTATATACAGATTCCCACCGCCTTTTCGGATTTTTATCAAACACGGAGTATCCTCACCTGATATCTCCCGGTACATAATAAGGATCTCCTCAAAAGCCAACTTGAATCTAAGGCACTGTTCAGAAGCTATACCCATGCGTTCCAATTCCCGCTCGGATCTTATTACAAAGTTATTGATATCATTAGAGTTCAGGCTCCCTTTTAGTTTCATTATTCTTTCCCGCCATTCGTAATTATCTATAAATAATGTGCCCCTTAATTATCTAAGAAGCGCATATGTTCCCCCAATCGGCTCTTCATCTTTTATTTGTCCGTTTTCCTCGAGCAGCATAATATACTCCATCATTCTTACCAAGTATTCCGGAGGAGCACTTATTCCCTGCTCCCACTGCTGAAGAGTTCTCACTGGGATCCCAAATTTTGCAGAAAACTTACTTTGTGATAATCCCGTTTTCTTTCGTAACTCCTTTATTTTTTCTGAAATATCCATACTATCGTCTCCAAAAACATCTTTGTACTTTATTAAAGTATAAATCAGCCTTTATACGTTGTCAACGTATGTATTTCTTTCATTGGGTACAACACTATTTCCCCAAAATAAAGCTGCAGGCAACCACAAGGATTACCTGCAATCTATTATCATTATCTGTACCAGACGGACGAGATAACACAAATTCTAAAGCCTCTCGGCGTTCATCTTCGTCCATCTCTGCCAACTCATCCCAATCAAGGTCATCAAAGTCATCTTCCTCATTCTCAACAGAATCTTCCTCTATCGTTTGCAAAAAATCATCCAATTGGGCACCCTGCTCATTCAAATCCAACACACCATCTCTGTTAAAATCAAACATCGCATCATATGAACTATCAACTTTTCTGTCAAAAAAACCCATTGTTCCCCTCCATACCTTTTTCGTGTTGCGCCTCTATCCATGGTAAACAAAACTCATTGTTCGTGTTTACTACTAATTCTCCAAAACAATCCCCAGCAGTTTCGTTTCGAAACCAATATAGGTCACAATACATATAGCGGACATGCCTACTCTAACTTATCACACAGATTTTCAATCCATTCTCTCCGCCGAATAACAGATATCCAGTCTTCCGGAATACAATCATACCCATAGAATAATCCGGCGACACCACCCGCTATTGCGCCAATGGTGTCAGTATCATCGCCAAGATTTACCGCCACCAATAAGCAGTCCTTAAAAGATTGTGTCGTTATCAAACTCCATATGGCAGCTTCAAGCGAATCTACAACATATCCGCTACTTTTTATGTTTGCTTCGTGAGTCATAGCAAACTCGTTAAGATCACGAAGTCTGCTAAAGCGTGCTAGTTCGACTCGATTCTCAATATTTTTCTCATAGTACTCAAAGCCCTTATCCATTCCCCGCTGTAAACGTTCTCTTATATTTCCATTTCCATCTATTATTTGTTTTATACAAAAATAATATAGACCACAAGCCATCTTTGACCTCAGATGATTGTGTGTAAGTCCTGAAACTTCATGAATCACCTTAACTGCATCATCATCTGACAGCCCTTTTTCATATGCGTACAGACAGGCAGGTATAATCCTCATAAGAGAACCATTTCCATTCGAATGATCTCCAGTTCTGCCGCACGTTGCAAGATTATGGTTTTTCTCATAATCCTCAATAGCAAGCGAGCATGTATTACCAATATCAAACGCTTCTCCGAATGGCGTATAATCGCCGTCTTCATACCAATCTATAAAGCGTGTCATAATATCTTCAAGGTCGATTGTTCCGAGCTCATGTAAGCTGGCCAATGTCGCTAAAGCCATACTACTGTCATCAGTCCATGTTCCAATCGGCATATCATATGTACCATGGCCTTCCATCCCCGTAACAAGTCCCGCCGGTCTATTCTTGATTTCTTCCCTTCTCATAAACTGAACCGGGCATCCAAGTGCATCTCCTACAACTACGCCCATCACACCATTCAACCATTTATTATTAATAATCATACTCTCTGCCTCCAATCAAATCCTTTAACGGATCATCATAAATATCTGCATATCTTTCGACATGAGCAATAACCGGAATATACCCCGCACATAATAATGAGTCTATACAGTAATTGACCTCTTTCATGCCTTCTGTATGATGTGGCAATATCAATTATTTTCATCGTATTCTTTCCTTTCGGCTTAATGCCATGCTGCATTATCCCTGACTTTCATTCTTCTAATAATGCCGCTTTCTATCTGCCTAACGCGACCTTGGGGGATACCAAACTCCTGCTCAATCATCCCGCGCACCCTATCATATGAATACTCTTTACTGGAATTCTCCATTCCATCCGTAGTAATAATAAACAGTGTT
>JAILOU010000018.1 GCA_024690665.1 Eubacterium sp.
GTGGGTTAGTATGTTCCCCACATCCAGCTTCCTTCAGATTCCGCCTCGCGGCGGACACCCTTGCCTTCGGCTATATCCTTCCCACTACCGGGCGGATTCGGGACTTTAACCCGTTAGAAACGTGCGCCGCTAGGCGCACAAATCAAAAAAGAGTTGCCGCAATGCGACAACTCTTTTCTTTCAAGATCTAATATGTTATACAAGCTCTAACAGAACTTCTAAAGCACCGTCACCTTTACGCTGACCGATCTTAACGATACGAGTATATCCACCGTTACGATCTGTGTACTTTGGTGCGATCTCGTCGAATAACTTAGCAACAAGATCAACTTCCTTAGCCTGCTTCTTAGCTCCATTTTCAGCAGCTTCCTTTACAGGATAAAGAACTTTCATCATCTGACGTCTAGCATGAAGACGAGAAGGCATATCCTTCTTAATTGTCTTTTCAACTTCATCATAAACAGTCTTCTTCTTACCGTCTACAACTTCTTTCACGCGCTTTCCATCAGCAGTCTTCTGAGCAACCTTAGCCTTAACAGTAACTTCTTCAAAGTTATCCTTTTCCTTTACTGCAAGTGCGATAAGTCCTTCTGCGACCTTACGAACTTCCTTTGCTCTAGCTTCTGTAGTAACAATCTTACCATTGTTCAGTAATGCTGTTACCTGACCTCTGATTAACGCTTTTCTCTGATCAGATGTTCTACCTAATTTTCTGTACTTTGCCATTTTATGATATCCTCCATTATTGTGGTGCATTTGCAAACGCCCTTTGGTCTTATTTCGCAAATGACAAATTCCTCCACTACGCTTCTAATAAGCTCATGGATTGACCGGCCATGCTGCCTTGTGGTCTTACGCGGCCAGCCAAATAATTAACTATTCTTACGCCTCTTCGCCCTGATTTAATTCTAAGCCAAGCTCTTTGAGCTTTGCTAACACTTCTTCGAGAGACTTACGACCAAGGTTACGAACCTTCATCATGTCTTCCGGAGTCTTGTTAATCAGTTCTTCAACCGTATTGATACCTGCTCTCTTTAAGCAGTTATAAGAACGAACAGAAAGTTCAAGTTCATCGATATTTAATACGAGAACCTTTTCCTTCTCATCCGGATCTTTTTCGCTCATAACTTCAACTTCTTTCGCTGTTTCTGAAAGGTTGATGAATAAGCTAAGATGTTCGCTTAATACCTTAGCTGCAAGACCTACTGCTTCATCCGGCTCTAAGGTTCCATTTGTATATACATCAAGTGTCAGCTTATCATAGTCTGTAATCTGACCTACACGTGTATTCTCTACTGTAAGATTCACACGCTCAACCGGTGTATAAATAGAATCAATTGCGATGACACCAATTGGTGTATCCTCGTTCTTGTTCTTATCTGCACTGACATAACCTCTTCCCTTTGTAATGGTAAGTTCCATGTACAGCTTGGAATCAGTTCCGCCATTTAAAGTAGCGATATGCAAATCCGGATTCATAATCTGAATGTCGCTGTCTACCTGAATATCTGCAGCAGTTACATTGCCTTCGCCTTCAAACTCAAGATATGCAACCTTAGGTTCATCCGACTGGCTGTTGTTTCTGATTGAAAGATTCTTGATGTTCATGATAATCTCTGTAACATCTTCTTTCACGCCCGGAATTGAGCTGAATTCATGAAGAACTCCGTCAATCTTAACCTGGCTTACCGCTGCTCCCGGCAAAGAAGAAAGCATAATTCTTCTTAAAGAATTTCCAAGTGTTGTTCCGTAGCCTCTCTCTAATGGCTCAACAACAAATCTACCGTATTTTTTGTCTTCTGAGATCTCAGCAATCTCAATCTTAGGTTTTTCAAAATCAAACACGCTTTTTGCTCCTCCTTTTCGGGCCGTAAATATTTACTAATTAACCGAATCTTACTTAGAATATAACTCGACGATCAGCATTTCATCGACTGGTACGTCAATTGCTTCACGATTTGGTAATTCCTTAACTGTTGCGCTTAAGTTCTCAGCGTCAACATCAAGCCATTCCGGTACAAGTCTACCTGCAGTCACTTCGCAGATGTCCTTGAATCTCTGAATTCCCTTTGACTTTTCTTTAATCTCGATTACATCACCGGCCTTAACAAGATAAGAAGGAATGTTTACGATCTTACCATTAACTGTTACGTGCTTGTGATCTACGACCTGTCTTGCTTCTCTTCTTGTTCTAGCGAAACCAAGACGGAAGATTACGTTATCAAGACGGCTCTCTAAGATGATCATAAGGTTTTCACCTGTCATTCCCTTCATCTTATCAGCCTTTACATAGTAGTTATGGAAAGGTTTTTCCAGAACTCCGTAAATGAATTTTGCTTTCTGTTTCTCTCTTAACTGAAGGCCATACTCTGACATTTTTCTGTTAGAGCGCTTCAGTGATCTATTAGATTTCTTATCTACGCCTAAATATACTGGATCCAGACCAAGTGATCTACATCTTTTCAGTACTGGTGTTTTATTTACTGCCATCGATCAATTACCTCCTGATTATACTCTTCTACGCTTTGGTGGGCGACATCCGTTATGAGGAACCGGAGTAACGTCCTTGATTGAAGTTACTTCAAGACCACATGCCTGAAGGGCACGGATTGCTGCTTCACGACCTGAACCAGGTCCTTTAACCATTACGTCTACTGTCTTTAATCCATGAACTAAAGCTGCCTTTGTAGCTGTCTCTGCTGCCATCTGTGCAGCATATGGAGTAGATTTCCTTGAACCTCTAAATCCAAGACCACCAGCACTAGCCCATGATAACGCATTACCTTCTGTGTCAGTAATTGTTACGATTGTATTATTGAATGATGACTGAATATGTGCCTGTCCACGTTCAACGTTTTTCTTTACACGACGTTTTGTCACTTTTTTTGTAACTTTTTTAGCCATATTTAAACTAACCTACTTTCTTAAAATCAATATCAAGTTGCTACTTATTTCTTCTTATTAGCAACAGTTCTCTTTGGTCCTTTTCTTGTTCTGGCATTGTTCTTTGTGTTCTGTCCACGAACAGGAAGACCTTTTCTATGACGGATTCCACGATAGCATCCAATTTCCTGTAATCTCTTGATGTTCATAGCGATTTCTCTACGGAGATCACCTTCTACAGTCTGAGAAGCATCAATTACAGCACTGATTCTCTTTACTTCATCGTCAGTCAGATCTCTAACACGAGTATCAGGATCTACTTTAGCCTCTGCAAGAATACGATCTGCACTGGTTCTGCCAATTCCGTAAATATATGTTAAGCCAATCTCAACACGTTTTTCTCTTGGTAAATCTACACCTGCGATACGAGCCATGTGTGTTTACACCTCCATAATTTCTAAATCTTTTCTACTACTGAAATGATTCCCCCATGCAGCTCCGGTTGCCCGGCCTGAAATGTGTGCATTTCCTAATCATTCCACCTACATATTCTGTACCCTGTGGTACTTTAGCTTCTTTGCGAATATCCTCTCGGTATAAAAGACATTGCGCCAGCGAAGTAACTGTTATTATGAACAGTCGCCTTAAGATAGTCAGCGACTGCAGCCGCACATAATTAAATAGTCTGCAAATAGTCTGAGAAACTAACCCTGTCTCTGCTTATGCTTTGGGTTTTCGCAGATAATTCTTACACGTCCTTTTCTCTTAATGACTTTGCATTTTTCACAAATAGGTTTCACTGATGATCTTACTTTCACGTCAAATCCTCCTTTCTGTTAAAGCCTGTTTTTTTGCATAACTATTAGGGCACTATAAAAGCGTCCGCATGATATTATATCACGGACGCTTTCCTATTGCAAGATGATTTTTATCTCTTTTTGATTTATTTATCTCTCCATACAATTCTGCCTTTTGTAAGGTCGTATGGTGAAAGTTCCAGCGTTACTTTGTCTCCCGGAAGAATTCTGATATAGTTCATACGAAGCTTTCCACTGATATGAGCAAGCACCTGATGACCATTTTCAATTTCTACCTGAAACATTGCGTTTGGTAATTTTTCCACTACTGTTCCTTCAACTTCAATTACATCTGCTTTAGACATTTTAAACCTCCATCTATCTACCTGTCTTGATAAGCTTTTAATGCTCTTTTTATTTTTGCATTTTCATCTGTCACTTCTTCTTTTAATATATCGACTATATTCTCCGGAAGATAAGTGATAAGTTGCACATGTTTTTTCTTTTTCTTCTTTGGCGTATCGACTTTCTTAAGCCGACCATCCGTTAGATAATAGTATGTATCATCTTCTTTACATATATAATAAACCTTACCGGTATCGTGACCGGCCTTTGATCTGCCAAGTCTAATCATATCTTACACCTGCCAAATTCCTTGTGCGATTTCATCCTCTGTAAGTGTGAGAATCTCAGGTTTACCATCTGTAATCAGAATAGTGTTTTCATAATGCGCCGAAAGGGAACCATCCTCGGTTACCACTGTCCAGTCATCATCCATCCACTCTACATCAAGTCGCCCTGCATTAACCATCGGTTCAACAGCAAGCGTCATTCCTTTTTTCAAACGAATTCCTCTTCTTCTTTGGTGAAAATTAGGAATCTCCGGTTCCTCGTGAAGATTACTTCCGATGCCGTGTCCGACAAGGTCTTCTACAACTCCGTATCCTTTCTCTTCACAATAAGAAGCAATTGCATTGGATATATCGTGCAAATGTCCTCCGTCCACCGCTTTTTTGACTCCTTCAAAGAAACTTTGTCTTGTGTGAAAGATCAAATCGGCAGCTTCTTTTGAAATCTCGCCTACCCCATGTGTTCTTGCAGCATCTGAATGATAACCTTTGTGCTTAACTCCGATGTCGAGACTTACGATATCGCCTTCAACAATGATGCAGTCTTTTCTTGGAATTCCATGAACGACCTCATCATTTAACGATACACATACAGACGCCGGGTAGCCCATATAGTTTAAAAATGAGGGCTCGCATCCATAGCTTCTAATCATCTCTTCGCCAAGCTTGTCAATGTCCAGTGTTGACATTCCGGGTTTTAATGCTTTGCCCAGGTCTTGATGAACTTTCGCCAGAATCTTTCCGGCTTCTTTCATAAGTTCAATCTCCCTGGCAGATTTAATTGATACTGACATAGTTTAGGCCTCTAAGATTGCAGTAATATCTGCAAATACTTTTTTCATATCCTGAGTTCCATCAACGCTCTTTAAGATTCCTACCTTCTTGTAGTAATCAATCAGTGGCTGTGTCTGCTCATGATAAACCTTAAGACGATTCTTAACAGTCTCTGGCTTATCATCATCTCTAAGGATTGTTTCTTTTCCGCATCTGTCGCAGATTCCTTCAACCTTGGTAGGAATCGTAACGATATGATAAGTAGCACCGCAGTTTACACATGCTCTTCTTCCGGACATACGCTCGATGATATTTTCATCCGGTACATCTACATCGATTGCATAATCCATTGCTTCTCCGGCTTTTTCAAGAGCCTTTGTAAGAGCTTCTGCCTGTGGAATTGTTCTTGGGAATCCATCAAGTACAAATCCGTTCTTGCAATCATCCTGTCCGATGCGGTCAACTACAAGGTCAACAACGAGTTCATCCGGTACAAGATCACCCTTGTCCATATATTCTTTTGCTTTCTTTCCAAGTGGTGTTCCTTCTTTGATATTTGCACGGAAGATATCTCCTGTGGAAATATGTGGAATAGTGTATTTGTCAGCGATTTGCTTAGCCTGTGTACCTTTTCCTGCACCAGGTGCCCCCAACATAATAATCTTCATGATTAAAAATCCTCCATTTTTTCGTAAAAACACATACAGAGATACGGATGATCCGTATCTCTGCATGAATAATTATCATCCTTAGTCATTAAGCATCTAAGAATCCCTTATAGTTACGTACAACCATCTGAGACTCAATCTGTTTGATTGTTTCAATTACAACTCCGACGATGATGATGATCGATGTTCCACCGAAGGATACATCAGCGCTAAACCAACCATTAAAGAAGATTGGAATAAATGCTGTAATCGAAAGTCCGATTGCTCCAATAAAGATAATATAACCTAAAATTCTTTGTAAATAGTCGCTGGTTGGCTTACCAGGTCTGATACCAGGAATAAAACCACCTTGACGTTTCATATTATTTGCAATCTCAAGTGGATTAAATGTAATCGACGTATAGAAATATGCAAATGCTATGATCAGCAGAATATATACGGCAAGTCCGATTGAATAAATCGGCTGGTCAGGATTACACCAGTTAGACTGTGATAATCCTTTCAAAACCTTGCCCCAGAAGCCTGTGCCTTCTGACTGTCCTGCCAAAGTTGCAATAACAACCGGGAACTGCATAATCGACTGTGCGAAGATGACAGGAATAACTCCGGCTGTATTGACTTTTAAAGGAATGCTGGTAGAAGCTCCTCCTACCTGTCGTCTTCCCTGAAGTTTCTTAGAATACTGTACAGGTATCTTTCTTTCTGCACCCTGAAGTACAACGACAAATACGACTGTCAGTATAATGATTGCGGCAATTACTACTCCGGCAAGTGTACCACGAGCAATTGTCTTTCCGGAGATAAACTGTTCAAACAGTGTACCTAAATCATCCGGAATTCTGGAAATAATGTTAATTACCAGAACGATGGAAATACCATTACCGACACCTTTTTCCGTGATACGTTCGCCAATCCACATAAGAATGGTAGAACCTGCTGTTAATACAGCAACTACGGAGATTACATTGATAGCTGTAAATTCAGTCAGATATCCGTTTTTCCCAAATCCGATAGCCATTGCGACCGACTCAAGAAGCGCAAGACCAACGGTCAGATAACGGGTAATCGCTGTAATCTTTTTACGTCCTTCTTCTCCATCACGATGCATCTCTTCAATCTTCGGAATCGCGATTGTCAACAGCTGCATAATGATAGAAGCAGTGATGTATGGTGTGATATTCAATGCAAAAATCGACATATCAAGGAATGATCCGCCGGTTACAGCATCGAAAAAGTTGAATGCGTCATTGGTCTGACTTGAAAACCACTCGGTAAACAACTCTGTGTTAATACCCGGAGCAGGAATCTGTGATCCAACTCTGATAACGATCAGCATTAAGAATGTAAATATTATCCTCCGACGTATATCCTTTACCTTAAATGCATTTCGTAATGTCTCAAGCATTAGATCACCTCAGCTTTTCCACCAAGAGCCTCAATCTTTTCTTTAGCGCTAGCACTGAATGCATTAGCCTGAACTGTGAGTTTCTTAGTCAGTGTACCGTTGCCAAGAATCTTAACTCCATCACGAGGATTCTTAACAATTCCTTTCTCGATTAATGTATCAACAGAAACTACTGCATCATTGTCAAACACTTCTAACGCTGACATATTAATTGCAACAATGTCTTTTGAATTTCTACAGGTGAATCCACGCTTTGGAATTCGTCTGTATAAAGGCATCTGTCCACCTTCAAATCCTGGCTTAGTACCGCCTCCGGAACGAGCCTTCTGTCCTTTATGTCCTTTACCGGCTGTCTTTCCGTTTCCAGAACCATGTCCACGGCCTCTTCTGAAATTATCGCTATGTTTAGAACCATCAGCTGGTTTTAAGTTTGATAAATCCATTTCGACACCTCCTCTAACTTAATAATTATGATTAAATTTCTTCTACTTTTACTAAATGTTTTACCTGAAATACCATTCCCTTAACAGCATCGTTGTTAGGAAGTTCTACTGACTTGTTTACTTTCTTAAGTCCAAGAGCTTCGATTGTCTTCTTATGCTTAGGAATTGCTCCGATTGGAGATTTTACAAGTGTGATTTTTAACTTATCTGCCATTTTTATATGCCTCCTTAACCGAGAATCTCTTCTACGGACTTACCGCGAAGTTTTGCTACCTCTTCAGGGGATTTTAACTGGCTAAGAGCATCGATTGTAGCGAGTACAACGTTCTGCTTGTTGTTAGATCCTAAAGATTTTGTACGGATGTTTCTAATTCCCGCAAGTTCGCACACGCTACGTGCCGGACCTCCGGCGATAACACCGGTACCTTCAGGTGCTCTCTTTAATAAAACAGATGCTCCAGTGTGTTTTCCTGAAATATCATGTGTAATACTGTTATTATCATCAAGCTTTACAGTGATCAGCTTCTTAATTGCATCTTCTTTTCCTTTGCGGATTGCTTCTGGAATTTCAGTTGCCTTTCCAAGTCCTGCACCAACATGACCTGCATTGTCGCCAACAACAACTAAAGCTGTGAAACGCATGTTACGTCCACCTTTTACAACTTTTGTTACGCGCTTGATGGATACTACTTTTTCCGTTAATTCCATTTGACTTGCATCAATGATATTACGCTTCATGTAACCGTTTCCTCCTTAAAATTCTAATCCAGCTTCTCTTGCTGCGTCAGCTAAAGCTTTCACTTTACCTTCGTAGATAAAACCACCTCTGTCAAATACAACTGTTGTGATTCCTTTATCTAAAGCCTTCTTTGCAATTACAGTTCCAAGATGAGCTGCTGCTTCAACATTATTTGTCTTATCCAGTTCACCTTTAACTTCTTTTGAAAGAGTAGATGCTGAAACGAGTGTGTTTCCAACTGTGTCATCAATAATCTGAGCGTACATGTGGTTATTACTTCTGAATACTGCCAGACGAGGTCTTGCAGATGTACCAGCCAAATGATGACGAATTCTTCTATGTTTTTTTGCACGAACCTGTGCTCTTGATTTCTTATTAACCATTTTTCGTCACTCCTTTACTTACTTACCTGTCTTACCAACCTTACGTCTGATTACTTCATCGACATACTTGATACCCTTGCCCTTATAAGGTTCAGGTCTTCTCTTATCTCTGATTTCAGCAGCGTACTGGCCAACTTTCTCTTTATCGATACCTGATACAATGATCTTGTTTCCGTCAACTTTAGCTTCAAGACCTTCCGGATCTTCCATCTCAACCGGATGAGAGTAACCAAGGTTTAATGTAAGCTTCTTGCCAGACTTAGATGCTCTGTATCCAACACCGTTAACTTCAAGCTCTTTTGTGTAGCCTTCTGTTACACCAATAATCATGTTATTGATCAGTGTTCTTGTTAATCCATGTAATGATTTCATTTTCTTTAAATCATTTGGTCTGGAAACGATGATTTCTTCGCCTTCCTGCTTGATTGTCATCTCAGGTGCTAAAGTTCTCTCAAGGGTTCCCTTTGGACCTTTTACAGTCACTTGATTATTTTCTGCGATTGTTACAGTTACGCCTGTAGGAACCGCGATTGGCATTCTTCCTATACGTGACATGCCCGTACCTCCTATAATTGGTTTAAAAAATTTATTTGTTTCTGTGCAGTAATTCCTTCTGCACGGTTGCCGCATATGCGGCCTTATATGGCTTGTTCTCTTCCCTAAGCGGTTGCCAAGGTCCGAGAACGGCCTCGCCCGAAACCTTACGGCCTCGCACTAAATTCGAACTTCGCCTTTCGGCTCGTTCTCATTAAGTTGCTTTCGAGGGTTCTCTTTACTAACCTCACTCTTCGCTACTGCTCGAGTTCGCTAAGTTCCGAGAACGGCCTCGCACTAAATTCGAACTTCGCCTTTCGGCTCGTTCTCATTAAGTTGCTTTCGGCCTACCATACGAATGCTAATACTTCTCCACCTACAGCAAGCTTTCTAGCTTCCTTGTCAGTGATGATTCCCTGGTTTGTTGAAAGGATTGCAATACCAAGTCCTCCAAGTACCTTCGGAATCTCGTCCTTGCCGGCATATACACGAAGACCAGGCTTAGAAATTCTCTTAAGACCTGTAATGATCTTTTCGCTCTTATCCGGTGTGTACTTAAGTGTTACACGAATTGACTGAAAACCATCGTTTTCGATCATTTCATATTTTTCAATATATCCTTCGTTAACTAAGATATCTGCAATTGAAACTTTCATCTTAGATGAAGGGATATCTACTGTATCATGTTTTGCAGTGTTTGCATTACGAATTCTTGTAAGCATATCTGCGATTGGATCGCTCATTGTCATGATCTTTTTTCCTCCTATATCGTGTTATCTAAGAATCTTACCAGCTTGCTTTCTTAACTCCAGGAATCTGGCCCTTGTATGCCAATTCTCTAAAGCAGATTCTGCAAATACCATATTTTCTTAAATAAGCATGTGGACGACCACAAATTCTGCAACGGCTGTATTCTCTGGTAGAGAACTTCTGCTTACGCTGCTGTTTTACTTTCATAGCTGTCTTAGCCATATGTATTTCCTCCTAATAATCTGAAACCTTACTGTGCAAATGGCATGTTGAATAATGTTAATAATTCACGTGCCTCTTCATCTGTCTTTGCTGTTGTAACGAAAATGACATCCATACCACGAACCTTGTCGATCTGGTCATATTCGATTTCAGGGAAGATAAGCTGCTCCTTAATTCCAAGAGCGTAGTTACCTCTACCATCAAATGCG
Source organism: Eubacterium sp. (assembly GCA_024690665.1). Taxonomy (GTDB): domain Bacteria; phylum Bacillota; class Clostridia; order Lachnospirales; family Lachnospiraceae; genus Eubacterium_C. The sequence continues at coordinate 10,437 of JAILOU010000018.1, forward strand.
TTAGGATTGATTCCTCTAAAGTCACGCACACGTGGAAGTGCAAGGTTGATCAGACGATCAGCGAACTCATACATCTTTTCACCTCTTAATGTAACTTTACATCCGATTGGCATTCCTTCTCTTAACTTGAAGTTCGCAATAGAATTCTTAGCCTTAGTTGTAACAGGCTTCTGTCCTGTAATCTGCTCCATATCTTTCATGGCTGCATCTAAAACCTTAGCGTTTTCTTTTGCTTCACCAACGCCCATGTTAACAACGATCTTGTCGAGCTTTGGTACTTCCATAATATTTTTATATCCAAATTTCTTGATCATAGCATCTACGATCTCATTTTGATATGTTTCTCTAAGTCTACTCACTTAAACGGACCTCCTCTCTAAATTAATCAATCACTTCGCCGCTCTTCTTGGCATAGCGAACTTTCTTGTCTCCATCCATCTTGAAACCTACACGAGTAGGAGTTCCTTTGTGAAGGAGCATTACGTTAGAAATATCGATTGGTCCTTCCTGATGAAGAATTCCGCCCTGCTGGTTAGCCATGCTTGGCTTAGCATGCTTTGTAACCATGTTGATTCCTTCAACAAGGAGAGTGTTATTCTTAACGTTAACGGCAATTACTTTGCCTTCTTTATCTTTATCTTTACCGGCGATAACTTTAACCATGTCGCCTTTTTTAATCTTTAATGATGACATCTAAAGTACCTCCTATAATACTTCCGGAGCAAGTGAAACAATTTTCATAAACTGTTTGTCACGAAGCTCTCTTGCTACAGGTCCAAAGATACGTGTTCCTCTTGGAGTATTATCTTCTTTAATGATTACTGCAGCGTTTTCATCAAATTTAATATATGATCCATCTTTACGACGTGCGCCACGAACTGTACGTACTACAACCGCTTTTACAACATCGCCCTTCTTTACAACACCGCCTGGTGTTACATCTTTAACAGTAGCAGTGATAACGTCACCGATGTTCGCATATCTTCTGGTAGAACCGCCCATAACGCGAATGCATAACAGTTCTTTTGCGCCGGTGTTATCAGCGACTTTAAGTCTTGTCTCCTGTTGTACCATGATGGCAGCCTCCTTTTATTATTTTGCTTTCTCTACGATTTCTACAAGTCTCCATCTCTTGTCCTTTGACAGAGGTCTTGTTTCCATAACTTTAACAGTGTCACCAACATGGCTCTCATTGTTTTCGTCATGAGCTTTTAATTTATAAGTTTTCTTAACGATCTTGTTATATAATGGATGTCTTACATTATCACGTACCGCAACAACGATTGTCTTGTCCATCTTATCACTTACGACTTCGCCGATACGTGTTTTTCTAAGATTTCTTTCTTCCACGATATGATCTCCTTTCCTCTACGGATATCTATGCCTTACGCTTCAGCCTTTGTAGCAATTACAGTCTGAATTCTGGCAATGTTTCTTCTCACTTCTTTGATTCTGCTTGTGTTGTCAAGCTGATTAGTTGCATTCTGGAATCTCAAATTGAAAAGTTCTTTTTTAGCATCAACGAGCTGTGCATTTAATTCTGCAACGCTCTGTGTCTTTAATTCATCTAAATATGTCTTAGTTTTCATTTGATTCACCGCCTTCTAAATCTGCACGTGAAACTACTTTACATTTAACCGGTAATTTGTGTGTAGCAAGACGAAGAGCTTCTTTAGCTGTCTCTTCAGGAACACCGGCGATTTCAAATAACACACGGCCTGGTTTTACTACAGCTACCCAATACTCTAATGCTCCCTTTCCGGAACCCATACGAGTTTCAGCTGGTTTTGCAGTTACTGGTTTGTCTGGGAAAATCTTGATCCAAACTTTACCGCCACGCTTTACGTAACGTGTCATAGCGATACGGGCTGCCTCAATCTGATTAGATCTGATCCAAGCCGGCTCTAAAGCAACGATACCGTATTCACCATATGTGATTTTATTTCCTCTAAGCGCCTTACCTTTCATGCTGCCACGAAATTGTTTACGGCGTTTAACTCTCTTTGGCATTAACATTATTTATCGCTCCCTTCCTTTTCCTTTACCGGAAGTACTTCGCCCTTATAGATCCAAACCTTTACACCTACTTTTCCGTAAGTAGTATCAGCTTCTGCGAATCCATAGTCGATGTCTGCTCTAAGTGTCTGAAGTGGAATAGTTCCTTCGCTGTAGAACTCTGTACGAGCCATATCAGCTCCACCAAGACGTCCTGATACAGAAGTCTTGATACCGAGTGCTCCGGCCTTGAGTGCTCTTCCCATGCAGCTCTTCATAGCACGACGGAAAGAAATACGGTTCTCAAGCTGAAGAGCAATGTTCTCTGCTACAAGCTGAGCATCCTTATCCGGCTTCTTAACTTCTTTGATATCTACGATTAACTTCTTAGCAACCTGCTTTTGCAGTTCTGCTTTTACTCTTTCGATTTCAGCTCCGCCCTTACCGATTACGACACCAGGCTTAGCTGTGTAAAGGATAACCTTTACGCGGTCAGATGCTCTTTCGATCTCGATCTTAGAAACACCTGCATTGTATAACTTAGTCTTCAGGAATTTTCTGATGTTATAGTCTTCTACCAGAAAATCTGCGAAATCATCTTCAGCATACCATTTTGAGTCCCAGTCTTTGATAACTCCGACTCTCAGGCCATGAGGATTAACTTTCTGTCCCATGATTGTCCTCCTTATCTTTCATTCAGCACGATTGTGATGTGGCTCATTCTCTTTTCGATTCTATAAGCTCTACCCTGTGCTCTTGGTCTGATTCTCTTCATTGTTGGTCCTTTGTTAGCATAACACTCTTCAATATAAAGGTTTTCTGCTTTAAGTCCGTTGTTGTTTTCAGCGTTTGCGATTGCTGACTTAAGCAGCTTCTCGATTACGCTTGAGGCATATCTTGGGTTGTATGCTAAGATTGCGAGTGCAGTCTCTACATCTTTTCCTCTGATTGCATCTAATACGAAACATGCTTTTGTTACTGACATTCTAGCGTAAGATAACTTAGCTGAAGGTCTTGTATCTTTCTGTGCATTTCTTTCTCTTTTTATCTGGGATCTATGTCCTTTTGCCATGAATGAAAACCTCCTTTACTATTATTTTACTCTAGATTTCTTTTCATCTTTGCCATGTCCTCTGTATGTTCTGGTAGCTACGAACTCTCCGAGCTTATGTCCTACCATATCTTCTGTAATATATACAGGCACATGTTTTCTTCCATCATGAACTGCGATTGTATGTCCAACCATCTGTGGGAAGATTGTAGAACGACGAGACCAAGTCTTGATAACCTGCTTGTCTCCTGCTTCGTTCATTGCGTCAACCTTCTTTAATAAACTTGCGTCCGCAAATGGTCCCTTTTTAAGTGAACGAGCCATAATTAACCTCCTATTTGTTCACGTAAAGCAATTATTTGATTGCTCTACCGTCTCTTCTTCTGACGATCATCTTGTTAGACTGTTTCTTCTTCTTTCTGGTCTTCAGACCCAGAGCAGGCTTGCCCCAAGGTGTACATGGACCAGGACGTCCAACTGGTGCTCTACCTTCACCACCACCATGTGGATGGTCATTAGGGTTCATAACAGAACCACGTACGGTTGGGCGGATACCCATATGACGCTTACGTCCTGCTTTACCGATGTTGATCAGGTTGTGATCTGCGTTTCCTACAGTTCCGATTGTTGCACGGCACTGGATTGGAACCATTCTCATTTCTCCGGATGGAAGACGAAGTGTTGCGTACTTTCCTTCCTTAGCCATAAGCTGAGCTGAGTTACCTGCTGCACGAACCATCTGTCCGCCCTTACCAGGAAGCATCTCAACGTTGTGTACCTGAGTACCAACCGGGATGTTAGCAAGTGGTAAGCAGTTTCCTACTTTAATCTCTGCTTCAGGTCCGTTCATTACAGTCATTCCGTCTGTAAGTCCCTGTGGAGCAAGGATATATGCTTTCTCACCATCAGCATAGCTGATTAATGCGATGTTGGCTGTTCTGTTTGGATCATACTCGATACCAATTACAGTAGCCGGAACGCCATCTTTATTTCTCTTAAAGTCGATAAGTCTGTATTTCTGTCTGTTTCCACCACCATGGTGTCTAACGGTAATCTTACCCTGATTATTACGTCCAGAATTCTTTTTCTTCTTGGCAAGTAATGATTTTTCCGGTGTTGTCTTAGTAATTTCGGAGAAATCAGAACCAGTCATATGTCTTCTGGAAGGTGTATATGGGTTATATGTTTTAATTCCCATGATTGCTCTCCTTTCAATGTTTCGCTATCTTATAATCCAGCGAAAATCTCGATGTCCTTGCTGTCCTGTGTCAGCTGAACGATTGCTTTCTTTCTCTTAGCAGTTCTTCCAACAACGTATCCACGTCTTTTCTTCTTACCAGGCTCATTTAATGTGTTTACCTTGGCAACCTTTGTTCCTTCGAACATTTTTTCAACTGCTTCTTTAATCATTGTCTTGTTAGCCTCTGGATGAACGTAGAAAGTATATTTCTTTTCAGCCATAAGGTTCATGCTCTTCTCGGTTACTACCGGCTTGAGGATTACATCATAATATTGAATGTTTGCCATTATGCATACACCTCCTCGATCTTTGCAAGGGCATCTTTACTCAAAACAACCGTGTTGTATTTCATTACATCGAATACATTGATTGTGTTTGGATAAGCCGTCTTTACATCTGCAATATTCTTAGCTGAGATTGCTACGTTCTTGTTGTCGTCTTCAACAACGATGAGCGCTTTGTTTACATCTAAGCTCTTTAATGCATTTGCAATTGTCTTTGTCTTGATTTCATCCATCTTCATGTCATCGATAACGATTAACTTGTTATCCTGAACTCTTGATGTTAATGCAGATTTGAGAGCTGCTCTCTTTTCTTTCTTATTTAACTTGAAAGAATAATCTCTTGGTGTAGGAGCGAATACAACTCCACCACCTGTCCACTGTGGAGATCTTGTAGAACCCTGACGTGCATGTCCTGTTCCTTTCTGTCTCCATGGTTTTCTTCCGCCTCCGCGAACTTCAGAACGTGTCTTAGCCTTCTGTGTTCCCTGACGGTTATTTGCAAGCTGCTGTGTTACAGCCATATGCAGTAAATGTTCGTTAACGTCAACTCCGAAGATTGCATCGTTTAATTCAACAGTGCCAACTTCTCTGCCTTCCATATTATAAACAGCTACGTTAGCCATCGATAAGTTCCTCCTTTCTTATTGAGCGCATTATTTGCTCTTTACAGTCTCCTTGATGGTTACTAATGATTTCTTAGGTCCCGGTACAGCACCTTTAACCAGAAGTAAGTTGTTTTCTGCGTCAACTCTTACAACTTCAAGATTCTGAACTGTAACTTTTACGCTTCCCATATGTCCCGGCATTCCTTTGCCCTTGAACACTTTACTTGGGCTGGAGCATGCTCCGTTGGAACCCTGATGACGATGGAACTTAGAGCCGTGAGCCATAGGTCCTCTGTGCTGACCATGTCTCTTGATTGCGCCCTGGAAGCCTTTACCTTTTGAAATTGCAGTAGCATCAACCTTGTCACCTTCTGCGAAGATGTCAGCTTTGATCTCGTCTGCAAGATTATATTCGTCTGCGTTCTCAAACTTAAACTCTCTGACATATCTCTTGCTGCTTACGCCAGCCTTTTCAAAATGTCCTTTCTGAGCTTTGTTTGTTCCGTGTCTATGTGCGATTTCTTTCTTTCCTGTTGCATCCTTAGAAACGATTCTGTCTTTCTTGTCTTCGAATCCAACCTGAACTGCACTATAGCCATCATTTTCTACAGTTTTGATCTGTGTTACTACACAAGGTCCAGCCTGCAGTACTGTTACCGGAGTAAGAACTCCTTCTGCGTTGAAGATTTGAGTCATTCCGACTTTTGTAGCTAAGATTGCTTTCTTCATACTTAATTTTACCTCCTGTTTTGTCTACAGCGGAACGCTTTCGCGTTCATCCTAGAACAGCCTCATATCATATTGTTGGCCCTTCAGGATTTTTACTTCATCTTAATGTTGATATACACACCGGCCGGCATCTCAAGACGTGATAAAGCATCTACTGTCTTCTGTGTCGGTGCTGTGATGTCGATCAGTCTCTTGTGAGTTCTCTGCTCAAACTGTTCTCTGGAGTCCTTGTACTTATGTACAGCTCTAAGAATAGTTACAACTTCTTTCTTAGTTGGAAGTGGTACTGGTCCACTCACCTTTACTCCGTTCTTCTTTACAGTTTCGATGATTTTCTTTGCAGATGCATCAACAAGTTTGTGATCATAAGCCTTTAATGTAATTCTCATTACTTGACTTGCCATAAAAAAAGTCGCCTCCTTTTCGCACTTTTAATTCAGTACGACAAGCGGTGACTGTACACTTCTCCGTGTGTGTCGCGTTGCTCTACACACGAATCTACCTTGTTTTAATCTGTAGATAAATTTCTGTACAGTGACTTGTCGCCAGTTTCCTAACTTGACATTCGCTCCACGGAAAACCCGCAATTTCCTTGCGGCAACCTCACGCTTCTACGCTATCAATGTCACAGCAAGTAGTATTATACATGAATTCATCTCACTTTGCAAGACCTTTTTTATATTTCATTTTCGGGCAACTATTTGCCGATAGCAAAAGATTTACCTTAGCCGTACATCCATTTCCGACAAAGGTAAATCTGTGTTTCTTCTATATAAATAGGTTTTATTTTATTCCGCTTTTAATTCATCCGGAATATTATGTTCCCAATCGTCTTTCCAGTAATCCAGCTTATCCGGATCAAGTCCGATATCCGATGCATGGAACACAGGATCCTTTCCTGCCTTTCGCTGCTTCTCATAGTCCTTACAGCATTTAAACACCACGCCTCCCAAGATGATACAGCATGGTATATTGATAATCGCCATACCCCCCATCATAATATCCGCTACGGCCCAGCAGGCATCCATCGGCATCAACGCTCCAAGGAAAATAACTGCTGCCGATATAATTCGGAAGATCACAATCGCCTTTTTCTCCGGCATCTTATTATTATGAAGATATTTTAATCCCGTATCTACATAATATAAATTTCCAACCAATGTCGTAAATGCGAATAACGCCAATGCCACCGTCAAAAAGATCGGCCCGACTGCATGCAATCTTGTGGACAATGCCATCTGTACATATTCCGCTCCTGCCACATCGGTATTTCTTGTAACTCCGCTCGCCAGGCAAAGAAGCGCTGTCGCAGTACACAAAAACAAGGTATCAATTGAGACCGACACAACTGCCACAAGACCCTGCTTCACCGGATGCGTAATATCGGCTGCCGCTGCTGCATGTGGCGCAGAACCTACACCCGCTTCATTAGAATACAGTCCTCGCTTGATTCCATACACCATACAGGAACCTGCAATTCCGCTTCCAATGGCTTTAAAGTTAAATGCGTCTTCAAATATCAAGCTAAACATCGCCGGCACATTACTGATATGCGAAAACACTATCACAAGTGCCACCGCAATATAGGCAACTCCCATAACCGGTACAATGATTTCCGTTATCTTTACAATTCTGCTTCCGCCGCCAAGGATACATACCAGCACAACTACAGCCAGCACGAGTCCTACAATAATCGGTGTCGTGGACTCACTGTAAAAGTCATAAACCGAAAATGACGACTGCACATTATAGGAACATAGCATATTAAATCCAAATCCATAGGTCAAAATCAAAAAGACCGTAAATACAACTGCGAGTCCTTTCTTTCCTAATACATTCTTTATATAATGCTCCGGTCCTCCGTAACATCCAACTCCGTTTGGATTTCTCTTCTTATAGATCTGCGCAAGCGTCGTCTCTACAAATGCTGACGCACTTCCCAAAATTGCCAGCACCCACATCCAAAAGGCTGCGCCCGGTCCTCCGAGACAAATCGCCGTCGATACTCCGATAATATTACCGGTTCCTACTCGCGATGCCGTCGATACCATCAACGCCTGAAACGAACTAACACCACCCTTTTCCTTAGGCTTTTCCATGATGACCTTCCAGGCATTCGGGAACAGGCGAATCTGCACAAACTTTGTACGCACACTAAAATAAATGCCGGCTACCGCCAGAACAATCACGAGGATTGGAAAATACAAATATCCATCTATGTTATTTAATAAATCTACTATCATTCTCAAATCTCCATCTTATTTATTCCGCTCTGAGCAAGCGTCATGCTATGCCATTATAACATCTCTATGCAAATTTAAAAAGGGGGCTGTGACAAATCAGCGCCGGCACAGAGTATAGTGCATATTCGATTAGGGACACCCAGCGACCGGAAAGGATACATTTTCGAATGCACATCGAGAGCCGCCGGTTCTTGACGAGCATCGATAGCGAGCTACGGACGAACCGAGGCTGCCTCGGATATCCTGAATATGCGAGGGGCTGCGTAGCAGACAAGGGAATAAAAAAGCAGAAGATTGCAAGCTTGCTTGCATAATCTTCTACTTTTTTAGAACCGTAGGGTGTGTCGAAGACACATCCCTCGCATATGTACAATCTCCTTATCCATCCTAGCAGAACGCGGTCGTCAGCGAGCGAATCAAACGATGCGCAGGAAAGAAGCGAGCAGCGGCGGGTCGGTGCAGGCGAAAATAGTATGCCTTGGAGGGAGCGTCTCCCACCTAATAGAAAATCATATTATCAATCACCGTTCCACTAATCCCGGCCTTCTTCGCACTCTCAACCGTTCTAAAGTACAGATACTTAAACTGAGATCCACCCTCAAGGATTTCCTTGGCCGCTTTCACACAATCACTGTAACCATCATTCTTCTCATTTGCCAGATAGTAGGCAAAGATTCCACTGCCGACCGGCGAAAACTGACCCGACTGGTAGATAACGCCCTTCACACTGTTCGGGAAACGACTGCTGGCTACACGGTTAACAACAACACTCGCAACGGCGAGTTTGGATTTGTAGGATTCGCCTCGCGCCTCGCAGTAAATAATGACAGAGAGCAATTCCTCATCACTGGAGCTTGCAGAAATCTTGGTGCCGGTTGACGTCTCCTCTTCCTGTTCTTTGATTTCAGCAAGACGGGCAGCCTCTTCCTTAGCAGCCTGTTCCTCTAATTTCTTTTGCTTTTTTTTCATTTCGGCAAGCTGCTCTTCAATATCCTCTTGCGACTGCTGCGCCTTTTCAAGATTCTCCTTCGAAGAAGCAAGTTCCGTCTTCGTCTCTGTCAAAAGTTCATCCATCTCAGATTGTTTCGATTCATAAGAAGCCTTTTGCTGCTCAAGATCCTCTTCCTGCTGAGCCAGTTGCTCCTCATCCTCCTCTAAGGTAGACTGAAGTTTCGCAATCTGGTCAATGGTATCTTCATACTCCATTAACCTGTCGCGATCATAATTGTTAATAGCATTCACATATTCCATACGATTTAAGAAATCTGCAAAACTCTTCGATTCAAAGAAGATTGCAAGATAGCTTTGTGCACCATTTTCGTAGATAAACTGAATACGTTCCTTCATATTGGAAAGTTGTGTCGTAGCAACCTCTTTTGCTTCGGCAAGTTCCGCTTTCGTCTCTTCAATCTGATTTTCCACACGCTCGTGCTCTGCAGTTGTTTCGTCAATCTGCGCCTGGGCATCATCAATCTCCGCTGCAAGCGACTCAATCTTCGAATTATAACTGTCAACCTTCGTCTGCAGATCATCCGATTCATCCGTTAAGTCATCCACCTTTTCCTCGGCTTCTTCTTGTTGCTCCTTAAGGTCGTCAACCTGAGATTTGGCATCATTCAGCTTCGATTCAGTGGAAGCAGATGCGGGCATTACGCCAAGTGCAATGATTGCGATCAGACAAAAGGCAATGCCACGATATTTAGTTAAATGTCTGCCGCTATGTTTCTTCACAATTCACGCTCCGCCTTTCTCTATTTCTTTTTCCAATGCGCATAGAGAGTTGTATTCTTCTTAAGCTTCGTTTTCTTCGTTACCTTCTTGCCGCCGGACTTTTTCGTATACCAGCCCTTAAACGTGTAACCCTTTCTTGTTGGCGTCTTTAACGTCCCGACCTTTTTGTAGGCATAAGCCGTGAAGCTTTTTTTGCCGGACAGTTTGCCACCATTTACATTGTATTTAACCTTAATTGGCAGCATCGTCTTTTTAAACTTTTTTACCGAACTGTCCTTGTACTTATTCTTAACCGCAATCACTTTTAATTTCTTAAGTTTTGCTTTTGTGAGCTTAAAGCTCTTCTTATACACCTTTGAAATTGATGAACTGCAATCCGGAGTCTTACCATCCGTCGTATAGTAAATGGTCGCTCCCGAAGTCGCACAGCTAAGGGTAACCTTGTATTTGCTACCGCTGATTTTTACTTTAATCTTCGGCGTTGTAACCTTGTTGCTAATTGACTTTGCACTCTTAGCTGTAGATTGCGTAGAACCAGAGTCAAGTGTACACTTTGGACTTCTTGATCCCCAGGCCGATTCTATATCGTGATAGTAAGCGTATCCTCCATCAAGTGACTCCATCTTGCTGCTGCTTCTTAAATAATAGAGGTAACCGGCTCCATCATCATCCCAGGTAAGATCAATGTTATACCAGGAATCATTAAGACGAATCTTGTTCCATGCATGAACCTCAGAGGTTACCGCCATACAGTCAATTCCGGCACCGTTGCAAAGCATTTCAAGTGCCAGCGAGTAACCCGCACATACTGACTTAGAACCAAGCAACGCGCTATATGCACTTTGCGTATAATAATAGGCATCTCCATAATCGTTGCCTGAACTTGCATCATCCAGATAGCTTACACGATTCGCAATGTAATCGTGAAAATACTTAACGCGCTTAGACGCAGAAGAGTATTTTGACTTCGCCTTTTTGATGACGGAATCCAGACGGCTTTTCAGTTTCTTTGACACGCTCTTACGGTCACTGCCATCTGCAAACGAATCATACACCTGAAGTACTATCGCATAACCACCTGAATAGTATGTTCCAAGGAAACTTCCATTGATAAAATAGTACTGCGGATTCGAATACTTAAACTGAATCAGCAGGTTCTTCATATCTGTATCAGACATCCCTTTACCCTTAACAATATCTGTTCCATAGATCCCGGCACTACTGTAGTATGTCGCATCCTTAGTCGAAGTCAAAAGTTTGCGGCATGCCTTGTCAAGCTTGTCCCAAATCTTTTTCTTAGAACTTGACAACTTATTGTAAGCATAGTTGTTCGAATATTTATCCCAGCTGGTATTGTATACCGTTGAACCTTTCGAAACGCTACTCGAGCTGTCTGATGTCGCTAAAGATCCACCGATTTTTTTGACTGAGGCCACCTGACTAGTCGCAAGTTCTTCTGCCACAGTCTGCGTCGTTGTTTCCTGTGCAATCGTCTGTGTTGTCACCCCTCCAAATGTTGACAACGCAACCGCCGCACTCATTAAAAATGCAAGTATTTTCTTCTTCATACGTTATTCTCCTTTTTGCATTCCACGTTAGACTTTATTTTAACATCCGCTATCAGGTTTTTCAACTTTGCATCCGCAGTTGCGATTGACGAACAGCCCCCTTCCTCCTATAATATGGAAGAACTACATTAACACGAAAGGAACATAACTTATGTGGATTGCCGATCAATGGAAAGATTATGAAATCATAGATTGTTCAAAGAAAGAGAAATTAGAGCGTTGGGGAAAGTATTATTTACTTCGTCCGGATCCTCAGGTAATCTGGGATACCCCTAAGAATGCTGCGGAGTGGAAGAAGCTAAACGCTCATTATCATAGAAGCAAGAAAGGTGGCGGCGAATGGGAGTTTTTCGATCTGCCAAAGCAATGGAGCATCCACTATCGCGATCTGACCTTCCAGCTAAAACCATTTAGCTTTAAGCACACCGGACTGTTCCCGGAACAGGCTGTCAACTGGGACTGGTGCAGCGAGAAAATCAAACAGGCCGGGCGCGAGATAAAGGTTTTAAATCTATTTGCATATACCGGCGGAGCCACGCTTTCCGCAGCTGCAGCCGGCGCTAAAGTGACCCATGTAGACGCCTCAAAAGGAATGGTTACCTGGGCAAAAGAAAATGCCGTTTCATCGGGACTTAAGGACGCACCAATTCGTTGGCTTGTTGATGACTGCGTAAAGTTTGTAGAACGAGAAATCAGACGTCAAAATCACTATGATGCCATCATTATGGATCCACCATCCTATGGACGTGGCCCAAAAGGCGAGACCTGGAAGATTGAGGAGAGCCTGCACCATTTTGTCAAATTGTGCGCACAGCTATTAAGCGATGACCCATTGTTCTTCTTAATCAATTCCTATACCACAGGACTGGCGCCTGCTGTATTAACCTATCTGTTAGAAACCGAATTAAAGCAATATCACGGTCACGTAGAAGCCGACGAAATCGGTCTTCCCGTAACGGCATCCGGGCTGGTACTTCCATGCGGAGCCAGCGGACGTTGGAGCCGATAACTACAAATGCCTATCCGGCTCCGGTCCGGACAGGCATTTTTTACACTTCAAATCTCCAGTCAAGCGAAAGTTCCCTCCACCTGTCACGCGCCAGGCGCGCCATCGAAGGCAGATCGCTCCTCTCAAGTTTTTCTTTGATTTTACATCCGCAGCTTTCATCTAATACATCAAAATCTATATACGCATCCGGCATGTTCCTTTTCAGGAATTTGCAATGATCGCTTACAAGTACGCACTGATTGGCAAATGCATTCGCGCCCCGGTCATGAAGCCCGTCAAGAAACAGCGGCTGCAGATTTAAAACAGCCTTCGCATCCGCCTCAAGTTCAATCACATCGCGATAGTGAGCGCTGCCTATCCAGTTAAGCTCTTTCGCCTTCGCATACAAATCCCAGTTAATTCCGCAGACGGTAAGCGGCACCTGTGCCTCCACAAGAGCGTCCACCAGACGCTCTCTCATCCACGCCCGAATGTAACGATCCGCATATGCAACCGGTGCCAATGACGGATACTGCGGAAGAAAACGTTTTTGACAGACATTCATCACTGCCTGCTCAAACCCGGCGCCGCTTATCATTTCCTCTAGAATTTCACCCGTCAGCGTCCACACCTTCTGCGAGGCTGTTTTAAGTTTATCCTCAAAAAATGAAAGCGGCGCATAAGTCGCAGCAAACAATAGAGCGTACTTTCGCTTCTCAAAAGGAATCTCACGCTGCGCCTTAATCCCCGGATAATACATTGTCTGCACACTCTTAATATGTGGAAAATGTTTTTGCACATACCGGCTGTGCTCTTCATCCACGCACACCACATGATACCGGTTCAGCCGCACCCCAAGACGCTCTTCCAAATGCATCGGATGGTCTAAAATGACCTGATAAAACGGTGCATCAATCTGATTAAGCAGATACTCTCCGTCCACCGTCACAACCGGAAGCGTCGAATTCAAATCGACAATCGCCCGATACGACTTCCCGATAAAGCTGCACAGTTTCTCCTCTTCTTGCTCGATTTTACCAAGAAAGCAGACTTCCACCTGAAAGCCTGCTTTTTGAAATGCATTTATAATCTGTTCTAAAAAAATCTCCTCCGACGAATAACTAAGCGTTCTCGAACGAAAGAATAAAACGGTATCTTTCATAAAGACTCCTTTATAATGCCCAGAAGAACAACAGCGAAATCGCAATATCCACCACAACCATCAGCCATGGATTCAGTTTAAAACGCCTCTTAACCAGATAATTTGCTATGGCAAGTACGATGACAAAAATCAAAATCAGCCATCTTGATATCCCTGTCGAATCACTAAGTGACATGCTTGAACTGGCAAGCGCAAGCATAACCTTAATCAAAAGACCACATACAATTGGTCTGATCCATCTTGCAATAAACTCAATCGCACCAAGCTTGGAAATACCTGAATACAGATAGTAAATCAAGTAAAAGGCTGCGCAGGATGCTCCGATAGAACCGGCAAATGCAGAAATTCCCGTTAAGATTCCGCATCCAACAAGGCCGGTCGCCGAATATCCCATGTAATAGCCGATTCCGTAAAGGGTTTTACAAAGAATCGACCCGGGAAGGACATTAACCACGGTAATAATCTGGCTGTAAAATACATCCTCCGATACATAACCTGCATCTACAAACATTCCATCTGCAATGGTAAGATATGCATCCCCACCGCCAAATGACATAAACGTCGATAATAAATCACGCAGTAAAAACGGAACCGCATAATCCAGGAGCACCAGCGCAGGAATTGCCAGTACTACGATAAAAATCAGCCAGAACAAAAAGGTCTTGCTGATCTTCTTTCGATCAAGCTCCAGATGTACCCTTGTCTTTTTAACGGATTGAAACAGCCCCACCACAGAAAGGATAACCATAAGGATTTCCGCAATAGTTACCAGATATGGCACATCTGCAAGAAAGTCTGCCTTGCCTTGTCCCAGCAAAAAGATTGCACTAAGTACGATTGTCGTAATAATGTGAAATGCATTGCGATTTCCATGTAACCAAAAAGCAATGAAGAATACCACCGCCAGCATATGCACCGTACTGATGCTGAATAGCGATGTGACATCTACGCCAAGCACCTTATAGACTGCACTGCCACAGGTAAAGAAAAACACAAGCCCGATTACAAGATACGTTCGCTTAAACCGCTTGTCACTTATCGTTTTGTTTTTTTCAAACACCTTGGCGATATAATCGCACAAAAGCGCCATGATGAATCCGGCAACACCAACTGCTGCCATATTGATATAATTCAAAGCGCCCTCACTTAACGATGAGAGCACCACAAATAAAATCGAAGCCATAATTACGCCCGGGAGCGCAAAAAGAACCGGCCCGAGAATCATTCCCTTCACGCCAAATGCATGATTTCCAAGCGCACTTGCCAGCTCAACCGGAAGTGCTCCCGGTGTCAGATTTGCCACCAAAACATCCTTATCGTATGTTTTTTGGTCTTCATCAAAATCATCATTTCGCACGAAGGCATCTTCCATTACCGGAACAAGCGCATTTCCTCCGCCAAATCCGATAAATCCAACCTTGAAAATCTCCGAGCAGAAACTCTTTAACTTCATCTTCTTTTTTTTGTTATCTGATGCGCTCTTATGCGCATCCTTGTTTTTGTTCTTAAGTTCCATATGTTGCATCTGATATACATCTATGCAGATACGGTTTTTTCCTTATCTGCACAAATGCAGTTCTTTCCATTTTGTTTTGCCTGATATAGGTTTTGGTCTGCAATATCATAAAGGTCCTTAAATTCCACCTGCGTCTCAAAATCTGTAAAAGCAATCCCCATCGAAATCGATACATATGTATACTTAGCACTTGACGCATGACGCATTTTATAATTGTAGACCATGTCTTGCATAGACTTTGCACGTTCTTTCACCTGGTGCATATTCATGCCGGTAAAGACAACTAAAAACTCTTCTCCCCCGACACGCGCCACAATATCATTACGTCTGCGCGCATTCTTCTTAATCTGACGAGCCACCATCTGGATACAGGCATCACCTGCCGGGTGACCATACTCATCATTATATTTCTTAAAGTCATCAATGTCCATCATTAAAAGTGCAACCGGAATATTATGCCGCTGACACAGTTGCCAGATTCCACTAATTCTCTCATCAAGTCCTCTTCTGTTGCACAGCTTTGTCATAGGGTCTGTCTGCGCATCATGCACGGCTCGTTTCAGATAATATTCGTTATGTAATTTTCTCACATAGCTATGGTAAGCCAGTAGAGAAATAACAATCGAAAATCCCTGCATCATCGCCATCGTAGTAAGCATGTACGGATTCCACTCGCGTACGATACTGGCTACCAGCAAAACGCCAATCTGTCCACACAGCCATCCCAACGAGTACTTTTCTTCCCAAAGCATCGCCCAGGCAACTGCCAGCGATGCGATCGCGACCAGCAAAAATGATGCCATTGCATTTGTAATCAAAACTGCCGCAAGGTCCATAACCCCAGCAAGAATCGCCAGATACATTCTACGATTCATCCATGAAAACTGTTTTTGATTCGTTCCAAAATAACCGATGATTCCACAGATTACAGAAACAGCCTCAATAGCAAATAAAAACAGCGCCGGTGACCCTCCCGCTGCGCCTTGTTCTCGTACTATATGGTTCATAAGGATAAATGGAGCCGCAATACAAATCAGCACACAAACATGGAAGCATCGTCTTCCTGCTTCCTGCTCGATCTTTTTGTCCACGTATTTGCGCTCTGTGCGACTTATTCGATGCTTCTCGCCCCTAATAACACCATTCATCTTATCCAAATATAGTCCTCATTTCACTCTACACTACTAAATATTGTATCGGTTTTATCCCCAAAAATCAATAGTAGCACAGCTAAAAACTGCCCATATTTCCTATAAACTAAAATCAAATCCCTGATATCCGAGGTGTTTTTCCTTATATTCCATCAAAATTCCGGACAATTGTGCTCTCATAGAGCCGGCAAAGCAATCGATTGCCCGGTCTATATTGTCATTTGTAATAACGCCGGCCTCACATAAAAGCGTCAGTTCCTGCTCATCTTGCCTTTCCCTGATATCCTCTAGCACCTGCGCAAAATTCTCATCTATAAACTGCTCATACTTTTCTTTATTATGCGCCATCAAAAGACAGGGATCTTTTAGGCGAGACGCCGCCATCTTAACCTTTTCTTCCAAGATACGATAGGAATCCCAGGCCTCGTCATACTTTGCAAAATCATAAATGCTCTGCGAAGACTCCTCTTTTAAAAATGACACAATCTCATCGCGGCGATACAGCGGGACTTTCGGAACATACAAGATAACATTCTGATCTTCAATTACCAGCTCATCAAGCTCCTCGCAATGTTCAAATGCCTGTTTTTGCACCGATTTGACACTTTTGGGAATTGTAATCTTCTTAAGTGCTCCGCGAAAGAAGCTCCCACTCTCAATACACCGCACCTTAGAAGAAATGGTATATTCGCGGTCTGTCCCAAAATACCACATAAGCCCAAGATCCTCTTCGCCCTTTCGGTAGAGCGCATTTTCATCCAGCATAAAGTGTGGATTGGCATTCTCAATCGTCACCTTATGAAAGCCGCGCTCGCTCCCATTCCAGTTAAAGGTATGATTCAGTGCACCTACAGAAAGTTCTGCAAGCGATTTTGGCAAATGAATCTCCTTCAGATTCGTACATCCGCGAAAGGCACCATTGTCAATTCTTTCAAGTCCTTCCGGAAGATTCACGCTTCGAAGTGCGCTGCAGCTTTCCATGGCATCAGGGCCGATACATCGAATGCTTGGTGGCAGCACGATCTTTTCAAGCACTTCATTACCGCTAAAGGCACTTTGATCAATCTGTACGGTTCCCTCTTGTACATGATAGGTTGTAATCTCATTTTGCAGATGCATCGCAACCATATGCCAGCCATCTTGTCTCATTTGATAGAGCGCGAAGTCATCGGATTTATAGTAAGGGCTGTCGGGCGATATCGTCCAGGAGAACTCCGCCATATCATAAGGTGCATGAATCTGCTTCACACTGGCCGGAATATGAATCTGCGACACCGATGTCACAAAGAAGATTTCTTCTTCTAACTCCTCCACGCCTTCTGTCATAACCACATCTTCGAGCGCCAGACAGTACTTAAACGCACCACGGCAGATCTTCCTTAAATTCGCCGGCAAGGTGACGCGCTCCACCGGCGCATCCGCCTTAGAAAAAGATTCTTCTCCAATCTCTCTGACCGGCTGATTCGCAAGCATCTCCGGTATCACAACATCTATTTCATCGCCGTGATACGCCGTAATGCGGACTCCGTCTTCAATTGTTTCATAGCTAAAATCTGTGTCTAAAATCATGCTTCCTCATCAAGCGCCAGCTGTGTCAGATCCAGATGATCAAGCTCGTTGGCAATCTCCATCTGTCTTTCGTGAATCTGGAACTTTTTATTGTATTTAAAATATTTTTTACATCCATACTCGGAAATGAATTTTGCACTGGCATAGTTAATCGTAAGATCCGTTACGAGGATGAGCATTTCATTTCCATTTCCAAATGCCTTTTCGACAAATTCAAATAAATGATCGAGTTTTTGCGTAATCAGCTCCACATGACGTTTTAATTCGCTAACAGCAAGTTCAAACTGCGTCCGCAGATACTCAAATGCCTCTTTTGGCTCCGTCGTTCCTTCAATCTTAATCTGTCTTTGATAACGTCTAAGCGTGTTTTCCGCCTGCAGATATGTGTAACGATCCAGGCTTCCAAGTGCATTGGCCGCGTCTTCTTTTATCATCTTGTCCTGAATCGCATCCGCTTTTGCGGTCAGAATCTCTTCGATATATTCCGCGGTCTTTGTTTCTGCGAAAACCAAATCCCCCTTAACCTCTCGAAGCGTCAGTGTCAAAAAGCGAAGCGCCGACTCTCGTCTCACATGCTCGCGAATGCTCTCTTGCAGAGCATCCATAAGAAGTCCCATCAGCGACAGCCGCTCATCAAATCCGGCTTTCTTAGCACGTTCTAAGACAACCTTTCCGGCCTCACCATCCAGGATCTGATGCACCTGATAATCCTGCTTATACTTGCGATACAAATCATAATATGCAGCAAATTCTCTGGCAATCTTTTTATTGCGAAGGAACTGTCCAATCAGCGTCTCTCCAACTTCAAATTCCTGTTCTTCATACAGATACAAAGTCTCTGACAAATCTTCCCATCCCCGGGCCGTAACATAACTCTTACCATCTACGGTATTTTCAATCTGGTAAAAGTCCGACTTTTTCACATCCAGATAGGTAAGTATTGCACTGTGCAGTCCCTTATTTACCGCATACTTTCGCCAGGTATCGTAATCCGCTTCCACTTCAAGCACGCGAAGACGGTCTAGCGTTACCACGTCGAACTCACGAACGGAGCGGTTAAACTGCGGTGGATTACCGGCCGTTGCCACAATCCATCCGGACGGAATCTGATGATTACCGAATGTCTTGTACTGTAAGAACTGAAGCATAGACGGTGCAAGCGTCTCCGATACGCAGTTGATCTCGTCCAAAAACAAGATCCCTTCCTGCTTACCGGTTTTCTCCATCGTTTCATAAACTGAAGCTACAATCTCACTCATCGTATATTCCGATACATCAAATTCCTGCTTGCCATACACCTTATGGTTAATAAATGGAAGTCCAAGCGCACTTTGTCTGGTATGATGCGTCATCGAATACGAAACCAGCGCAATGTCAAGGCTTTGCGCAATCTGCTCCATAATCGCGGTCTTACCGATTCCCGGAGGTCCCAGCAAAAAGACCGGGCGCTGTCTTTCAATCGGAATCTTGTATTGTCCGAACTCGTCTTTTCTTAAATAGGTGCTGACCGACTGCTCAATCTGCTCCTTTGCTTCCATGATATTCATTCTATTTCGTCCTCCTGTAATACCAGACGGATGGCCCAGTCCGGCGTCTTCGGAATGGTATATCCCTCTTCAATAAATACGAACGCGGTCTCATACTCCGGCTGTTTCTCCGGAAATGTTCCGTTACCGTCCGTAAAATAAATCAAACCTTTCAGATTGTGGAACTCGTGCCTTCGAATCAGACCGTCCACATATTCAAATACCGGTCGAAAATCAGTTCCGCCAAATCCCACAAGCTGTACATCCTGCATGTAGGCTTCAAACTCTTCATCCGTGGTTACCTTCTCATCATGCTGCACCTTGGCATCGCATTGAATGATATGAATATTCACCCGCTCAAAATAACTTTCCGAGCTTTTAAGGATAGAATACGTCTTTCTCAAAAACCGGTGCACCGTTTCTCCCTGACAAGACCCGGAAGTATCAATGGCTATCACAAACTCCCGGATTCTTTTATTTTCCCGATATTCTAGCGGCTCAATCAGCGGCATCTTCTCATACAACTCCATCCCATAGGTATAGTAGATGTAGTCAAATTCGTCGTCATTAATATGAACCTCTTCGCCCATCACGGCAAATTTTTTCAAAAACTCCGTATAGTCAATCTTATCGCGCACGGCCTCCTGAAGATTCATCAAAAGACCACTTGAACCAAACCCCTGGTCCTTTGAAAACATCTGAAGATCTGTCTTGGCATGTTCAGAGATTTCCTCCCAGCCTTTGCCTCGCTGTCCAACCAAAGCTTCATCCACCGGCTCTTGTTCCCCTTCTTCGCCCTGGTCTGCCTCATGACAGCCAATCTGTCCTGTCGCCGTGTTCACATTGTAGTGGTCATCTCGATCTTCAGCCGTTGTCTCTTTCTTCGGAATCCAGACGATGTGGTCATCCATCTCAAAAAGAGACTGTTTTTCCAGATAATACGAAAGCCGCTCCGGTTCCTTATTAAAATAACGATAGAGGTGCTCCGCCGTCAGCATTGGCACCTCTTCTCGCAATCCTTCCAAAATTCGTTTCCGTTCGCCATCTTCTTCTAAGGCGCAGCCGGCAATTCCCATGTCCAGGATGGCATATTCCACCGCCAGATCACAGGCCAAATCCCAGCTTACCCTCTGCATCTTTTCATAGTGAAACGGATGCGAGAAGATACAATGGAAAATCATATGCAAAAACGCTCTTGTCGGATAATTCTTTTCCGTTTTAAATAATTCCAATACCCGCAATGTGTTGTATAGGATGTGTTCGCCATCCACGCCAAACGCTTCAACCATCTCGCTGTCTACAAGCGGCATCTTAAAAAGTGCGCGGTCCAAAAAGCGCATTGACACCATAATCTGATCTCTGGCATAGAGCATCACCTTACGCGACAACACCTGTGCGGACTGTCTGATATCCTGTTCCATATCGCTTCCTAATTCGCAAGATCTCCAAGTGTCTTAAAGATCTCGCGGTCTTTTTCATTTACCTTCATATTGGTCGTTACTTTTTCTTCTCCCGGCTTGGTTACGCTGATTTCCACAATCGTACCTTCCGGAAGTCCGCTCATAATCTCATCGTGGAAGAAATGTGTCACTCCGGGATGATTTTTCTCAAACTCTTCTTTAATTCCTTTTATCTTCATTAATGCGCCAAAATTAATCATCAAATGTTCCTCCTATAAGGTTCGTACAAATCGCATAAATGCCTCCCGGCCCTCTTTTGTACCTTTATATACTCCGGCATCTTCGAGCACGTGAACGAACACCTCGCCCACTTCCTTCTCAATAATGCTGCGGATATTATTCTCATCAATCGTCTCGTATCTTTTGGAAAATGTCTCTGCCCAGTCAGCATGCTTTTCAAGTTCCTCGTCCTCACGAAGATTCTTGCCGGCAAGCATGGCATCCGCCAGATGTGAAAGTTCCTTCTCAAGCCGCGCCGGAAGCACCGCCAGTCCCATCACCTCGATTAAACCAATGTTCTCACGCTTGATGTGATGATACTGTTCATGCGGATGATAAAGACCAAGTGGATGTTCCTTCGTTGTCAGATTGTTTCGAAGTGCCAGGTCCAGTTCGTATACACCGTCTTTGCAACGTGCAATCGGCGTAATGGTATTATGCACTTCTCCATCTGTCATGGCATAAACCATGGCATCTTCGTCCGTATAAGACCGCCACTTTCCAAGGATGTGATCCGCCAGGTCAATCAGCCTGTCCGGACTTTTGTGCCGGATTCGAATTACCGACAATGGCCACTTCACAATGCCGGCCGTAACATCTTCATATCCCGGCACCGTAAACTCCTGTTCAAACTCAGCCCGCTCCATGGCAAATTCATAATGGCCTCCCTGAAAATGATCATGCGTTAAAATAGACCCGCCTACAATCGGAAGGTCTGCATTTGATCCTAAAAAATAATGCGGAAAAAGTTTTATAAAATCAAACAACTTCACAAATGTCTGTCTGTCAATCTTCATCGGGGTATGTTCCCCATTAAACACGATACAGTGTTCATTATAATATACATACGGAGAATATTGAAATCCCCATTTCTTCCCGTCAATTGTGATCGGAATAATACGGTGATTTTGTCTGGCCGGGAAGTTGATACGACCCGCATAGCCTTCATTTTCCATACAAAGCATACACTTAGGATAATCTGCCTGCTTCGCATTCCTGGCAGCCGCAATATCCTTCGGGTTCTTCTCCGGCTTCGACAAATTGATGGAAATGTCAATGGTTCCATACGCACTGTCCACGCTCCAGCGGCGATCTTTTTTTACACGCTCGCTTCGGATATAATGACTGTCCCTGCTTAATTTATAAAAATACTCGGTTGCTTCCTTCGGTGAATGCTCGTAATGACCGGCAAATGCTTTTTGCACCTCACCCGGTCTTGGCATCAGACAATTCATCAGTCTGGTGTCAAACAAATCACGTTCCGTAATGCTATCATTTATCAATTCTTTTTTTACGGCTGCATCCAGTAGAATCTTTAGCGTCTCTTCCAAGTTGATATTTCGGTTCGGACTTAACGGATCAAGTTCTGCTTCCCGCATCACATCCAGTAATAGATTCATCGCATATGTGCGATCTGCTTCCTCCATCAGTCCTGTTTCAATCCCATACTGGGCCAAATCCCATATTGCCTGTTGCATCGTTACACCTGCCTGTTTTTATGATATTGCGACTTCTCTGGCGCCGTCGCCGATTTCTGCCACATAAACCTTAGGACGAATTCCAAACTTTGCCTGATAAGCGGTTTTCACCTTATCCGAAAATGCCTCTACCGCATCTTCCTTCACCAGCGATACCGTACAGCCGCCAAAGCCACCGCCCGTCATACGAGAGCCAAGCACGCCCGGCGTATCCCAGCCAATCTGTGCCAAAAAGTCCATCTCCTCACACGACACTTCATAATCATCGCGAAGTGATTTGTGCGAGTGGTTCATAAGCTTTCCAAATGTCTCAAGGTCTCCTTCTACAAGAGCATTGACTGCCATCTTGGTTCTTGCATTCTCATAGATTACATGCTTTGCCCTTTTTTGGCAAGTCTCATCCTTGATGGCCCCTTGATACTTGTCAAATAATTTCGGTGATAAATCACACAGCTGGTTAATTCCCATAATCTCCTGCAGATCAAGCAGTGCTCTTAAGCATTCATTTTGCCTGTCGTTATAAGCTGATTCCACAAGGGAGTGCTTCACCATACTATTTACAATCACCAGTTTTTCGTTATGAAGCGGTAACTTCACGTAATCAAAGTCTAAGGTATTCGTATCCAGATAGATTGCCGAATTAGCCTTGCCCAGCGCGCTTGCGAACTGATCCATAATGCCACAGCTAAGACCGTTATAGTGGTTTTCACTGTACTGACACAGCTGCGCGATATTAATGAGACTAATCTCCTCGATTCCATACATCTTTTTGATGGCAAGTGCCGTCACGACTTCGATTGCTGCCGAAGAAGAAAGTCCCGATCCGGATGGAATGTTTCCCGCAAATGCAATATCGAATCCGCAAGGAAGCTTATGTCCCCACTTTTCATATGCCCAGATGACACCTTGCGGATAGGCCTCCCAGCCGGCCTGTGCCTCCGGCATCAGATTGTCCAGATCGCTTTCTATGACATCTTGTGGCATATTCAGCGAAAAGAATCGAATCTTGCGGTCTTGTCTTAACCGAACAGCTGCATACGTTCCATAACTTAGTGCACAAGGAAACACATGCCCGCCGTTATAATCAGTATGTTCACCAATCAGATTCACACGTCCCGGCGCAAAGAACAGACGGATATCCCCGCCTTGTCCGTACAATTCCTCAAACTGAGACAGTACCAGTTCTTTTTCCCTCATGTTATTATTCTCCTTCATCTTATTTTTATGTTACTGCATTAAGTCCATGAAATACATTCTGGACGAATAATCCTGAAAATAGCGAACCTCCTCGCTATATCCGGTCCCCGCAAACCCGTCTTTTAATGTCACTCCCGCATACATTAAATTCTCTCCGGTTACGGTATGGTCTTCAACCTCCCCTTCCATCGTCACAAACCTCGCCACCACATTGTGAACCAGCGAACCCTGCCTGATATGAAATGGTGCCTGGGTGTTAATAAGATCTCCAAACTTACGGACATCAAACACGCGCTTTTTATTGTAAAAATGATAAACTCCCTGCTCTAACAGGCCCTTTGCCTGATAATATTCTGCCTGCGTATTGGCAAGCACCTGCTCTTGAAGCAGCATTCCAACTGCCTGCGACCTGTCTTCGCTTACGCAGGTCCACTCATGAATACGTCCACTTCTTCCCCGGTAAAACTGTCCATACTGAAATGTCTTTCGGTATGTTTTATACGTCTCAATCTGTGTTTTTATCGTTTCTAAGTCTTCTTTGGACATATCGCTTAAATTACATTCATATCCCAGCACTCCATAAGCTGCCACATGAAACCTTGTCATAAGCGGTGTCACCCGAAGCGTCTGATGGTTTGGACACGAGGACACATGTGCACTGACAACCGACATCGGATAGCCATAGCTGTATCCTTCCTGAATATAACTTCGTGCGATAGCGTCGGTATCATCACTTGCCCAAATCTGCGGAAAATAACTTAAGATTCCAAGATCGAATCGATTGCCTCCCGCCGCGCAGCCTTCAAACAGAATGTGCGGAAACTTCTTTGTCAAAGCGTTCATCACTTCATACAGTCCTAAGACATAGCGATGAAAGACTTCTCCTTGTCTGTCCCCTGGCAGATATTTGGAGTATACATCAGAAAAGTTTCGGTTCATATCCCATTTTACATAAGCGATGTTTGCAGACGGTAACACCTTGCTCATGCTGTCTATGATATAGGTTCGAACTTCCGGTCTTGTAAGGTCTAACAGCCTCTGATTTCGCCCTTCGGAATGAGGTTTGCCCGGGATATCAATCGCCCATTCCGGATGCGCGCGATACAAATCGCTGTCGACATTGACCATCTCCGGTTCCACCCAGATTCCAAAGTCCAGACCAAGTTCATTGATCTTATCGCACAGACCTTTGAGTCCTCCCGGCAGTTTTTTCGTGTTGACCTCCCAGTCTCCAAGCGCATGTGCGTCATCATTTCGCTCACCAAACCAGCCATCATCCATCACAAATAGTTCGATGCCGACATCCTTTGCCGCCCTGGCCATCTTAAGAAGATTGCCCTCCTTGATATCAAAATACGCCGCCTCCCAGCTGTTAAGCAGAATCGGCCGCTCCTTTTTCTTCCATTCGCCGCGCACCACATGTTCTCGCACAAACCGGTGCATGTTATGACTCATCTGTGTAAATCCTTTATAGGAATAGGTCATCACACTCTCCGGCGCTTCAAATTCCTGCCCCGGCTCTATTGTAAAGGAGAATCCTCCCGGGTTGATTCCGCTGACGACGCGGGTCTTGCCGTAGGCATTTTGCGATACACTCGTGTAGTGATTGCCGCTGTACAGCAGATTAAATCCGAAGCAGTTTCCCGCATCTTCCGTCGCTGTCACATCATGCAGAATGGTAAATGGATTGCTTCGGCTCGAAGATGTTCCGGTAAAGGAACTGTTTACATAATTTCCGGGTCCGACCGGCACGGTATGTTTTTGCATCTCTCTTGCCCAGGCTCCGTGAAAACTTGTCATCGCGTAGCGTCCTCTTGCAAGATCAAGCTGGTTACTCATCAGCCTGTTTAGCTTTATCGTCTCTCCGGAATCATTGATTAGTTTCGCGCTTTTAACCATGCAGTCGCACTCTTCATAGACTTCATAAGACAGTACAAGTCGGATATCGCTAGAACGCTCCTTTAAGGTAATGACAAGCTGCTCGATATCCTGCCCCTCGTCATAAGCTGACGGCAGCGTCTTAAGCGGCTGTTTTTGTTTTTCAATCTCTGCTTTTTCAAATAAAAAATCACAAGTCACACTACCATCAGCATGTTCTAGTTCAACAAATGGTTCCCCAATATCTCCTTTTCCATAAGATGACATCTCAAGGCAGATATCCTCAAGCACCAGATTTTTATGCTGCGCATCATAAACCGTACTGTTCCCCGGTTCAAACGCTCTCTTTTGCCGAAACACTCCGGCGCTTGGCTGATCGATTCGGCGTCCATAATACAAGTGCTCTAAGTGCCCGGTTTCCAGAACGCTAAATACATATGTCGTATGCTTCGTTGAAAGTATAAAAGTCTGACTGATTTGTTTAATCATTCGCGATTTCTCCTGCTTGATTTCTTTGCATACATTATACTAAACCTCTATATTTTTTTAAAGTTTCACATCGTCAAGACTCGCTCGCGAGTCTTGCGCGCCGGATTCGGGTCTGCTTCAGCAGACAAATTCCTGTCCGAATCCGTGCGCATCCTCGCGGAGCGTTTAACTCAGTCGGAGCTTATACCCCGACTGAGCTAAACCACTTTTTACGACCCCTACACTAGACTTGTCGAATAATTCTTGCTATAATCCAACTGTACTTAGATACTACTAATTATAATAAGGCTATTCTTAGAAAAGTACGATGAATAAAGCAAAAACGAAAAAAGGGGTAACTATTCACATGAAATCCGTATTTTTAAATCGGACGGCGGTTTCGATTGAGCAGCTCGATCCGCCTTACAACACATTAGAAAAACGCACCACAGACAAGGAATGCATTTCCATCTATAACGAAGCACAGCTGATGGCCGGACTTGATCCTCTTGTCGTAAGAGCTGTACAGGCATACTTTTCCAAGGATGCATCAACTGTCTGTCTTGTTAAGATATCTGATACGTCTTATGCCGTAGAAGCAGTCGTTTCAGAAGGTATTTTGCTCGCAACGCTCTCTGCAAATGGACGTATCCGCGGAGCAATCCGCAAGGACGACGGCTCCTTTATTGCCGTTCCAAATCTTGAAAATGACACTGCTTTTGATACAACTGCTTTCATTGTAGGATTCTTACCGATTCTTCGGGAGAAATTTCCGGAAGTCGGCGAGATCTTGGACAGCCTGGAAACTTCCTATAATCATCAGGAAGATTTTGCTGCAAAAGATCTATACAAACTCTCTGACAGTTTAGAGCATCTGTTTACCGACCGCCGGTTTGAGACCGATGAAAAAGGCGGCAACATTGCTCTTTTAGAAGAAAAGACCATCGAACTTGGCGGTCTATGTTACAACAAAGTTCTTGCCGGTTGTCCAACCATCCTGGCAGAAGATCAGGCGACTTCTGCTAATGAGAACCTGACCGTTGCGCAGGCCAAGGCGGAATTTGCTGAATTTTCTTCAAAATTTAACTGGAGTGAAGCCGAGCGCGATCTGATTCCTGTATTTGATGACGACTTCGCTGTTCCGGTCGAAACTTTAAAGATTGCCCGTCGCTATGTTTTAAGCGCCGGCGAAAAGCGCCCAATGGTGAACTTTATGTGGCGAGGCGTAACCGCATATGGAAAATCAACCGGTGTTGAGATTCTCGCCTGCATCCTTGACATGCCGCTTCTTCGCGTCACTTGTAATTCCAATATGGAGACGCAGGATTTCCTAAGCGACTTCGTTCCAAACACGGACACCTCAGGCGACGCACCAAGATTCAAGCATGTGGAATCCAATTTTGTGAAAGCACTGACGAAAGGTTACATCGTGGAGGTACAGGAGATTTCCCGTATCAAAGACAGCGGTGTACTCGTTGGTTTAAATGAATACGACAAAGCCGGAAGTATCATCCCGTTAGTAGACGGAAGCTACTTAAGAAGACTTGCGCAGTCCATGGTCGTTTACACCGATAATGTCGGTTATAACTCCTGTCGGCCAATCGACCCATCCGTTATAAGACGTATGTCCTTTATCATTGACAGCTACGATCTGCCAAAGGATAAAGCACTTGCGCGTCTGGAACTCAACACCGACGTGCACAATCATGGCATCCTTGAAAAATGCTACAACGTATGGCTTAAGATTCGCGACTACTGTTATACCAAAGGGATCACAGACGGAAGCATCTCCCTGTCAGAACTTGAGATGTGGGTACTTGCCATTAAACTTGACGGTTATCAGAATTTCCGTCAAAACTGCGTGGAGTGTGTAGTTGCCAAAGCCACTAACGATATGGAAGAACAAGATGAAATCATTACAGGCGTCGTCGATTTGTATCTGTAAGGGGGCTTTATTATGAGTCAGTTATTTGCCGACCAGGTAAGAAAATACAAGACCTCCCATCCGGCAGCACAAATCACCTTTGATGACCTGGTACAGACCCCGCAGTTCTACGATTACGTGAATCGCTATCTGCAATCTCTTACAAGCGATTTCAAACTGCCGATTCATCTCGTCCTTCTTCACGGTAAGAACGATCAAGAGATTGAAACTTCCCTGCTTGACGGGCGAACAGTCTATGTCAATACGGACAATGCGCAGATTCGCTCCTATGAAAGCAGTGAAAACAAAATTCTTTGCATCTTAGGTTATCTGTTTCATGAAATCGGTCATCTGCGTTTTATGGATTATCGCGGTGAGTTATGGGCCGGCAATACCTTTAAGCTTGGGAAACTCCCATTTGAAAAGGATACGATGCCCAGAATGCGCTATCCGCATCCGGACTTTATGGAAGTAAAGTCCAACCCGCGATTCGCCAAGGTCATGACGACAATGTACCGCGCCATTGCAGATGTAATTAGTGATTATCATGATGAAGAAGCGCTGTGCAAGATGTCCGGAAGACTTGTGCGGGAAAGTATCGAAACTGTGCGCGAAGCACAATTTGCAACGGTTCGTTCCTTAGAGGATATGACCGAAGACATTGAGATTTCAACACTTTCTCTTCTGCTTTCCGCAGTTTTGCAATATGCGCGTTTTGGTCAGGTCTTTATCTTGCACGAGGATACAGCGCAGTTTCATGTCATCATGGAGATGCTTGACCGCATTAAGCCTGATGTCGATGCCGCTGTAATGGCCGATGATGTAAAGGAAAAATACATTCAAATCAATTTTATTGTCAACAAATTGTGGCGATACGTAGATTTATACACAGACGGTCCTTCTTCTGAATTCGCCTTTGAAGGCAAGGAAGATGAGGACTTTACCGAGTACCGCGAGGAGAATGAACGCGGTTTTCACCAGCCAGCCGAAGATGATGAAGACTGCGAAAACTGTGATAATTGTGACAATGACGGCGACAAGGACGAAGCTCCCGGCGGAGATGACTCTGCCGAAGATGGCTCTGCGCAGGATGCCGCCGACATGCTCGATTCCATTCAAAGTGCGATGGCAAGTTCCGGTGGTGACAATATCTCAAATATGCCCGCCAATATCTTAAGTGGCGGCATGCAGGAGATTAACGATTCCTCCTCCGGCGAAGATACCTACCAGCCTTCCGATACCCTAAGCGGCACCGAAGAAGGACAGATCATTAATCTTTCTTTAGAAGAACTGGAAAATGAAATTCGCGAAGAGGAAGCGGAAGAACAATATGCAAACCAGCAGCACAAAAACACGCTGTCCAAGATAAACAGTGGCAACTATGGCTCCGCCCACACCGGAATCCAGACCGATATCCGCCGCGTCAAACCCGATATCAAAGACCGCAATGCTTATGATGAGATTGTCCAAACCCATCATTCCTTTCTTAAAAAAGTGCGAAAAGAGATTGTCAAAATCATGCAGGAAGAAGCAACTTCCCAGCAACGACGCCGTATGATGGGACGAAGCATCGACACGCGTAATTTATACAAAGTAGACCAGCGCTACTTCAAACGAAAGAAAAACCCGGAAAAAGAACTTGATATGGCTGTTGCCATCTTAATCGATAACTCCGGTTCTATGAAAGGTCCCCGTATTGATTCTGCAAGACAAGCTGCCATCCTTCTTAACGAAGTCTTATTCCAGCTTGAGATTCCGACCATGATTTCTTCTCACAACTGTGAGCTGAATCCTGTCGTTGAAATCTACCAGCAATTCGAGGATCGCAAGATTGCCAAATATTCTCTGATGAAGATGAATCCGGCCGGCAACAACCGTGACGGCCTTGCACTTCGCATGGTCGGCGAGCTATTGTCGCAGCGCACGGAACAAGACAAACTGCTCATCATCATTTCAGACGGACAGCCTAACTCTAATGGCTATAGCGGCGACCTTGCCAGAAAAGACATCAAAGAAGCCATGCGACTCATGCGCGGCCAGGGCGTGAAAACCATTGCCTTTGCCATCGGAGATGACAAACCACAGATTCATGCCATCTACGGAGAAGCCTTTGTCGATATCAGCAACTACGATAAATTTCCGATTCAGCTGTCCGAGCTGATCGAAAGAGAAATTATTTCCAATATTCGATAGTCTCTTAGAAAGGAGCCGATTATGTCAGAAGAAGATATTATCTATTACATGGGAAAAGTAAAGGAAAATGGAATGAACCTTGAAAAGATTGATGACCCGACTGAAGAGATTTGTCTGACGGCTGTGAAGAATAATCCATTTGCCCTTCAGTTCGTCAGAAAGCAAACCGACGCGATCTGCGAAGCAGCCGTAAAAAGGCGCGGCTCATCTCTTGCACTTGTCAAAAATCGCACACCGCGTATCTGTCAGCTAGCCATTGAGCAGGACGGCATCGCAATTCGCTATGTGCCGGAGAAAAATGCACAGATGTGTCATACGGCAATCTCCCGCTCTCCAATGGCGATTCGCTACATTGACCAGACGCCGGAATATTGCCTTGAAGCCGTTCAAAAGGACGGCTGCACGCTGGAATTTATCAATGAGCAGACGGAAGAAATCTGTATCGCAGCCATCATGCAGGATCCTGAAGCCATCAAGTTTGTGAAGGATCCAACGCCGCGCATCAAACAATTTGCTCAGGTTGCCGCCAATCCGGTTCTTGTTCTTGATATGGATGAATTCGATGAAGATCTGTGTATCTTCGCAATCAAGGTAAACTGCGGCATCTTTGAGTGGCTTGAAACGCAGACCGAGGCCATCTGCTTAGCAGCCGTATCTATGCGCGGAAGGCTCCTTGCATATGTTAAAGAACAGACCCTGGATATCTGCATGGCAGCCGTAGCCCAAGACCCATCCGCGATTGGATTCGTGAAAGATTACTTCCGTGATGAAATCGCATAATGTCTTTTTATACACAAAACAGCGAGGAACCCCTCGCTGTTTTTTATATGGAATATGTATTGGCACTCGTATCTAACAGATCTTGAAGCGTTACACTTTCCAAATAATCTTCTATAATCCTGTCTAGTTTTTTCCACATAGGAAGTGTAATACAATCCGCCTCCTTGTCGCACTCGCCCGGGCAATCCAGACACGAAACCGGAGCCATCGACCCTTCTGTCGTCTTTAAGATTGCCGCCATCGTGTACTTATCCGGCGTGTAGGATAACCGGTATCCGCCGAACTTACCTCTTGTACTTTGCACGTATCCGGCCTTATTGAGAAGTGCAATAATCATCTCCAGATATTTGTTGGACAGATCCTGCCTCTTCGCAATATCTTTTAGTGATATATAGCCATCTCCCTGATGCATCGCCAGATCGAGCATTACTCGAATCGCATATCTTCCTTTTGTTGAAATCTTCACGTTCTGCCTCCTGTCTTATAAGATGATGCCACCACCGACAACAACATCTCCATCATACAATACTACCGACTGCCCCTTTGTAATCGCCCTTTGCGGCTCGTCAAACTGCACCTTAATGCGTCCATCTTCAAGCTGCCAGACCGACGCCGGCTGCTGTTTGTGTCGATAGCGCACCTTCGCCTGTACACGCATGCCGTCTTCAATCTTCGAAACCGAAATCAGATTGACATCTGTTGCATATAAAGTATCAGAAAATAAGCCATCGCCATGCGTTAAAACCACTTCGTTCTTTACCGGGTCAATCCTGGTTACGAACAGCGGCGCACTGCTTGAAATCCCAAGTCCTTTTCGCTGT
Source organism: Eubacterium sp. (assembly GCA_024690665.1). Lineage (GTDB taxonomy): Bacteria > Bacillota > Clostridia > Lachnospirales > Lachnospiraceae > Eubacterium_C. The sequence continues at coordinate 42,213 of JAILOU010000018.1, forward strand.
CCAATCGTATAGTGAATCAGCCCCTTATGACGACCCAGGACATTTCCCTTATCATCTACAAAATCACCCGGCTCACAAGCCTTTCCCCGATATGACTCAATAAATCCGGCATAATCTCCATCCGGTACAAAACAGATATCTTGCGAATCGGACTTGTGTGCATTGACGAACCCTTCCGCTTCAGCAATTTCACGAACCTTTGACTTTGTCATCTCCCCAAGTGGGAAGTAGACATGTGCAAGCTGCTCCTGCGTCAGGTTATATAGAACATAACTTTGATCTTTTGTTTCATCCACTGCTTTTTTCAGCAGATAACGCCCGGTGTTCTCATCATACTGAATCCTGGCATAGTGCCCCGTCACTACGATTTCACACCCCCGCTCCATTGCCGCATCATAGAGCTTATCAAATTTCATATAACGATTACAATCAATACATGGATTCGGCGTACCACCCTGCTCATAAGTACAGACGAATTTCTCAATAATCTGCTGCTTAAACTCCACCGTATAATCGACAACCGTATAAGGAATTCCCATGCGGTTTGTAATGCGCATGGCATCTTCAATATCTTTATCTGAGCAGCAGGTCTTACAAAGCTTGTCTTCCTCTTGTTCTTTCTCAAACAGGCGCATGGTAACGCCCTCGCACCGGTATCCCTTTTTCATTGTCAAAAGTGCCGATACCGAACTATCGACACCTCCACTCATTGCAATTAATGCTTTCTTCACTTATCTTTCTCCAATTTCTAATTGGCAAATAATGCCGTAGACAGATATCGATCGCCGGAATCCGGAAGAAGCACAACAATCGTCTTGCACTTATTCTCCGGTCTCTTAGCAAGAATCTGTGCGCCCTTTAATGCTGCTCCGGAAGAGATTCCGACCAAGATTCCTTCTGTCTGTGCAAATGCTCTTCCTTCTGTAAATGCGTCCTCATTTTCAATTGCAAGAACCTCGTCATAAATCTTGGTATTCAGCGCCTTTGGAATAAAGCCGGCTCCGATTCCCTGAATCTTATGTGCGCCCGGTGTTCCCTTTGATAAAACGGCGCTTGTAGCAGGCTCGACCGCCACAATCTTAACATCCGGATTTTGCTCTTTTAAGTATTCTCCGATTCCGCTGATGGTTCCACCGGTTCCAACGCCTGCAACGAAGATATCCACCTTACCATCTGTCTGTTCCCAAATCTCCGGTCCGGTCGTCGCCTTATGTGCTGCCGGGTTGGCCGGATTGTCAAACTGTCCAAGGATGATGGAATCTTCAATCTCCTTATTGAGCTGCTCTGCCTTTTCAATGGCGCCTTTCATTCCCTTAGCACCTTCTGTTAAGACAAGCTGTGCGCCATATGCCTTTAACAGATTTCTACGCTCTACGGACATTGTGTCCGGAAGTGTCAAAAGGGTACGATATCCCTTTACCGCTCCGACTGCTGCCAGACCGATTCCGGTATTTCCCGATGTTGGCTCGATAATGGTTGCGCCCGGTTTTAATTTGCCAGATTTTTCTGCATCTTCAATCATGGCCAGTGCCACGCGATCCTTAACCGAACCTGCCGGATTTAGGAATTCCATCTTACCAAGAATCGTTGCCTGCGTAATGCCCGCCTTGGCAGAATATCTGCTGAGTTTCAAAAGCGGTGTATGTCCAATTAGCTGTGTTGCATCTTCGTAAATCTTACCCATTGTAATGTACTCCTTTATTCCCTATTATCCTATGTCTATTATAGGCTTTGCATGATGCTAAAAATATAGCATCCTGTCATCCACCTGTCAAGTTTCTTCTTTTTTCCCGAGACGCATCTGTTCTAAGGCTTCCCGCGCCTCATCATCTGCGTGGTCGAGCAGATAATTTTTCTTCCTGTCTTCATCCGTCATATGCTCGCCTTTTGCTTCCTGCATAGCAAGCGCAATCTCTTCTTTTAATTCTCTTGAAGAAGTCAGTCTGCACCCCTGACCACGAATAATAATCTGCTCAAGACCGTCCGAGGTTGCCACTCGAATATTGTGATTCTTCCCAAGTTTATGCGCGGTCTTCTCAATATACTGATCTGCCGTCTCCGCCTCTTTCGTATAGACGACATCGATATTGTGATAGCGCATAACTTCTTCTTCATGTCCTTCTATCCGGTAAGCATCAAAGACCAGAATCAGATAGCCACCGCGAATGCCCTGATAGTCGCTTAATATCTCCATCAGCTTCATTCTGGCACCATCAATTGTCTCCTTCGCAAGCTCATTAAGCTGCGGCCAGCTAAAGATCACATTGTATCCATCTACTAACAGATATTCTTCTTTTTTCAACTTCTTCGAAAGTGTATCGCGTCCCTTATTGCTCTCACCTTCCGATGAAATTACTTTGCTCTTTCGTGGCACCTCGCCGGTCCTTCTGATAGAAGTGCCAAATGTCTTTTGGAAGATTTCTTCTAATTCTTTTTCCTGTGCGTATCCATCCCCCTCAAAAGCTTTGGCGCTGCTTCTTTTTACCGCAACTTCTTTTTTGTCTTCCTTTGGTGCAAGTGCACTAGGAAGATGCATCTTGCTTTCGACTTCATCCCAGGGCACAATCTGCGCGCTTCCCTGGCTGCAAAATACTGAGGCGCTTGGATGCACCGTATCCTGATGCGCATCATAATCAGAGGTTGCAATCAGTTCCATCTGCTTTTCACATTGCTCATAACCGGCAAGCGAACAGGTAATTCTCCCCTGCCCTTTCGTATAGGAAAGCACTTCCTGCGCATAATCGCCAAATGCCGCAACCGGAACCGTTCCCGCAAGATGCGCTGATGTTTCCATAATCTGTGGCGGCTGAACGCTTCCTCCCATTTTCTCAAAATCGCCCATGGCTCTTCCTATCATTTCCTGTGGAAGTTCGAGTTCAAATTCATAAATCGGTTCAAGCAGGATGCAGTCATTTTTCATAAGACCCTGCCGAAGCGCACGAAGCGCTGCCTCTCGAAAGTCCCCCGGCTTAGAATGCTTGACATGCGCACGTCCACTTAAAAGTGTAATCTTCACATCATCAAGCTGCGCTCCCGTCAGCGTTCCAATCTGTGGCTGTCTAAGCGCTCCAAGCACCACCTTCTGCCAGGTTCTTGAAAGCACATCCTCCGGACACTTTGAGGCAATACACATGCCTTCCCCTCGCCGCGCCGGTTCGATGAGAAGGTGCACCTCTGCGTAGTGGCGAAGCGGTTCAAAATGACCGACGCCCTCAACGGCTCTTGTTACACTTTCGCGATACAAGATTCGCCCAGGACCGAATGTAACCTTGTAACCAAATCGATTCCACAAGATATCCTCTAAGATTTCTTCTTGAACTCTTCCCAATAGGCGCACATGAATCTCCTGCGTCTCTTCCTTCCATTCAAGATGAAGCTGCGGCATCTCCTCTGCAATCGCCTGCAGTCTCTGATAGGCCTGCATCGGCGCCGCCTCGTCTTCAAATATAATCTGTTTTGAAATCACCGGCATCATAAGCGATCTTTGCGCTGCATCTGACCGGCCAAGCCCCTGGCCTATATAGCTGTCTTCTAATCCTGTCACCGCACACAGACAACCGGCCGGCGCCTCATCCACGCTCTGACACTTTTCTCCAAAGCAGTGATACACCTGGTCAATCTTATACTGCTTTCCATCTGCTCCCGGCAATGTCATCTTCGGACGAAGAACGCCGCCTGTTACTTTTAAGTGTGTCAGGCGTCTTCCTTGTTCATCCCGTGTGATTTTATAGACCAAAGCTTCTTCTTGCATGCTTCTTTCAGGCTCTTTTAAGACCTTGGAAAGTCCTTGTAAAAAAGTATCGATTCCCTGAGAGTGCAGTGCACTTCCATAAAAACACGGAAATAATTTTCGCTCAAAAATCAGCTCCCGCAAAAGATCATTTGGAATGTCCCCCGTTTCCAGGTAAACATCAAGCACATCTTCTCGAAGCGTCGCAGTTTCTTCTAAAACTTCCGGCGACTCCATCTCGATACAGCCATCTCCAAACGCCTCTTTCAGCTGCCTTTTCAGCTGTTTTTTGTCCACCTTATCCCGGTCCATCTTGTTGACAAACAGAATCGTCGGAACCTGATAGTTTTTTAGAAACTTCCACAGCTGCTTTGTGTTGGCCTGCACGCCATCCGCTCCGCTGATAATCAAGATGGCATAATCAAGCGCAGCAAGCGCCATCTGTGTCTCGGCCAGAAGATCTGCATGCCCCGGCGTATCCACCAAAGTGATTTCCATATCATCTAGTTGCATGGACGCCTGTTTCATATAGATGGTAATCCCACGTTCGCGTTCCATCGCATTATAATCCAAAAGCGTATCCTTTTTATCAACACGTCCCATCTGCCGGATTGCTCCCGTCGAGTAAAGCAGATGTTCCGTGAGTGTTGTCTTGCCGGCATCCACATGTGCCAGCATTCCCACGACGATATGTTTCATAACGATCGTCTCCAATCTGTAATTATGCTTCGTTTAAAAAAGCCATCAGCTTCTCCTTGCCTTCTTCAAAATCAGCAAGTCCAAGTTCATATAACTTCTGATTCGCATTCGCATCCATGGCATAGGTGCTCATATCGAGTGCCTTACTAGGTGCAAATACAATCGCTTTTCCTTCATTTTCCAGTTCATAGGCATGCTTTTGACACTTACCGTACATGATATGACGGTTGTTAAGCGCCTTAATCATATTCGGATACTTCATACAAAGCAGCGTATATAGCGCTTTGTTCTTCTCCGGCGTCTTCACAAAATCACGCATCTTCGACATAATAACCACAAGTTTATCGCATCCATGGTCAAGTGCATGCTGTACCGGAATCGCATCGGTTACTCCGCCGTCATAATATCTTCGTCCATTGATTTCAACCGGCTTACACGCTGCCGGAATTGCACTTGATGCCATAATTGTGCGATAGTCATCCTGCTTCATCATATCTTTTGTAAAATAAACCGGCGTTCCTGTCTTCGCATCCGATGCAACCACATAATACTCCGTCGGATCATTTTTAATATGCTCATAGTCAATCGGGTCTTTTCCTCCCGAATTCGACATATCTCCATAGATATACTGCAGATTAAACAGATTCCCTGTCTTAAAAAAACTTTTCATTCCAAAGAACAATGGATCCGAGATGTGATCTGTATAAAATCTGCGTGCCCTGCCTTTTTGACCGCTCAGATAAGAAGCCACATTGGCACTTCCCGCAGACACTCCAATCGCATAATCAAAATGAATGTCATGTTCTATAAATGCATCTAAAACAGCGGCGCTGTAAGCACATTTCATGCCGCCGCCTTCTACTACCAAACCAATCTTACTCATATTAAGATCCTCCAAACTTTTCCGTTATCATCTATTATACCAAATATCAGCCTTGTCATTGCTGAAAATATCGCTCTCGTATCATCTGCAGGATGTCTGTATAGAATGGACCGTTGTTCCCGATAGTACGCTCGATTCCCGCTACCATAATCGACGCCTCATCCAGACTTTCCGGTGCGCTTACGCCCCAAAAGAGCATAAAAAACTGTGTTAAAAGATTCGCCATCAAAACAGGGCCTAGCACATAGTAATCTTCAAATGCCCGCATATACTGCTGCTGAATCTGATACGAATAATACGCCGTCCACATCTCTTCATGCGAAGATAAGATTTCCTGCGTTCTTTTTGCGAACAACTCCTCCCCTTCCGCTTCCGACAACCTGCCATAGAGTTTTTTGTAAGCCTTAATCATCCTATACAACGGTGGATTTCGCCGGCTCATGGTTGGTGCGGACAGTTTCTTATAAATAATATCATTTAAAAATGTAAGCGGATAAAAACCGGCGCACCCCTGTCCAATCACGGGTGCCGTATAGGTACATGTCGACTGCGGCGTCACCTTTCTGGCGCCCTGCATATCCGCCCTTGCATAATACATTGTCTTGTCAAATGCCATCTCATAGATTCGCTTCATCGACTGCAACAGCTCTGACTGCTCGTCCCAGACAAAATCTAACATCTTATCTTCATCTTCTCGAAGCGCAGCGTACAAGTCAGCGTCGTCATTTTTAAAATTCCACCATTGCTGAATCTCTTCTTCTGCTTTTTCTCCGAGCGCCACATAGCCGTACCGTCGTGGTTCAGACAAAAGCAGCCTTGCCGCCTCGCAGCACGAAAGCATCAAAAACACCTCAACATCTTCCCCCATCTTCATGGCGCTTCTTGGAAATTGCTGGCAGACAATTGGCATCAGTTTCATATTGCCGTTTTTTTGAAACCGGCACAGATGCTCCTTTGTAAGATAAGGACATCTGTAATTTATTTCGCGAATGCAGGTCATCCCGAGCTGATTTTCCCTGGTCATCACGGTCATCAACAGACTTTTAAACCAGGGCTGCCTTTGCATGTTGACATATGTCTCATCATCGATGGGAATCTGCCATCCTCCGCAGCAGTTATAGATGCAGTCGGTTCCGGTGCATTCAAACCTTTCATATAGTTCATGGAATACTAATCTCATGCATCTATCCTAACACAAAAAGAGCAGACCGCCTAATGCAATCTGCTCTCTTCGATTGAGGATTCAATCGTAATTCGTATTTACCAATCCAAATCATAATGTGCTTTATTCCAGTTTGTAATCGCCTCACTGATGAGATCCTTTACATGTGGATATAAGGTATTTGGATCTCCATATGTCCAGCTTGGGATAAACTGTTTGAGATGTCCGTAAGTATCACAGCATCTGTTAATTTCTGCCTGTACTTCTTCCATCTGTGTATCTTCACGGTCAAGGATGGAATCAATGCCACCCATCAGCGCCATATTGCCTTTTAACTTGCCGGCAATGGATACAATATCATTACTCGGCACAACCCCCTGCCAGATATCAATCCCGATTTCTTCCATATCTACCGCAATCGGCTCATTGTAAGAATCTGAATGATGCAAAATCAAGACATCGTTGTCGTGGAGATATTTATAAATCTTGCGATATGGCTCTTTAAAGAACTCTCTCCATGTCTCCGGACTCATCAGCATCTGGTCTTTGCTTCCCCAGTCATCATGGGAAATGATAGCATCCGGATGCAGATTCTCAACGATTAATCGAAAATACTCCATTCTGTATTCATAGATTACATCAATCAGCTCATGCATTTCATCCGGATATGCCAAAAGGTTTACAAGGGTATCTTCGAACGTCATCAGCATATGTAACTCTTCGAATATTCCGGTTCCCATAATGGTTGTTGCAATGCAGCCTTCTTCTTGAATCTTCTTTTTGTTCTCAATTGCCGTCTCCCAACCGGTCGAGCAATTACCTCTTAGATCCGGAACTTTCACGTACTTTTGCCATTCTTCAATATCCTGAATGACCTGATTCTCCGGTGTTACAATCGGAATTGCACGAAGCTGATCATCCGGCCACGATATAAAGCAACCCCATCGGTCATAGGAATCCGTTCCCTTAATACGGTTTCCTCGAACGAACTGACCTACCGGGTCTCCGCCGATGACACGGAACGCATCGTATCCATTTGCCAGACGATCCGGATGTCCGTCTTTCTTAATCGCTTCTAAGAAATTTTCTTTTTCTGTTAACATATGCCTGTTCTCCTCTCTCTTGTTTATTCCCTGCTTCACCTTCTTAACATCAAGTTAGCATTCCATCTTACAAACTACAACTTCTCTACATGAATCACTGTCATTCCGTATCGGAATATGTTATAATTATCCAAACTTTATGGAAGGATTTTTGGTGAAAATGCACGAAATAAACCTCTACAACATCCAGATTGTAGATCTCGAGATCTTTTTAGCGGCCGCCAAGTACAAAAGCTTTACGAAAGCAGCCGAGAAGATGTTTACAACACAGTCCTGGGTCAGTAAACGCATCCAGCTAATGGAACGTGAGTTAAATCTACAGCTTTTTATACGCAACACCCGAAACCTGTCATTAACACCGGCGGGACGCGTGCTGGCTGAGCGTCTTGAACACATTACCGATGATATCGGCGATGCGATTACTGCTGCAACAACCGCTATGACCGGAACAACCGGGCGTATTAAAATCGGATTTTTAGAGTGGGGTGTGAACGCTTTTTTAGATAAGGTTAAACTATTTACCGAATCCAACAGGCAGATTGCAGTTGAAATCTACTGCCGCCAGTTTAAAGATTTATTCGACTCTCTTGAGGATGACCGCATCGATCTGATGCTGACCTCTTCTTATGACGCGACCCAGTTTTCCTCAGATGATTACCGCGTTGTTACGCTAAAGCGTGTACCAATGATGATTTACATGAACAAAGAACACCGCCTCGCAGACAGAGCATCGCTTCAAGTCAGCGATCTTCGCGCCGAATCCATTTTGACATTGGACCAAAAATCTTCGGAAGATTATTCCATGTACATCAGTAGCCTGTTTAAGAGTAACGGCATCCGTCCATTTGTTACGCAATATGCGCAAAATGGCCGCGAACACCTTGGTAATCTGCTCTTAAACCGCGGCATCTTAATCGCCAGCGAGTACTTTCTGGGGAATGAATTCCAGGACTCCATCGTCTCCATTCCACTAGAAGATCATTTCATTGACATCAATGCCGTCTGGAAGACCAACAGCCGCAATGTGATCATTCACAAGTTTCTTAAAATGTTTAACATCGATTCGTTTAATTAACAGAAAAAAGTTCCGGTTACTGCTCCGGAACTTTTCTCAACTTAATTATTCTTATTATTGAATCGAAATGGATTTCGCTTTAGCGCTTGTTAGATGCTCTCCAGATTTTCTGCTCTTCCGCTGCTTTAATCAGGTCATCTCTAAAGTCAGGATGAGCAACACTAATCAATCTTTCTGCTCTCTCCCAGGTTGGTACACCCTGCATGTTCACGCAGCCATACTCAGTTGCGATATACTGCACACTGGTACGAGGTGTTGTGATAACATCTCCACCTGTGAAATGTGGAATGATGTTAGATACACGGGTTCCATCCTTACCAACTCTTGAAGAAGGCATTGCCAGGAAGGACTGTCCGTGATCTGCCTCAAGTGCACCTGTTGCGAAGTCAAGTTGTCCGCCCGTTCCTGAGATGTGACGGGTTCCTACGGTTTCAGAACAAACCTGTCCGTATAAGTCAGCCTTGATACATCCGTTGATGGAAACAAAGTGATCTAACGCTCTGATCGTTCCCGGATTATTTACAAATGCCATTGGCGCAGACATGATATCAAAGTTATGATCCATGTAATCATATAACTCTCTTGAACCATTACAGATAGAGAAGATTCCCTTACCTTTGTAGATTGGTTTTTTCTTATTGGTAAGCTTTCCTGACTGGTACAACTTTAAGTAACCATCAGAAATCAGCTCTGTATGCATTCCAAGATCTTTTAAGTCAGATTCTGCAATCAGTCCGCCAAGTGCATTTGGCATTCCACCGATACCAATCTGAAGTGTGATTCCATCATACAGATATGGGAAGATCTGGTTTGCAATCTGGCGATCGATTTCGCCTGCATCTCCGGCCGGTGCTGTACCTACCGGAACGTTATTTTCAACCACATAGTCAACATCCTTGATGTTGATATGGTCACCTTCTACACCATAGATGACCGGCATGGTTTCATTTACTTCCAGGATGATATGATCTGCTGCATCTACGATCTCCTGCATACAGCAGTTGGTAAGTCCAAAGTTAAAATTACCATTCTTATCCATCGGTGCTACCGTAAGCATGGCAACATTAATTGGTGCATATCCCTTTGTATAATAAGAGCCGTTATAACGGAACAGCATTGGTGTGTAGAATGCCTTTCCCTGATCTACGTACTTACGATCAAGTCCTGAACAATGCCATACATTAAATGTAAAGCTTTCGTGCTCCGGATCTTGTTCTACAACCTGAACCGGCTGCATAGAAATCGCACTACGAATCTTAACATCCTTCAGTTCACCTTTTCTCTTCGCCAATGCCGCGTCAAGTGCTTTTGGGAAAGTACATGTCTGGCTGTAATCCACCCAGTCGCCGTCCTTTACAAGCTTAACTGCTTCGTCAGCTGATACAAGTTTTTTCTTATATTCTTCGTATACGCTCATATTACCTTCTCCTTAAAAAAATATTGTTCGCTTAGCCTTATTCTCATTATAAGTGCTACGGACGGTTCGTTTCAAGCAGAATTAAGTAATGGGTTATGCCATTTTGGACTAATGATTTCTCCTATGATTCGCTCGCAATCGTAAGGTCTCCGGAGATGGATGTCATCGTGATTTTGGCGCTTCGATCGCCGCAGTAATACGCCATGTCTTTTTGCTTTGTTTCAAAGTCTGTCTGAAACTCTCCGCCCAAGGATGAAGTATCCGCCACAAAACCACTGTCCTTTGGCAGTGACAGCGTCACGTCTGCACTGACACTATCTGAGGTCAGTTTGCCAAGCGACGTCAGATTAAGCGAAAGGTTGCCACTTACCGATTCACTTGTAAGCGTTCCTATCTCCCCATCTTTTGCCACCGTGACATCCCCCGAATCTGTTGTCAGGTTCATCTTTTGAATCTGAATGCCCTCCGGAAGCGTAAGATCTGCCGATACCAGATTCGCATCCAGCTGACTTATGGCATACTCTTTTGGCAGGGTAATGACAAGCGTTTTATCCGGAACCTTTGCACCCTGTCCGCCTTCCTCACAAAAAGATATCGACAAGTCCTTATCTTCCTGCGTGTAAGTAAGTGCCCACTCCTGCTCTATCTCCTGCTCAGACGATTCGACAAAGGTAATCTCATTTACATCATCATATTGCACAACCACTTCACCGGCTGTCCACTCAAGCGAGATATGCTCTACGTTCGCCGATACCTTTTTTTCTTTTCCAATCCCTGCATCATTGACCGATGTCATATCCGCCTCACTGCTGCCACAGGCCGTCATTGTAATCGCTGCCAGAAGCAGTAACGGCGCTGCCATCTTCGTCTGTCTTTTTCTTCTCATCCTCATACTCCATATCTTTAATCCATCAGCGGCAATGTCATCGTGATGGTAAATTTTTTATCCCGGTTTTCATGCGTAAATGTTCCGTCGTGATATCCAATAATTCTTTCACAGGTTTTTAGACCGATTCGCGTGCTCTCCTCCTTGGAAATATCGCTTTTGGCAGCATTGACCATGGTAATCAAGACCATCTTCTCCTCCATCTCCATGCTGACTTTAATCGTCTCTTTTGGCTCGGCATATTTTTTCAGATTGGAATAGAGGTTGTCAAACACACGCTTTAACAGCTGCGCATTCGCACGGACAACACCTGTGACTTCCTCAAGCTTTGTATCAAATGTATATCCTTCGCAGTCCAGTGAAAGGATGCACTCTTCAAGCATCCCCATAAGCAGCACCGGTGCATCGTATTCATCCATTCGAATCTGCTCATTTTCAGACTTTGACACAAGAAAGTATTCAAATAATTTATCCGACATCTCTTTAATCTGAAGGGTTTTTTGATATGTATTATCGACAAAATAATCAAGCTGCTCATCATTATCATATTTATGTCTCTTAAGCATCTCCAGATAGCCAAGTATCGCCGTTAGCGGACTTCTAAGGTCATGCGACATTGCCGTGACAAGCTGTGCATTGGCGCGCCTTGCTTCCTCTTCTGCATCCTGTCTTTCCACAATGGCCGTTCGCATGGCATTGATTCCGGTTGCAAGATCTTTGATTTCATCTCCTCCGCGTTCTGTTACCTCATATGACAGGTCGCCGCCTGCAAGGATATCAAGTTCTCTTTTGAGTCGCACGATATAACTGAGTTTTTTTCGAAAGAGCATAAAAAATACAAATGCAAAGACCAGACATCCAACAGCCGCCGCCAAAATCAGCGTCGATACATAATAGCCATAGCTTGCGTGATAATACAGATACACTTCATACGTCGTTTCATCGTCTTCTCCTTCGAAGAATGTCACATCTTCTCCTAGAATTGCCACGTCATAAAACAGCTCTGCTGTCGCAAATGCTTCCATCTCATCGATTGTTTTTATTTTTTTAGGACCGGAGTGACGACTTTGAAAAATAATATCATCCCCGTCTGCAATAAAGAGCGTCACACGGTTGTAGCGATCCTTACACCACTCGTTTAACGGCGACAAATCTTCCGTTGTAACCTCATTCGATGTAATAAAACTTTGCAGGGTGCTTACTTCATTTTCCGCCATATAATCCGTGTAGTAATCGCCATATATTGTTTCATCCAAAAATGCATTGGACGCATAATACACCAGCACCATACACACCAAACTGATTAACAGCGACACAATTCCGGCATAAATCAGCTGTCTTTTTAATTTTGCTCCAAAGAATCTGCGAATTCTATTCAATCTTATAGCCCTTTCCCCAAACGGTCTGAATCAGCTTGCTGTCTTTTGGGTCATCCCCAAGCTTCTTGCGTAGATTTCGAATATGCACCATCACCGTGTTATTCGATGTATAAAAATATTCTTCTTTCCAGACAGCCTCATAAATCTGTTGAACCGAAAACACTTCTTTCTTATTAGATGCCATCAAAAGCAGAATCTGATACTCCATCTCCGTAAGCTTGATTTTCTTACCATTTCTCATCACCGCATGAGCCAAAAGGTCAATCTCGATGTCTCCCGACAACCGGATTCTATCTTTTTGATCTGCCTGCTCTTTTGAGCCATACTCCCGGTAACGACGAATCATCGCATTCACCCGCATGGTCAGTTCGCTATACGAAAATGGCTTTACCAGATAGTCGTCTCCGCCCGCTGTAAATCCTTTTTCTTTATCTTCTTCCATAGACTTTGCCGTCAGAAACAAAATCGGCGTCGCGTATGACTCCCGAATCTTTTTACAGGTCTCATAACCATCTAATTCAGGCATCATAACGTCCAATATAATCAGATCAACATCTTCATTCATCTTATCTAATAGCTGCGCACCACTTGATGCTTCTATCGTGCGATAACCTTCACTTTTTAACAATAACTGAAGCACTTCCCGAATTGATGCATCATCATCGGCAAATAATATCGTTGCACTGCTCATGGTTTTTAACCTCCCAAATCAGTCTCTTGACTTTGGCTTTATTATAGCCTAATTTCCCAAAGATAGAATCGCTCTTAAGAATTCTTAAGAAACTTACTACTTCCTTCTTAAGAAACTTTTGCTACAATAAGATAGGATAAAGGAGCGATTATGAATATGTTTTTTACGAATATTGAGGCGATGTCACAACTGGAAATCATAACCAGAATCCTTAACTGGACAATCCTGGCATCGTTTATTATCTGTTTTGTATATATGGCAATCTTCTTTTTTGCCAAATTCAGATCTTGGAAACCGGCGGTGAAATCCACCACCCAAAATCGTTTTGCCGTTTTAATTGCCGCAAGGAATGAAGCCGCAGTTCTCGGGAATCTCCTTGACAGCATTCACGCACAAAACTACGACCAGTCCATGATTGACATCTATGTCGTGGCCGACAATTGTACCGATCATACCGCTACCGTAGCGCGCAATCACGGAGCCATTTGCTTTGAACGTTTCAACGACGTAAAAAAGGGGAAGAGTTATGTTCTTGAATATATAATTGGCAAATTGCAAAAGTCCGGCGATTTCTACAACTACGATGGTTTTATGATATTCGATGCCGACAACCTCTTAGACCCTGATTTCTTTCAGGAGATTAATAATACCTTCTGCATGGGCTATGACGTTGTCACAGGTTATCGTAACAGCCAGAATCTGACAGCCAACTGGATTTCTTACGGGTATGGACTTTGGTTCATGCACGAAGCAGGATTTCGCAATCGCGGAAGAATGCTCACCGGCACTAGTTGTATGGTTGCCGGAACCGGCTATGTCATTAGCCGCAAGGTTCTAGAGCAGCGCAATGGATGGAACTGGCATTTATTAACAGAAGACATTGAATTTACGGCAGATTGTATCTTACATGATGTTAAGATTGGCTACAATGAAAAGGCTGTCTTTTATGATGAACAGCCAATTTCACTTGCTGCTTCTTTTACACAGCGAATCCGCTGGGTGAAAGGCTATCTGCAGGTATTTACCAGATATGGACGCAAACTTTTATCCAAGGCATTTCGCAAGCACTCCTTATCTGCATATGATATGCAGATGTCTTATGTGCCGGCATTTTTCATTACCATTTACGCGGTACTGGTTCATGTTGTATTGCTGACGGTCGGAATTACGCATTCCATGGATATGTCTTTCACGGTATTTTCTTGCTTTATGCTTCCGTTTAAGACTTATCTGACGCTGCTTGCCTTTGGTATTTACACCTTTATCTGTGAGCATGAACACATGCCTCGCATTGGACTTAAACATCTTTTGTACCTTTTGATGTTTCCAATTTATATGTTTACCTATTTCCCAATTGCAATCCTTGCAATCTTCAAGAAAGCGCAGTGGAAGCCGATTACCCATGGTAATACTACCGGCAGCGACGCCAAAAAGGATTACGATTTACACACATCTGTGAACAGAACGGCTTAGGGAGGGCAACATATTGAGTCAGAATATAAACGAAGCACAGCAGCAACCGGCTAAGATTTCAAGAAAATCTGTTATCATCGGTGTTGTCATCTTAGTTGCTGCGATTGCATTAACTTTTTATACGATTATCAAAAACTTAAGCGGACATGATATCATAGCAACGCTGAAACAGGTTTCACCACTTGTAATTGTTATTGGACTTGTCATGATGCTGCTATTTAGCTTTTTTGAAGGTCTAAACATGTATCGTGTTCTTAAGCTTGCCGGCTATCCGGTCACTTTATGGACTACATGGAAGTACGCCATCGTCGGATTTTTCTACAGTGGCATCACACCTTCCTCATCAGGCGGTCAGCCAATGCAGATTTATTACATGTATCAGGATAACATCCGTCTTTCGCATGCCCTTGGCGCCGTAATCATGCAGTTGTTTGGTCATGAAGCCGCCAACGCCCTGTTCGGCCTTGTCGGTTTTATTGCGTTAAACCATATGATTGTTGGCACCATCGGTCATCTAAAGTACCTGGTCTGCTTTGGTATCTTAATCAATGTTGCTTACTTTTTCTTTCTTGCTTTATGCTTGTTTTCCCAAAAAGCAATTACCTTGATTAAGACCTTTTTAACCTGGTTTATCGGTTTGTTTGACCGAAAGAAATCGGGCAAATTGCAAAAGAAGATTGGCAACATTCTCGATGAGTACAGTTCCTTGCATGACTTAATTAAGCAAGATCGCACCATCGCCATTAAAACGATTATCACTGCCATCTTGCAGTTTATATGCCTCTACAGCATTCCGGCTATCGTATACTTTGGATTTGGTTATACCGATTTTAACTTTTTTGAAATTGAACTATTACAGGGAGTCATCTTCATCTCAGTCGGATTTATCCCGATTCCGGGTTCTGCCGGTGTCTCTGAGGGCATGACATTGATGCTGTTTCGACTGCTATATCCGGCGGCAACACTTGGCGGCGCAGTTCTCTTAGGCAGATGCTTAAGCATGTACTTTACGCTGATTTTATACTGCATTATTTTATTTGTCTTTATATCTATCTTTAAAGTACTAAAAAACAGACGCAACAATTAAATAATCTGTTCCGATTCTTACATTATATGGTATGATGAGATAAAGTATCGAAACAAAGGCGTTTCATTCCTTAGGAATGAGCGCCTTTTTTTGCGTTAAAGGAGGGTCAAATTATGACAGCTTTTGAACGAGTAAAAAGCGGAATTCCGGAAATGGATGCGGCACTTGACAATATTCGACTGGGTGACAATGTTGTTTGGCGTGTCGGGGAACTAGACCAGTTCAAGATGTTTATGACACCTTACATAAAACAGGCGATCCGTGACAATCGCAATATCATTTACTTTCGATTTGCTGCTCATGAGCCTCTTATCGAAGACTACCCGGAGATTACGACTGTACACGTGCCACTCTCTCACCGGTTTGAGACATTTACGGTTGATATCCACAATGTGATTGAAGAGCAGGGCCACGACGCCTTCTATGTCTTCGACTGTCTGTCCGACCTTCAGATTGCCTGGGCAACGGATCTTATGATGGGGAATTTTTTTAAAGTTACCTGCCCGTTTTTATTTTCCTTAGATACCGTAGCATTCTTCCCAATCATCCGCGGTAAACATTCTGTGCAGGCCGTCACCAAAATCCTTGATACAACGCAGTTGTTCTTCGACGTATATGCCGATGAAAAGAACATCTATGTAAGACCGGAGAAGGTCTGGCACCGGGAGCTGGATAATATGTTTCTCCCACACATCTATAATCCCCAAACAAATGAGTTTCGGCCGATTTTAGACGGTGTCAGAGCAAGCCATTTCTACCAGGCTCTCGGTCTGGCTCAGCGTTCCGTTGAAGAGCAGTATTCTGACTCCTGGGATCGCTTTTTTAAGAGCGTCAAAAGACACCGGGAAAACAATGAAAATATCGATGATCAATGCATACAGATGTGTAATGTGATGATGACCCGCGATGATAAAATGCGCGAGCTCGTACGAAAACATTTTACCCCGGAAGACTATTTTGCTGTCAGAGATCACATGATCGGGACCGGCATGATTGGCGGTAAAGCCTGCGGTATGTTGCTTGCGAGAGCCATTATTTCCAATAAAGAACCATCCATTGAAAGCGTTCTTGAACCTCACGATTCTTTTTACGTTGGTTCCGACTTATATTATACCTATCTCGTGGACAACGATTTATGGGACATCCGTGTTAAACAGCGAACCGACGACGGGTATTTTAATCTTGCAGAAGAGTTTGCCGTGAAAATAAGATCCGGCACCTTTTCTGAAGCTATGCGTGAGCAATTTGTCCGTATCATCGAATACTATGGACAAGACCCTTACATCATTCGCTCAAGCAGCATTCTTGAGGATGGTTTTGGAAATGCTTTTGCCGGGAAATACGAGTCTGTCTTTTGTATCAACCGCGGGAGTCTCAAGGAACGGTTAAACGAACTAGAAACAGCTATTAAAGTTGTCTACGCCAGCACCGTCAGCCTGTCTGCTCTTGACTATCGCAAACGCCGCGGGCTCGACAAACGCGATGAACAGATGGCTCTTTTGATACAGCGTGTATCCGGTTCTTACTACGGTTCTAATTATATGCCGTGTGCCGCCGGCGTAGGATATTCCTACAGTCCTTATAAAATCATGAAGGATACGGACCCTTCTGCCGGCATGCTAAGACTTGTAACAGGTCTTGGAACCTCCGCTGTTGATCGAACAGAAGGCTCGTATCCGAGAATTGTGAATCTGGATATGCCGGAGAAGACCTCTTACTCTTCTTCCGCAGATAAACACAAATTCTCTCAGGGAAAAGCCCAGATCATCGATATGGCCAAGCGTACGATGAAACAGCTGGCCATCGAAGAACTCGAACCTGACATCCCGCAGTATCTTGACAAACTGCTTTTCGAACACGACCACGAAGCCGAACGCAGATTGCGTGAAATTGGTCGCCGCAGAGAGGTTAAGTTCATCTCGTGTAAAGGCCTGGTCGCCAACAAAGTTTTGATGAACCAGATGAGACGCATGCTTCGTTGCATTCAGGAAGAATATGATTACCCGGTTGATACTGAATTCACCATCAACATCTCCGAAGACGGCGAATATTCCATTGACCTGTTGCAGTGCAGACCTCTTCAGGTTCCAACCGTTAAAGGCTCAGCCGTTATCCCGGATAATCTAAAGGACGAACAGATTCTTCTTGAAAGCAGCGGCTCTTCCATGGGTATGTGCAAAGCTACCCAGCTTGATATCATTGTTTACGTCGATGCAATCAAGTATTACAACATGCCTTACAAGGACAAAGACCTTGTTGCGAGGCTGATTGGTAAGATTAACTGGCAATATCACAACCAGGAAAAACACATGATGCTCATTGTACCCGGCAGAGTCGGTACCTCCTCGCCGGAACTTGGCGTGCCTACGAGATTTTCCGACATCAGCGGCTACAGCGTCATATGTGAAACCGAGGAATCAAGAGCCGGCTATAATCCGGAATTGTCCTACGGAAGCCATATCTTCCAGGACCTTGTAGAAGCTGAAATATTGTATACCGCCGTCTTTAACAACAAAAACACAAAACACTTTCACCCGGAGAAGCTAACCCTTTCCCAAGATATCATTACTGATTTTGAGAAAAATGAAGTGCTTAATGATATCGTTCATGTATATGATGTGTCTGATCGAAACTGTATGATTTATAACGACATCACCAACGAACACCTTGTCATTACCTGTTAAAAAAGGCGGTGGACTTTCGTCCGCCGCCTTCATACTTATTCTGTCTTCTTTTCTACTTTCTCGATGTCCTCCGACTGGTCTACAGTCAAATCAAAATCACTAAACATCGGTGTGTCCGGAAGCTGCATATTAAAGCCATCCGTATAATCCCAGGCAAGCGTTGCACTCTCAAATTCCATACCCAGAACGTGGCCTCCTTTTGTTTTATCCGAAGAAACAAAATGCAGATGCCAGCCGGTTGCATTTAAATCCGACATGTACTCCGGACAATACAGACCAACAATCGTACCTTCACAGTCTTCATAGTCATAGAAGGTCTGGTCGGTTTCCAGCACCGTCGCAAGTGGTTCATATGGTTCTTCCTGCTCGTATTCGCTGCGGACATTAATTTCATCAAAGGTTCCATCAATCCGGATTGCATAGAATCTGTTTTCTCCAAGTTCTTCTACCTTATCATCCAAGAGCGCTATCAGAGCGTCAAAGTCTGTGACATGTTCTAGTTCCTGCGTCTCATCTTCCTCAAAGAATGTGACATCGGAAAATGGTATCGTCTCATCATCTTCTACCACTTCCACGCTTCCATCTCCCGCCGCGCGGTAGACTTCGCCGTCAAGCATAATCAGCTCACCATTTAACGCATCAAAGGTTCCAAGCCCGATATCTCCATGCTCTTTAAGTTCTGCCACGGTTATGCTTCCGTAGTAATCGCCAAGCGTCAGTCCTTGTAATAACGACACCTGATAGAGCGTGTCGGTATCTGTCGCCGTCGTTTCTTGTGTAGCAGTCTCTGTGTCTGCACTTGAGGAAGCCGCAGATTCCGTTGTTGTTTGATTTGACTGGCAGGCACATAACGAAAATGCAAATGCTGCAATGCCCGCAATCGATAATATTCTTTTTCTCATGAGTATCCCCCTTTTTTTAACTTGCGTATATTGTAGCACAAAAGGACTATATTTTGTTAATTTTTATTTTCTCACAATTGCAATCGCACACGGCATCCTGCCATCTACCAGTTCGAATTCCACGTCTTCATATCCCATATCTGCATAGAATTTTTGATACGCCGCATAGTCAAACTCTTTCTTAAAGTCCGCCCCCAGCATTTCCAGTATTCTCACAAACAGATTCGGTTTACCGTTTTTTTCTTTATTAACATAAGTCGGTATAATGACCGTTCCACCTGTTTTACAAGTTCTAATCAGCTCTGATAATGCTTCTTTCGGCTGATCAAGCAGGTGAATCACATTGCCTGCCACAACCTTGTCAAATGTCTCATCCTTGCATCTAATCTGCATAATATCCGTTCTTCGCACCTTCGTATTCCCATATTGTTCCAGATTCTTCTTCGCCTTTTTTAGCATACCTGTCGAAAAATCTGTAGCAATCAGGTACTTACATCTAGGAGCAATCCCCTTGCTAATCATGCCCGTTCCGCAAGCGCATTCTAAGACATAATCATCCGGTTTAATCATGTCTGAAACCTCTTTGACGAGTTTTTCATTTACCTCTTTGTTGTAAATATTTTCAAATAAATCATATCCAATTGCTGCTTTGTCCCAAAACATAGCTATGCCTCCTTAAGATTAGTCGTCACTTACTTTATATATATTAACACAAAAATAGACGAAGAGTCCGCTTAATTAGACCCCTCGTCCATTTTAATTCTACTTTATGAAATTACTCTAATACCTCAGCTTCTAATGCTTCATATTCTTCTTTGGTAATATCCTGGTCATTCTTATAGTATTTTTTATTTCCGTCGTCTTCCCAGTCTTCCCACCCAAAGTTGAAGGAATCTACAATATCCAAATTGCCATCATACTTTGTTAATTCATAAGTACATCTGCCTTCATGCGAAGTATCACTATGGACAATCCAGTATGCATCCTTGTATTTTGTATAATCACAGACTGCAGTCGTGCCTTCTCCACGAGCAAAGCAAACAACCTTTCCGTCCTTGCAGTCAAAGCAAGTGTAACCATAGATTTCATTCTCCAGGATAAATTCCACTTCACCATCATTATCCAAATCAACCGGATCTGCCACAGTCACATATAAATTAGGATCAATTTCATCTTCTGCCGTTCCTTCAAACTGGAAATAGCTTGCATCCATAGATTCTCCATCGCTATCGGCAATCTTAACTTCAGCCTTAATTGTCCCGGCACAAAATGCTTTAAACAACTCTTCCGGACTCATCTCGCTTGATGTCTCATCGGAAGAAGTACTTTCAACTTCCACTACATCAGCAGACGATTCATCGCTTGCAACTTCTGCTTTTCCACATGCTGTTAACAGTCCCATACACATCAAAACACATATTACTCTTTTCATAACTCTTCATCCTCTCTTTCACATTACTCAATAAAATGTTCGTGTGTTTTTCATATTACTTACATCTCCTACCCCTGTCAAGAATTTTTATCAAAATCATGATTATTTCGTTACTCCACTACGCGTCTTGTTTCATTTGTGATTTTTTTAAACAATAATCAATCCGTAAATGAAGCTCGCATGAAAGAATGCCATAAGATTCTGAAAAAAAACGGGCGCCTTATTAGCGGCAATGAAAGAAGATCATCCGTTCCTTACATCAGACTCCGACTTTTGCTTCGCAACTGTCTTATCGCTGACCGATAAAAGTGTGGATCAAATCGTCGAAGAACTTGAGACTACCTTTCAGAATTTAAAACCCAATTTCAAATATCACGATAATGCCATTCACTCTCTCAGCCAGGTGCTGACAAGCTATGCCGGCGACCCTGACGACAAAGCTGAGCGTTCTCTTACCCTCTATGAAGCGCTGAGAGTTGCAGGTATAAAATACGGCAAAGAAACAGAACTTGCTTCTCTCGGAACGCTGCTTCGCGTAAAGATGGCTCCGGATGTTCTGGCTAAGGAGATTGCCGAAACATCCGACTATCTAAAGAGCAAGCTATAAATTTTATCTTAGATATTTATCCACTAATTTCTTCACAACTTTCGAATCCAAGGTTTCCTGCGACGTCTCAAATGTTAGAATTAATCGTTCTCCCGGATATATCCCATTCTTTTGATAATTGTTGATCTTTTTTATCGCATTTTGCACATAGTCCGCTTTATCCATCATACCCTCATGTTCCCAATATAATTCTTTTCTGTATTTTTTTGAGAAAAATGTAAAATCAGGATAAACAACTCCATATCCTGCTAAATTCAATGGTTTTTCGTACTTATACAAAATATCATTTCGATAAAAGTAGTCCGCAAGAATTTTTTCTGATTTTGACCTTACACGTTCTCCTTTTTCTGTTAGAATCACCGGCGTTCCCTCTCGAAAACCTTTCCCAAAATAGGACTCCGTATACCACCGTTCCTTCAATTGGTTATAGGTTGGTTCTACCGGTATTATCAATTTCTTTCTCTCCGGGTGCAATTTCTCAAACAGTCTCTCCACCTCATCATCACTATAACCTTCCAAACATCTTGTAATAAGCTTAACTCTTTTTTCTGTGGCTTTAATGACAGAACTACAATAGGCTTTTTGTGCTAATAGCTGCGGCAACTCCTTATTATCCTTCTGAATATACTCTCCATACTTGTTATCTTTGCAATGATAATATCTGACCTTACCATTGTCGACTGAAATACGAAGCCTTCCTTCAAGTGTTAGATTGTTTTCTTTTTTCACCTTTGCAAGAATGCTTTCTAAATATTCTTTCTCTTTTAATAACATTTCCTTTAATCCATTCAATTAGTTTCCTCCTTTTTATGAATTATGTTTTCGTGGGATTTTAAGTCTCCTTGCCCTAGCCTACGCTTTGCTTAGAGGCGGGGGCATCTGGCGCCCGCTATTTGATTGACCTGCTTTTGAGATTTAGAGTTTTGGGGCATCTGATGTGGATCTTGTGATTGACTCACATTGAGAATTTTAGATTTCGAACCATCTAATACCAGCGATTTGATTGACTCATATTGTGATTTTCAGATTCGGAGTCACCCTGCACCGGCGATTTGATTGACTCTCATTGTGATTTTCAGATTCTGAGCCATCTAATACCGGCGATTTGATTGACTCTCATTGTGATTTTCAGATTTCGAGCCACCCAATACCAGCGATTTGATTGACTCATATTGAGATTTTCAGATTCGGAGTCACCCCGCACCAGCGATTTGATTGACTCTCATTGTGATTTTCAGATTCGGAGTCACTCCGCACCTGCGATTTGATTGACTCTCATTGTGATTTTCAGATTCGGAGTCACCCCGCACCGGCGATTTGATTGACTCTCATTGTGATTTTCAAATTTCGAGCCATCCAATGCCAGCAATTTGATTGACTCTCATTGTGATTTTCAGATTCTGAGCCATCCAATACCAGCGATTTGATTGACTCATATTGAGAATTTTAGATTTTGGTTCTACCAAATATAAATAAACAGAAACCCGGAAACCAGATGCCTGGTTTCCGGGGATATAATCTTTGATATTTCTCGAAGACAACAATATTCTGCATCCGCAGATGATTATCTCTTTGAGAACTGAGGTGCTCTACGTGCACTCTTGAGACCGTATTTCTTACGTTCTTTCATACGTGGATCACGAGTTAAGAATCCAGCCTTCTTTAATGTAGGTCTGTAATCTGCATCTGCCTGAAGTAAAGCACGTGAGATACCGTGGCGGATAGCTCCTGCCTGTCCGGTAAAGCCGCCTCCCTTTACATTGACAATAACATCAAACTTGTTAGCTGTATCTGTAGCAACGAGTGGCTGACGAACAACTACCTTTAATGTCTCTAATCCTAAATACTCATCAATATCTCTCTTATTGATTGTAATTTTTCCTGTTCCAGGTACTAAATAAACTCTGGCGATTGATTTTTTTCTTCTACCAGTTCCATAATACTTTGCTGTATTTGCCATTGAAATCTACCTCCTATTAAAATGTTAACTCTTCCGGCTTCTGAGCTGCATGCTTGTGATCAGGTCCTGCGTATACGAATAACTTAGTATACATCTCTCTTCCTAAAGGTCCCTTTGGAAGCATTCCCTTAACTGCATGTTCGATTACTCTCTCAGGATGCTTTGCTAACATTTCCTTTAAAGTAGTCTCTTTCATACCACCAACGTAATCTGAATGATGATAGTAAATCTTCTGGTCTAACTTCTTACCAGTTACTTTAATCTTCTCAGCGTTTACAACGATTACATAATCGCCTGTATCGATATGTGGTGTATAAATAGGTTTCTTCTTTCCTCTAAGTACATTGGCTACTTCTGAAGCAAGACGACCAAGAGTCTTGTCTGTAGCGTCAACAACATACCATTTTCTATCAATTGTTGCCGGGCTGGCCATAAATGTTTTCATTGATTTCCTCCTAGAAAATTGTCGCGAGGTCATTATGGAAATGTCCGAAACCATAACTTTCCTCAAAAGTTTCTTCTATATAAAAATGCGATTTCGGGGCTAATGAAATGCATTTTCAGTCCTTGTCAGACTGATATATTATACTTCCCTCAGCAAATGTTGTCAACCACTTTTCCAAAACAAAAACTGAGGAAAAGAACGCATTCCTTTCCTCAGTCTGTATTTACCTATTATTATAGAAAGAATTATGTAAATAGTGGCACGATAAACAAGAAGCCAAGGGCTGTCAGTATACCGGATACAATCAGAACAATTGCGCAATAACCCATAATATCACGCGCACCAAGTTTCGCGATTCCAAGAGCCGGAAGAGCCCAAAACGGTTGCAACATATTTGTCCACGCATCACCCCAGGCAATACCCATGGCCGTAACGGCAGGTGTAACGCCAAGCTTTGCACCGGCCGGCATCATAATCGGTCCCTGAACGGCCCACTGACCACCACCGGATGGCACGAAGAAGTTTACGATTCCGGCTGCCAGGTAACAAAATACCGGGAATGTATGTGCATTTGAAATGCTTACGAAGAAGCTTGAAATAGCTCCTGCAAGCGATACTCCGGATGCACCTGCGGTAACCATCATACCCTGAATTCCTGCGTAGAACGGGAACTGCAGGATAATACCACCGGAAGATTTCGCTGCTTCTGTGATTGCACGAACATAACCAATTGGTGTCTTATGAAATGCAATACCGAGAATCAGGAAGATCAGATTAACGATATTTAATGACAACGCATTTAAAATACTTCCTGATGAAACGAAATAATAAATCAAGAATATCACGCCGAGAATCACTACGATATAAGAAAGAACCATGCTGTTCTCGATTCTTTCTGCCGGTGTCTTCGGAGCCGGATATACTTCTTCCTCATCTTGTAACAGTTTCGGATCGATAGTAACCGTATCCTTCTTATCCGGATGCATCTTCATAAGAACGATTGCCAAAACAACAATTACAATCAGTACCATCAGTAAGTTCCATGGCGAGAAGATTGTCTCAGATGTCGGAACAATCTCTGTAATGGTACCACCCGTATTCGCTACGGCACCATCTTCTGCAAGTGCAGTAAGACCAAGCGGAATAGATCCTGAAATACCGGAATGCCATACAACGAATCCTGAATAAGCTGCTGCGATAATCAAACGGTAGTCAACTGTCGGAAGATTCTTGGCAACTTCCTTTGCCAAAAGAGCTCCGATAATCAAACCAAATCCCCAGTTAATGAAACAGCATACACCGGAAATCACAAATACGAAACCGATTGCTGTAACCGGTTTTTTCGGAACATGCGCCAATCTCACAATTATTTTCTTAATTGCAGGAGCGATTGCCAGCGCACTACCAAGCACCAGCACTAAAGCCATCTGCATAGAGAATGCAAGAAGATTCCACACTCCATTACCCCAAGCGCTTGCCATTTCAATTGGGTTCATGCCTGTAACAGGCATGGCGACAATAAATACGACGATTGTCAAAATGATACAAAATACAAATGCATCCGGTAAGTATTTCTGCACCAGTTTTACACAACCATTGGTAAAAGCTTTAAACATATACCTTTCCTCCCTACTTAATTTTATTCTGTATACTAAGTATACTATCACTTAACTTTAAGTGGGTCAATATGTGCATTTTTAACAATCCAATTATTAATATTCTGTGAAACCATTGTGTTTATGCGTATTAAAGGCTTTTTTCACCTTCTTATTTTCTGCTTAACTTTTTTAGTAATTCTTGCTTAATTTTTTATTTTTTATTCATTTGACGCCAATTCGATACTTAGGTATTATAAAATCAAGTACTATCCATGCATCTGCGAAAGGGGGAGTAGCATATGCAATTTGAAGAATATAATCTTGCCTATGGGCAGAAATTAAAACGAATTCGAAAAGAAAACAAGATGACCTTAAAAGAAGTCGCAGCCAAGGTGCCCTGTTCCGTTCCGTTTTTGTCTATGCTGGAAAATGGCAGAACCGGCATCACGCTCGACAAACTGCAAAAACTCCTAAGTCTGTATCACATTACGGTCACAGACCTGGTGGAAGATGACGACATCTCCCGCGCAGTACCGGCAGGAACCGGAAGCCATCTTGATCACGAGTTTAACGAATCGCATGTAGAAGCTGTTCTTCTCAGCCACAACGTAAATGCCAAAAAGATGCGGCCTATGCTGATTACTATTCCAGCGCATTCTAAGATTGGACCTCTTACGCAGCGCGGAGAAGAATTCACCTATATTCTCTGCGGAAGATTTAAGGTCACGTTATCAGCGCCTGATAGTCTAAGCAAGGAGCATTATTATCTAAACAGCGGAGACTCTTTGTCCATCGAAGCCGGTTTCTATCGAACCATAGAGAACATCTCCGACGAAGAAGGCCAGTTACTGGTCGTTATCTCACAAGAATAACGAAAGCAAGCCACCTGGCTTGCTTTTTCTTATAAGTATTCAATTCCAATCATGGTAAGTCCTTGCGCCGGCGCTGTCGGCCCGGCCATCTGCCGATTCTTCGCCGCAAGAATCTGTGGCATCTCTTCCGGCTTGATGCGTCCACCGCCCACCTGAATCAATGTCCCAGCAATGATTCGAACCATGTTATATAAAAATCCGCTTCCGCTGATGCGAATGCTGATGATATCATCCTCTTTCGTCACACGAATCGAATAAATCGTTCGAACCGTGCTCTTTACCTGCGCATGGATACTGCAAAAGCTTTTAAAATCATGTGGCCCAACCAGATACGAAGACGCTGCTTTCATCTTGTCCACATCTAATTTGTGATGAACAAAATACGTGTTTCGCTGGTGCTCCGGCATCGGAAACTTTCGGTTTAAAATACGATATTCATAAGTTTTAATGCTGTCACAATAACGCGGATGGAAGTCTGCGTCCACCTCGCACGAATCCTGCACCACGATATCATCCGGGAGCCTTTGATTGAGTGCATAAGAAATCTTATCCGCCGGCATTCTCGCATCCGTATCGAAGACGGCGACATTTCCAAGGGAATGCACTCCGGCATCCGTACGACTGGCACCGATGACTTCGATGTCCTCTCCTAAAAGGTCGCTGAGCGCCTCATTCAATTTTTGTTCAACAGTTACAGCATTCGGTTGCTGCTGCCATCCGGCATAATTCGTACCATCATAGGCAACAATCAATTTCACTCTCTTCATACAAGCATCCTCACTACATTTTAAGCAGGCCGCGTTCTACAACAACGCGAATCACTATCATTGCTGCAAAGTATATCGCCAAAATCACATAACTTCTCAGATCGCTTTTGCGGTAGACCAGCGGATGAAGTTTCGTCCTTCCCTCACCGCCGTGATAGCAACGCGCCTCCATTGCCACCGACAAGTCATTGGCACGGCGAAATGCCGATACAAACAGCGGCACCAAAATTGGCAGCATGGCCTTTGCCTTCTTCACAAGATTGCCGGTTTCAAAATCTGCACCACGCGCCATCTGCGCCTTCTTAATCTTATCCGCTTCCTCCATCAAAATCGGAATAAAGCGAAGCGCAATCGTCATCATCATGGCAACTTCATGCACCGGCACATTCCATTTTTTCAAAAAAGCGCAGCCGGTTTCAATACCGTCTGTCAACTTCGCCGGCGTCGTCGAAAGGGTCATAATCGATGCGCCAAGTACCAGATAAATCAGCCTTAGTGACATAAAGATGGCATTGTAGACACCTTCTTCGGTGATGATGACCATCCCAATCTGCACAAGCGGCGTACCCGCTTTAAAAAACACATTAAAAATTGCCGTAATAATACACAAGATGTAAACAGCCTTTACACCCCGAAATATATAGCCAAATGGAATCTTCGACAGATAGATCACGGCGCCAAGAAAAACAGTGGACCAGACAAACCCCGGCCACCCTTTAAAGACGAACAGCGAAATCAGATACACAAGCGTCCCAAGAAGTTTCACTCTCGGGTCTAACTTATGAATCACAGATTCAGTTGGATAATATTGTCCTAATGTAATATCTTTTACCATGTCTATCTACCATACTCTTTAAGAAAACTGTCTGCTGATTTCAAAAACCGCTTCCTCCAATGTTGTAACCGGCGCAATCGAATCAAAACCTGCCGTCCGAAGACTCTCTACCACATATGCCGGCTTTGGCGCCATAAGGCCAATACTTTCAAGTTCTTTTGCGTGAGAAAAGACGCGATGCGGCGTATCATCATAAACCAGTTGTCCGTGGTTCATAACCAGCAGCCTGTCCGCATAATGTGCAACATCTTCCATACTGTGCGATACTAAAATCACCGCCATATCCCGCTTTACTCTAAGTTCTTCTATCAGCGAAAGAAGCTCATCTCTGCTCTTAGGATCCAGCCCTGCCGTTGGCTCATCCATAATCAAAACCCGCGGCTTCATCGCCAAAATTCCGGCGATTGCCACGCGCCTTTTTTGTCCACCGGACAATTCAAATGGCGACTGGTTATACAGCTGAGCATCCACGCCGACAAGCTGCAGTGCTTCAAACGCCCGAAGCTCTGCCTCATTGTCCGAAAGCCCCATATTCTTAGGACCAAACGCAACATCTCGAAGTACCGTTGCCTCAAACAACTGGTGCTCCGGATACTGAAAGACCAGCCCAACCTGCGTCCTTAATTTTCTACGGTCGAACTCCGGATTGGCAATATCAACGCCCTCATAGTACACACTTCCGGTGTGTGCTTTCACAAGTCCGTTAAGCAACTGAATCAATGTCGACTTTCCGCTTCCGGTATGTCCAATCAGCCCGACAAACTCGCCCTGCCCTATCTGAAACGAGACATCTTCCACCGCCATTGTTTCAAATGGTGTTCCCGCACCATACAATGCGCTCACATGATCGGCAATCAAAACCGGTGTTTCCTCGTGATGCAAAACCGGCTCTTTCGCCTGCGGGCCCGGTACAGCCGCGCTACACCTGCTTCCTATGATGCGAAGATGTACTAATTCTTTTACCAGCTGCTCATCCGTTAAGATCGGGGTTGAAAGATCAAGCCCGCACGCCCTTAACCGATTCGCCATCTGCGTCACAGCCGGCAGCTGCAGGTTCGCATCAAGAAGCTGTTCTTCCTCACAAAATACCTGCCTTGGTGTTCCTTTTAAGAAAACCTTTCCATCCTTCATCACATACAACTGATCCGCATCCACAACCTCTTCCATGTTGTGGGTAATCAAAATAATCGTAACGCCATGTTCTTTATTCAGCATCCGAATCGTCGATATCACTTCCGCTCTTCCCATCGGATCTAACATGGCAGTCGGCTCATCGAGGATAATGCACTTTGTTCGCATAGCCACAACACCTGCAATCGCAACGCGCTGCTTTTGACCACCGGAAAGTTTATTTGGAGAGCGAAACCGGCTCTCACTCATCTGCACACTTTCAAGCGCATCACCAACGCGCTGCTCAATCTGTGCAGAGGGAAGTCCCATGTTCTCAGGCCCGAACGCGACATCTTCTTCCACGACAGACGCCACAATCTGGTTGTCCGGATTTTGAAAGACCATACCGGCCGCCTGGCGAATCTGAAGCAGATTCTCCTCGGCAGAGGTATCCTTTCCATCAACCACCACCGTACCTTCCTGCGGCGTTAAAAGCGCATTAAAATGACGGGCAAGCGTAGACTTGCCCGATCCGTTATGTCCTAAGATGCCAACAAAGCTTCCGGCCCTGATATCAAGATCAACATCCTCAAGTGCCTTTGTAACGCTTTGGGCATTTCCTTCTTCATCGCGACGAATATATTCATATAAAACCTTCGTAGCCTGAATGATTCCCATGGTTTAAACGATGTCCTTCCATTTGTGGTTATGAAGCTCTCCTTCCAGATTCATTCCCGCAAATCCATTTTGCCGAAGTGCCTCATACAACATAACTGCCACAGAATTCGACAGATTTAACGAACGCGTCTCGCCCTGCATTGGAATCCGCACACATTCTTCCGGATGCTCCATTAAGATTTCTTCCGGAATCCCGGCGCTTTCCTTTCCAAACATCAGATAACAATCCGGTTCATACTGCACATCCGAATACACATGTTTTGCCTTTGTTGTGGCAAAATAAATCTTCGCATTCGGATTCTTGTCCAAAAAATCCTGATAATTAATGTATCTTGTGACATCTAATTCCGCCCAGTAATCCATACCGGCGCGCTTAATCGCCTTTTCCGTCAATTGAAATCCCAGCGGTTCAATCAGATGCAAACGGGTATTGGTCGCCACACAGGTACGACCGATATTCCCTGTGTTCGCCGGAATCTCCGGCTCAAATAAAACAATGTTCAGCTGTGACATGTTACTTGTTCCTCAGTGTTGTAATATAACGCTCCATACGATCGAGCGCCTCTTTCAGATTCTCAAGTGAATATGCATAGGAGATTCGAAGGAATCCTTCTCCGCAGTCTCCAAA
The DNA here is from genome assembly GCA_024690665.1 of Eubacterium sp. Taxonomy (GTDB): domain Bacteria; phylum Bacillota; class Clostridia; order Lachnospirales; family Lachnospiraceae; genus Eubacterium_C. The sequence goes on from JAILOU010000018.1 coordinate 72,316, forward strand.
TGCAGTTCCCGGTACAACCGCAACCTTCTCCGCCATCAAAAGATTAGTGGCAAATTCATCACTCGTCATACCAAATTCTTTGATACAAGGGAACATATAAAATGCTCCGTAAGGCTCGAAACACTCAAGCCCCATCTCTTTAAATCTATGAAGCAGATAGCGACGACGTCCATTGTACTCCTCGCGCATATGTGCCACATCATCATCTCCGTTACGAAGCGCATCCACTGCCGCATACTGGCTGGTGGTCGGTGCACACATAATGGCAAATTGATGAATCTTAAGCATCTGCTTGATAATTTCCTTTGGACCGCAGGCATAACCAAGTCTCCATCCCGTCATGGCATGTGACTTTGAAAAACCATTAATCAGGATAGTTCTTTCCTTCATCCCCGGAAGCGAAGCAATCGAAACATGCTCATCAAGATACGTCAGTTCCGAATAGATTTCATCCGAAAGCACATACAGATCCTTTTCAATAATGACCTCGGCGATTTCCTCTAAGTCCTTCTTCTCCATAACCGCACCTGTCGGATTATTCGGAAATGGAAGTACAAGCAGCTTAGTCTTTGGTGTAATCGCATCTAAAAGTTCCTGCTTTGTAAGGCGGAATTCATTCTCCGCTTTTAAATTAATAATGACCGGCTCTCCGCCCGCAATCTTCGCACACGGATAATACGATACATAACTTGGCTGAGGAATCAAAACCTCATCTCCGGGATTCAGCATTGCACGAAAGCAAATGTCGATTCCCTCACTACCTCCTACGGTTACCATGGTTTCATCCTGATAATCGTAAGAAAGGTTATATCTTCTATTTAAAAATTTACATATTTCAATCTTCAGTTCCTTAAGACCTGCATTCGAAGTATAGAAAGTACGTCCCTTCTCGAGAGAATAAATACCCTCATCACGGATATGCCAGGGCGTTGCAAAGTCCGGCTCGCCCACACCAAGAGAAATCGCATCTTTCATCTCCGTTACGATATCAAAGAATTTACGAATGCCGGATGGCTGAAGTTCTACGACTGTGTCTGATAATGGGTTTCTCATAATGTAATCTGCATCCTTTCATCTTTATTCTTCTCAGCAAGTACGGTTCCGTGGTCTTTGTATTTACGCAGGATGAAGTTCGTCTGCGTACTAAGAACGGACTCAAGTGTAGACAGCTTGCTGCTGACAAACTGGCTGACCTCACGAAGTGTCTTACCTTCAATCGATACTAACAGATCGAAGCTTCCGGAAATCAAAAATACGCTGTCCACTTCCGGATAATTGTAGATACGCTCTGCAATGTGATCAAATCCCTGACCACGCTGCGGTGTTACACGCACTTCAATCAGAGCAGACACCTTTTCAATACCGGTCTTTTCCCAGTCAATCATCGTATGATAACCGCAGATAATATGCTCTTCTTCCATCTTCTGTACTTCATTTAATACTGCCTGTTCATCGATTCCAAGCACAACTGCAAGTTCACTAAGATCGATACGGCTGTTTTTTTCTATAAATGTTAAAATCTTTTCACGCATGATAATATCCTCCTAAATAAAAACTCTATTACTTCTCATATGTATCAAGTTTATATAATTCATCCACTTTTGGCAAATCCAAATAGCGAATTTCTTCTCCATTTCGAAGAATTCTGTCATTTCCATCGGTCGTCTTCCCGATAATCGCCGCTGCAATGCCCTGCTGCGTCAGCTCCTCCACAAGATCAAATCCGTCCTTTACCGCAATCAAAACGCTTCCCGAAGACGCCATCTCATAAGGATTCATCCCGGCATATTCGCAGATCTCCACGCTATGCTGGGCAATCAAAATCGCCTTAAGGTCAACCTCAAGTCCGACTCCGGCTGCGTCCGCCATCTCCCACAGAGCGCCAAACACACCTCCGCCTGCAAGGTCGTGCATCGCCACCGCGCCATGCTTTTTCGCAAGTGAAGCTGCCTTCTCAATCGAAAGCTCCAGCATACGCTCCCTCGCTCTTTTCAGAAAGGTTCCGGTAAAATGTTCTCTCAGCGCATCTTCCATCCGCTCTAACAAAACCAGCGTTCCTTCCTTTGCAATCTCTCCGGCAAGCACAAGTTCAAGTCCGCCCTGCAGCTTATGCGCAGACAGATATTCTTCTTTTTTAACCGCCCCGACTGCCACGGCTGTGACAACCGGAGCGTTCACCGCGTCGGCAGCCTCCGTATGTCCACCGGCAAGCTGCACGTGATGTCTTTCGCAAAAGGCATCCACCCGGCGCATCATCTTACGAAGTTCAGCCTCCTCATAGGAAGTCGGCACTGTAATCGCAAGTTGCACCGCCCGCGGCATTCCACCTGATGCATACAGGTTATTGATGGCACGCGTAAGAGCAATCTGTTCCACCTGCGTATAAGCATGCGTCACCGTCTCTGTCGCCATCAGCGTTTTAGACTCATCCGCCGCATCAAACAGCGCGGCATCATCTCCGGGCATAAAGCCTACATCGTCTCGCCTGTTATGAAATTCTTTTTTAATCACACGCTCAAACGCGTTTCCCTTAATCTTTCCTGTTTTCATACCATTATACGAAAAGCGAGGCTATCCCATAATCATGGGACAACCTCTTCGCTGTTAGTGTCTATTCATCATCATCGCTGCTGCTTTTTTTCTTAGAAGAACTTGAATCAGAAGAATCTGACTTCTTCGACTTCTTAGAGTCGCTGTCGCTATCGTCATCCTCATCTTCTTCATCCTCGGCCGCTTTTTCAAGCGCTTCCTCAGTATTCTTAGCTATCGCCGCCTTAATCTTCGAAGCATTCTGCGTTGCGATGGCTTTCTTCACTGCTGCCGTCGCCTCACTGCTTGACGATGCCGTTCCCACCTCAATGATGGTTGGCGAAGCCTTATAAGTACTGCTGTTAAACTGCTCCTTGCTCTGCTGTACGCCGTCCACTGTCACGACCTTCCACAAGATGGCAGTCTTACCGATATGAGAATTTTGTACCGTTGTCATGGAGCCGATCTTCGCGCTTGATGCCTTATACTGTGTTTCAGGCTCTGTCGTGGAAGTTGTCTCACTGACGAAACTTACTTCACGATTCGCGTCTCTTGTCTCTTCTCCATACACCTTAAAGGTTATAATCCCACCGGATGTCACACCCTCAATATAGACCGGTGCATCCGTGTTATTTGTAAATTTAAAATCTTTATATGTTCCCGCAATTGCCGCATCCGCAGAAGGATCTACGTAACTTACCAGCATAGAGTGCGCGTAGCGCTCCTCCACTTCAAGTTCCGCTCGAATCACGGCATTGTAAAGTGTTGTTGACACTTGACAGATTCCGCCGCCATAAGTCTCAACCGTTGTACCATTTTCATAAGAACCCGCAAGTGCGTATCCGTTCTCTGCTTCAAATGGACTTACCGTATCATATACCGAAAATGTTTCTCCCGGATACAGCACGGTTCCATCAATCTTGCTTGCACCATTCGCAACATTCTGCGCTCGCCCGGATGCGGAAGAACTATAATCTGTTGAAAACTCACCAAGAACGTCCTGCACCTTCGCGAGTTCCTCAGCCGAACCTTCCGGCTCTTCTGTCTCAACCTCAAGTGCAACCGAAGTATTCGATGCGCTCCATTCATTTTCAATAAAGTCCTTCACCAGTGACACGGACGCCTCCACGTCAACGACCACACCGTCTTTTCCTTCAATGACTTCAAAAGAGCCATTCGTTCTTTCAAGACCATAGTCAACCGGTTCTGTGTTTAATTTAGCTGTCTTCGCTTCAATTCCTTCCGCGACAGCATCTTCATCTACGGAAAATGTAAGCGGAATGACCTTATTTCCATTTTCAAGGTCGGCGATTTCCTTATAGCGGGATACGATATTACCACTTTCGCCAAGATGTAACGCTTCGTCTACGACATCCGTATTCGCCCACTCCACGCCCAGCTTAGACGCCTTAATCTTCGCTGTATTGTCGTTCGCTGTCAGAGTAATCTTCTTCGTCAAAAGTTCATCCACATACTCATCCACAGCATCTTCCGCTTCAGACTCTGTCATTCCACCGACATACACTTCGCCGATATAGACATTCTCTGCAATTGTAGTATCTTCGGTATCCTGCGCCGCCTGTGCTTCACATGATGCACCACCGGACAAAAAAGCCGCCGCTGCCGCGCAAACAATGGTTGTAAGTCCCCACTTTTTCATGAACATGATTCTCCTTCTTGAATCGCCTTAATCTATGCCCTTTATTATAGTCTCCTTACCGCAAATATTTCTAGATGCATATCCACGAATTATTTGACATTGACCAGGGCTTTTTAGTATATTTTTATTTGATGGTAATCGGCTGTTTATTATGCGATTCCAGACACAATTGCGGAAATCACCATAACGGCTACGATTACAACCACGATTGCCATGGCTAAGATTCTTTTTTTCTTTGAATTACGAGAATTCATGGTATCACCTCATTATTAATATCATTGACACGGAGGCTAATATGTTATTTCCATGCCTTGCTATCTTCTTAGTTGTTGCTGCATTTTTGACCTTTCGTTCCAGGGCCACCACAAAAAAGGATGCCGAGAAAACCGAAAGTTTCTGGGAAAGGGAGAACGAAGCAAATTCGACCCCTCGCCAAGACATCAGCAACTTGGATTATATCAAAATTCCGGAAGAATTACTACCTTTTTGTGGACTGGCAGATGACGAAATCCTTGACCAGTGTGAAAAATCTTTAGAAGATTTATCCGACAAAAAGATTTTAAATCTTACCGGCAAGACCAATACCGACCTCAAAAAAGAATACGGTGCGCCGAATCTTACCATTCTAATGGAGTGCGATGAGAATTTCACACTTCTTATCCGCACCCTCAACCAGCTCGGACATCAGCTGAAAGAATTAGGCTTTACCGAGCAGGCTCAAAAAACGTATGCATTTGCCGTTTCATCCGGTTCGGATATTGCCGATACTTACGTACAACTTGCCCTGCTCTACAAAAAAGAAGGAAACTTAGACAAATTCCACAAGTTAGAGATGCGCGCTTCCTCACTTGAAGGCGATGCACGCAAGCGAATATTAGACAAATTAAATTTCATAAAATAAAAGCGACCGGTAGGATCTACATCTTACCGGTCACTTTTTAGTAATTTTTCCACTAATCTCGTTGCATCCGACCGCGACATCTCCCTCAGTGCAGGCGGTGGATCCATATGAAGTTTCTCGCTTAGTCTCGTAATCTGCTCAACCTGCGCTGATGTAATCGGCTGAACCCTCTTAAGCCGAAGCATCATAGGCTTTGCTTCAAACGCCTCTCGATTAGTCTTTTCAAACTCCATCTTCATTCTATCATATATCCGGTAAGTTGCCAAGGCATCCTCCAGCGCTCTGTGATGCGCCGCTAATTCTATGTGATAATACTCACACATCGCATCAAGCGAACGCGAATTAAGCCGCGGCAGACAGGTTCTTGCAATCTTAAGTGTATCCGCACACAGATGTTCAATCGGTCTTCCCTCATTGATGGATAGCTGTTTTAAAAACGAATAGTCAAAGCTGACGTTGTGTCCGACAATCGGAAGTCCACCGGCGAATTTAATCCACGCATCAAGCGCTTCACTCTGCGAGATTCCACTGTCCACTTCTTCTTGTGTAATACCGGTCAGCTGCTTAATCTTCTCGCTCAGCTGCTGCCCCGGATTCACCATCTTGTGCAGCGTCTCTACAACATCGGCGCCGCACACATGCACGGCGCCGATTTCTATAATCTTGTCATATTTTACTTTCAGACCTGTCATCTCCAGGTCCACCACGATATATTCGTCCATCTACTTTCCCTTTACTTTGCACAGATCCGCAAGAAAACATTCCGCACACTTTGGCGACCTCGCAATGCAGATTTGCCGACCAAATGTAATAATCTGCATATTATAGGAGATCCAATGATCCTTTGGCAATTCCTTCATAAGGTCAAGTTCGACCTGATAAGGATCGTCCTGTTTGGTAAGCCCGAGCCTCTTTGAAATCCGTTTTACGTGGGTGTCTACTACGATACTCGGATCATGGAAAATGTTGCCACGAATCACATTGGCCGTCTTTCGTCCCACTCCCGCAAGTGAAGTCAGATCCTCAAGTGATGATGGCACCTCGCCGCCAAATTCTTCGATAATTCTCTTCGCACAGGCAATGATGTTCTTCGCCTTGTTCTGGTAAAAACCGATGGAATGAATGTCCTGTTTTAATTCTTCGTAATCTGCCGCTGCGAATTTCTCCAGCGAATCATACTTCACAAACAAATCCTTTGTCACAATATTCACCCGCGCATCCGTGCACTGTGCGCTTAGGATTGTCGCAATCAACAATTGCCACGCATTATCGTGATTCAGATAACAAATCTGTTCCATTCCATACGTTTCATCCAGCCGCTTTAGTATCTCAGCGGTATGTTTCTTTACTGCCATATGTTTCTCCTGTATCTAGGAAATCTTTTTCTTCACAGCTGTGCTCCAGGCAGACTTATAGGTAACACCATCTACCTTCTTATACACACGCACTCTGAAGTAATACTTCTTCTTTTTCTTCAGTTTTGAAATCGTCTTTTTCAGTGTAGAAGCACTCTTAATGGTCACCTTCGTACTGTTTTTGAAAGATGACTTCTTAGAATACTGCAGGATATATCCGGTTGCAGATGAGTTCTTCGACCACTTCACCTTATACGTCTTTGACTTAACTTTCGAAACCTTTGTAATCTTAACACGGCTAAGACGCACAAACTTTGCAGTAGACGCTGCAGACTTGTAGCTTCCATTGACCGCTTTTACCTTATAGGTATAAGTCGTTCCGTTGACCGCAGTCTTGTCCTTATAAGAAGTTGCATTCTTAACGGTTGCAATCTTCTTGTAGCTACCGCTTCCCGTCTTACGATAAACATAATACTTTGTTGCACCGCTACTCTTCGACCATTTTACAGATACATAACTTGATTTGTTCGTCACACTGCTGATTGTCGGCTTCTTCAGATAGGTAATCGTTTTTTTAGAACCATATCCTTTTACGCCACTCTTGGTCTTGTATTTAATCTTATAGATATAGGTTGTTCCGGACTTTGCCGTCTTATCGACATAAGAGGTGCTTGTCGTTGTCGCGATCTTGCTATAGCTTCCGCCCTTCACCTTACGGTAGACATAGTACTTTTTCGCACTCTTAACTGTCTTCCACTCTAGCGATACTCCGCTTGAAGAATTCGAACACGTCTTTAAGTTCGCAAGTTTTAAAGAACCATACCAGTAATTCATATCAACATTACCGGAGATACCGCTGACGGAACCAGTACTGGAATACTGCCAACTCTCATAGTAATGCTTTGAATTATAAGTCGCCCAGGACTTACCATACGCTTCCACAAGATCTTCATCTGCGTATGCACAATAAGAAGTTCCATACTGCGCTACCCAGTGATAAGAACTGTTGCTCGTCGTAGCAAAATCATCCAGATATGCATACCACCAGTACAAGCTTGCATAGATTCCTGCTTTATAGCCCTTAGACTGCATTGTCTTAACATAGTAAGATGCAAGCTCACTGATTTCAGATGCTGAGCACGCATCGGTAATATCGCTGTCTTCCATATCCAGATAGATTGGGAGGTCAATCTTATGTCCCTTCACCAGTCTTACGATATGTGCAATTTCATCCTTTAGTTCTGACTTTGTCGTTGCATGCGAATACAGGTACACTCCATATGGAATTCCCTCCTCTTCACACGCATCTGCATTGGTTTCCCAATAGGTATCATCATTGTCAGTAGAATTCGAACCATATCCGCATCGAATAATGGCAAAGTCTACATCCGATGAATCCGCGATTTTAGACCAGCTAATACTCCCCTGCCACTTGCTGACATCAATTCCCGTATAGTCAGCTGTCGGTATTGTAAGCGTAGAACTTGTTGATGCCGTTGCCGCTTTATTAAATGACGACAATGTCGGAACGCTAAGCGTTGTCTCTGTTGAGGCACTTTCAATCAACTCTCCGTTTTCATAGCGCCAGCTGTTCGCGTCCTCATCATCTACCGCGTCTGAAGCCGTTGTCTTCGCTTGCGTTTCTTGTGTTGTACCAACTCCTGCGCATACCCCCGTCAGCGCAATCGCACCGGCAAGAATCATTGCCGTAATTTTTTTCATTTTCATATAAGCTTTTCTCCTAACTTTTCATTCCACATTCCCTATTATATCGAAGGATTCCCCGATATGCAAAACCTCTTTTTTACTCCCTGCACAAAATTCCGCAACAAAAAAGACTCCCGCCTAAGCGGAAGTCCTTCTTGGTTGATGGTTAGAACACAAGATGTGTCCGAATATTATTGGAAAGATATACATTCCCTCTTACTACAAGCGTGCACCTTCCCTATAAAGGATGCTCATGTTTCCACCCATGTGCTCGTAGCAATCAAGGTTTGTTACATGAGTATTATAGCCACAATATGGTATTGTTTGAATATTCAGTGCGTTATTTTTTTATAAGGTCAGTTTCAAAGATTTTCTCCAGTAAACTGACCGCAAGCTGAATCTTCTCTTTTTCGATACTTGCGTAATTAATGACGATTGTATTCTCCCACTTTTCCTGCGGAATCGTACAGTAATCACTAAGCAGCGCTAAAAACATGTCTTCTTTCATCGAACGCTGGCGAATCTCTTCATCGCTAAGCTCGGTCTTCACTTTCAAAAGAAAATGCGTACCGGCATTGTTCTCCTGAATCGTCGCAATCTTCATAAGGTCAGATTCTGAAAATGCTTTTAAGATCTCATGTCTTTGCGCCTTGTAATGATTCTTCATGCGATTGATGTGCCGCTCAAAATAACCCTCAGAGATGAATTTTGCAAGCGCCATCTGCTCAAAACTAGACACCGTACATGAATAAAAACTAAGCGAATCCTGGTAGCGATGCATCAGTTTTTTCGGAAGCACCATATAGCTGATTCGAATCGACGGCACCAGCGACTTGGAAAATGTATTCATATAGATCACGCTTTCCGAATCATCCTTGGCAAATAAAGTCGGAATCATCTTACCGGTGTATCGAAGCTCACAGTCATAATCGTCTTCCACAATATAATGCTCATCCTTTTCCTTCGCCCATCTAAGAAGCTCCTGTCTTCTTGCAACCGGCATGATAATACCGGTCGGAAAGTGGTTACCCGGAGACGCATGCACCACGCTCGCTCCGGACTCTTTTAGCATATCCACGCGCATCCCGCTATCATCAATCGGGATATAGCGCCACGAGATTCCACAGCTCCTTGAGATATCCGAGAACTTTTTGTATCCCGGATCTTCAATCGCCATAATCGTATTCTTGTCAAAAATCTGCATCAGACGCCCGTACAAATACTCCGTTCCTGCACCGATGACAATCTGGTTCGGATAGACCTCGAGCCCGCGAAAGCGATACAAGTACTCCGCAATCGCTTTTCGAAGCACAAACAAGCCGTTATACGGAACCGTCTTAAGAAGCTCCTCATCCTGAAGTGACATCACCTCGCGTACCTTCTTCGCCCAGATTGACGCCGGAAAATGCGTCAGGGAACTCTTATTGGCCTTAAAGTCAATCAGGTACTCATGGTCTTCTTCTTCCATCTCTTCCCAGTGCTTCTTCTCCTCAAGATACTCCGACTTTGTCGCCTTTTCCTTGACCTCTGCTTCTACCTTATTTGCATAAAATCCCTTCGCCTTTTGCGAATAGATATATCCTTCCGTCACGAGCTGTGCGTAGGCATTTTCCACCGTGATAACCGACACGCCCAGGTGCTCTGCAAGTGCACGCTTCGACGGCAGTTTTTCATGCGGATGGATGGTGCCGTTTAGCACATCATCGCGAATACTTCGATAGAGGAATACGTATAGGGCTTCCTTTCCTCTCTTTTGTAAATCATATGTAATCATCTTTCCAAATTCCAATCTGTACTACTCGTAGTTTACATGCATTTCATTTAACCAATCGGCAAGCTGCGCCAATCCATCATTGGAAAATGCAAATTCTTTCGACACTTTTTCTTCATCCGGCGTCGCCTCAAAGCTATAGGGCTGCGGATAGACAAACGCCTCAAGCACATCCTCTTCTTCAACCGTCTTCTTACGAATATAATAGCGCATCGACGTATCGCTTCCCGAGAATGGCTCCTTCTTATAATAATTAATATTCAATAAATCTTCCGGTTTTACCATCTGCTATTCACCTGCAATTGCCATGCTTTTTACCAGCACAGAAGGCGCGCCAAAGATGGAGCTTCCCTTTGGAATTCCCATCTCTAGGTCGTCACCGACTGCTACAATGTTCTCAAGCATCTCATAGAAATTACCGGCTACCGTAATCTGGTTCACCGGCGCACCGGCCTTACCATCTGTAATGCGATAGCCCTGTACATTCAGCGAAAAATCACCGCTCGTCGTATCAGCGCCGGCATGCATACCGTTAATCTGCGTTACGACAACGCCATCCTTCGCCTCACTAAGAAGCTCGTCAAATGTCATCTCGCCCGGCTCCATATACATCTGGCTCGGACGTACCATCACTGCGCCGTTATAACCGGCCTTCGCTGCATTTCCCGTACTCTTCACCTTATCCTTGGCCGCGCTCTTTAAGTCATATAAAAATGTTTTTAAAACGCCATCTTGTACAACCGCTTTTTTCTGTGCAGGAACACCTTCATCGTCAAATGTCCGGCGAATCAGTCCGCCCTCATACATCGGATTATCCATAATGGTAATAAGAGGCGCCGCAATCTTTTCATCCAGCTTATCCTTTAAAAGCGAAAGTCCCTTCTGCACCTTATCTGCGCAAAAGATTGTCGAAAAGTTTGCCAACAGCGCCTGCATCGTTCTGCGCTCGAAGACCACCGGATAATTTCCGGAAGGAATCGGCGTAGCACCAATGGTGCGAACACATTTGTCATATGCTTTATTCGCCACTTCCTGTGGATGCATCTCACCAAGAGATCCCATCTCATACTCCACGGCATTGTACATCTCCTGACCTTCCACGATAATCGGAACCGTCACAATCATGTCGTACTCGTAGGTATTTTCAAGGTCAATGCCATTGGAATTATAGATGGCTACCGTCCCGCCGCCTGTCGCGGTCATGGACTGCGTTCCCTGGCTGATTCTTTCATCCTTGTCAAACAGATACTTTTGCATCCGGGTAGCGACGTCCATCAGCTCCCTGGTCTGCGCTGCCTCACGCTGCTTTACTTCTATCTGCGGATATGCATCTCCTCCGGCATAGATAAAGTTCTCTGACTCTTCCTCTATAAGCAGCGCATTCTCCATGGCGTCTTTCACCAGAAGCCCGGCCTGCTCTTCTTCAAATAATTCCGTCGAAGCATATCCCATCTTTCCTTGATGGATGCAGCGAAAGCATACACCGGCCGAATCCGATGTCATGTATTTATCCACTTCAGTCAAAAGCGTCTCCACTTCCACGCTCTTGTCCTGCGCATAATAAAGTTCATATTCTGTAAGCCCTGCTGCCTTAGCTGCAGCAATGACAGCCTGTTTAAATTCCTGATACTGCATGTTAACGTCCTCCTACCGTAATCGATGAAACCCGAATCAGCGGCTGCCCAACATCGGTTGGGATGCTTCCGCTTGAAGCGCCGCACATGCCCTGCGCACGAAGCAGATTTTGTCCGACCATATCGATATTCATTAAGATTTCTGTTCCCTTACCGATAAGCGATGCACCTCTTACCGGCTCGCAGATCTTACCATTTCTTACGATGTAACCTTCTCGCACGGCGAAGTTGAATTCACCGGTTACCGGATTCACGGAACCGCCGCCCATATCCTTAGCGTACAGGCCATAGTCCATAGAAGCAATGATATCCTCATTCTTATCCGGACCGTTGTCAATAAAGGTATTGGTCATACGAGAAGTCGGCGCATACAGATAATTTTCACGGCGAGAACTTCCCGTCGATTCCATTCCCATACGACGGCCATTTAACTTATCGACCATATAGCCTTTTAAGATTCCATGTTCAATTAAGACGTTGCGTTTCGTCTTCGTACCTTCATCATCAATATTTAACGAGCCCCAGGCATTCGGGATTGCTCCGTCGTCAATGGCCGTTACCTTCTCATTGGCAATCTGCTGACCAAGCTTACCGGCAAATCCGGACTGGCCGATTGCTACTGATGATGCCTCCAAAGAATGTCCACATGCCTCATGGAAGATAACGCCGCCGAATCCATGCTCGATTGCCACGGTCATCTTGCCGGCCGGACAATAATCCGCATCAATTAATGTCAGCGCCTGCTTTGCCGCGCGCTCTCCGATATAAGAAGGTTTCATCTCCTGATAGAATTCAAGCCCCATACGACTTCCCGGAGCAAACACGCCCGACTGCTTCTCGCCCTTCTTAGAAGCCGTTGCTTCAATTCTGATACGACTTCTTTGCTGGCGGTCCATCGTAAGAAGTCCTTCAGAGTTCGCAATCAGAATCTGTCTGTCCTGATCGGCAAAGGAACCTTGCACCTGATCGATTACATCGTGATAATCCTTCGCTGCAAAGTAAGCTTCCTTTAACAAATCAAGCTTCTCCGTCTTCGGTGCATCCGCAGGTGAGATCTCCACCAGATGATGATCCATCACAAGCTGCGGCGTCAAATGAATATCAAGCACACTGCTGCCCTGTGAGATGGCGTCTGCCACCTGCCCTGCAAGTTCCATCAAAGACTTCTCATCCAAAAAGCTCGTGCTTCCATATACACTTTTTACGCCTTTAAACACGCGGATTCCGACACCGCTAATCACACTGTCTGTCACCTTATCTACTTTTGAACCCGACATGCCAAGCGTATGCTGCGCGGTCTTTTCCGCAAATAGCTCTGCATAATCGGCTCCTGTTGAGGCTGCTTTGTCCAGCACTCTTTGTATTACCTGTTGTTCTATCATAACTAAGTTCTCCATCCAATTTCGTTGTTGCCTTCTATTATATTACATTTCCGCCACTTGACAAATACCCCCTAGGGGTATATAGTTAGTTTCATCAACACATACCCCCTCGGGGTATCTTAAGTCGACAAAGAACGAAAGGAAGTGACCTTATGAGCGAAACTAAACCATGCTGCACCGAACGCACCAAGGTTCGCAGTGAGAAAGAATACAAAGATCTCATGAACCGTTTAAGCCGTATAGAAGGACAGGTTCGCGGCGTTAAGAAGATGCTTGAATCCGATACGTACTGCATCGATATCTTAACCCAGATGTCTGCCATCTCTTCGGCAGTTGCAAGTTTTAATAACAAGTTATTGGAAAATCACATCCGAAGCTGTGTGATTCACGATATCAAAGACGGGAACGATGAAGTCATCGACGAACTGGTCACAGTACTTCAAAAATTAATGAAGAACTAGGAGCGATAGATATGAAACAATTTGACGTAACCGGCATGAGCTGTGCTGCCTGCTCCGCCCGTGTCGAGAGTGCTGTCAATAAGGTGGACGGTGTTACCGAAGCTGCCGTAAGCCTTTTGACAAACTCTATGAATGTAGAAGGAGACGCCTCCGTAGAGGCTATTATTGAAGCCGTTGAAAAAGCCGGCTATGGCGCCAGTGAAAAGGGTGCTGCCGATACTGCGGCTTCCACACCGGATGCTTCTTCCTTAGAAAACAAAGACATCCCAATCATCAAGCGAAGACTGATTTCTTCTATTATTATTCTGCTTCCTTTGATGTATGTTTCGATGGGACACATGATGTGGAACTGGCCGCTTCCGCAGGCTATGGCAGACAATCATCTCGCCATGGGCCTCTATGAGCTGCTGCTTACCACACTGGTTATGGTCATTAACCAGAAGTTCTTTATAGGCGGCTACACCTCGCTGTTTCACCGCAGCCCGAATATGGACACCTTAGTAGCACTCGGTGCAACGGCTTCTTATGTCTACAGCTTATATGCACTCTTCGCTATGAGCGGCGCCTACCTTACCGGCGATAACGAAGCCATCACGCAGTATATGCATGAGTTCTACTTTGAATCGGCAGCCATGATCTTAACACTGATTACCATCGGCAAGTTCTTAGAGGCCATATCCAAAGGCCGTACTACCGATGCTTTAAAGGGTCTTATGAACCTTGCACCTAAGACTGCCACCATTATCATCGGCGGCGTGGAGACAACCGTACCGATTGAGCAGGTTAAGACAGGCGATACCTTTATCGTGCGCGCCGGTGAATCCATTCCGGTTGACGGACGCGTGCTCTCAGGAAGCGGAAGCGTAGATGAGTCGGCACTGTCCGGCGAATCTCTTCCGGTTGAAAAAGAAGACGGAAACATCGTCTCAAGTGCTACCATCTTAAAGAGTGGCTACCTGACCTGCGAAGCAACCAGAGTCGGACAAGACACCACACTCTCTCAGATTATTTCACTCATGAGCGACGCCGCTGCCACCAAGGCACCGATTGCCCGCGCAGCAGACAAGGTATCCGGCATCTTCGTGCCATCGGTAATTACAATTGCCATTATCACTTTTGTTATCTGGATTTTGGTTGGACAGGAGTTTTCATTTGCCTTATCAAGAGCCATCTCCGTTCTTGTAATCAGTTGCCCGTGTGCACTCGGTCTTGCAACGCCGGTAGCCATCATGGTTGGCAATGGAATCGGCGCCCGAAACGGTATCTTATTTAAGACGGCCGCCATCCTAGAATCCACCGGTAAGACGCAGATTATTGTGCTTGATAAGACCGGAACCATCACAAACGGAACGCCGCAGGTAACAGACGAAATCCTTGCAGATAGCGTCACTTCCGCTGAGCTGTTTACGACGGCAGGATTATTAGAAGATCGAAGTGAGCATCCATTTGCCCAGGCAATCTTATCCTACGAGAATCTGCCTTCTTTAGAAGGACATGAAGTGACCGACTACGAAACCTTATCCGGCTACGGAATTCGCGCCAAGATTGATGGCATTACCTGCTACGGTGGTAACTTAGAACTGATTCGAAGATACGCTAAAGTGCCGGATGCACTGCAGCAAAAAGCCGAAACCTTATCAAAAGAAGGGAAGACCGCCTTGTACTTTGCGACCGAGCGTAAATTCTTAGGCATGATTGTTGTGGCCGATGTCATCCGCGACACTTCCCGCGAAGCAATCGCAGACTTAAAGCGCATGGGCATGCAGGTCATTATGCTGACCGGCGACCAGCAGCTGACGGCAAGCGCCATTGGAGAAGCGGCCGGCGTTGACCATGTAATCTCTCAGGTGAAACCGGATGAGAAAGAAAGCATCATCCGTGCCTTAAAAGAAATCGGCCATGTCATGATGGTCGGAGACGGTATCAACGATGCACCCGCTCTTACCAGCGCTCATGTTGGCGTAGCGATTGGAGCCGGAAGCGATATCGCCATCGACGCTGCCGACGTTGTTCTAATGAAGAATCAGCTGCCGGATGTCAGCGCAGCGATTCGCCTAAGTCGCCAGGTTCTTCGAAATATTCGCCAGAATCTGTTTTGGGCCTTCTTCTACAATGTCATCGGCATTCCGATTGCCGCCGGCTGTTACTACGCGGCCTTTGGCCTTAAACTAAATCCAATGCTCGGCGCTGCTGCCATGAGCCTTTCAAGTGTCTGCGTTGTCAGCAATGCACTCCGGCTGAACCTTACCAAAATTCATAGCAAGCAGCACGACACCCGCTACTTAAAGCTCGCTCCGGGCGAGGACGCCAAACATAAAATCCTCGACCTGATCGATATACACAAATTACAAAAGGAGGAACCTGTCATGACTAAGACAATTGGTATTGAGGGAATGATGTGTCCGCACTGCGAGGCACGCGTTAACGAAGCACTCAACGCAATCGACGGTGTAAGCGCTGTGGCAAGTCACGAAAAAGACAATGCCGTATGCGAACTTAGCGCCGACGTCAGCGATGATGTACTGACAAAAGCCGTAACCGATGCCGGTTATACCGTAACATCGATTCAGTAAGTAAAAAAGGCACAAAAACCTAGCGTTTTTGTGCCCTGTCTTTTTATTCTTCCATCATTGCCACGCATGTACCAAGATCAATCATCGATACATCGCTTGCAGCACCTTCCGTATCTTCATCCGTCGACGTGTTCTCGTCCATCGTATGATGCTTCTCGGCATATCGCACAAGCATCTTCCAGATTCCAAGTCCGATCAGCGCCACAATCGCAATCAAGATAACGGTAATCAATATGTTTCTCAATAGATCGTTCATCTGTATATGTCCCTCCTGTTACCTCTCCTACTCACTGCGCTTATTATAGCACACAAGAAGTAACTTGTGGGAGTTTCCTTTACATCGTCTGTGTAACTGCTTCGGCAATCGGGAACTTCAAAATCACTTTGAATAAATCCCCTTCAATCTCAATATCCATATGCCCCTGCATAAGGTCGGTAAGAGATCTCGCAATCGCAAGTCCAAGTCCGCTTCCTTCAGTGTTACGGGACTCATCACCGCGCACGAATCGCTCCATCAGCTCATCTGCAGAGATGTTGAGTTCTTCCCTGGAAGTATTTAAAAATGTAATGACCACTTCTCCATCTTCTTCTGCGAGATTGATATAAGCTCTGGTCTGCTCCTGCGCGTATTTATTAATGTTGGTCATCAGATTGTCAAAGACTCTCCAAAGATGTCTGACATCCGCCATAATCTCCGTATCCGGATTGGTCTCTTGCACTCTTAAGGTAATTCCCTTTGTCTGAAGGCGCTCTTCAAACTCGCCCACAACCTGGGTTAAGATGACGCCTACATGAAGCCTTTCAAAATCAATCTTGATGTTGCCGGTCGAAGCCTTTGAAGCTTCCAAAAGATCCTCAATTAATTTTTTTAGCCTGTCTGACTGTCTGGAAAGCACTTCTAAGTACTGACGTGCATTTTCGTTATCCAGTTCTTCCTTACTAAGAAGGTCCACATAGTTGATAATCGAGGTCAGCGGCGTCTTAATATCATGCGATACATTTGTAATCAGCTCCGTCTTCATTCTCTCCGAACGCATCCTGTCCGCAACAGCGCTTTGCAGACCCTCGGCAATATGATTTAAATCATTTCCATGAGCGGCAAGTCCCGGATACATCTTCGCAGTATCTACCTGATAAGCAATATCTCCAAGTGCCAGCTCCTGCGCTGCAACGCGAAGTGCTGCGTACTGTTTTAAGATGATGCTAAGCAGTACGATGAAGATAATCTTCTCTACCAGCCAAAGCAACCAGAACACTCCCCAAAGATCAGAGTTATAAAAAAATGCGCTTCCGATTATCTCCAGCACAACAAATACGCTAAAGATAAACCACACCGGTCCTTTGATCTGTGCGAGCGTAGCCTTTTGCTGTGCGTTTAACTGACTTTGTGTTACCAGCATCACCAGTCTTCCAATTAAAGACCGCTTACAGAGTCTGTGCAGCTTTCGATTCACCGCTAAACTCATTGCCCAGGCAATAATCAGCCACGCCACAAGTGCAACGGTGATACACATCAGCACAACAGCAGATGCTCCGGAACATTTTGAAAATGTCGAGAACAGTATCACGCCAACGCAGATTCCGATAAAGCTAAGCACGGTAAATACATCCATTGGAAGTGCGTCAATCGTACGCGGCACCACTTCATCCCGGTCACCCCGTTCTCCTGCAGAGCGCACCAAGACGGTGAAGATCAGTACGCCAACTACCAGGCATGCTACAATCACAAACGGAAGCACGATTCTTCCATGTTCAGACATACTTTCCAGGAAATTCGCCTGTGCAAAATAATCATATGTTTTCATCGATGCTGTGCGGTTTTTAAGGCCATTTGCATCTGCAAATACAACTGCATAGGTTTCCACTGATGAATCCCTTCTGTACCCACCTGTGATATACAGCTCATCATCCGTGTACTGCTTCAGTCCGGCAATCCATCCGTCATCATAAGTTAAACCTTTTATTTCATTAACCTCCGAAACGCTCGCAACATCCTCCGCTGCCACTGCGTACTCACCATCATCAAGGCTAAAATACAGGTACTCGCTTCCATCGTAAGTCGAATGATAAGAATTCCCCACTTTCAGCTGATTTTGCTTACCTTTTTTTCTCGTCTCATACTTCAAGGTTACAATATTGCTATTCCACTCTTTAACTTCTTTAGCACTTGCCGCGTAAGCTTCTGTTTCGAAATACTGATCTCCTACACAGATATATAACATATCCGCTAATGAGTCGAAAGCGAATCCGGCTACCGTTTCATCCTCCATGGACTCATCGCCATGGCTCACCTGTGAATCTTCATAGAAATATTCCACCGGAACGCTCATTGTCATCTCTCCCCACTCAAGAAGATAGGTGTCTAGCTGCGTAACATCGTCATAATCTGTATCTTCCAGAGTCGAATAGACATACTGACCAGGATCGTCAAGCATATCGTCTGTCAAAGCGCCATTATCTGTCTTAATGACACCAAACCGAATCCCTAGATCTTCCAATGTGGATTTTTGATAATCTTCTTCACTTGCAGGGTTATTCTCATATAGCAGCAACTGAGCTGTACGCTCTTTGGCTTCGTTATACCACTGCGTCGATGTACTCGCACTCGACATGGAATAAACCCCGGTGCTTTGCAGTATTGCTAGCAATGCAATACTCATGGCTCCCACTACCGCAATCAGGATACACACCACAATTGCAATTGCGCGTACCCATGTATTTTTCATTTTCATACTCATATGCTCCTTTTTACTTTTCCATCTTGTAGCCGTGGCCCCACACCGCTACAAGGTGCCTCGGATTGGCACTGTCATACTCAATCTTCTCCCGCAGATGCCGAATATGTACCGCAACGGTATTCTCCGCACCGTAGGCCGGATCGTTCCACACCTGCTCATAGATTTGTTTTGGCGAAAACACCTGACCCGGATGCTCCATCATGAATTTTAAAATGTCATATTCGCGCGGGGTCAGCGAAACCTTTTCCCCGTCAAGTGTCACCTGCTTGCTGATGTCATTTAGTTCAATGCCGCCGACCACATAAACACGGCTTTCTTCCGAAGCCGCGCCAAGCGCGTCGCCAAGTTTTGTGTAGCGTCGAATCTGTGACTTTACTCTGGCAAGAAGTTCCACCGGGTTAAATGGTTTTGTCACGTAGTCGTCTGCGCCGACATTTAACCCCAGCACCTTATCGGTATCTTCGCCCTTAGCAGTCAGCATGATAATCGGAACGTTCGAATGTTCTCTCATCTTCGCCATCGCACTGATGCCATCCATCACCGGCATCATGACATCTAACAAGACCAGATCAATCTGTCCATTTTTGACTGTTTCCACCGCCTCTTTTCCGTCCTTTGCTTCGAGTACCCGGTACCCTTCGCTTTCCAGGTAAATGCGCAGTGCATTTCGAATATCCTGTTCATCATCTACTACTAAAATCTGATTCATAATCTCAATTCTCCTTATGATTAATCATATGTTTATTCTACCGGCGGCATTTTAACAACCGCTGTCTATTCTTTTTAAGATTTCCTTAAGAACAAAAAAGTATGACCAATCTTGTTGCTTTTTTTAATCGCACCAAAACTACTCATACCTTTTTGCTTCTTATTACCAGCTGATTACCTCAGCTCCATCTTCTGTTACGACAACCTGAATCTCCCACTGCGCAGACGGCTGACCATCTTCTGTGTATACCGTCCAGCCATTCTCATCGTCCACATAGATATCTGCTTTACCCATGTTGACCATTGGCTCAATCGTAAAGCACATCCCCGGAACCATCAGCATTCTAGTTCCCGGTCGAGTTGTAAATCCAACCCATGGCTCTTCATGAAATTCCAGTCCGATTCCATGACCACCGATTTCACGCACAACTGTGTATCCGTTCTTCTTCGCATGCTCGTTGACCGCTGCGCCAACATCACCAAGGAATCCCCACGGCTTTACCTGCTTAAGACCAAGCTCTACGCATTCTTTTGTCACCTGCACAAGTTTTTTCTTCTCTTCGCTTACATTTCCAATGAGGAACATTCTCGAAGAATCGGAAAAATACCCATTATACTCGGTCGATACATCCACATTGACGATATCTCCGTCCTGTAAGATGATATCTTCCGACGGAATACCGTGACACACCTCATCGTTAATAGAGGTACACACGCTCTTTGGATATCCTTCAAAGTCGAGCGGCGCCGGAATGCCTCCCATCTCCACCGTCTTTTCATGTACCAGAGTATTGACTTCTTCCGTACTCATGCCAACCTTGATGTTCTCTGCGACGTAATCAAGCACTGCAATGTTGATCTTCGCACTTTCCTTAATTCCTTCAATCTGCTCCGGTGTCTTAATGATGCTTCTTGGAGGCACCAGTTTCTTTTGCTGTCTGAACACTTCAATCTTCTCGTCAAATGCCTCATGACACTTTTTGTACTTCTTTCCGCTACCACACCAACACGGATCGTTTCTTCCAAGCTTTTCTGCCATCTTATAACCTCTTATCTATTATATTCAGCGCCATGTGTATACGTGACATTTCCAATGGAAACCTCGTCCCAGAGTTCTTCGTTTACACTGTAGGTATGCTCGCTTTCTAAAATCTGTTCATATGCATACCCATCGGCGTTGTAGTCATCAAAATCATATTCACTGCTGCCTTCTTCCTGCAGCTGTTCCTGGTATTTTTGTGCAAGCGTCGCCCGAAACATCGCTTCGTTTAGCTGCTCTTTTGTAATCGACAGCCGCTCTAAATTCTCATACTGCTCATCATCCAAATCATCCCAGAAGTCGCTTTCCTTCGCGTCAAGATATTCCTGGTCGTTCGCACTTAACTCCAGCTCTTCTTCTACCGCTTTCGTGTAGAAGATTTCATCGTGCACCGCCATCTCAATGATGTAGTCCTGTGCCTCTAAGCGAACGAACTTCCCATTCACATGAAGGTTCCAATACTGATTCGTATCCTTCGGATTATACACCTTCGCCTTTTGTTCTACCTGATTTTCCTCGTAGGTTATGTAGAACATGATATCGGTCATCGTAAGGTCTTTCCCATCCACCGTCACAACAGTTTCATCCATATGAGAAGATACATCAAATACCTTATTTTGTCCAATATGATTATTCCGGATATAAATATAAAGGGCAGTTGCGACAATCGCAAGGATAATCGCAAACTGCCAATATCTCATGATCTTTATCCGATTCGGTTTTGATTTCGTTTTCTTTAATCTCATCAAAAAACGTATTCCCAATCACTACTGACACAGCTGCGATACAACCTGATTGATTACCTTGCCGTCAGCCTTACCTTTAAGTTCTGCCATAACAGCCTTCATAATCTGGCCTTTGTTCTTGGTTGCAATCACATCTGCAAATTTCTCAGTTAACACTGCTCTTACTTCGTCTTCACTCATAAGCTGAGGTGCATATTCATTAATAACGTCATATCGGAACTGATATTCCGCTTTTAAGTCTTCTCTGTCCGCCGGGCAGGTATCAATCTGCTCCTTTACGGATTTCAATTCCTTCAAGATCACTCTGTCAACAAGTTCTTCCTTGATGTCATCTCTGCAACCTTCATCGATTGCCACTTTCTTAACCGCAGATACAACAGAAGAGATAGCGTCTTTTCTCGGCTTATCCTTCGCCTTCATGGCTGCGATCATGTCTTTTTGTAATTGCTCCATCTGCATGAGCCTGTTCATCTCCTTTTATCTATCATTCTACAGTACGCGTCGCACTGAAAGAATCGTTCTATATGTTGCGGATGTTCCGGATATGATTCCGGTCTTTGAATTCGATGCATGAACGATGCATCCATTTCCCATGTAGATTGCTACATGTCCGCTATAACAGATTAAGTCGCCGGCTTTCGCATTCGCATAGCTGACTTCCTTTCCTGCTGAACGCTGTGCACTCGAAGTTCTCGGAAGCGAGATTCCAAAATGCTTATATACATACTGTGTAAATCCACTACAATCCGCTCCTGTATTCGGATCGGTTCCGCCCCAGACGTATTTATTACCAACAAATGAGAGCGCATAGTTTACAACCGCAGATCCGCTTACACTTGAAGAGTAACCCGGATCGCTGCTTCCGGATGAGCTCGATGAACTCGATGAGCCTGACGAGCTTGAACTGCTCGAAGAGCTCGATGAACTTGACGAGCTTGAACTGCTTGATGAGCTTGAAGAACTTGATGCTTCTGCTGCTGCAGCTGCTGCCGCCTTTTCCTGTTCCGCCTTAATTACAGCATTCTGCTGTGAAATTGTTGATTTATACTTCGATGCAAGTTCCTTAGCCTCAGCAAGCTGCGTTGCAAAATCGCTAACCTGACCTTCTTTTTCCGCAATCATGGTGTTCAGGCTTTCTTCCTGTTCTTCATATTGCGCCTGCATCTCTTCTAATTCCGCCTTCTCGGATTCTACGCTTTCCTTCAAAGACGCAACCTCGTTCTTCGTCTCCTGATATTCTTCTAGTAAGTCACGGTCATAATCATAGACGTCTGAATAATACTGAATCTTGTTCAGCACTTCTGCTAGTGACTGTGACTCTAAGATAGATGTCAGCAGTGAATTGTCACCGGATTCATACATAAACTGAATTCGTTTGGACATATCGTCATGCTGCGCATCTTCTTTTTCCTGTGCAGCAACAAGATCCTCTTTTACCTGCTCAAGTTCCTCATTCTTATCTGCAAGCTCATCCTTGAGCACGTCCATATCTACGAGCAGATTCACAAGCTCTGCATCGAGTGATTCAATCTCGCTTTGCAGTTCGCTTTGTTCCGACTCGATATCCGAGATATCATTCGTTACATCATCCAGACTATCCTGCGCATCATCAATCTTATCTTGTGCCTCTGAGATTGCCGATGCCATTGCCGTGGTTCCCGACAATGGAGCCATTGCAAGTGCCGCAACGGCAACCGCCGAAACTATCTTATTTCTTGCCTTAACCTTTCTTCGCTTCATTCTTAACCCTTTCCTTACCTAGGCTTTTCCGAATCCGCAGTTCGGGAATGTACATTCCTCGCAACCCAGACACAGTCCGCCATGTCCGTATTTTGCCAGTTCCTCCTGATCTAAAATCTCACCCGCCATCACTCTTGGCAGTACCAAATCAAAAATTGTTCTGGCTGCGTACATTACGCATCCCGGAAGTCCCATAATCGGAATACTTCCCTTGTAATAAGAAAGCAGGAACATTGCTCCCGGAAGAACCGGTGCACCATATGAGATAATCTCAGCTCCTGTTCCTTTAATTGCACTTGGAGTAGTATCATCAGGATCTACGCTCATTCCACCTGTACAGACAATCATGTCTGCTCCCTGATCAATCCACTTCAAGATCTCTTTCGTAATCTCTTCTTGCTTGTCATCCATAATTGACTGGCCAAGTACTTCTACATCATACTCTCCAAGTTTCTTTCGAATGACCGGTCCAAATTTATCCTCAATGCGTCCTTTGAACACTTCGCTACCCGTCGTAATGATAGCAGCCTTTTTATGACCAAATGGTAAAAGCTCCATCAGCGGTTCATCTCCAACCGCCTGCTGCGCTCTTCGCATCTTCTCTTCTTCTATTACAAGCGGAATAATTCTGGTGCCTGCCAGCTTATCCCCCTTCTTAACCGGGAAATTGCCATGGCGCGATGCAATCATCATCTCGCCGATCATATTAAGCTTCATAAGGCGCTCGGTATCTACTTTAAACAGTCCGTCGATTCCCGCCTTAATCTCAATCTTGCCTTCCTTCGTCTCTGACGGTACAAGATTGTCATTCTTACACATCCCGTATAAGATCTCTGCCGCTTCATCTTCATGCAGCATTCCCTCTTGCTTTTCCCAAACATAAAGATGTTCCTTCCCAATGGAAAGCAATACCGGAATATCTTCTTCGGTTACAACATGTCCCTTACGGAACACTGCGTCTTTTGTTACACCCGGAATAATCTGCGTTAAATCATGGCATAATACATGGCCTACCGCATCTTCTGTATTAATCAGTTTCATCTTGTCATTCTCCTTAAAAACCTTTTCCCTAACGCCAAAAACTACCCACCAATGTGGCGCTAACCATACTCATGCCATTATACAATAATTCATTCAATAATTAAAGCCCTCTGCCAAACAGATTTGTCTGACAGACGGCTTGTCGTTCACACTAGCAAAGCTTCATTCGAATCTCTTTGGTAATGATATCTGTATAACTAAAGGATAATAACTGCGGCGGATTTGCATTTCTGCGATTCTCAATAAGAATTGTAAATACGCTTGGATATGCATTCTGAAGAACGCCTTCTTGAATCTCGATGCGATTTCTTCCGCGATCCTGTTTAATCATTACTTTGCTCCCTAACTGTGATCGTACCGATTCACGCACTCTGCAAAAATCAGAATTAGACATATTATATACCCCACTCTCTTACTTTTATGAATTCTGTATATATGGTACCACTTTTATGCACTTAAGTCAACAGTTAGTTAAGGCGAATCACAACATTTCGTCTTGCTTGCATTTTCATTCCCACTATATCTTGTAAATCAGGATACACTCATAGCTTTCGCCTGCCACCGAAGTTAAGTGCGCTTGTTCGTCTCCTTTTTTTCTATTTCAAAGTATGCTAAACTATAACAAAATATAAAACAAAGAGGTTAGTTTATGATTAGAACATTCTTCGGATTCTTATTTGCAATCCTGTTCTTAGTCCTGGCAATTCCCGTATTATTCATCGAATGGCTACGTGCCAAACATAATCAGGAAGCCTCCGATCTACGGTGCCTGCACTTTGTCCAATGGGCATTTCGCTGCATCCTTAAGATCTGCGGTGTAAAGCAAAACATCATTGGCAAGGAACACATCCCTACCGATGAGGCTGTCTTATTCGTCGGTAACCACAGAAGCTGGTTCGACATCCTGATTACATATTCTCACATGAAGATGCGGACTGGCTACGTTGCAAAAGACTCCATCGAAAGCGTCCCGCTTCTTAAGAACTGGATGTACCGTCTGTACTGCCTGTTCATGAGCCGCGACGATATGAAAGCAGCGCTCCGCTGCATCTTAAAAGGTGTCGACCATCTAAAGCATGGTATTAGCATCTTTATCTTCCCGGAGGGAACCCGTGGCAAGGAAGGTGATCCAATCTTACTTCCGTTCCACGAAGGCAGTTTTAAGATGGCAGAAAAAGCCAAGTGCAAGATTGTCCCTGTCGCCATCACCGGCACCCGTGAAATCTTTGAGGCACATCTGCCTTATGTAAAACCTTGTCGCGTTACCGTTGAATACGGTGAGCCAATTGACCTTGGTGAACTTGATAAGGATACCAAAAAGCATCTTGGTGTATACATGCACGGCATTGTAGAAGAGATGCTCATCAAAAATCAAAACTCATAAAAAATGCGTACCGTTTTGTAGCGGTACGCATTTTTTCTTCTTTATGATTGCGCCAAAAACACATTGATAAACAAATCAAGATCTCCATCCAGCACGGCCTGCGCATTCGTATTTTGCGCATTCGTCCTGTGATCTTTCACCATCGTATACGGTTGCAGTACATATGAGCGAATCTGGTTACCCCAGCCAATCTCAGTAACTTCACCGCGAATTTCCTGTGCTTCCTGCGCTTTTTTCTCCTGCTCAAGAAGATACAACTTCGCCTTTAACATCTGCATCGCCTTATCTTTATTCATATGTTGCGAACGTTCATTTTGACATTGTACCACGATTCCGGTTGGAAGATGTGTGATTCGAATTGCCGAAGAAGTCTTATTAATATGCTGACCACCGGCGCCGCTTGAACGATACGTGTCCACACGAATCTCATCATCCTTAATCTCAATATCAATCTCTTCTTCAATATCCGGCATGACATCACAAGACACAAACGAAGTCTGTCTCTTGCCGGCCGCATTAAACGGCGAGATACGCACAAGTCTGTGCACACCCTTTTCCGACTTTAAGTAGCCATAAGCATTGGTGCCGGCCACTTCAAATGTAATCGACTTAATCCCGGCCTCATCGCCGTCAAGATAATCGAGCACTGTAACGGCAAATCCTTTATCCTGCGCCCATCTGGTGTACATACGATACAGCATACTCGCCCAGTCGCACGACTCCGTTCCTCCTGCGCCCGCATGAAGAGATACGATTGCATTACTCTTGTCATACTCTCCGCTAAGGAGCGTCTTGATGCGAATGCTTTCGATTGTCTTTTCAAGACCTTCTAATTCCTCGGCAATCTCCGGAATCAGACTCTCGTCTTCCTCCTCATAGCCCATCTCAATCAAGGTCTCGATGTCTTCATACGAAGTCTCGATCTTGTCGAACGTTTCAATATCGTCTTTTAAATCTTTTAACTCTTTTGACTGTGTCTGCGCTTTGTTCGCATCCTCCCAAAAGTCGGGAGCTTCCATCAGTCGTTCTAATTCTTCAACCCGCTCTTTCTTAGACGCAAGGTCAAAGTGCATCCCTCAAATCATTACATGGTTGTAACAGTGCCTGAAGGCGTGTCTTGAATTCATCAAGCTGAACCATTTAATCACCTCTTTCCATAGGTTTGTCAGATTACTCTGATAATTCTTTTTCAAGAACCTTGATTGCCTTGGCAACCTGGTTG
Source organism: Eubacterium sp. (assembly GCA_024690665.1). Lineage (GTDB taxonomy): Bacteria > Bacillota > Clostridia > Lachnospirales > Lachnospiraceae > Eubacterium_C. Next base: position 98,907 of record JAILOU010000018.1, read on the forward strand.
TCCTTGGTATATTCGTATTCATCTTCGCTTCCGGTATATTCATACTCAAGCTCGATGTCCGGCGTAATGCCCTTTTCATGAATGCATTCACCGCTCGGCGTGTAATAGGTAGCAGTCGTAAGTTTAATAGCGCTGCCATCTGTAAATGGAAGAATCGTCTGCACAATTCCCTTTCCGTAGGTTGTCGTTCCAATCAAAGTACCATAGTCGAAATCGCGAATCGCACCTGCGAAGATCTCAGAAGCACTGGCGCTCGAACCATTTACCAAAACGGCAATTGGCATATCCAGATAATTCTCCGCATCCGAAGTATAATCTGTTCTCTCGCCATCCTTATCTTCTGTATAGACCACGGTTCCTTCCGGCAGAATCTCATCTAAGATTTCCGTAACTGAAGTGATGACGCCGCCCGGATTCGAACGCACATCAAAAACAACAGCCTTCGCGCCCTTCTTTTTAATCTTCGCCATCTCTTCTTCATATTGCTCCGTTGTAACGGAAGTAAATTCAGAAATTGTTACCAGCGCAATGTCATCCGTCAGCATCTCACTTGATACGCTGACTTCTTCCACCTCTTTACGTTCAACTTCAACCTCCATCTCCTCGCCATCACGATAGATGACAAGCTCAACGGTAGTGCCTTCCTCGCCTCTAACATACTGTACAAAATCACTAAGGTCATTGCTGGTGGCTTTATGTCCATTGGCGCTCTTAATGATATCGCCAACCTTAAGACCGGCATCTTCTGCACCGGAATCTTCATAGATCTTGACTATGCTTACCTGCTTTGTCGTCGCATCCTGCTGCAGCGCAGCTCCGATTCCATAAAAGGTTCCGCTGGTCGTCTCCTGCAGTTCCTCATACTCTTCTGCGGTGTAGTAACGCGTGTAGGTATCTCCGGACCCCTCAAACAATCCGGCAAATAAGCCTTCCTGCAGATCATCCACATCCAAATCTTGGTAATAGTACTGATTGAGGTACTTATACAGTACTTCCAGTTTTTGCTGCGTTGCACTATCAAGCAGAGTCGACACAGACGCTGAGCTGTCTGATGACGCACTCTCATCAGCAGAAGAGGTCGTCTCAGCTACCTGAAACGGCCCCACTCCTGCCTTTTTCATAACCACAAGACCACTTAGCATGGACGCTGCAATCGCGATTACGATTCCCAGCATAATTCCCTGCATAAAGCCGATCTTTCTCATTGATTTACCGACCATCTCGCGGACAGCCAGTTCCTCCGCATCGGGGCCTTGCTCTTCTTCCACTTTTGTAAGAGAAGTTTCAACTTCGCTCTCCGGTGCTTTTTCTATTTCTTCATCTTTTTTATGCTTAAACATGTGTTATACCCTTAAGTGCTTATGGATGGTCAGACGACTTCCCACAAATCCAATTCCTATTCCTAGTATCAGCCCCACCGGTACAAGCACGCTAAATACTGTATGCGCCGGTAAGAAATCCATAATCCCACTCAGGAAAGAAAACTTTCCAATAATATATGTAACCACTTTCTTATATAATAAGAACAAAATCATAAGCGGAATAATCGAACCAACAATTCCAATCAAGATTCCCTCGAATAAGAACGGCGCTCTGACGAAGAAGTCCGTCGCACCAATCAGTTTCATAATTCCGATTTCTTCCTTTCGAACGGCAATACCAACCGTGACCGTATTACTAATCAGGAATATCGATACCGCCAAAAGAATGATGATAATCGCAATTGAGATATAGGCTATCAAAGCATTAAAATCTGTCAGCGTATGCGCCGCCATCTCAGACTGGTTAACCTCTCGCACTCCATCTAAGGACTCAAGATAAGTAACCAGCGACTCTTGCATGGATACATCATTTAAATAGATCTGGAAGTTCGCGTCATTGGCCAGAGGATTATCCTCTTCATACCCTTCTGCAAGTTCTTCCTTACCTTCAAAATACGTTTCCTTAAAGTCTTCCCACGCCTGCTCTGCAGAGATGTATTCATACTTCTCTACTTCGGCGCGCTTCGAAATTGCCTCTTCAATCGTGGCAATCTGATCATCGGTAATATCTTCTTCAAAGAATACCGTAACTGCTACGCCTTCTTCTGCTTTCTGCACAATCGACTGCATGTTCACAACAATCGAATAAAAAAGGCCAAATAAGAAGATACAGGCCGCCATCGTTGCAATCGATGCAAGTGAGAACATCTTATTTCTCCAGATGTTCTTCGTACCTTGCTTTAACGAATAGATAAATGTACTAAATTTCATGACCGAAGACCTCCTGTCCGCTGTCAGACACTACTACGCCATTGCGCATAGAGATGACACGCTTTTTCATAGCCTTCACGATTTCAAGATTATGTGTAACGACAAGAACCGTAGTTCCGCGCTTATTCACTTCCTCAAGAATCTTCATGATTTCCCACGCATTTCCCGCATCCAGGTTACCGGTCGGCTCATCCGCAAGAAGAATCTTCGGATTATTCACGAGCGCCCGCGCAATTGCAACACGCTGCTGCTCACCACCGGAGAGCTGTTTTGGATTCGATTTATACTTTGCTGCAAGTCCAACCATGGAAAGCATCATCGGCACACGCTGTCTGATCTGTCTGGTTGGCGCAGAAATAACGCGCTGCGCAAACGCAACATTTTCATAAACATTGCGGTCACGCAGCAATCTGAAATCCTGAAATACAACGCCTATATTCCTTCGATATCTTGGTATCTGCTTTCTTCCTATTGCATTTAAATCTCTTCCGTTAATTAAGATCTTGCCGCTCGTTGGTTCAAGTTCCTTTAAAAGGAGCTTGATGAGCGTCGACTTGCCGGAACCACTATCACCGACGACGAATACAAATTCGCCCGGTTTGATGTGTACATCAACATTATTCAGCGCTGGAACACCGGCAACATATTCCTTGCTGACACCTTCTAATTTGATCATGACTGTCTCCCGTCTAATTGTCTAATAGTCTAATGACTCCATATACTTCATATACTTCACTACCATTAAAGCAATCTTAAATGTAATGGCATCCTCGAATACACGAAGGTCAAGACCCGTGCTCTTTTGCAGTTTGTCAAGACGATATACCAAAGTGTTTCTATGAATATAGAGCTGACGCGAAGTCTCCGATACATTCAGACTGTTCTCGAAGAACTTATTAATTGTCGTTAATGTCTCTTCGTCGAATTCGTCCGGTGACTTTCCGTCGAAGATTTCCTTAATAAACATCTTACACAGCGGAATCGGCAACTGATAAATCAAACGACCGATACCAAGTGCCTGGTATGCGATGATATTTTTCTCTTCAAAAAAGATCTTACCAACATCGAGCGCCATCTTCGCTTCCTTATAAGATCTGGAAACTTCCTTGATGTCGCCTACAACGGTACCGAATGCGATATGAATATCCTTATCCTTTTCTTCTCCGCGTCCCTTGAACAAAGAAATGATGCTGTCGGCATTCTTGTAGAGCTGCTCCATATCATCCTCATCCTGTACTTCCTTCACAAGGATAATATTCTTTTCATCAACAGCCGTCGCAAAGTCTTTGGACTTTCCACCAAAGAGTGTACGAATCTTCTCAAGTTCATTGCCTTCTTTTTCTCTGTTGATTTCTATAATATACACAACTCGTGAACATTCTGTGTCAATATGAAGTTTTTTTGCACGATTATAGATATCCACCAAAAGCAGGTTATCAAGAAGAAGGTTCTTAATAAAGTTATCCTTATTAAATCTTTCCTTATAAGCAACAAGCAGATTCTGAATCTGGAAACAGGCAATCTTGCCAATCATATATCCATCATCTGATTCATTCTTAGCCAAGAGCACATATTCAAGCTGATGATCATCGAACACTTTAAAGAACAAACAGCCTGATACCGTCTGTGAATCTGCCGGTGACTGGCTGAACTCTAATGCAGCACCCGAATACTGTTCTGCTTCTGCAAATGTCGTCGCCAAAATCTTTCCATCTAAGTCTATTACGCACAAATCGATTCGTGCAATCCCCTTTAAACCATCTAACGTGTTCTGAAGTATCTGATTTGATATCATTGAACGTTCCTCCGTACTTCCTTCTCGCCCTTCCTCATTATAAAACGGGCTTTTTTCTCTGAAATATACAACTTTCACAAAAACTGAAAGCCATTTTAAACATTATGTCTACTTCTTTTTCCTATTCTAATGCAAAAACACGAAAAAATAAACCCTAAATACATAATTTTTTATGCAAATTCTATGCCGGTAAATTTTCAGAATAGTTTTAAAATTCATAAAATGTTTTTACTGTTATTTTGTCAATACCATTTTCTGTTTTTTTATCCACACAAACCATTTTTTCCATTTTGAACAAAACGAATGTTCCCCTGTTCGAATAAAAAAAACACCATTTTTCGTACACTTTTTGGTGGATAAAGTGGATAACTCCGTGTATAAGTCGATTTTTTCGAAAAAATGGGCATTTTCGAATGTGGATAACTTTTTCCCAAATTGGGTAAAAAAAAGAGCTCTTCCTCGATTTTTGCCATAATTTTTTCTTATTTGTGCAAATCGGAGAAAACCTCACTTTTCAATAGTTTTTTTATTTTTCTACACATTTTACAAAACTAGTACCATCTTACCACCTATAAGTGAAAACAGACCCAGAGGTTAAATCTGCCACAATTCATCCTCCGGGTCTGTTTGTATTGTTTATTCTGTTACTGAATCTGTTTCATAGATAAAGGTTACATTTCCTGATACGTCACCGCCAAGGTCGGCAAATGACTGGTAGTTTTTCGCTACGTCAATCGTTGCTTTTGCTCTGTTTAGCGTTGTTTCAAGGTCTCCGCCCACAAGATCTACAACCTTTTCAATGCCTTCTTCATTAAACTGCTCAAGTCCTTCGGACAGCTGCATAGAGCCATCTGTAAGCTCCGTGATACCGGACTTTAAGGTCGGCATCGACTCGTCCATCTTGAAGATGCCATTATAAAGCTCCTCCATGCCGTCGCTTAGTTCTTCTGCTCCGTCATCAAGTTTCTTCGTTCCCTGATCGAGTGCTTTCACTCCTTTATTCAGGGTGGAACTTCCATCCTGCAGTGACTGCGTTCCTTCATACAGCTCTTTTAAGCCGGTTTTTAACTTCTTCATGTTCTTACTGATGGTCTTAGCCCCATCTGCCGCTGACGATACGCCATCTGTGTAATCTGCAAGACCTGTATAGAAGGTATTGTAATCATCCAGCGAACTCTTTAGCTCCTTAAGTTGCGTCACTACAGCTTCCACCTGTTCAAGTGTTGACTCATAATTTGTCTCCACCAGGCTGTCAATTGTGGACTGCACTGTTGTCTCAATTGTAGACTGCACGGCAGCATCCGTTGTTGCGCTGATCAATTCATCAGTCACATTTTCCTCGCCGTAGGTTTCCTTTAAGGTTGCTGTAACCTGTTCCTTGATGGTATCGCGATTTGCTTCCACCTGCGTTGTCACTTCTGAAGTAATCGTCTCCGTATTTGCTTCTACCTGAGCCTGAACCTTACTCTTAATCGCACTCTTAAAGTCATCGCTTTGCAGTGTCTTAATCAAAGCCTTTAATTTTGCACTGTAATTGTCAATCGTCAGTGTTGGCACCTCGATGCCATAAGAAGAAAGCTCTTCAAGCTGAGAATTGGCAGTAGAAAGTAAACTGTTAAATACGCTCTTCGCTCCGGAATTTAATGTATCGTTATAACCGGTAAGCTCTGTCAGTCCATCGGAAAGTTCCTTTGTGCCGCTATATAATTTCTTTGCCCCGCTGCTTGCACTCTTTGCGCCGTTATTCAAATCGCTAACGCCCTTAACCAGTGTCGGCATATTCTTATACAGCTTATTATGCACCTGACTGTACAGCGTTCCGGTTCCTTCTTCCAATTCGTCACTGCCTTCGTCAAGCTGCTTTGCTCCCTTGGCGAGCTTATCAACACCTTCAATCAGCGTATCGGACTTTTCAAGCAGCGTGCTCATACCGGTGTACAGTTCTGAAGATCCATCCACAAGTTCATCCATCGCATCCGTTAACTTGTCCATAGACTCATCAATCTCGTCTGTATCCGCCAGGCTGTCGGTGTCAAGATCGCTGAAGATTTCATTTGACGCAACTGTCACCGTATTTTGCATTTCAAAATTTTCAACGTCTGCGCTAATCTCCACATAATCCGGAAGTTCAATCTCCTCCTCATCAAGCGCGAGATCTTCTTGCAGACCCGGCATTGCAATACCGGCCACAATCGTACGCGAACCGTCATTAATCAATTTACCATTGGATACTTCCACATTGGAAAATGTATCATTGTCCAACATCGTTCCTGTCAGCATCACGAACGGCACATAGATGTCTTCTTCCTCGCCGTCAATCGTCACGGTTTGTTTTTGCATATTTTCATAATCAAAGCGGATTGTCACGTGACCACTCTTACCAACCAGTTCTTCTGCCGTAATCGGCTCGCCGTCCAGCTCATAAGATACGCTAAGTCCTACCGGAAGTTCATCGCTGATGTTGCCGCTATAAGATACGCTGTTGCCGTCCGTATCCCAGACCTTGGCGTTATCCGAATCCATGCTGTAAGAAGTCTGTGTAACGCCGCCTTCTTCCATCGCGTTTTGAATCCAGTCACTGACGATGACCTTTTCCGCCTCGCCATCCGAACCGGCAATGACATAGACCGTCTCGTCTTCGGCGACCTGTGTATCTGACTCGTCTTCTTCCGTCTCCTCGCCATCGCTTTGCGTCATTGTTGTCGTCTGCTCATCCGTGTTATCCGCTTTTATACTATAAATCCCGGCGCCTGTACTCGCTGCTACCATAACAGCGCACACGCCAAGGGCGATTAATCTTTTATATCGTTTGCTCATGGTGGAATACCCCCTTATGTTTTCGTTCTTTTTCTTTTTTCATACCAAGTGTTGTCACCTTAATCAGCTTATCGCACAGCGTAAGAAGTGCCGGCAATAAGAAGATTACGCACAGCATACTGACGATTGCGCCTCTTGCAAGCAGCATACAAAGAGAAGAGATAATATCAATCTCCGAATAAATGGCTACGCCAAATGTTGCCGCGAACAGTCCGCAACCTGACACCAGAATGGATGGTATCGTACTAGACAGCGCATCGCGCACTGCTTCATGCTTATTCTTACCCGCAAGCGTCTCCGACTTGTATTTCGTCGTCATGAGAATTGCATAGTCCACCGTCGCGCCCAGCTGAATCGTACTGATGCACACCGGTGCGATAAATGGAAGCGACTGTCCCATAAAGTGCGGAAGTCCAAGATTAATAAAGATTGCCAGCTCAATCACTGCGATTAAGATCACCGGCAGGATTAAACTTCTTTCTACCAATAGAATAATAATGAAGATCGCAATAATCGAAACCATGTTAACAACCTGGAAATCATGCGCTGTTGTATCAATCATGTCTTTCATACAAGGAGCCTCACCAATCAAAAGTCCGCTGCTGTCATAGTTTTTTAATATCCGGTTCAAAGAATCAATCTGCGCATTCACCTCATCGGATGCCGCAGAGTATTTTGAATTAATCAATAGAAGTTCCCACTCGTCGCTTTCAAGCAGTTCTCTCATCTCATCCGGAATAATTGCTTCCGGAACCTTAGAGCCGATGACAGACTCAAGACCAAGCACATAGTCAACACCATCTACCTGCTCCATCTCATCTACCATCTCTCTAACTGTGCTGTCTTCTAAGTCTGCATCCACCAAAACCATATGCGTGGATGCCACATCAAAGTCTTCCGACAATTTGGAATTGGCAATGACCACCTCAAGATCATCCGGCAGTGACGAGAGCATATCATAGTACAGCTCGTCATTTGTCTGTTGATAGCCGTAATAAGACGGCGGAATGAGCACTGCAAATATCACGACAAGGATTGGAAATGCTTTCACAATCTTGCCGGAGAATTTGCCCATCGGAGGCAGCAGACTCTTATGCCTTGTCTTTTGCAGCGGCTTATCAAACACTAAGATTAATGATGGAAGCACCGTAACACTACCGAGCACGCCAAGCACCACGCCTTTGGCCATTACGATACCAAGGTCTGTACCAAGCGTGTAACTCATAAAGCATAGTGCGATAAATCCTGCGATTGTCGTAATCGAACTTCCGGCCACCGCTGTCATCGTCTCGCTGATGGCATGGCTCATTGCTTCATTTTTATCTGTATAGTCCAAACGCTTTTCGTTATAGCTGTGCCACAAGAAGATGGAATAATCCATCGTCACGGCAAGCTGCAGAACTGCCGAAAGCGCCTTTGTAATATATGATATTTCCCCCAAAAAGATATTGGTTCCGAGATTCAAAAGAATCATCAGTGCGATACTGACCAGGAAGATAATCGGCACCATAAATCCATCGAGCAGTACCATCATGGCAACTGCCGCAAGCACAACTGCAATGCCCACATAGATTGGCTCTTCCCTCTCGCACAGTTCCTTAAGATCCGTTACCATGGCCGACATCCCAGTTATGTAGGCCTGTTTTGTTGTCATTGCGCGAATCTCTTTGATTGCGCTAATAGTCTCATCCGCAGATGTGGAAGTATCAAAAAAGACCGCCATCATCGTCGTATCCCCCGCATTAAATGCGTCGTATACTTCATCCGGCAGAATTTCCATCGGGATATCTCCCTCTACAAAACTGTCATACCAGATGACAGATTCTACATGGTCTACTCCCTCAATCTGTTTTTTTAACGCTTTGACGTCTTCATTAGGCATATCCTCTAATAACACAAAGGAAAATGCACCCTTGCCAAAGTCTTCAAGCAATTCATCCTGACCGATCACCGTCTCCATATCTTCCGGAAGATACGTCAGCATGTCATAATTAATTCGCGTCTTTACCATTCCCAGTACCGACGGAATCATCAATACCAAAATCAGTATCAGAATTGGCACGCGAAATTTTACAACTCCTTTTGCAAATCTCATAATCGTTATCCTTCCTTTCCGTTTATTCAGTATATTCGTATCCGCCGTCAATTTGAACGGTCAAAAAAAATGCCGTGCCCAAATTTTGAGCACGACACTTGTAAATGTCTGTTTTTTAGACATTTTCCATCAAATGCCTAAATTGCTTATTTTTCCATGTTCATCACACGTTTTATAAATTCTTCCGGAAGCCCTTTCATCGCCACGCACACGCGCTTATAATCTTCCACATCTTCTTCCTTCATTCCGTCATTAAGCCACAAAAGCACCGCTCCAAAGCACTCACACTTAAGCAGGTTGTGAAGTAAGGTCTTATCTCGTTCTCCGAGATGATACTCTCCAAAGACCTGCTCGCAGTACAGCTGCACAACTTCCTCACAGACTCTCTGCAGATACTGTTCGAATATCACCCTGTTAACCGAATTGTAGATGTGAAGCACCGCCCTTTTATTATTCAGCGAGAATTCAATCACAAGGCTAAACGCCTCATCCAACGAACTGATTGTCGGGTTTTCTTCTATTATATGTTCCGCTTCTTCCGTCACGATACTTTGAATCAGATCCGGCAGATCCTTGTAGTGATAGTAAAATGAGTTACGATTGATTCCGCACTCTTCTACCAGCGCCTTAATCGTAATCTGACTAAGCGGTTTTTCATCAAGCATCTTCCAGAATGTTTCCTTAATAGCTTTTTCTGTAAAATTGGCCATATTCTTCCTCCCGTAATGTATCCATCATACCAAAAAACAAAAAAAGAGGAAAGGCATTCGCCTTTCCTCTGAATAATCTTAATATTGACTAGTTGAAGATTCTTCTTACTGTAATAATCTTTCTGTAATTAGCTGGAGATGTATACTTGATACCATCCTTCTTGTTAGAAGCATGTACAACTGTGTTGTTTCCAACATAGATTGCAACGTGTCCTGAGTAACATACAATATCACCAGGCTGCATATCACTTGTAGATACCTTAGTTCCAACGCTTCTAAGTGCGCTTGATGAATGTGGAAGTGATACACCAAATGCTTTATATACGCTCATTACAAATCCTGAACAGTCTGTTCCGTTTGTTAATGATGATCCACCATATACATATGGATTACCAACGAACTGACAAGCATAAGCTACAACTGCGCTTCCGCTCTTACCTGAAGCTGATGAGTAACTCTTGCTTGAAGAACTACTTGAGCTTGATGAAGAACTGCTTGAGCTTGATGATGAGCTGCTTGAGCTGCTGCTTGAGCTTGATGAAGAACTACTTGAGCTGCTGCTTGAGCTTGATGAAGAACTGCTTGAGCTTGATGAAGCTGCTGCCGCTTCTTCTGCAGCTTCTGCTTCTGCTTCTGCTGCTTCCTGAGCAAGTCTTGCTTCTTCTTCTTCCTTAGACTCAGCTTCTTCGTATTCATTCTCTACATCTACATAATCAGATGATACATATCCCTTAGATCCATCAGAAAGTTTTACCTTAACCCACTTACTTGATTCCTTAAGTGCCTTAACTTCATCACCTTCTGCTACAAGTGCTACTACTTCAGCATCTGTAGACTTTTCAGATCTAACCTTAAGTGTTGTAGTTGTTACAGTAGCAACTTTCTTAGCTACTGATTCAGCGAGGTCTTCATCGCCTACTACAATGTATTTTGACTTTACCCAACCGGTAACGGAACCGGATTTAATCTTTGTCCAGCTACCCTTGGTCTTAAGTACTGTTGCTGCTCCTTCATCGTATAACTTACCAACAACATCTGAATCCTTGCTGGCTTTCTTACGAATATTTACATAATCATCAACCTGTGCGATTGCAAGGTCTTCATATTCTGACTTAACGGTGTCTTTTTCTTTCTCTGCTGCTTCTGCTGCTGCCTCTTTCGCTGCTGCTTCTTCAGCTGCTTCAGCTTCAGCTTCCTCATCTGCAGTTTCGATTGCTTCTGCTAATGAAAGAGATGCACCTGCGACTACTTCTGTTTCAGTTGTTTCAGCTTCCTCACCTTCGATGGCTGTTGCCAAAGTAGTAGATGCTCCTGCAGTTGCTGCTCCAAATGATACTACACTGCTACCTGAAATGATCATCATTCCTGAAAGACATCCACAAGTAAGTTTGATAAACTTTCGATTCATTATATCCTCCACGTAAATTATTACAAATTTGTTACATTTATTAACTGTACTTGTTGCATTATAGCAAACTCACAACTGTATGTCAAATATATAAGTTACTTTTTTGATACTGCCAAAACCATTGATATCACTGGCTTCCATCCACAAACTAGTACTAAACATTCTATTAAACAATCCTTAAGTACTATGATATTTTCTTAATTTTTTGTAATTATTTCTATCATAATTTCGTAATCATGTGAATCGTTCTTTCCATAAGTATAAGAAACATTTATCCCGTAACGAATTATCGGGTTGCAATTCTTATGATTCCATGCCATAATTACCATACAAAAGTACCAACAGAAAGGAGCGTGTCTGGATGGAACTTACTTTAAATGCCATTGAACCTAATATTATTTCAATGTCCAAGACAAACCAGACTTTGATGCAGGTAGGCACCGCCGTTCTGGCACAGAATCTTGACACCGCTGAGACCATGGGCGATACCATGACCAAGATGATGGAGCAATCTGTCAATCCTGCTGTTGGCGGTAATTTTGATATGAGTATTTAAGTTGGAGATGGCATTATGAAATCAAAAAAGCCTGTTGCTGATGCAACAGGTTTTTTTGATTTTAAATTCATTTAAACACGTCTTATAGTCTTTTCTCCGATCTCGATCTTGCGCTCCTTATACAGTCTGCCGACCGCACGTTTAAATGCATTCTTGCTAAGTCCCGTAACGCGTTTAATCGTCTCCGGTGTCGCCTTATCGTTAAATGGCAGCACCCCAGCGTACTCTTCAATAATGCCAAGCACTTTCTCAGCATCCGCATCCATCTGTACATAAGCTCTCTCCCGAAGGGTAAGATCTAACTTGCCGTCTTCCTTTACGCCAAGAACTCTGGCTTCTACCACCTGACCAATTCTCAGATTGCTGTGGTCTTCCGAATTCGCAATGCGACCGGAATAGCGATCATCGACTGCCAAAAATGCACCAAAGTTATCGCTAAACTCATAGACGCGGGCTTTGACCATGTCATCCTTTTGGTATGGCGAACGCGTTGACAATAGATGATAGAGTCCGCGCATCGTTGCGCACAATCGATCACTCTTATCAATGTAAAGAGAGACTAAGATTTCATCTCCCGCCTTCACCTTTACAAGCTGTTCTTTATATGGAAGGAACAGGTCTTTTTCCAGTCCCCAATCTAAGAACGCTCCAATCTTATTGGTCTCAAGAACCGATAAAACTGCATATTGACCAAGCGTAATCTTCGGTTCCCGCACTGTGCTAATCAGACGATCTTGAGAGTCCTTATATAAAAAGACCTTCAGCTCATCGCCAATCTTTGTATCCGAAGGGACCTGTGCTGCCGGAAGCAGCACACGTTCCTCAGAATTATCTGTATCTGCAAGGTACACTCCAAAGTCTACCTTCTTCACTACTGTGAGAGTCTGAAATTCTCCTAATTTCAATATATTATCCTCATGTCTTTCCGTCTTATTCTGTGTTTTCTTCTTCTTCCTCGGTTTCACCCGTCGTCTCTTCCTCGGTGATAGCATCATCTGTCGTGGTTGACGAATCATCATCCGAGCCTCCGGTATCACCCTCTATCGTGGTGGAACTGTCGTCATCCTCGTCCTCCTCATCCTCGGAATCACTGTCCTCTTTCTTCGTCGACTCCTTCGTATGAATCTTACACTTGACATTGTTCTTGCTTGAAAGCATGTATTTACCATCTTGTGACGAAGACGAACCACCGGTAATATAAACCTTTGTCTTCGTACTCGGGCAATACTTGGTTGCCAGCTGGCCGGACTCTGAGCACACGGTAATCGATACATGGTGGTCACACTTCGAAGTCGGTTCAGTACCTTCTTCAAAATATTCCGTCTCTACCATGCTGCCTCGAGGATCCGAATTGCAGACCCCGCTAATCGCAATCTTACCGGACTTTTTGCAGACCTTCGCTTTAACAATACCATCGGGGACTTCGAATTCCTTTTCCTCCAGGTCCTCATGGATCCTGCTCATGACATTCTTCCACAAGACCTTCGGGTACGCGGTGGAACTAAGCTGCGAGTTATCATCATAGCCGCCCCATACCACGCAGGTATAATACGGTGTATAACCGGCAAAGAGCGCATCACGGTTCTTTGTCGTCGTACCGGACTTACCGGCAGTTGCCATACCGGTGAAGTTCGCCGTTGTACCGGTACCTTCCGTCATAACATCTTCCATGGCACTCGTAAGCAGGAACGCTGTTGTTTCCTTAAGTACCGTATGTGTCTCCGGTGTATTGTCGATTAAGACATTACCGTCGTGATCCAAAATCTTCGTATAGAAGATTGGTTCTGTATAAGTACCGCCATTGGCAATCGTTGCATAAGCAGCGGTAAGCTCTAAGTTTGTGACACCATTGGTGATACCACCAAGCGCCAGCGCCTCCACAATATCCGAATCCGTCAATGTCGTAAATCCGAAATTAAGCAGGTAATCATAGCCAACCTGCGGCGTGATATCTGCCATCGTCTTAACCGTCACCACGTTAATGGAATCTGTAATCGCTTCACGAATTGTGGTAAATCCACGATAGGTGTTGTCATAGTTGCTGACCTTCGTACCATTCGAATACTCATATGGCGCATCATCCTGTACAGTCGCAAGCGTCATGCCACCGGTATCAAGTGCCGGAGCATATGCTGCAAGCACCTTAAATGTAGAACCCGGCTGACGCGTCGTCTCCGTTGCACGGTTCAACGTCTTAGAAGCCGTCTTCTCACCTCGTCCACCGACAATCGCTTTAACCTCTCCGGTTGACTGGTCCATAACGGTCATGGCTGCCTGAGGCTCTATAATCAGATTGAAGACCTCACCATTGTCCACAACCTTGTCGCCATCCTCCATCACCGCCTTTTTGTACTTCTTAACGGCTTTCTTACACTCTTTCTCACTCGAAAATACGATATCGTAATCAGGATCTTCCGCCTGGTAATACGAAAGCATCGTGTTCTCATCATAATTTTCTATCGTGCCATCTTCCTTCTCGATGGTCAAAGCATAAGAAAATGAATACTCGGTTCCGACCGCATAATTATCCGAATCAGACACCTCTTCATCGCAAATCTCCTGAATATCCGGATCTTGCGTTGCATAGATGGATAATCCACCGTTATATAAAGCCTTGTAAGCCTGCGTCTCACTGTATCCGAGCTTGTCTTGCAGATCTTCAATAACCTGTTCTGTCAGCTCATCCACAAAGTAAGAATAGACATCTTCATCGTCTTCTTCCACCTCTGCGTTCACCACCTGGATACGCTCATAGACATCATCCGCCATCGCTTCATCATACTCTTCCTGGTCGATGTAGCCTTGCTCAAGCATATTGTTAAGCACAAGTTCACGGCGGTCAGCATTCTCCTCCGGATTAGAGATTGGATTGTACTTCGCCGGATTCTTTGTAATACCGGCAATAACGGCCGCCTCAGAAAGTGTCAGTTCCGAAACATCCTTTCCGAAGTATCGCTTAGAAGCCGCCTGCACACCAAGACAGTTTTGTCCTAAGTTAATCGTGTTCAGGTAATTCTCCAAGATCCATTCCTTGGAATATTCCTTTTCCAGCTGAATCGCCAGATACTGCTCTTGAATCTTACGTTCGAGCTTATCCTTCAAGGTTGTCTCGCTCGTCCAGTCCGTAAATACGTTGTTCTTCAAAAGCTGCTGTGTAATGGTCGATGCTCCCTCGGTTGTACTAAGACCACTTTTAATCCCCTTAAACAGCGCTCTTGCAATACCTCTGACATCTACTCCATTATGTTCATAAAATCGCTCATCCTCGATTGCAACAAATGCATGCTGCATATCTTCCGGTATCTCGTCAAGCGTCACATAAACTCTGTTTGAGCCGGACGCAACAAGAGTCGCAATCTCATTATTCTCACTGTCATATACCGTAGACAGATATCCGGTCGGTGATGCATCGATATCTTCGATATCCGGCGCTTCCGCAATAATATCGCTGACAATCTTGTAACCGGTCACTGCTCCGACAGCTATCACTGCCAACACACACACAAGCAGTGTCTTCCCAAATAAAACCGCAAATCTCTTCTTTTTCTTCGTTTTCTTCGATCGAAGTTTCTTCTGCGAATTTTGGGCATGCTTTTTTCCGTAATTCATATCTTCCTCCTTTGTTGTCCCATATGTTCCGTTACAAAAGCATATAGCCGTCTAATAGTATACCATATTTTACACTTTCACAAAAGAATACAGAAAAATCTTAAGGATTTTCGCCACATTTACGATGCCATATATGCAAGAAAAATGGTAAAATAGTCTTAATACATAATTCATATAGAAGGGAGATGCCCGCCTTATGGGTACCACTAAAGCTAGAGATTACATGTTCGACACATTTCGTGGACTGCTCATGTTATCGATACCTATGTCACATTTTACGAAAATGACCGGTAATCTGTACTCCGATCTATACTTAAACGGAGCCTTTCCAAAAGACAGTTTATTCGGTTTCGTCTACATCACAATCAATGTATTTGTCATGCAGGCATTTATGTTCTTGTCCGGATTCTTCTCAAAGAAACCGGAACGCGCCAGAGAAACCGCCTGGTCCACCTTCATGTGGCCATATCTCGTCTTCACATTTTTATACTTCTTTGTGAGATGGGCATTCTTTGGAAGCGCACACCTTACATTCTTATCGCCGCCATTTGCCTTATGGTTCTTATGGGCGCTGTTCTTCTACCGTTTCTTCTTAAAAGACATGGTGAAGTTCAAGTGGCTGCTGCCGGTCGGTATCATCTTATACTTCGTTGCCGGCATGGTTCAAGATTGGGGCGATTTTCTCGCACTTGGACGAGTTCTTTCCTACTTCGTCTTCTTCTTATTCGGATACTATTGTTCGAAGGAACGCCTCGCATGGTTCCAGCAACTTAAGAAAAGCAAAGTCGCTCTGGTAATTCTCGCCGCCGTCTTAGTCGCCTGCTCCATCCTGCTGTGCAAGTTTGGTCCAAGCGTCGGCTGGTATCTGCTGCGCGAATCTTACCACAGCTATGACATGCAGATCTGGCAGGATGTTCTTTTAAGACTTATGATCTTAATTGTTTCTACCGGCTGGATTGTCCTGATGATTAACATCATCCCATCCAAGAAGGGATTTTTAGCTTACGTTGGCGCAAACACGATGCCAATCTACATGTTCCACTTAACGCTTCGCTACGTCATCGAGTTTAAAGGACTGTATGTTGGATTCGTTGCCTGTCTCGTCGTTGCCTGGTTTGGCCTTCTCGGCGTCATTCATATGAAATGGAAGAACACAGCAGGTTACATTACTTTAATTATCATTTCCATCGTGGCTGCAGTCGGACTGTTCGCCTCCGGTATCTTAAAGAGCTGGTATGGTCTGTGTCCGCACTCCATGGTGCTGACTTATATCTTATGTTACGGTGGAGCGCTGATGGCCGGAATCGCATTTGTCTCACCATTTTGGATTAAGCTCTACGACTTTTTGGTGGACGGAACAAACAAATTACCTAAGCTTACACGTTGGTTAAAGGGGCCTGGTTATGAAGCTGAAGAATAAAAAATTTTTAGTGCCGGCTGCGATTATTATAATCGCTCTGGCACTCCTTATTATTCTGAAAATAAGCACTTATCAAGACAGAGAAATCTCTTTATTTTTGGAAAATGAAAGAGACTCCTACAACTATGTAGAAATCTCTCTTCCAAAGACAAAGGGAACTCATCCCATCGTATTTTTATCACATGGTTTTGGCGGCGCCATCTCTTCCGGCGGCGCCAGCGAACTGTCTAAATCGCTTGCAGATGCAGGCTTTATTGCGGTGCGCATCGACTTTAATCCTTACACTAAGCAGTCCTTAAATTCCGACCGCATAAATTCCTACACCTTAACCGATATGACGGACGAAGCCCTAATTGCCATTCACTATGTCATCGACAACTATAACGGCGATGCTGACAACGTCGGTCTATACGGCAGAAGCTACGGCGGACGTTTCTCCATGAAGATGGCCAATGACTCCTCCGGCGACATCGATTACAAAGCACTTGCTCTTGTTGCTCCGGCCGGAGACGACGTTGCATTTACTCGTTTTTTAGGAGGCGAAGAACAATACCGTGCTCTTCGAGACGAAGCCTTTACTTCCCAAAAGGGATATTCTATAAAAAACAACATCAAACTCACCCCGGAATGGTTTGAAGACATCGAGTCTTACAATCCTTGTGATACTTCTGAGAACTTCGGCGACAAACCGGTTCTTCTTTATTACAACACGCTCGATCAGATTGTCTATCCGGATACCGCGCTTCGCTGCGCAAACTCCTATGCCAACTGCGAGACTGTTGAGGTCACCAGTGAAAATGGCCACGGCTTTGAGATGAGCTATCCAAACTCCGAGCTTAAGGATTCGATCATCCAAAAGGTGACAGCGTTTTTCACCAAGAATATGATGCGGTAAAAGAATCATTCCCCTTTTTACCAGACATAATTCAATCCATCCCCTAAGCACTCATACTGAAATCCTATGTATTTTACAATGTCGGACATCTTCTGAAATTCTTTTTCCGACATCGCCATATAGTATTCTCGTTTTCCCAAACAATAATGCAGAACATACATATAATAATAGCCGGAAGCATCGACCCGGTCTGCATTATTTGTACCTTCCGGGCTCTCATATCTTGCCGGTCGTCCAAGCTGGTTCATAACTACAACATCTTCTTTGTACACCCATCCATCTAAATCGGCAATTTTAACGTAGTAATACTCCCGTTCCATATCATCCATATCAAACTCCACAACTTTCTTTTGAGAGCCTACTACAGCCACCTTTGCATATTCTACTTTTCCTTCTTTTATCGCATTGATAAATTTCTTTTTGTCTTTGCCTCCGATCAGCCCGGCCTTCCCCTCTTTTATCGTATCTGCCATACTCGCTGATAACGTTGTAAACTCCAGACCTCTGACACTTGGTCGTTCTTCATTTGCCTGCTCTTCTTTTGCATCTTCTTCACGAATCTCTTTCACCGTGCCTACAGCACCCTTAATTGCATCAAATAACCCCATATTGTACTTCTCCTTTTTTCACTCCCAATTTTTTTACACTTAAGCATAAATTTTCTTCATCCACTTTAGTTTCTCATATTCTGACATTTTGTAAAGCAAAAGCGCAAGCAATACTGAGCCAATCGCAACCAGAAGAAATCGAAGCACGCTGTCAGCAAGTTCTCTGCTCCAGAGCTCGAGAAATCTTCTCACGAAAAAGTCTACCCACATATGCAGGTAAAAGATAAGTGCGCTCAGCACCCGAAGCGTCTTGTAAATTGGTTTATCTTTAAGGTTCACCCGGTAGATCAGCGCGAAGATCAAAACGCTCGCAGGCATCAAAAACAGATACATATTCCTCTCTTTTTGAATATCAAAATACTCCAGTAAAAATGCTTCTACAAACAGCAAAATCATGGAAATCACAAGCCCTATCTGTGCCTTCTTCTTTTCTATTCGTATTTCACAAAATGCAAAGCACATCCCGGCCGCCACAAAGAAGAACCCATCAAACAGTCCATCTCTCGTCGTGACGATAACGCTCATGATATGTTCTAACACACTCCAAATCCCCGGCACATGCTCCTCTAGCGGCTCTACAAATCCAAACCAGGATTGTCCAAACAGCCCAATAATATAAAAGATTGCAGAGCCGACAAGAATTGCAATCGGCTTAATCTTTAACATCAGTAAGACAGATACCAAAAGCACCGCGAAAATCAGCGCAGGCAGATACCACAGCTGCGTATGACTTCCCTTGAATATGAAATTTCTCAGATAGATTACTAACAGTTTAAGCGGACTGCCGTCTTCTTCTCTTAGCAGTTTTCGAACCGCAAGCGGTATATAAATCACCGACCAAATCAGGTAGATGCGAAAGATTCTCTTCGCATATCGAATCGGCCGCTCCATGCTAAATGAATCCGGCGACATCTTATAAAACAGCAAAAATCCGGATGTAATAAAAAAGAAAGGAACCGCAAGGCGCGCTAAGTAATGCTCTGTCAGCAAGCTGAAAAAGCTACTTACTCCGGAAGGATCCGGCCCAAACGGTTCCACATGGATGACAATCACCCAGAACGCACATATGAATTTTGTCAGATCAATCGCGTTAAAACTCTGCGATTTATGTTCCATGTTATTCTAACTCCCCTTTTGTTCGTTTCGAAAAACAAACAGTTTACTAATAACATAGTTTAACACAATTACCACAATCTGCGCCACGATTTTAACAAGCATACTATTATATAATCATTTTATCACCACCTCGCCGACTTAATTTGGCTTTTAATTTCTGAAATCTTTTTCCCAACTTATAAGCCTTACTTTGAGACACCCTTTCATATTTTTACCTGCCCTGTCCCTCAAGATTTCAAGTACAAATACTTATTTTTTTGCCCTAAAACCATACTCCTTTTTTAATCGCTCAAATATTTCGTAAGCAACAGGGCAAATTGATATGATATCTAAAAATCCAAGTAAGCTATGTAATCTTTCCGGTTGATTGGTATATGGATAATTCTTACAGTTTTCCGGTCTACATTCTCCGAGCTTACACTCACCATCCCCATTCAAGAAATCGCAAGGCTTATGCTTCGTTTGATACTCTAGTCCATATTCATCCTTTTCTAAGAAAAAATCAATAAACTACTCTTCTGATATTCCCAGATGTCTCGCATCATTCTCAATATCCTCAGCTGGTATACTCCCTACTATTATATAAAGTCATAGTCTTTCTTTACCTTTTCTACAGGTTCGACTATGCTATTTTAAGATACTGTGGATTGGTAGTGTACTCCTACCACTTGATGGTTTTATAAAGGCTCCAACCACAGTCTCTTTGTTCATTTGTTAATCAGTTAGTTACCGCATGACGGTTTATCAAGAAGTAGGTTACGATTGCAAGGAGCCCTGTGGGTCTTAAAACAGTATCAATACTATCTTAAGGAGGTTCTATATGATTTTTGTAGGAATTGATGTCGCTAAAGATAAGCATGATTGCTTTATCACAAACTCTGATGGAGAAGTTCTTTTTAAGCCCTTCACCATCACCAACAACCTCGATGGGTTCGATGAACTTTATCAGAAAATAGAATCCGTTATGGAAGATGTTTCTAAAGTAAAAGTAGGGCTAGAAGCCACTGGACACTATAGTTACAATCTTCTCGGACATCTCCTTGATAAAGGTTTGCCGACCTACGTTATCAATCCGTTACATACAAATCTATACAGAAAAAGTCTAAGCCTTAGACAGACCAAAACGGATAAGGTTGATGCCCGCACAATTGCTTCTATGCTAATGTCTGATGTGAACTTAAAGTCCTACTCAGACACATCGTACCACAACGAAGAACTCAAGTCACTAACACGTTATCGCTTTGATAAAGTTAAGGAACGTGCACAGCTCAAACAGTCCATTTCTCGCCTTGTATGCATCCTATTTCCAGAACTAGAAAAGCTCGTTCCAACTCTTCATCAGAATTCTGTATATGAACTTCTTTACGAATTCCCTGGAGCAAAGCACGTAGCTAATGCTCATCTTACAAGGTTATCTAA
>JAILOU010000054.1 GCA_024690665.1 Eubacterium sp.
TAAGTAATAAAGCGAATCCATATCACAGATATCTGACTGAATTATTTTTCCTTCTGCATTAAATACACTCTTTCCATATAATATTCTCTCTAAATCACAACCTAAGAACTTCTCTGCAAAATGCAAAATTGTAAATAGCAAGATTGCCTGGTCTTTCGGCCCAAAAGTCATATCCACAAGTAGCTGAGAACCATCCTCGATCTCATCCACAACACGTTTAATCAATTCACTATGAACATCTTGTGACTCCTCAAATTCCGTGTCGACAGTAACATATTCAATCTTTGCTCCAATCTTCTCGTTACACTGATTAAGTTCTTCCATAAAAGCACCGGTTAATTCTTTGTAGTCATACTGATCATTTTTCTTAACCAACATCAATACCTTATACTCATCCTCCGGCGTTAATGTCTGTGATAGATATGAATTCACCGGATAGTAAAAAGTTTCTTTAGAAACCGGAATATCCTGCGTTGGACACTGATATACTACTGAGCTCGGCAGCCCATTCATCTTAATATTACAAATCAATAATTTTTTCATGATATATAATCCTCCTGATTTTGTCTCTTTTTAACAAACACATAGTTATATTTTACTTTTTCTCATACATAATGTACAGTTTTATTGTATAAAACAATCATTTTTTAGTCCCATAAAACACTAGTTATTCTGTTCTACCTTTTCTATATTAAAATCACCTCATCTCTCATATACCTTGTCACTTTTAAAGCCGCCTCTAATGTATTCGTCACAGTTAAAAAACCTGAAGTATGACAAAAACGCACCCCTTTTATTCCGGTGATTTTTTCAATTTCTTTTTCATTTTTTCCTCTCCACCCACCTGGAAACGGCTTTTTTAACTTTGTTCGATCATTAGTCTCAGACACAGCCTGAATATTATAACCTCCTCTATTAGACTTTTTAATTGCTTCCTTTACCTGCTTCTCTGCTTTTGCTTTATGCTCTATTTGCTTAAACTGATGTACTAAAATCACCTGTGCCATCTCAACCGCCTCAAAGAACGCCTCATTTTTCTCATCTACCTCATCCCAGCACGGATTCATTGCCGCAATTGCTTTTGACAAATTATTACATGTCCCACAATTATCAGCCTGATCCATCGCCTCTATAAACTCCCGATCAAACTTCATTCGATCCTTTTCATCTTTGACCAATAGATAACCAAACTCTTCGAATAGTAGTCCAAAAGCCGCATATGCAACTCCATCTTCTCTTACTCGCTTATCTACCTGATGATGATCAAACTTACCCATTCCAATATCAAAAACTATTCCATCATAATCTGCAGGGACTAAAAATCCCCGCTCAATCCTAATCTCCGGATTAATTAATCTAAGAAGTGCTGCACCAAATACATCGTCTGCATGAAACTTTCCACCATGTGTAAACGCCTTTTCAAAACTCATTTTTTCCATATCTGATTCCTCCCCTTATCGTTTTTTTCTAAATCCTCTAATTCCCAATAATATAGCTGCCAAAATCCTTCTATTTTTCTCATAGCTGTTAAATCTCCTTTTTTACTTATTTTTCTGGTTGTGAATCACGATTCCTGTGATTATGCCAAATAGTGCCAAAAGTCCAAGCAAAAAACTTTGGTTACTTTTTTGCAAATATTCTTTTTGTTCTGTATCTTTTTCTTCTATTCTCTTAGCTGCTTCTTCCATTCGTTCCATATAATATTGCTTCTCATCAAAAGTTGTATCTTCCCTATGGATTTCCTGTCGACATGCTTTTAGAATTTCATCTTCTCCTTTATAGCAGGCCTCCATACTTTTCTCGCTCGATTCGATTCCCCTTTTAACCAGGTCCACATATGTCTTTTCAGTCTCTAGAATTCCACGTACTGTTTCCGGCATCTGTGCAACTATTTCCTTTGCAACCTCAGGTTCTAATTTTCCAAGAATAGATATTATATTTCCTACATTCTCCTGAGTAATTCCTTGGAAACGATTTTTTACCATATCGTCTAACTTTTTCTGTTCCATCTGCGTTAAATTCTTCATACACTCATCCGCCTTTCTTACACAATTCTTTAATTTTTCCCTTATAACTTTCATTACATCTTGACATGATTGTTTCGTCGTTCTTTCGGCCTATAGTACTCCCGATTGCTTGTAATATTCCTTACTCCGGTATTCATGCCACCTCCTACAACTGATCTGTTTTTCTTCACAAGTTCTTTGTAAGCTTTCTTTGTCATTGTCTTTCTTAATAATAATTGTGTGTTCATACTCTTTTCCTCCCTTAGGTTTAAATATATTTGTTATCTATTAATAAATAGTCCCTTATTTTAAAGAAATTAACTTTTTTATTAAAAAAAAGTTGAAACACACTGTAATATGTTTCAACTTCTTTATATTCATGCTATTTACTTTTCTTTTTGCCAGCCTTTATCGAACCCGATATCTGCCAAATCCAAAACTTGTACTCTTTCCTATATGAATTAATTCGCCTGCTAAGAGTAGTGGCATTAAATCTTCTGATATGTGCTCAACCTGCATGTAACCTTTTATTCCCTTTAACACCATCTTGCTGTTCTTGCGAGAAGAATAGCGAGGTACTTCCACTCTCCTATGCTTTTGCTCTATAATTGCCGGAAGTTCATATTGATGTTCCCACAAGGCATCACCGTCAACACCCTCAAACGAATCCAAGATACTGATTCGTCTTTTCACAGCCTGTATAATTGCATCCATATTGTATTCTTGCAGAAACTCTTTATGATACTTAAGCGTTACCGCACTTTTAAATACCAATTTATGTTCTAATTCATGCAATTGTATCTGACGCAGCCTATAACGCACATAATCAGCAACGGTCTGCACCTTATAATGCTCCATGTAGACATTTCCCTGACTTAAGATTTCGTCTCCATAAGAATTTTGTACAGATGCAATCTGAAATCTCGCATGATGTCTACCAAGGCCATTCATCCCAAGCGCATAAAAAGCATTCATATACTGACTAAAGTACACAATTGTCTTGCCAAACAATATTAAATAAAATTCCAATGTATCTCCTGCATAAAAATCCGTCTCATAATTTTCGCATTCTATCACATACCCCACACTGTCGCCGTCCTTGGCAAATGCCGACTCTTTTTCGAGTTTAGAATACATGGTTCGCCTAACAATACATTCTGTTTCAAAATCACAATTTTCACACTTTCGATCTCGAATACAATTAGCGCGAAGCAACATTTCTCCCATTCCGCCTCTTAGCGCAGATGCCTTATATTTTGGAAGGACACAATCCTCCGGAAATACAAGTGTAAAATGCAATCTGACATATCTAATATTTAATGCCTCTTCTAAATCATTTGTAAGTTCCATATCATTCCTCATTCTTTATACATATTCTCGAAATCTACAAAATTCAAATACAGATTCCCGTTTTATACTTCCATCACTTTGTGTCTTTTCAATTACATTTCTTGTAGAACATGCTGCCAGACATCTTATATTTTCTTTTCTTAATTTCTTAATCAAAGAATAACAAAGCGTAAATTCTCCCTGGACCAAAACTGCCTTAGGATGTTTTTTCATAATATCCCCTAATATCTGACTCGATAAATTCTCAATTTCGTTTTCATCCGCAGTAGGGCCTACACTTGGGAATGCCATATCGCAGATCTCTCCATATTGTTTTGCATACAACACTTGTTTTTCTGACCATCTTGTTGATGGATGATTTGAAAAATTTATAAACATATACCATCTCTCCTATTGTATCATTACTTTTATCAAATTATCTTATTAAGCTACACAACATTTTTTCTTTTTTGTTCGTTCCAAAACCATGATATCATATTCCTTTTCTACATATTTAACATACATCGGAATCTTCTCCATCGTTTTAAGAATTGCCATATCCAAATGTGCTTTTGAATACTGCGTTGCCTTTCTCAGACTCACCCCCTTACGATAAAATTCTCCAACACCTTTTCGGTAATGCTGTGAAAACAAAAAATATTCTGTTCCTCTGTACAGCATATAAAATGAATGAATTCCTTTTGCCGTTGTTTTACAATAAATAGTTGTCATACAATCTCCTCCCTATTGAATACTATTTCTATATGTATTAATAGTTCATCTTTATCTCGTAATTAACATATTAATCCGAATTTTGTTTTTTTCTTTTGATGGATATGTTAAAATAAAATTGCATTTAAGCACTCAATCCTTATGAATTTGTGTCCAAATTGTGAACTTCGGAAGTTGTGCCAGTTTTTCGCACAATTTGCTCGGAGGTTTACAAAATCGGCTTCGCAAACCGTTGGTATCAGCGGGCTCCCAGAGGTGGGGTAGAAATGAGGATTTAGCCCGGCAGGGCATTGACACAGGACAATTCTTCTATCTTCTGGTGTTTTCTCACTGTAGAAATGAGGATTTAGCCCGGCAGGGCATTGACACATCGGCATTTCCTCCTTTTGTTAGAAAATATTATTTGTAGAAATGAGGATTTAGCCCGTCAGGGCATTGACACAGCGAACGTTCTTCCAAAGCTCCGTTGTTGAAGATGTAGAAATGAGGATTTAGCCCGGCAGGGCATTGACACATGCTTAAATAAGCAAATTATTGTCTTTATCATAGTAGAAATGAGGATTTAGCCCGGCAGGGCATTGACACATCAAGCATTAGGATGTTAAATCCGCTAAGGTCGTAGAAATGAGAATTTAGCCCGGCAGGGCATTGATACACCAAAAGGAGCTCGAACATTGTCGAGCTCCTTTTACTTCTTATATATACAAATATTATTCCATAAATCCACATCCCCCCTACCTACAACAAAAAAGAGCTTGAAACACTCCTGTTTCAAGCTCCATCCTCTTATTTCTATTATTCTTATGAATACTGGAAATAATTTATCTTTCCCTGCAGATTCTCTGCCAATACAAGCAGCTGCGCTGCCGATTCTGAGATCGTTGCAAATGTTGCATTCAGTTCTTCCATAGAAGCGTTAGTCTCTTCTGTAGAAGCTGCATTTTCCTCAGAGATTGCTGATAAATCATCAATAATATCTACCAAAGACTCCTTGGCACTTTGCAGATCTTGTACCTGAGACGCAATTTCATTGGCGCTGTCTGATACACTATCCACCTTCTCAGATACCAGTACGATATCATTTTGCGTTGCCGTAATCTGCTCTGCCTGCGCCGTAAAGTTCTCATCTAACGTCTTCATAACTTCCACAGAAGCTGCTGCATCTGAAAGCAATTTGTTAACAACTTCTTTGATGCTGTCTGCGCTTTGTGCACTCTCATCAGCGAGCACGCGAATCTCTTCTGCTACAACGGCAAATCCTCTTCCCGCTTCACCTGCACGGGCCGCTTCGATAGAAGCATTTAAAGAAAGCAGGTTTGTCTGCGTTGCAATATCGGTAATCGCCTGTGTGAATTGTGAAATTTCCTGCGCTGAATTATTAGTGGAATCAATGGTATCACCAATTGCATTTACAGACGCCGTTACATTCTCACTTTGCATCAAAAGCTGTTTCATAGCGGCGGATGCATTATCTGCAGCTTCCTTCATCTCGATAGCATAATCATCAAGCTGCTGAACATTTGTCGTAATCACTTCAATGCCCTCTCCGATATCAGCAGTATCTGAGGCAGCCTCTTGAACGCTGTCAGCCTGTGATACAGATCCTTTTGTAATTTCGTCAACTGCGGCAGACACCTGTGCAGATGCTGAACTGGCGACAGCTGCTGATGAAGACAGCTCATTACCGGAATCTTTAAGCTCTGCCGACATCTCTTTTGTTGCGCTGATTACTTCATCTAATTTATCATCTAACATCTTCGCGCTCTCTGCAATCACACCAAGTTCATCACTTCTTGCAAGCGCCTTTTCATTAAAGTCTCTGTTAAGTCCACCTTGAGACAAACCAATGATTTCGTCGGCCACGCCATTCATCTGCTTTGATACCTTTCTTGAAATCATCGTGCTGATTACGGAAATGATGACAATTAATACAGCTGCTACCACAATCATGGTAATCACCATCTTCATGATACCAGCGGTTACATCTGAACTTTCTCGGCCGCAGAATATCATCCCGATAATCGTTCCATCATCATTTGCAAGCGGTACGTAATAGCCAAAGTATTTGTCACCTTCGATTGTAATGTTCGGTGCGTAGTAGTTATTGCCCTGATTCAAGACTTCTTCTACTACTTCATCGCTCGCATCGGTTCCAACTAAACGCTCTTTAGAACCTGCATGTAAGATTGTTGTAGCTCTTCTTGTCTCGCCATAGAAGATTGTATAATCAAGTCCGGTCTGAGCCTTTAACTCATCCATTGCCGTCTCATAATCTTCTTCCACTTTTTGGCCGCCCTTAGTCAAACCATGCTCCTCATCATAACCCCAATCACCGTCCCAGGAGTTTGCTGCCTCACTGTCAAACTGCTCGGCACCTGTTCGAATTGTCTCTTCAATCAATTCTTCATAAGTACTTGTGTATTCCATAATACTAAAAACAGTTAAAACCACTGCCAAAATAATGGTTGCAACATTGGCAATCATCATGACTCTCGTTACAAGTTTTTTTGATTTTCCGACTTTTCTTTTCATAAACACATTCTCCTTTAACCTAAATTTCTCAGTTTCTTCGTCGCAAACCATCTACTATTATACTACTTTATTCGCGAAATACCATACTAATTTACCATTCAATCGTGATTTTTTTACCATTTATGTATTTTTACACCAAAAAACCGGACTGATTAATCAGTCCGGTTTACTTCTTCATATTCCGAATTTCAATCTTCATTTCATCTGCTCTCGCCTGATAACCATCCCCAAGCGGCTGCATAATAACC
Source organism: Eubacterium sp. (assembly GCA_024690665.1). Classification (GTDB taxonomy): domain Bacteria; phylum Bacillota; class Clostridia; order Lachnospirales; family Lachnospiraceae; genus Eubacterium_C. The sequence continues at coordinate 6,848 of JAILOU010000054.1, forward strand.
AGCACCTTCTTCGCGTATTTCCCGCCAAATCGTTTCGCAACAGTCTCAAGTTCATACAACGCATTTCGCGTATGATTTGCTCCCATCTTCCCACTCTTGCAGGAGATAAATGTCGGAATATTCCCTTGAAGTGTCAGCACATCAATCTCATTACATACATCCGTTTCATCCCCGATAACTCCATCCCAATCTAGATGCACACCGATTCTGCAATCGTCTGCCTTCTCGCGTTCCATCTGATAGACATACAATTCCAAAGAACTTCCGCCGTCAGTAATCAGACTTTTCACTGTTTTATTCTTAAATCTTACCTGCACCAGACGATTACTTACTTTACGATGTGCAATCAATCCGGCTTTCTCAAGTTCCTGAAAGATTTTCTTATATGGCCAGGTATTCGTCTTCTTTTGCTGACTTATCGGAAATTCCAGACCGCTTCCTTGCGCCACCCTCGTTTTCACATAATCTGAAAATCGATTCCAGTTATCCGTATATTTCATTTGCACACCAAACACGGACTTTACCTCTTCAAAAAATACTGCCCCATCGTGATCTTTGTAACTTTTTTGCATATTGTGATTGATGATGCCGCCTTGCATCTCAATATATTTGTCAAGATCCATAGCGATATCCCGGCGTCTTACCAATTGACTAATCTGCCTGCACTCACTATCCGAATTCAGTTCCACAAGCTCATCCGCTTCTACATCATACGTATGCATTGGCAAATGATATTCCGCTGCCAGCATTCCAAATGCCACCAAGATAAGACTCTCTCCACCGGTAATATCAAAGCACATATCATGTCCGGCTTCTTTTTCTTTCTCGATTACCTCGCGCATCGTTTTTAATACGCCCTGCAAATCATTATCCGGGAGCGCATAAAATGCCACTTCGCTTACGCCGCAATATCTTTTCAAGAACCGCTTCGTCGATTCTTCTTTTTCCTTCATCACATCCTGATATCCAAAATAGATAACGCGATCAATCTGAAAATGCATACTCGTGATGACATTCTCAATCGGTTCTGTTCCAAGGAATTCAAAGTTTGTGGTCATGGGTTATCACCTCATAAATATTATTCATATTAAGGATAACATTTTCGAGTTGTAAAATCACTTTTTGTTTCATCCTTACCAGTTTCAACCCCTATTATCGTACTTAATTTATTTTATTCTTTATCCATCCAAATAACCAACATTCATACCTAAGGAGGGTATCGATTATGAATGATGAACAAATCTTAAAACTCAAGCAACTCAAAGAACTGCTCGACTCGGGCATCATTAAGCAAGACGACTTTGACTTACAAAAAGCAAAGATTCTCGCTGAAGATTCCACTCCCGAACCAACACCCACACAAGACTCATCCGCAACAGGCTCTGAGCAGGCGCCACCTTTCAATCCATACGTTTCACCTAAGGAACTTAAACAAAAAGAAAAGGCCCTTGCCAAAGCAGAAAAGCGTGCGGCAAAAAAGGCAAAACCATTTTATAAAAAAGTATGGTTTTGGATTGTCATTGTAATTGTTGTTTTAATCATAATATCGGTTGCAACAAGTGGTGGCGACTCTTCCACAAACTCCGAGCAAAGCAAAGCGCAAACCGAATCTCAAACAGACAGCAAAGTAACTTCACTTGCCGCCCAATACTCAGGCTCTACAGAGGCCGGTGTAACACTCGACTCTGACAACTCTGACATTACAGTCACTGCCACATATGAAGATGGTTCTTCAGAGGATGTATATTACTGGGAAATCGCTGAGGCCAAAACTCTTAAGGCCGGCAAAGATACCACCGTTCAAATTAAATACGAAGATGTCACCTGTGATCTTACCGTCACTTGTACAACGCAGACCAAAAAGCAATATAAAAAGAGCTGCGAATCTGTTGAATACAACGCGATTGCCCGTGATCCGGACAGCTACATTGGAAAGAACATCAAGTTCTACGGACAGGTCATTCAGGTAATGGAATCAGGCGACGATGTCACTCTTAGAATTGCAACCAAAGAAGAAGAATATCTTGGCTACTATGATGATATCGTTCTTGTTGCATACACATATGCCGATGGCGATTCTAAAATTCTAGAAGATGATATGATTACCGTCTGGGGCGAATGCCTAGGTACTACTACCTATGAGTCAGTTCTTGGAGGCGATATCACAATCCCATCTATGGCAGCAAAATATGTAAAGATAGAATCTGCTGAATAGATTTATAACTTATAACCGCCCCTCAATCGTTAGGTTCTTAGCCTAACAATTGGGAGGCGGTATCTTATTTGAGATTATTATAAAGTCATCTTTTGACTCATAAATATCGGCTGCAGATATACTGTTAATATGGCCGCACTTTGTACGTTATTATCAGCTGAGAACATTTTATTGCTTCCCACTTATATCTTTTATACTGCCTTGATTTTACATTCAGAAGATGTCTTTTCGAATACATTTCTAATTCGCCATTTCTACATTCATATAATTCATCCACGCAACTGCTGCCTCATGATCTAATCTTCTCTGTCGACAACTAATTCCCACAAAAATAATTGGTACAAATAAGAATGCTAAAAGCGCAAAAATCAAGCATGCAAATCCCGTCACTATATCAAATGGAAATGGAATAATCAGCCAGCCAATCCCTGCAATTTTGCCGGCGCACTTTAAAGCAATCAAAAAACCGCCACCAATAATGTAAGATGCAATTGAAAATCCGATTGCTATACACCATATAATTGCTCCAATCTGCTCCATCGCCGAAACATCCGGCGCAATGGTAGTTTGAAATAGCAATCCCAACAAAACGAGTCCGCTTGCAATTAGTGCAACTATGATTGCAATTTTGTTTCTCTTCATGAGACGTTCCGTCTCATCTTTTACAGTTTTAGCTGCTGTTACATTTTCAAATTCTTTCTGTTCAAATAGTTTCATTTTTTTACCTCATTCTTTCTGAATCTTTTTTACTCCTGTTTGAGTTCCTACACTTACTTAAACGATAGATTTTGAAATAAGGTTCATTTTATTTTAAAAAAATTTTTTTTTAAACAGCTGCCTCTAGTTCAATTGTAAGTACTGTTTCTAGTATATGTTCCTGTGTAACTTTAATAGATAATCCTTGTCTCTCATCAAGATTTTCCAATCTTTTAAAGTAAAAAACCGTGTCACCGTCTGTACTTTCTTTTTTAAATCCATATCCCTTTAAAGTCTCTTCAACACTTTCCATATCCATTCCCGGATATAATCCGGCTAGCGTAACATCTTCAATTTGTTTGTAATGATAGTAAAGAGTTCCCAAATCATACTCCGAATAGTACTTTAACAGGTCGAATCCATATTCCGGCGCAAAATCATATGTATAATCTTCATACGAACTTTCTTCAACCGTAATCATATCTTCCATCTTACTGATATAGACACTCATGTCATCACCATCTTCTATGAACGTATCATAATAGATGTCATATAAATCTTCTGTAATTCCGCTTTTACTCGTATCAACTTCAACCGGCTCCTCCGAAGTAAATGCTTCTTGTTCTTCTATATTATAGATTCCGTAATATTCTATACTTTCTGACTCCCCGGTAGTATGCATCGAAGATGCCCATCCCATAAACATATCCGACAACTCCGACACCGGCTTTCCCGGAAGATAGAATTCTACATTCTTTGCCTCATCTAATCCATGTGCACCAGCAGTAATATATTCCACTTTATTTTCAACTGTTCTCTTATCAGGAGTATCATAAGTTAGATCTTCTACATTTGCCGAATATGTATACTCATCTACTTGAGTAAGATTCGTAAATATTCCACTGAACTTGCAATAATATACTGTATATTCATACTCATCCGGATTTTCACTCGATAAATTCGTATCATAATAATACCCAGTAAAAGAACCATCATCCTCTATCCAGAGCCTGGTGTCCCAGCCACCTGCACCGCTTGTAAATATATATTCTTCCGGTAAAGAAGAATAAAATTCCTCCTCAGGGCTTTTTGTCTCTTCCACACTGCTCGTTTCTGCTTCCGTCTCTTCATCCTCTACTGCAACCTCTGTCTGCACCTGCTCCGTTTGATGCTTATGATGCACAACTCCCGCTGCTCCACCGGCTACCACACCGGCTGCAACGATTCCGCAGACGACCTTTACTGCTACCTTACTACCGGCTGATGCCGCTGTTTTTGCAACTGCCGAACCAATCGCTGTTGAAGCACCTGCAACAGTCTGTGCATGTACCTGCGCCATAACGCTGTGATAGATTCCCATATTAACAGATGCCTTTGCTGTGGTCTGACTCTTAAGCAGCCATACAAAAAGTGGAATCGGTGCCAGACCATATAACTTGGTTCCCTTTTTCTCCAAAGCCAGAACCTTGTCTTCTAATTTCTTTCGGCCTGCATTTAAACGGCTCTTTACCGTACCTTCAGAAATCCCATACAGATTCGCAATTTCACTAATAGACATATCTTCAAGATAGAATAACGTAAGGCATGTTCTATGCTTTTCACCAAGTTCCTCTATCAGTTCTCGAACTAGTCTTGCCGTTTCTTCTTGATCGATTACTTCTTCCGGCATAGACTCATAATCTTTTGACTCAAGTTCTAACGGTGCATCATCCTCTCCCGAGAACAAGGACACATCATTTTCCGTATATTTTTTATTAACTCTGACATAATCGATTACGGTATTTTTCACAATCGTATTCATCCATGCCCGAAAGTTACCACCTTTATAGGAGTCGATATGTTCAAATATTTTTACATAGATTTGTTGCATACAATCATCCACGTCCGCAGAGGCCAGACGCTGATACACATAATTTTTAACCCATCCCTCAGACTTTCTGTATATTTGTTCAAATGCATTTTCATCTCCATTTTTGAACTTCTCTCCAAGCTCGCTTAACTCATCCTTTAATTTCTTACCGCAGTTCATACAAAAGTTGACATTATCATCATTTTTTTCTCCGCAATATCTACAGTACATTCCTTTAATCCTCCCGTCCTCGTTTCCTATTCCAAATCTTTTCTACTATCCTCTTCCACAATTCTTCTCTTCGTTGTTCCTCTTTTTGGTCATCTACCTGCATGGGAATCTGGTAAATCCATTTTCCACTGTGATAGCGAAGATAAATCATCTGTTTTGACATAAGTTTTTCACTCCTTTCATTTACTTAAACGAAAGAAATGATAAAAAGGTTCACTAATAATTAATTTTTTCAAAAAAAGGGCTCGCCATAACTCCGGCGAGCCCCATCGCATATCTTATTCCTTATTTGTAATCCTTTAATCCATCTGAAATTTCATATGTATAATTAGCTAAACTATCTTTTATAACTTCCTCATACAACTTTTTCTGGCTCGAGAAACCGTAGTCGTAATCAGCACCCCAAGAATAGAATCCATTATTAACAAGATCTGCTCCTGTAAGGTCCACCTCAACTGTTCCATCAGCTTTAACTAAGATATTACTAAATTCAACAGGAACAAACATCTTTTTTGTTCCAAATTCATCTGAACTATCTTTTGCAGTTATTGTCGATGTATAAATCAGGTAAACCTCATTATGGTTACTCCATGTATCACTATCTTTTGCAACTAATAAGTATGCACCCTTATAAGACCAGCTTCCATACTTAAAGTCATCATCATCTTCTCCATCTGATTTCAGCACATCTTCAGCCTGTTTTTTCATGCTGTTTAAAGTATTATCATCAAGCTGTGATAAAGAAGACAGATAGGTGTCTGCTGATTCTACTGTATACTCCTTTGAAGTTGCACTCATCTGATAACCCTGAGATGCAATTGTCTCAGCATCCTCATACACCTTAACAGTCACACTGTCTCCAATGCTTAAATCATAGTCGTTTCCATCGATGTAATAGCTAAACATATCGCTTTCATCAGGGTCTTTAATTTCAGCCGATACATCTCCATCAATTCCTGAAAACTCTACCGTTACATTTTCAAATGGGTCGATTTCTTTTATTTCCTCTAATCCTTCAACCGTATAGGTATAACTATCACCCTTGAATGTAATTCCATATTCTTTTGCAATCTCATTATCGTAATCAAATGTTACCGTTACCTCATCCTCATTAGACAGGCTATCTGTTACATCTGCTTCATATGAAAAAGCTTCCTCCTCACAAAGATATTCGTAAATCGTAACTGACTCTCCAAATAACTCTGCCAACTGTGCTAATTCATTATCCGATCCCTTTGGTTCTTTTCCTACTTCATTGATTTTAGTTTCTAAGTCATCAGAAAATGTCACGGTTGCTGTTCCATAACCATCTGCACCCTCGACTGTTACCTCAACATAATCTTCCAGGTTAATCGTATGCTTTGCTTTGTTAATCAGTACTGCTGCAATAACAACGATTACTGCAATCACTACAATGCCGCCAATCATTAACATTGTTTTTTTGCTAAGTGGCTGCTTTAATTTCTGCACAGCTGTTGCCGGATTTACTGGTGCCTGTGCTTGTACCGGCTCTTCTTGTACCGGCTCCTCAGTTGTTCCCTCACCTTGCACCTGTTCAGCCTCCTGCTCCGGTGCTTTCACATAATCTTCCAGTTTCGATCCACACTCTGTACAAAAAACTGAATCGTCTGGAATCTCTTTTCCACAATTAGGACAAAATGCCATTTTGTCTTCCTCCTTTTATATTGTTTATGTTGTTTACATATACTTAAACGAAGCCTTTTTGAAAAAAGTTCATTTTTTTCAAAACTTTTTTATAAAATTTTTGTTCCGCAGTTTTCACAAAACACCGCATCCTCTTCTGCCTTCGTTCCACAATTTGGGCAAAAACGTGCAGCCGGCTTTGTTTCTACAATCGGCTTTGCAGTTCCGCACTTAAGACAGAATTTTGCATTTGCTCTCATCTGCGTTCCACAATTTGGACAACACCATTCAGCACCCTCACTTGCATTTTGAGGTGTTGCACCTTGCGGCGTACTCTTAATGTCGAGGTCAAGTTCATTTACAACAGTTGAAGTTGTGGCGGAAACGACTCCGAATAATTGCGTTAAGTCCATCTCACCGTTTAGTTTTTTCAGGTTCAGACCGATTGCAATCAGAATTGCTATGATTAAGAGAATAATATTTAACACAAACCAGAATGTAACATGTGACTGGCAGTAATACTGATTTGCCATCATCCTAATGGCTCCTGCGACAACGCACCAAAGCACAAAGTCAACTGCTGCAAAAACGAGTGTCAGGATATTTTTAATCTTGTAATCCAGGTTAAGTTTCAGTAACCAAAGAAGTAACATTAACACCGGCAGAATCAGCAAAACTACAATTCCAACCTGCGGGCTGATAAGTGTATATCCATCTGAATTAATTCCAATCATCAATCTGACACTTGACAAACTAATGCTTTCTCCCGAGCAAGACACAACAAATGTTGGCAAGAAGAACACCACAATTGCCACCAGACTGATAATTTGTATGATATGTTTAATTTTGATTTTATCCATATTATTTATTCTCCCTTTCAGCTTTCTTACTGATCTTCATATATTGAAATCAAATCTACATTTTTCTTCTCATATTTATTGAACATACTATGAATATCTTCTGCTGAAAGTGATGAATCCGGCTCATACCAGTCAAACTGAGCGAAATAATCATTTAACTCTGTCTTTGTTGTGAACACATAACCATATCTTGCATATACTTCATTTCTACCTTTTGAAAGCTCATCTTCTGTATAATCCTCAAGATCTGATTCTGTCAGATATGTATCTGTGATGCCCTCAATAATGTAATCTGTTGAAGAAGAATCAACTTCCTCCTCGTCTTCCTCATCCTCGTCTTCGTCATCTCCTTCATCCGAAGATGCTGTTTCCGTAACATTACATGTATAAGGATACTCTGTCTGTAAGAATTCATAGCCTTCCTTTGCAGCATCTTCTGCTGAATACGAAACCTTTACAACGATAGAATCTCCACTTTTTAATCCGTTATAGGTGTCTGTTGTAAAACTGGTATCGGTAAGAAAATCCAGATTTCCATCATAAGTCCAGGTCACATAAGCATCCTTTGCTGTTCCGCCAAATGTTACGTTAAGTCCGTCAAACGGATCCACCTTCGTCAGGCTCTTTGTCGTTTCATCCTCATCAGTAGACGTCTCAGTCTGCTCCGTTACGGTATCACTACTACTCTTATGGAATTTTTTAACCATAAAGCATCCCACAACTATTGCTGCCGCTACCACAATAATCAAGATAATAATCCAGATAGGAAACTTTTTCTTCTCCGCACTGACCGGAGTTACTACCGGCTTGGGCTCTTCCACCGGCTTTGGTTCTTCCACCGGCTTTGGTTCTTCCACCGGCTTTGGTTCCTCCACCGGCTTTTTCACTTCAATCTGTGCGCCGCAATTGGTGCAAAAACGGGCACCATCTTTGAGCTGTGTTCCACATTTTCTACAAAACATTGTTTCGTCCTCCCTCACATCTATTCTTCTATAAATAAATCAATACCATTTGCAATTCCATCTGCAATCTTTTCCTGGTAAGAATCCGTTGCCATCTTCTTGTCTTCTTCCGCATTCGACATATATCCCATCTCGACAATCGTAACCGGGACGCTTGCCCAGTTGATTCCGCTCATGGTATCAGTTTCCCAAACATATTCCTTGTTGCAACCTGTCGCGGCCACTAATTCGTCTAACACGTAAGTGGACAGCGCTTTACTTTCACTAGCAAGGTTGCCGTTGTATGGATTCGAAGATGTCTGGCAGATGGTCATGGCGCCATTTGCCGAAGAATTCGTAGAACCGTTGGCGTGAATACGGATAAATGCATCCGCATCAGCGTCATTTGCAATCTGTGCTCTCTCAGAATTACTGATATTCACATCATTGGTGGTTCTTACCATAATTACTTCGTATCCGCGCTCTTCAAGTTCGCTTTGTAGCTTCAAAGAAACCTGAAGATTCAGTTCTGATTCCGCAAGGCCGGTTGCCACGCCGGAAGTTCCGGTTGTCACCTTCGCCTTTTGTTCTGACGCTCCGGGACCGATTGGTTCTAGCGAGCTGTCGCCTTGCGCCTGATGGCCCGGGTCTATCACAATCACTGCGCCACTTGGCAGTTCTTCTTGCGTTACTAAATATTCGGATTTTACATAGCAGATTTTATTTTCATAGATAAGCTTAGACCAATCGTCCTCTTCCCCGATCACCTCTACTTCATCCCCCCTGGACAAGGTGCCGGATTTTTCATAAGATGTGCCGGGACCGGTTCTGACATTGACCTTTTCAGATGCGTACAGCGTCTTTGGTTCATACTCTGTATCTTGAGTAGATTCCCGGGTACTTACAGATTGTAGTGAGGATTCCGTCGTTTCCTCACTGACCACCTTCTCATTATCCGACACATTGTCAGACTCGACCACTGTACCGCTAGTTGAGTGTTCACTTTTCCCGCAGCCACCGGCGCTGCCGACAACAAGTCCTGCCGCAAGCATCACAAGCACTGCTTTTTTCATTCCACTTTTCATAATCGTCTCTTCCTGATTTTGCATAAAAAAATAGCACTACCCAAATGTAGCGCTAAACAATACTGCAACTGGCTACCATTTTAAAGGCCCTATAGCTTTGCGCCCCATGGTTTCCCAAGGTTTGCCGATATCTAAATTCTATTTTTACAAGCGTTATCATACACTTATATGTTTGAAATGTAAAGGAATAATTCACATATTTTTCACACTTTTTTCGTAAATAGTTCATACATACTATTCATCCATCTTAACCGGCAAATCATGAAAAGAGCCTGCCTCACATCATGAGGCAAGCCCTTTCTCTTAACTCTTATTTATAATCCTTAAGACCTTTTGAAATCTCATAGGTGTAATCCGATAACTCTTCCTTGATAATCGATTTATACATGTCTTTTTGACTGGTAAATCCATAACTGTAATACAGATAATCATCACCGATGTAAGTTCCGTTATAAACCAAAGAAGCATAGGATAAGTCTACATCAATCGTTCCATCTGCTTTTACCAGCACATCGGTAAATCGAACCGGAACGTAGATCTTTTGCTTTCCAAAACTGTAACTCTTGTCTGCAGCCTTAAGATTGGTTGAATAAATGAGATACACCTGGTTGGAATATCCCCAGGTATCGCTGTCTTTTGCAACCTGAAGATACATACCCTCGTAAGACCAGTCACCATACTTAAACTCATCATTGTCTTCTCCGTTAGACTTTAAGACATCTTCCGCCTGCATCTTCATGGTCTTTAATGTATCATCATCCAACTGATCAAGTTTAGACAGATAAGAATCCGCAGATTCTACCACGTATTGCTTGGTTGCAGAAGTTACTTTGTATCCTTGTGAAGCAAGTGTTTCCTCATCCTCATAGATTTTAACAGTCACACTGTCGCCAACACTTAAGCCGTAACTTTCTCCGTCAAATCCATAGGTGAAGAGATCACTGTCTGTATTTTCCACGATTTCTGCAGATACATTTCCATCAATTCCGGAGAATGTCACAGATATATTCTCAAATGGATCAATTTCTTCGACATCACTTAAACCTGATACTTCATAGGTATAAGTATCACCCTTGAATCTGATTCCATACTCTTTGGCTGCTTCATTGTCGTAGTCAATTCGAACCGTAACAACATCGCCATTGGACAGATTTGTTGTCTGGTCTGCAACGCATGAGTACACGCCAAATTCTGATATATAATCTGCAACTGTAACGCTGCTTCCAAACATTTCCGCAATCTCTGCAAGATTCTGCTTCAGACCGGTTGGCTCTTTCCCGATATCATTGATCTTCTCTGCAAGTTCTTCCGTTGTAGAAACGGTTGCGGTACCATAACCATTTGGACCGTCTACCGTAACCTCGATATAATCTTCCAGGTTAATGGTGTGTCTTGCTTTATTAATAAAGAACACTGCTAAAATTGCTACCACTGCTGCCACTGCAATGCAGACAATCATAAGAATCATCTTATTACTGATTGGTTTTTTAACCTGCTGCGCCACCGCCATCGGTGTCGGCTGCACCGGCTGTTCCGGCTGCACTGGTTGCTCCGGCTGCACTGGTTGCTCCGGTTGCACTGGTTGCTCCGGCTGCACCACCTGCTCCGGCGCCCCCTCTTGCTCCGGCGCAATTAAATAATCACTAATTTTTGCTCCACATCCGGTACAGAATGCAGAGTCTTCTGGAATCTCTGTTCCACATTTTGGACAAAATGCCATATTGTCATCCTCCCTTTTTTCTTAATCTCTAATAACTCCTCAAGCACAAAATGCTTACATCAGTTTCATTCCGCAGTTCATGCAAAATCCTGCGCCCTCCTCAATCTGACATCCGCAGTTTGGACACATACGCGCAGCCGGTTTTACCTCAATGATCGGCTTTGGTGCTCCGCACTTGTAACAGAAGTTTGCCTGTCCCTTCATCATTGTGCCGCAGTTGGTACAATTCCACGGGCCGGCGTCCACAGCATTCGTATTAGGTGCCGTATTGGATATAATGCCAAACAATTCTGTCAGGCTCGTCTCTCCGCTTAGCTTTTTCATGTTCATGCAGATTGCTAAAAACAGCGCTATAAACAGTAAGATCAGATTGAGTACAAACCAAAATGTCACACGCGACTGGAAGTAATACTGACCAGCTTCATGTTTCACACCGGCTGCTACTGCACACCACATTCCCACATCAACAGCTGAAAATACAAGTGTAATAATATTCTTGGTGCTGTGATCTAACTTGAACTTAATCAGCCAGACAAGTAAAAGTAACACCGGAATAATAATCAGACACGAGCAGACCAGCTGCGGCGAAACCATGGTATAACCATCCGAACGCACTCCGATTGTCAGTCGCATCGCAGACAACTTCATACTTTCTCCCGAACATGACACAACAAATGTCGGCAGGAAAAAGATTACAATCGCTACCAGACTGATAATTTGAATGATATGCTTTAGCTTAATCTTGTTCATAATACAGAATCTCCCTTTCCTAACTTTTCTTAATATTTTGATTCTCAAAGTAATTTGAGTCAATAAAAATAGCACTACAAAAGTAGCACTAAACCATTAACTATCTTATACTTTATGGCTCACAAAGTAAAGTAAATATCTACATTTGAGTCATATTTCCCACTCCAAACTGACCTTATAAAAAACATTTTTTCTTACTATACTAAAATGTTCAGATTCGTGTTATCTTACAGTTAGCATTATAAAACACATATGCACAATATAGAAATCATCAGGAGGTAACGAGTACTATGGATTTGAAATTAAAAGATAAGGTTGTTATGATTACCGGTTCAACAGGCGGTGTAGGTGAAGCAGTGGTTAAGGCGTTTGCCGCTGAAGGCTGCAAGCTTGCCATCTCTTCCACCAAGCAGGAGAAATTGGACAAGATGCTTCCGAACATTGATATTGCACCCGAGAATCTTTTAACATTTGTCGTTGATGTGACAAAAGAAGAACAGATTCAGCAGATGGTGGCTAAGACCGTTGAGACATTTGGCAGTCTTGATGCACAGGTGAATATCGCCGGCTATGAAGGACTCAGTATCCCGGTTGACCAGCAGACCATGGACAACATGATGAAGGTTTACAACGTCAATGTATTCGGACCTCTCTTTGGTATGAAGTATGCGCTTGAGCAGATGAAAAAGCAGCAACACGGCGCAATTGTCAACATCACATCACAAGGTTCTGTCGTTGGTGCTCCAACCATGTCCGCTTATGTTTCTTCTAAGCATGCCGCACACGGAATTTCCAAATGCGCCGCTCTTGAAGTTGCCGAGATGGGCATCCATATCAACTGCATCGGACCTGGACCGATCGATACACCGATGATGACAAAACTTGAAAAGCAGGCTCTTGGTGAAAATGTTTCCAAAGAAGAAGCAATGGCTGTATTTGCAGCGCCATATCCAAACAAGCGTTACTGCAAGCCATCAGAAGTAGCCGATCTTGCACTCTTCCTAGCGTCTGATGTATCTGCCCATATCACAGGTTCTTTAGTAACCATGGATGGCGGACAGGCAGCTCAGGGAAGATAAGATAGCCCCCATTAACTACTCCATATATAAATTTGAGGGATACAACTGTTTGTATCCCTCATTTTTTATGCACTGTATTTTCGTAGCAACGTGATGACTTTCACCAGCGTTTCGCAAAATACATCAATCTCTTCATAGGTATTATAGAAGTTTGGCGTCACACGAACCGTCGCATTTACGCCAAGACACTCCAGCATCGGCTGTGCACAGTGACTTCCCGAGCGAACGGCAATCGCTGCCTTATCCAGCATACTTGCAATGTCGTATGGATGCGCCCCTTCTACTGCAAATGAAATCGCCCCGGCGCGTTTGGCCGGATGCCCAAGTATCTCCACATATGGAATTGCAGATATCTTCTCGAGCGCATATGCTAATAGTTTGCTCTCATACTCATGCATCGCCTCTATATCATGTTCTGTCAGATAAGTAACTGCTTCACCAAGTCCGATAATGCCACCGATATTTGGCGTTCCTGCTTCAAATCGATACGGAAGCGGTCCCCAGGTTGTCTCCTCTTCCTTTACCAAATCTACCATCCCGCCGCCATAGCGCGCCGGCTCTAATTTCTCTAAGCATTCTTTCTTTCCATAGAGCACTCCGACACCGGTCGGTCCAATCATCTTGTGTCCGGAAAAACAATAGTACTCACAATCCAGGCTTTTAACATCTACCGTCTGATGCAGGATTCCCTGCGCCCCATCGATTAGCACCTCAGCCCCATAACGATGCACCATCTCGATGATTTCTTTAATCGGATTCACTGTTCCTGTTACATTGGTAACATGCGCACAGGCTACCAGCCGAATCTCATTCTTCCTTAAGATATCTTCAAGGGCTTGTAAGTCAAGCTCTCCATCCGGCGCCGGACACACGAAAAACTGCCGCCCGGTCTGCTTGCAGATCTGCTGCCATGGTACGTAATTGGAATGATGTTCCAACTGTGTCGTGACAATACCGCCCGCACTGCCTTGTTCTAGTGCAATCCCCGCCGAAACAAGGTGTATACTGTCCGTTGCACCTTGTGTAAATACGATGCTTTCCACATGCTCTGCATGAATAAAATCTTTCACAAGTTCTCTCGCATGCTCTACATCCTGCGTTGACTTTTCACTAAGATAGTGAATGCCTCGATGAATATTTCCATGTTCCTTCTCGTAATGCTCACGAATACGCTCCGCCACCTGTGATGGCATCTGCGCCGTTGCACCATTGTCCAGGTAAATCAGACGTTTCCCATAGATTTCCTGCTCTAAGATTGGGAAATCTTTTCTCCATACATTTTCACACACAATACTACTCCTCTTATTTCTTTCTTATGCTTCCCAGCCGATTACGCAAATCCCCTCCGGCAGGTCACCACCGCGCTCTATGGCGCTGATTGGTTTCAGCAAAGAACGATTGGTCGGCTGAAGGCCTTCCATCTCGAAGATGCCGACATTGGTTCCAATTCCAACTTCACTGTTCGGATCTTTGATAACGGCAAATTTCTTCTTACCATACATAATTTTATTGTACTCATCTTTATCTACCGTCACACGCACCTTACCGGCAACGCCCTTGTTCGTTTCACCAAATAAAGTAGCGGTCGAGGCCTGAAAGCGACTTTCGTCCTTTTCCTCTGTCTTTTGTTCCTTCGGCTGCTGTTCTTTTTTAGACTCAGCCATCTCTTTACTCAATCCCCGAATTAAAGCTTCACGATCTAGTGCCATGTTCAACATCTCCTTTTATTTGATTTTGATCTTAATCACTTTTTTAACGCCGCTACCATCTGTTGACTGAATGGTAATCTTCACGGTCTTTCCCTTGCCGGCCTTTTTAGTCTTCACCTTGCCGGTCTTCGTCACCGTTGCATACTTCGTATTGCTTGAAGTAAAGGACAATTTTCTATTAGCCTTATCACCACTGGTTTGAACTGTCGTCTTAATCTTGACCGTTTTTCCAGCCTTGACTTTCTTCGCCGCTTTCGCCGAAATCGAAGTCACCTTACCGTCCATCGACCTGATGTGATAAGTTGCCATCACATGTGAGCCATCGGTTGTTGTGGCTGTAATATCCGCCGCTCTTCCGGCAGTGTCTTTTTTCACCTTCACAACGCCGTCCTGGCTAACGCTTGCGACCTTTTTATTGGAAGATTTCCAAACCACCTTCGTGGTAGTTGCGTTCTTAGGCATTACATATGCAGTCAGTTTTAGTTTCTTTCCTTCTGCAACTCTATGAGACGCACCTTTTATCTTAAGTTTCGTCACATATGTAATATCCGAGGCATATGTCTGTGTCCGTTGTTTGCCACATGTACTACAAGTATAACACATAACCCCGTCTGTTTCTTTTGTTGGTTTTATCAAAACCTTACCTTCATTCCAGTTGTGCGATGTCATTGCAATCTCGGTTTGTTCTTGCAAAACCTCGCCACACAATGCACAACTGATTTCTTCTGTTACTCCCGTTGTGGTACAAGTCGGTGCAACTGCCTGCTTAGTCACCGTCTCAACATGTGCCTCGTGTCGAAGGCTTGTATATGTCACAGCATGTGTCAGATTATTGAGCCAGGTTGTTCCGTTTTTACGCTTCACGGTAAGCGGCGTAAGAATCACCGAATACATGCTTTGTACGCTGGTTTCTTCCGTCGCATCCGATAACGAACCGGTCGCACTGATAACATAATTAACGCCATCCACGGTTCCGACATAGATCATCTCATGTCCACTCGAGAAAAACAACACCGAACCGATCGGAAGCGACGCGATATACTCTGCCTTTTCCTCATCCGACCACTCCGTCGTTTCATCCGACGTCGTTGTCGAGAATGCCGTCACATATCCATCTACCAGTCTCTGCCAGCTTGTATTACGCGGCACGGTATAGCCAAAGCACCGATAGATATTTCTTACATACATCGAGCAGTCAAATGCCTCCAGCATACCGCCCCATCCATATCGATTACCAAGGCAGGAGAATGCAAGATCCAATACTGCCTGCTCCGTCAAATCCGCATATCCGATATGCACATCATAATGCTGGGATATAAGCGCACATACCTTATCATAACTGCCATCTTCCAAACGAATCGGCAGATACACCACATAGTTATTCCACGTTCCGCGCTCTGCAAGATCGCTGATGGCATCTGACCATTCGTCTTCCGGAACGAGCTGCAATGCGCAGCCGATATCAAGTCTGACCTTCGATGTCTCAGACTGTAGGTACGATGCTTCTAGTGTAATTTGATCTTGCATCACAACCAAAAAGTCATCGTCCTCAAGACCAAAGTTCCACTGCTCCAGCCAGGTATCCTTGCTGTCACATACGCCGATGCAATCAGCCCGCACCCATCCCGTGCAGTTATCGGTGTATCCCCAATAGTATTGCACGTCGTCAATCGTACATTCCTGTCGAATAACAAATGGCTCATTAACGACTAGCGCTGAAGATTCCAATTCATCATCCGGATCGGACGCCGAGTATCCAATTACATCCGTCGTTGGCCAGCTCTTTAAATCGGCTCTTTGCACGCAGATTCCAAACCTGGTATCTGCCGTCTCTCCGACTGTCATGCTGGTAGATGCAAACTGCGTCTTAATATTTGCAAAATACGTCTCCTTATCAATCAGTGTTCCATCAATGTATAAAGATTTGGTCGGAAGTGCCTGATTCGTAACCGGATCTTTCACCGTAAATGTCTCCGCCATCTTCTCGATGCCGTAGATATTCGTTCCGGACGATTCATACGCCGAAGTATTATATGCACTGACTGCATCCGAATCTGCAAGAATCGTATCTGCTCCCAGCACGGATTGTTCTGCCCAATAATCAGCACTACACATCTCCTCTGTCACACCGGTTGCATATGTCAGATTGGATGAGCTCGTATCGTCCGCATAGACAGGCACGGCAGCTCCCATCTGAAGCACCAGTGCACTGCTTAAAATTGTACTAATAATCTTTTTCATTTTCATAATCTTCACCCTATTATGCATAGTCCAAACTCACTATAGATAATATATCATAATCCACTATATGCGTGTTACTATTTTACTAGATATATGTACAAAAATATGGGCCACTCAAAAGAGTGACCCATAAGAATAAAGAATATCATGTCAAGACTCGCTCGTATTCTACCTCTATCATTGCATAACTTCCGCTTTCCACGTCTGTTGCTTGAGCAACACATTCTTTTCTCTCTTCCAATTACAATATAACTGTAACAACTTAACTACAAATAACGAAAGAGAGGAACCTCATGAAAAAATATTGCAGCGAAGAATGTCCATGCTCAAATACCAAATGCGACTTGTATAAAAATTGCGAAGAGTGCATCAAACGACATCACTCTTCGCAAAAATACCCCCTTACCGCCTGTGAAATCTGCGAAAAAGAGGGGTGTGAAATGGCCAATCCGGCCAAATATTTTAAATAAAGGCGGTATTTGTACCGCCTTTATCTGCATTACATATTCTTTTTAATCTTCTCCACCAACGTCACATCCGCCGGCAACCAGTCCACGCTTGTAAGCTCAGCCTTCGTCAGCCATTTAGCCGCTTCATGCTCTTTCAGCACAAGGTCGCCCTTCACAATCTCGCACCAAAAGCAGTCCATTGACAAGTGAAATGTCGGATAATCGTATTCAATCGTATCAATCAAATCACCGACCGCAATCTCCGTATCCAGTTCTTCCATGATTTCCCTCTTAAGCGCCTGCTCAGGCGTCTCGCCGTCCTCAATCTTGCCGCCTGGGAATTCCCAGCCATCCTTAAAGTCGCCATACCCGCGCTGCGTTGCGAAGATGATTGGCTCGCCCTGTTCATTTACAGCCTTAATGATTGCTGCCACCACTCGTATCGTCTTCATATAATGCTCCCTTATCTATAGCTCACAAAAATACGGGCAAATGTTCTCGTAGTGCCCATCTTTCATCCGAAATCCATTAGGAATTGTTCCCAGTTGCTTAAATCCAAGACGCTCGTAAAGGCGACGCGCCATGGTATTACTTTCAACCACTGCATTAAACTGAAGCAGCTGAAACCCAAGTTTTTTTGCCTGCTTCATGCAATCGATAACCATCTGCTCTCCAATACGCCTGCCACGTGCATGTTCCAACACTGCATAACTTGCATTGCAGATGTGCCCGCATCTTCCAATGTTATTCGGGTGAAGGATATAAACTCCCACAACGGTTTCCGTCTCCACTACAACTCCGGTGTAACTTTGTGAAGCAAAAAACTCCTCGCCGCTTCTTGCATCCAAATGCTCTTCTTGAGGAAATGCGATTCCTTCTTCTACCACGTCATTCCAGATCTTAATCATCTGTGGCAAATCCTTTTTTGTGTATTCTCTTACCATTTACTAGCCCTCTTGTCTTATTATTTATCGTTTTAGAATATTCGAATTCATTTCTGACATCATCAATTATATATAGCTGCTTAGCTGTGTCAAGATATGCATTTGCCACACCTGCTGCATCCATTACAGGTCAGTTTCATCCCACATTCTTGACAACGCTCTCCATAATATGGTTCAAACAGATTCTCCTGTTCAAGCGGGTACCCCCACTCATCCGTCAGAAGATACTCGTAAGTTTTCCCCTTGTAATTTAAACCGGACCTATATGCCTGCTCCGTCTGAATCCTGGTATCTTCGATGTGATAGGTCTTCCCGTCCTTTACAAAGTAGCGACCTGTTGAACAAAAGACAAATGTCACATCCCTTGCCACGCATTCATCATAAAGCGCCTTCACCCATTCATAATGACATGGCCTGCTGCCTCCGTAATTTTCTCCGTCGCACAGCACCTGTTCAATCTGCCCCGCCGGCAGATACCGCTTAATGGTAATCGGTCCAATCATCGGCGCGCACATAATTCCCTTGTGCTTGAATGGCAACTCTAACAGTATCGGTATCCGCTCATCAGCGCGGCGCTGGTTCTCACATGTCACATTGAACATGATGTTCTCCCAGCCATCGCCCCAGTCCCATGGCAAATGCTCTGCCACACGCTCCGGTCTCTTCGTTAGCAAAAAGAATTTTACGTCCTTTCTCTGCCTCATAATCTGCCAGGCCTCATCTCGCCACGGATCTGCTTCTTCTAAGAAAAAGTCAGACGTCATGCACACGCGAATCATCTCCCCACTCTTTACCTTATACTCGCCGTTTCGATATTTACTAAGGGGATAGCGAAATCCATTTTTTGTTTTGTAGATATCTGCTCCATTCTTTCCATGCAAGGCATCAAGATGGAACATGTAGCAGTTTTGGCAACCTTCGCTGCACTTTACGCAGCCATGCCAAGGGTTCCAAATGTCGTGCATGATATACTCCTTAATTCTTACCCATTTACGATATACTCATACAGATCTTCTCTCACCGGCTCATCCAAAATCCATTCAATCTCCACCGCCGCCTTATCGGTATTGGCCATTGTGAATTCTCTCGCATTTCCGCTGGTCGTCATATGCCCTAGATAATAAAACTCCTTTGAAATCTTATCATCCTTATTCTTGCGGACAAAGAGCTCCACCTGGATTCCTCGCTCCTTCGCCTGCAGGAAATTTTGTACGTCATCTGACTTAAGACTTCGTCCGGATTTTGAAATTGCAATTAACGTTTTACTGCTTGTAAAATGATCCTCATATTTCGTTGTGTCACTGATGTCGTCCGCTTTCTCATAGTTGATAAAAACCGGAAAAGTCTTGGTTTTTTTATCAAATTTGTATCCACCAATATTCAGCGGTACTTCATTTGTCTCCCAATTCAGAAGTCGGCAGACATCTTCATAGGTATATTTTTGGTATAGTACCAGGTCTGTTTGCGCATAATTATTTCGGTAATCTCTCTCATAACGACTGATTCCAAAATCCACCAGCTCTTCCAAGACATAACGAAATTCCTCATTAAGCAGCATCTTGGAAAATGTCGTCGACACCGTATAATCATCCTGCTTTTTTTCCAGGAATACGCACTGCGCATATGTCTTCTTACCGGATCCTGCCGGAAATTCATTTGTCATAACATTGATGATATTATCCATCTGGTTTTGGCTGATGTTCTTCCCGTACTTTTGCTTTACTTCATCAGCAAAGCTTTCCAAAAGGCCGCTTCCTTTCGTATAAGTCAGCATCTTCTTAAAGAGTTGCAGCTCCTGAATTCGTTTACCCGAAGCCAACTTTTTTGATATGAATTCAATGACTTTCTCCTCATCATCAGACAGACGAATCTTGTATTCCTTTTCGTACTTCACAAGAAACTTATAATACGAACCAAGATTATGATTATCGAAGATACGAAGTACATCCATCTCTCCATATCTATCAAAATCCAGAAGCGCCGGGATTCTTCCCAGCTTGTTCTTAAGGTTTGTATAATTTTCTCTAATCAATTTCAGGTCGCTAAAGTTCGCTCGATCGACCGATTCAAAGATTCGCTTTCGGCTAATCTCATCAAAGTGAACCGTTGACACTCCCGGTATCACGCGGCCGCCCTCCATCACATAACGCCGAATATTATCCTTGTTATACGTCCGGTCCCCTGACAGTGCAATCGGTATCATAAAGTTATGCTCATAGTTCCCGATAAAATCAAGAATTACCACATATTCCTTACCGTCTGCCTTTCGAAGTCCACGCCCAAGCTGCTGAATAAAGACAATCGGAGACTGCGTCGGGCGAAGCATGATAACCTGGTTGATTTCCACGATATCGACGCCTTCATTTAAGATTTCCACCGAGAAGATGTAATCAAGCGGCGTCTTCTCTTCGGTTGCGTCATCTTCTTCCATTGCCAGTCTGTCAAATGCATCCTCTGCAAACTCTTTTAGATACATATCCTTTCCTAACGTCTGCACGGTTGCGAAGATATAATCGGCATCACATTCATGATGACCTGCACCGACAACTCCCATTGAAACATTTCCTGCAAACACTTTTTTATACGACTTCATCGTCTGCTCTGCAAGGAAATTACGATGCACCAAAAACAGCACTCTCTTAAAGCCCAGCTCACGCATGGCAAATGCCGACGCATACGTCTTGCCCGTTCCGGTTGCAGAAATCAGCAGCGCTCTTTCTTCTCCATTTGCAATAATTCTTCGAAGATTTTGAATGAAACCGACCTGCATCGCATTTGGCTGCAATTTGTATTGTTCAAGAGATACAATCTTGCCTTCCCCTGCAATCTTACGCTGGTGCTTGATGATTTTATAGCGTTCCTTATAAGCTTCATAAAACTCCTCAAACTCCAGGGAATACTCGCTATTCCACAGGTCCTTAAATTCATTTACGATATCCTGCGCCATCTCACCCTGCTCAGTTGAGACAATCTTCGTATTCCACTCCTTATTTACCGTAAGTGCGCGCCCTGTCATATTCGAACTTCCGATAATCACGCGATAAATCTCCTGCTTTTTGAAGATATATCCCTTCGTGTGAAAACCATTTTCTGCCCGTTCTACGTCGTACATCCTGATTGTGATATTCTCAAGCTCATGCAGTTTCTTAAGCGCTCTCGGCTCGCTAAAGTTCAAGTAATTCGTGGTCAGAATCTCGCCTTTAATTCCGCGCCTTTCCAATTCCTGAAGAATCTGAAGCAGCGGCGTAATCCCGCCCATTGTTATAAAGGCGACGCTGATTTGAAAATAATCGCATGCCAACAGTTCCTCTTCGATGGAGGAGATGACTTTCTTTCCTTCTTTGTAATTGTTTGATACGAATTGCGGCTTGTATGCCAGATTCGACGTATAATTGCTGTCGATGAAGGCACACTCTAAGCCGTCGCGTAGGTTGGTTGTTGAATTCATGAATTTCTCCCAATAAAAAAACACGCAGAAACCTTCCGGCCTCTCCGTGCGTTCCAATCATTATTCCCCTGATTATTATTACCCTGTCACATATGACGCCCCAGTTCTCATCCTATATGTTCTATTTTTCCAATCCGGCCCTTTAAACACAACATTTTCCGATTTTATGCATTTTTTGACTTTCACATTTTCCGATTTTATGCATTTTTTGACTTTCACATATTCCGATTTTATGCATTTTTTGACTTTCACATTTTCCGATTTTATGCATTTTCTTATTTTTAATTCACTTTTACACTCTTGGCAATTCCCTTGTTTTTCAGAATTATATTGTTGTTCAAAAACTTCACCTGTACCTACCTCACGATATCTATCCCAAAATTGTCCTCAGCCATCTTGCCTTTTGTCTTTTGTATAATCAAAAAGCGGAGCATAACATGGTAGATTCAAATCTTCTAAAATCAATTTCATCTTATCTCTCGTTCGTGGAAACACTCTTGATTCAAGGAATTCTTGATACTCCTGATAGTTCGGATCTTCCACCACTCCAAACACCCGAAACTGCAGACTCCGTACATAATTTTTTATCTGCATAATTTGCTGTGCATCGTCCACATCAATTAATGTACAACGTTTATCTTTATACATATACCACATGCGAAGTGGTAGCTTTTTTTCCGGAACAATTAATCGTTCAATCTTATCGAGCTGTTCTTCTAGCATATAAGTTAACAAACCATATACCACTTGCTCTTAGACAAATGATAATACAGGCGCACTACCCGCTCCTTTCCCCATACTTCGATCTTGCAGGCAAAAACAAGAATATCATTGGTCACATACACACCATCCGGCGTTGTATATGCCCCTCGTCCGGACAGATTCTTGTAGCCCTTAATCGTATACGCATGAAATTCCCCGTCGGAATCTGTAACCCGAATTCGCATAGGGATAATCTCATCTTCTTTTGTAAATTCGCAAATCACATCCAACTTTTTTTCCATCACAAACGCTCCTTTAGTATAGTCATTATAGAACGCATGTTCGAATTTGTAAAGCGAACAAATTATTAAATTTTTGGAAGAATTTCAATAAACTTCTTAAGACCTTCTTTTTTATTTGCCGGATCCCATACACAGATTAGTCCGTTCCTTTGATCTTCAATTGGAACTTTTACACAGTCAGAAAATTCATTTGCATAATCAAAAAAAGAGTCAATCATAATCCCAGCATCATCAGAATTAAATAAATACCGCACATCATATGCCGTTTTATACACCTGTACCACCCTGATCTCACAGCCATACGGGGATAGTCGCTCCTCTAGATCGCGCCGATAATCTTCCGTTTCGTGGACCGTCACAAAATTAAGGTCCTTAAGTTCAGCTGATTTCAGCGACTTACGCCCAGCCAGCGGATGGTTTTTTCCTAGCAGCAAATACGCTTGTCCAACTGCTGCATACTGCCAGCTAAATCCCTTTTGCATCGCACTAAACCGTACAAAATCCGGGATAATAACCAAATCAAACTCACCGTTATCTAGTGCATCAATCAGATCCGTAACATACCGGATTGCAACGTCTAGATTAACCTCGGGGGCCTGCTCCACAAATGCCTGCTTCAGTTTTGGAAAATAAGAATCAAACCGAGCCGTGCTAAGCACTCCAATCTTTAACATCTGATGATTTTCATTCTCCACCTGGAGCGCCATCTGATAACTCTTGTTAAGCGAAACCAGATCCTTTTTCCAATGCTCGTATAAAACCTTCCCCGCTGCCGTCAGTTCCAGAGATCTTGTCGTTCTGTGAAACAATTCGATTTCCAGTTCATGTTCTAATCTTGCAATACTTTTACTGACCGCAGATTGCGTCATATGCAAACTTGTAGCCGCTTTTGCGAATCCATGTTTCTCCACGACACATAGGAATATATTCATTTGTTGCGTGTTAATAACCGGTAATTGTTGCATGCTTTCACCCCTTTTCATCAGTATATCACCGCCATATATTCCTGTCAGTAATAAATACGTCCTCTTTTGTCGCTCGACAGTTCATAAGGCATTGATTATATTGAAATTAACCAAGATGTAAACGCGTTACGATTCATGGGGAATATCATCAATGGGAGGTTTTTATTTATGAATCCAACAACCAAAAAGGCCGCCAATTCTTTTGGTCCAAAAGGGTGGTCAATGATTTTTTACTGCGTAATCAGTTACTATCTCGCGGCAGTACTTTCTACAGATACACTCAACTGGTATCCAACCGCATTTGCGGCAATTCGGCCCGAATGGGGTGGCGCCGAAACCGTATCCAATCTTTCTAATATGATGGCCGGTGTCGGAGGCTGGCTCGGTGTCGTAGCCGCAATTGTCTTTAGCGTTATGGCAGCCAAAAAAGGAAGTAAATTCATGGCTGTTCTCGGCAACTTCTTATGCGGCATCGTCTGTATTATCATGGCACTTACACCATCGCTTCCAATCTTTTGTGCAATGGTCATCTGCAACACCTTTATTGCCGGTAACATTCAGTTAAATGTCGTACCAAACAACATTATGAACATCTGGTTTCCTAGAAAGAAAGGACTTGCGCTTGGATGGGCAACCATGGGACTTCCAATCTGTACTGCAACCATCATTTTAATTTTAAGCGCAATTGGAAACGCAACAATTGCTTATATCGCAATCGGCATCATCTGTTTTGCATTTGGCATCATCTCTATCTTCTGGGTTAAGAACACACCGGAAGAAGTCGGGGCCATTCCGGATAATGAAGAAATGGATCCGCAACTCGCCAAAGAATTAATGGAACGTCAAGCACAGGAAGCTAAAAAACTGACCACCGGTGTTATCTTAAAAAACCGTAACACCTGGATGATTGGACTTGGACTTGGATTTTTATGGATGACTACCATCGGGCTGGTATCCAACTTCATCACACATCTGATTGCCTGTGAAGTGGATTATTCATTTGCTGTCGGCATGCTAACATTTGCTGCATTAATCGGAATTGTCGGAAGTTATATCTGGGGAATCTTAGACCTTAAGATTGGCACCAAAAAAGCCTGCTTAATCTACGGCATCTGGTATCTGGTCGCATTACTTCTTATGATCTTCCTGACCAATAGCAAACCAATGGTACTGCTTGCCGCTATCTTCGTAGGATTTGGCATCGGCGGAATTGGTAACCTGATTCCATCCATGATTGGAACCTGTTTTGGACGCTTCGGATTTATCGAAGCCAATCGTGCCATCGCGCCTATGAACACCGCTATTCGCTCTTGCGCACTGGTTATCATTTCCATAATCGGCGTGACACATTTAAGTTTATCCTATTGGGTATTCTTTGCCTTCGTCATCATTGGAATCATCATGATTTTCTTAATCAAAATTCCAAAGTACGATTCTGAGACAGGTGACCCAATCGGAATATATGGAGACACCACAAACAACTAATATGCATATGGAGGAAAAAATTATGAGTAAAGTACCTTGTACCAATGAAGACAAACAAAAAAGTTATTATACATTCTATGATCGTGACATCTATGCCGGAGAACCGGAAAAATACGCACGCATCACCGATACATCTTTAGACCCGAAGACGGCTTTAAGAATTGAGGACCGAAACACCCTGTTTGACGCGTTTCCGGACGTAGACTTTGGATGGTGGCAACTGGAAAATGGCACCGCATTAACTGCCAACCCAACCTTCTTCCCGGGCGTGACCGGCGAGATGTTCGACTGGTGGTTTGCATGGCATCCAATTGACCGCCTTCGTTATGCATGCTGGGATAATGAAGATCACTATGATGTGTATCTGGAAGATCCGGCGCGCGCGCTTGACATGTCACTTTCCATGCGCGAAAGACATTGGGACAGCATCCATCATATCTGGGAAGATATTGGTCTTCCACAAGGCGCCGGCCTGTTAAACATTCACTTTAAAGAACCGGGTTCTCTTGGCTATGATGCATCCCGCATTGACACCCCGGATTGCAATGCTTTAATCTGCGCCAACGTAACAATTGTCGGCGATGACAAGACGCCTGATATTCCGGTTGTAATGACACACTTTTTAAAACCGGTCGAAGGTGGCTCCCAGCTTCAGTCCATGTTCTGGTTTGGCTATCAAATCATCGACAAAAAAGCGGTAAAATGCATTCCTGACGGCGTAACGATCCCTAAGGAAGGACCAATGGCATTGCTAAATCATAATGTAAAAGAATTCTCTAATCTGGCCAAAATCCTTCCGGACTTATATGCTCAGGAAAAAGATTATTGGACAGTATCCTAAAAAAACATCCCGGCCTTTCGGCCGGGATATTTTATCTCACATCTTATTTCACAACAACTTTACACTTCACGGTCTTGGCCGTCGCATAATGATTCGCATCTCCTGCTGCACTTACCTTAATCTTAATCGTGTACGTACCCTTCTTCGTCTTTTTCTTCACGGTCACCTTGCCGGTCTTTTTCGAAACCGTAAGGCGCGAGCTGCCGCTTGACTTCGCATACGTCACGCTACCATTGGCCTTTTTCACCGATAGCGGACGGGCCACGGTTGTCGATTTTTTCTTCACCGTCTGATACTTCGCACTTTTCTTAACGGCTGAAACCTTCATGCTGTTTGAAGCCTTCGTAATTGTCAGTTTCACCGCCGCACTATTAGCCGCCGCATAATTGGTGTTGGCGGCAAGTCTGGCTTTCACATAGTATGTGCCGACATTTTTCACATTAGACGCACTGACTGATTTTGTGCAGGCCGCATTCGAATAATACGAATACGTCACCTTGCCGGTTGAGCCCGACTTTTTCACGGTGCCGCTGTAGCCAATCGCCTTTCCTGTGTAAGTCCTGCTTTGTGCGGCCAGCGAAATCGTAGAAGCACTCTGCTTAATTGCAAATGCATGGTACGTCGATCCGGTATGAACTCCAACTCCGGTAACCACGGCTTTCGCAGTTCCTGCATTTTTATTATTCTCATATGAAACTACATAATCCGTTCCCTGAATCAGTTCCTCGCCGTCCAGCGTCACCGTAACCTCCGGCTCAAGTGAAAGTCCGACATAGATATACGAAGTCGTTGCAATTGATACGGTCGCATCACTGATATCAATCGCTTCAATCGCATATGTCGTCATTGTTGTACCGGCATAATCTCCAATTCCGGTAATCGTTGCCGTTGCTTCGCCAATCTCCACATTGTTCGTGTACTCGACGGTATAGTCGACTCCCTCCGTTAACACTTCATCGCCAAATGTCACCGTAACGGTCGGCTCCACAGCCTCGCCGGTGTAGTTGTATCCGGCATCGCTCGTCGTAATCACAGCGCCGCTAAGATTATTATCGCTGATGGTATATGTCGTCGTAGCTGTGCCGGTATAATTGCCCTTACCGGTTACCGTCACCGTTGCCTCGCCAACCTCAACATTGTCCGAATACGCTACTGTATAATCCGTATCCTGCACCAGCGTCATGCTGCCATCTACGACCGTTACCTGCGGCTTGATTGCCTCCCCGGTATAGATGTGAAAATCATCATCTAATGTCACCGTCGCCTCGCTAATTGCTTTTGCACCAATTGTAAATGTCGCCGTCGCCGTATTCGCATAAGTTCCTCTTCCGCTAATTGTCACCGTCGCCTCGCCAACATCTGTATTGTCCTGATAAGTCACTTCATAATCCGTATCCTGTGTCAGCGTCTTCCCGTCCAGTATCACTGTAACACCCGGCTTAATCTCCGCTCCGGTGTATGTATACGCCGATGCTTCTAAGCTGACCGACGCCTTGCTGATGTCATTTTCCCCAATGGTAAATGTAGCTGTAGCCGTGCCGGTATAATTGCCCTTACCGGTTACCGTCACTGTCGCCTCGCCGGCATCTATGTTATTCACATATGAAACCGTATAATCCGTATCCTTTACAAGTTCCGTATCCCCAAGCGTAACCGTCAGATCCGGCTTAATCGCCTCCCCGGTGCCGATATAAGATGTCTTTTCCAGGGTAACTGTTGCCTCACTTAAATCAATTTCTTCAATCGTGTATGTCGCCGTCGCTGTGCCGGTGTAATTGCCCTTACCGGTTATCGTTACCGTCGCCTCGCCGGCATCTATGTTATTCGCGTAAGAAATCGTGTAATCGGTATCTTTTGTAAGTTCCCTGCCGCCTAGCGTAACCGTCACCTCCGGCGTGTTTGCTACGCCGCTGTACTCGTAAGATTCCGGATTAATCGCTACCGTTGCTCCGCTTAAATTAGCCTGCGTAATGGTATAGTTTACCGCAGCCGTCCCGTTATAATTGCCGCATCCTGTGATGGTTGCCGTCGCGGTTCCTACTTCTTCATTATTTGTATACGTAACGGTATAATCGCTTCCAAGTGTCAGCTCTTTGTTATTTTTTTCAACTGTTACTGCAGGCTCTATCGCTTCTCCTGTGTAAGCGTAACTAGTCTGTTCCAAAGTCACATCATCCGATGAAATAACATAATCTGCCTCATCCATTGTATCCGTATATAGTTTCATATGCAGGTCATTACCACTCGGTGCAATCGGTGCTCCATTGACGGTACTATGTCCGCCTGAAGATGCCGAATACACAATAGAATTCGTTGAACTTGCGCATTCAGCTGTCACCACAATTGACCCTGACGCCGCCGTCGCAATTACCTGCACAGTCACATCGGTATCTTCTGTCGTGATTATGGTATCATCTAATTCAATCCTGTAATCGCCGGCATATGTTGTAGTAACGCTGCCGGTTACCGATTGGTCTCCGGCTGTTACCGTCGCATCCAGCGTGACATTTGCACAGCCCGTTTTCACACTGACTGCCTTAACCTCTTCTCCGCTTCTAACCGGATATATTTCTTTTAATTTTGCAGTACTGCTGGCGAGTGTATAGTATCTAGAAAGCGGAGCTCCGTCATATGCATAGCAGTTATCATATCCGCCAAGCTGCGTATCAAATGCATCCACCGATCCTGATGCAAGCAATCCTGCATCCTCATAGCTAATCCAAAAGTAGCCTTTTAAACTCTCCTCGTATGTGCTATTACTTGAGTCTGAACCATCCAGCCAGGAGTTACGCACCAGCCATGCACCGTCACTGCTCGGTGTATCACATGTACTTGAGAAGTTCTCCTTTTCGAAATTATCATTCCAGCCCACCAGCATAACAGCGTGATTTCCATTTGCCTGATTGTAATAATAAGAATTATTCGTTGCACTATAATAATTTTGATCAAGATAGAATCCCGCATTCACTCCGCCGTGCTCCATAATGGCACTCTTAATTCCATCCGTATCTGTAATCGGAATTGAGTAGTGGTTCACCATTGTCGCCATATTATAGCCCAGCGCATATTGCTCATCGATATCGGTTCCAGCCATAGAATATGGCACATCCTCTTCTGAAACCGCTCCGACTCCATTCGACAGGCTATTGACCGCATATACGATATTTCCGCCCATCTGAAGATAATCAGCTTTTAATTTAATCGTATCATCATTGTGCAGATCCAATGGATCATCATACGAATGACAAGTAAAATACGCCAGCGCAAGTTCGGACAGGTCAATGCTTGTTCCCGCCTGACCGCTTGCAATCAAGTCAGCCTCAAGCGCGCCGATTGCCCCAAATGCCCAGCATACGCCGTATGGATCCTGATCACGAAGTGCCGGAAGCCCATTTCCATTCTTTCTTGTATCATACTCACTTGGAATGGAGGTTGCATTATAAGACTGCGTCAGCTCTGCCACCGGCTGCGCATCTTCGATCAATTCATAATCACCTACCGGGCCTGCCTCTTCGTTTTGCGTCACCACTGTAACCGTCGGAAGCTCTACATCTTCTTCTACCGTGGCATCTTCAATAACTGCCGTAAATTCATATTTGCCAAGATACTCATCATAATCTTGCTCGCACTCCCAGGTAACCGGAACTTCAACCTGCGTATCTGCGCTTAAGGTCTCGTCCATAGAAACAGTCGCACTAAGCGTATCCGGAAGCACTTCTAATACGCTGTCCAAAGACGGCTTATATTCAAGTTCAATGACTTCATCTTGCGGCTCTTCCACCTCAACCACAGACGCAGCACCAGAAGCAAGCGCTAAAAGCGCTTGCTCCTTAGCATATATATTCTGTGTTCCGATCATGGATAGTGAACTGCTTGCCATTGCAATTGCAAGTCCACTCGCCAACAATTTACCGCCTCTCATAACGCATTACCTCTGTGTCCATTTTTATTTTACAATAACTTTACATTTCACGATTTTGCTTGCGGCCTTGTAATTCGAATTGCCGGCAGCCTTCACCTTAATCTTAATCGTATAGGTGCCACTTGAAGTTCCCTTCTTCACCGTCACCTTGCCGGTCTTTTTCGCCACCTTTAGGCGCGAAGAGCCGCTGCTCTTAGAATAGGTCACCTTGCCCTTAGCACTTTTTACCGTCACCGGGCGTGACAATTTACATGATTTTTTCTTGACTTTTTTATAAGAAATCTTCTTTTTAACGGCTTTAACCTTAATAGTATTATCGGCTTTTTTTATGGTGAATTTAATCGCTTCGCCGGTTGCTTTCGCATAATTTTCATCCGCAGCAAGCGTTGCTTTTACGTAGTAGGTACCGGCATTTTTAACATTTGCCGCCTTCACCGGTTTTGTACAGGCAGCATCTAGATAATACGAATACGTCACCTTCCCGGTAGAGCCCGACCTTATCACCTTGCCTGTATATCCTTGTGCCTTACCGTTATACGTCTTACTTTGCGGTGCAAGCGAAATGCTCGAAAGCTGCACATCATCTGTGTATAGCTTGACACACAAGTCTCCACTTTCTGCCCAGCCGCTGATTGTGCTGTTACCACTCCGCACACCATGAAATGTCACGTCGTTATCCGCAACCTCTCCCGTCCTCTCATACGGAAGATAGATGCCTCCGGATGCTGTCTTCATGGTCATAGAAACCGTTACATCCGTATCCTTTGTTACGACAAGCGGCTTTTCAAAATCCATCACATAAAACCCTGTATAGGTTGTTGTATAAGAATCCTTCACCGATTGATCACCGGCCGTTACCTTAATATCAACCGTCACATCTGAACTGTTAAGAAACACCCCTATCGCACCAATCTGTTCTCCGGCATCAACCGGATATTGTTCTTTCACTTCACAACCACTGACAGAGCCGGAAAATGGCGAATAATAATACGCCAGCCCCGCATACGAATAGCAGTTATCATAGCCTCCCGGTTCCGCATCGAACACGCATGCATTTGCGCCGGCCAATAATCCTAAATCTTCATAACTGACCCAAAAATATCCATATTCATTATAGGGATCATATCCGGCAATCTCATACTCCTCCGGCCACCAGGAATTCCGAACAAGCCAGGCGCCATCACTTCCCGGCCTGGAACCTTCGTTAAAATTCTCCTTTGCAAAATTATCATCCCAGCCCACCAGCATTACACCGTGATTCGTGGCAGACATCTCAGAATTATAAAACGCATTACCGGATTCGTTATAGTAATCCGTACTCCAATAGATCTGCGCCGCGACGGCGCCATGCTCCTTAATTGCCGTTTTCACTCCATCTGCATCAGTTGCAAGCGGAATCTCCTGATATGCCTTTAGATACGCTGCCTTGTGCCCAAGCGCATATTCATCCGCCACAACCGCCGACGCATCATCCAAAGCCATGTCATATGGCACATTTTCTTCTGTTACAACGCCTGCATTATTCGACAATGTACTCGCCGCATACTCATAATTTCCACCATGATTCAGATAGCTTGTCGGCGAGGTTACCGTATCATCGTTATGCAGCTTCTTTGGGTCATCATAATTGTGATATGTAAAATATGCCAGCGCCAGTTCCGACAAATCAATGCTCGTATCGGCCTGTCCATTTGCAATCAAATCTGCTTCCATCGCACCGATTGTTGCAAATGCCCAGCAGGTCCCATACGGACTCTGGTCTCGAAGCGCCGGTAACCGCTTCACGTTACTATAAGAGGTCTCCATAGAAGAACTCGCCCTTGCATACCTTGACGTCTGCGCCGGCTTCTTGGCCCCCTCCTTTGGCATAATAGCGCCGGAAGGAAGAACCGTTATCGACTCTCCCTTCACCTTCATCTGATTTGTACTAAGTAGTGCACAGGAGCTGATTAACATAGCAACCAGTGCCCCCGCTAATATCCTGTTCCTTTTCATATTCTCAAAATCCCTTTTTATTTCACGACAACCTTACACGTTATCGTTTTACTCTTAGCTTTATAATTGTTGTTACCGGCAGCCTTTACCTTAATCTTAATCGTATAAGTACCACTTGAAGTTCCCTTCTTCACTGTCACCTTGCCGGTCTTTTTACTAATTGTAAGCTTACTGCTTCCGGAAACTTTTTTAAAAGTTACTGTACCTTTTGCCTTTTTGATCGACATCGGAAGTGCTAGCGTCACTGCTTTTTTCTTAACTGTCACGCGCTTCGCAGTTTTCTTAACCGCCGATACCTTCATGGTATTTGCCGCTTTTTTTATCGTGAGTTTCACCGGTGCACTGGTGGCTGCCTCGTAATTAGAATCCGCTGCAATCGTCGCCTTTACATAGTAGGTTCCTGCTTTTTTCACCTTCGATGCGCTAATCTTCTTTGTGCAGGCTGCATCCGAATAGTATGAATACGTCACCTTACCGTCGGAACCTGACCAGGTCACATTACCGGTATAGCTCTTTTTCTTGCCGTTGTAGGTCTTTTTCTGCGCCTTCAAGTGGATGTAGGAGGTACCTTTTCCAATGGTAAATGTAGCCGTAGTACTTCCCGTACAACTTCCGGTTCCCGTAATTGTTACCGTTGCCGTTCCAAGATTCGTATTATTCGCATACGCCACCGTGTAATCCGTACCCTGTGCATAGGTTGCATCGCCAATCTTCACAATCGGCTCTGCCTCAACGGCCCTACCGGTATATCCATAAGTATCCTGTGCAAATGTAACCTCTGCATCACTGATATCCGTCGTCACAATTGTAAATGTCTTCGACTGCGTTCCGTAATACTTTCCCTTTCCGGTTATCGTCACCGTTGCCTCGCCGGCGTCTGTATTATTCTCATAGGAAACCGTATAATCCGTTCCCTTCGTCAGAGTCGTATCATCCTTCTCAACCGTCACTTCCGGCTCAATCTGTGAACTTGTATAGGAATACTCTGTTTCTTCTAACGTTACGGCAGCCGATGACAAATCACGCGTTGTCATGTCTTCTACCGTATCGGTAAACAGTTTCACATGTAGATCTCTGCTAAGTTCTTTCCCATTTAATGTACTATCTCCTGTAGTGAGTGGATACTGACCATATAATACATGCCCATATCCATCTTCCATCCATTCATTGTATTCACAAGAAAATGTTGCCTTCCCATCTTCCGAATCCGGTGTAAACTGTACGGTTACATCTGTATCTTCCGCAACCACAATCGGCTCATCAAACTCAGCCGTATAGATTCCCTGATAGGTTGTCGTCAGCGATGCCGTCGTCTCTTGGTCTCCCGCAATCACCGTAACATCCAATACTTCATCCGTACTTTCCACATTCAACCTAACTGCTTTAATTTCTTCTCCCGCATCCACCGGATATGTTTCAGATAGAACATCCCCATTCTTTACGTCATGATAATAACGTCCTGATGCTCCATCATATGCATAGCAGTTATCATAACCATCAAGTTGCGCATCAAATGCCTGCACATCTCCTTCTGATAATACCCCGGCGTCTTCGTAACTAATCCAAAAATAACCGTATAAATGATATGTGTAAAGATCATTACTTGAGTCCGAACCATCAATCCAGGAGTTACGCACCAGCCATGCACCATCCTCCGACGGCTGAGAGTCTTCGTTAAAATTCTCCTTTTCAAAATTATCATCCCAGCCTACCAGCATAATGGCATGATTAGCATATGTTGCATCACTAATATAATAAGAATTATTTGTAGAACAATAACTCTCACCATCATCCATATACATTGCGGCATTTACTCCACCATGATCCACGATTGCCTGCTTTATGCCATCTTGGTCTGTAAATGGTATATTATAATAATTTACCATTGTGGCATAGTTACTGCTTACCGCATATTCTTCATCAACCTCTACTGCCAATGCCTCTGCTAATTCGCATTGACTTACCGTTGTATAAGGCACATTCGCTTCCGATACCGCACCTACATTATTGGCAAAACTGTTAATCGCGAAACAGATATTTCCCCCATAAGACAGATAATCCCAAGCCGAACTTGTATATACTACATCAGAGTTATGTAACCCCTTTGGATCGTCATATTGATGATTCGTAAAGTATGCCAATGCCAATTCTGACAGATCAATGCTCGTATTATCCTCCACCTGCCCACTTGCAATCAAATCTGCCTCTAATGCTCCAATTGAGGCAAACGTCCAACATGTTCCATACGGATTCTGATTTCGAAGCGCCGGAAGATTTCCTTCCTCATAGTTATTGTATGAAGTCGGCAATGAACTATCTGTAGAAGATTGACGTGCCGGTACCTCGTATTCATTTGAGATATGCAACTCTTCTTCCTGTACAAAATCTAACTCTTCATTATCTGTTGTAACTGTAATGGTTGGAAGTTCAACATCATCTTCTACGTCAGCATCTTCTACAACTGCCGTAAATGTATACTCACCCAGGGACTCATCATAATCCTGCTCACATTCCCAGGTAACCGGAACCTCAACTTCCGTCTTCGATTTGAGAACAGAATTCATCGAAACCGTTGCACTCACCGTATCCGGCAGTATATCCAAAAGGCTGTCCAGACATGGCTTATACTTTAGTTCTACTTGTTCTTCTTGTGGCTGATCAATCTCAACAATTGTCGCCTTCCCCGACTTAAGCGCCTGCAACGCTGTTTCCTTCGCATACGCATTGTCCGTTCCCAGCATCGTAAATGAACCACTTGCCATTGCAATTGCGAGTCCCCCCGCCAGTAATTTTCTTCCGTTCATAATCTTTTTCTCCTTAATCCACTCTAATCCGCACACAATGCAAAAAAATAACGCTGATATCGTGCCCGCGGACAATTCGTCCGTTGCATGATACCAACGTCACTTAGCATTTATTCTTATAATAATTCGTGATGGTATCATAAATTACTTATGGTACTATCTTACCTTCTATCAGTTCAAAAGTCAATTATTTGTATGTCTAAAGTACTATTCATCCTCCTGTTTCTTACTTCTTTACTTTAATCTTCACCTTTGACACTTTAAGCTTCGATTTCTTCACCGCTTTTTTCACAAGCGACTTAATCTTAGTGGACTTCACCACCACTTTCTTAAGCTTTTTGCATCCCTTAAATGCCTTCTTGCCAACCTTTTTTATGGTCTTTGACTGAATCGTAATCGACTTCAGTTTCTTACAATTTTGAAAAGCCTTCTGATCAATGGCCGTCACCTTATAGCTCTTCCCTTTAACCTTCACTTTGGACGGAATGGTGACCGATTTCACCTTCTTATTCTTAGGAGCCAGATAAGTCACCGCATTTGATGATGTAACCTTATATGTCTGACCACTGACCTTTACCGTCGTATCCGTCGTTGTGTCCGTCTTTGTATCCGTAGACGAATCCGTGTCTGCAGAGATCTTCACATCATCAGAATCATTATTTTCTTCCTGAGACGGTTCCTCATTATCAACTTTCGATACCTTAACCGGCACCTTACAGATTACCGAATAATAATTCTGCGTATTCGTAGGTGTGAAGACAACCTCATAAGATTTTTCATCTGACGCATCCGGAATTCTCGAGGCATTTTTCCATGCAAATGTTCCCTCAATTACAGCCTCACCGCATTTTGCACTTCCTCCTGTCAAGGTACTCTCTCCCAGCTTTTGTCCGGCCGTGATAGCGGACGCAGTTGGAAGAGTTACAATCGTTGGTGTTAATTTCGCTATCGTTGCATTGACGCAAACCGTCTGCGTATCGTTATAGCCAAACGCTCCAACCGCCTTGTAGTAGACGCTATACGTGCCGGGCGTCGTTGCTTTCGGGATGTCTTCACTCCACGAACATCCGTCCAAGCTGTAAACCAACGTTCCTCCGGTCACTTCGCCGGCACTGATTAATGATTGTTCTTGTCCTGTATAGGTTAATCCCACCTTAGCAGCAGGCTCTTTTGTATATGATACCTCTTGATTATTCGAATTCGTTACGAAGTCACTATCTGTAGCCGATACGGTGCCGGATTTACTAAGCGATATCTTACTTAGGTCGACACGGATAACAGGTCGAATTCCCCGATACTCCCCATTTACATTGATTCCCCAAAATGAGCTGTAATTTCCGTTACCGTCTATAAACATCATGTAATTCAAGAAACATCCCGGTGTACGAAGCAGCCACTGCGTACAATCAGAACTTGTTTGCTGTGCCTGCTCTGCAGCATAACTTGTCACAGTCACCTTTCTTCCATTAGAAGCCGGCAAATAATATGCACTTGTCTGCTCATTATACGCCCAGCCGGAGAATCCATACGCATTCTTTGTAATCTCCGTCGCCGATAATAAGTAAACCTTATCCTTTGTGTTATTACCGCCGTCCCTATTATCAGTTTGTGGATTATCATCATTAATCACAAGGCTTTCTACAATGCCTTCTTTTTCCGCATTGGAAAAAGCCGCGTTGTAAAAATCATTATTCAGCCAGGTTCTTATCGAACTTGTCTCCCAGGTTACATTGGCATCTTGCGTATTAAACGGCTGACATTCCATCACATTTTCTGAAAGTAAGGTCGCATAATTGCCTTCGACCGAAAGCACACGCCACTCTAATTGATCTTTAAAGTACTTCACATATTTTCCAACATAGATACAATCCCAGGTTACAGTTCCGTCATCTGCAATCACCGGATCGCCATAAGTTCCCGCTGACTGCGTCGTATCTCCGTCCGATGTCACCGTTCCACCATCTGATACTGCTGCCGAAGAAAGGTTAATGCGCATTGCCGGGCGAACACCCATGTTATAATCATAAAAACTCTGTGCTATACCTCCATTATTAAGCACATAATCTAAAAATGCCGGCGATGAAGTAGTTGTTTCCATTCTAAGCCACCAGGCATTCGTTC
The DNA here is from genome assembly GCA_024690665.1 of Eubacterium sp. Taxonomy (GTDB): domain Bacteria; phylum Bacillota; class Clostridia; order Lachnospirales; family Lachnospiraceae; genus Eubacterium_C. Next base: position 43,846 of record JAILOU010000054.1, read on the forward strand.
CGGCTTTTTTCCCGGTAATTTCCTTCGTCTGCATATACTTTGACAGCTGTGCACTTCTGGCGCTGGCACTGTTAAATCCATATTCCTGCTTCATCACCTCATCTTGTGAGAGTAGAAACAAGTTATCCGTCGTCTGAGTGTCCCCTGTCCCAATCGTAGTCGATGCTATTGCACTTTGCTGCTGACTTGTAAATATTTCTTTGTAAAAATCATCGTTCAGCCATTCTCTTAACTTACTGTTTTTCCAGTTATCGCCAGAACCGGTTGAATATACATGACTTTCCAATATACAATCTGCCACAACGAGTGCATATCCGGTTCCGTCATCCGCATCCAAAATACGCCACTTGATTGGATTCATGGTCTCATCCGTACTCTGCTCATAAGTACCAAGCTTCACCTTATCCCAGGTTACAGTGGTACTACTTTCGCCTGTTTCAATTCTTGGACCGGCGATAGCAGTCTCCTCAGCGGTCGCCGTCACCCTTCCAATTCCCGGCAGCAGGCTCCCCGTCACCATCGCTACCGATAAAATGGTTGTCATTAATACTTTTACTTTTTTCATATTCACCCCTCGTTTTCTATAAAAAATGGTTATAGAATCTCTCATTCTATAACCATTTTACAGCGACCTATTAACGAATAATACATCCTAAAAGTATACTCTTTTATCTTCTGCCTCGTTTTCTTAGATCTTCCTTGATATCCCTGCTCCAGTTACTATTCGTCAGCGTCTTATCAACTGCCTTACTATCCGGCGCGCTCATCACGCTGCACACTGCCTTACCCACACCTTCATAGACCGTATGTGTTCCCTGTGAATCGTGCACATATTCGACCGCCCGCTCTCTTCGAATGCCGAACCTTTGTGCCTCGTCAAATGCGTCAATATTCGCACCGATGAAGATAAACTCCCAGCCATACGCTTCCTGCTCATGCTCCACCATCTTGCGCACCTTCTCATAGGAATATCTGCGGCTTGCATTTTCCATTCCATCGGTTGTGATAACGAAGATGGTCTTCTCCGGCCTATCCTCTTCTCTTGCATACCTGTGCACGTTGATAATGTGATGAATTGCGCCTCCCACTGCATCTAATAGCGCCGTGCATCCTCTGACATAGTATTGCTCCTGCGTCATCTTCTCCACCTCATCAATCGGCACTCTGTCATGCAGCACCTCGCAAGAATCGTCAAATAAAACCGTCGACACATATGCCTGCTGCCCGGTCTGCTTCTGGCGCTCCATCATAGAATTAAATCCCCCGATTGTATCTGCCTCAAGTCCACTCATTGATCCACTTCTGTCTAAGATATAAACGATTTCTGTAACTGCTTTACTCATAGGTATGACCTCCTTCATCTTTTGTAAGGTCATCATACCGCCCGGGCAAATAAAAAAGGTCAACCCGAAGGCGACCTTTTTTGTTAGGGAATGTCAGGATACTCCCTTTACTGCAACATCCTTACGACCTCTTGCATCTTCGATACATTTTTTGCAAAGAATCGCTTCAAGGCCTCGCAGTAACGGGTTTTTCCTTTATCTCCTTCATAGATGCGATCGCGCTTACATCCGCCGTTACACATAATCCGGTACGGACAGACCGCGCAGTCCTCACTTCGCTGCTGAATAGGCTCTGTTAAGAATCCACTCTCGCTTGCGCGCATTTGCAGCTCATTAAAATCATGCTCCATAACATTCCCCAGTTTTTTCTCTTCCATTACATAGAAATCGCACGGGTAGACATCACCGTTACTTTCGATGACAAAGTAACTGCTGCAGACACCGCTAAGCGCGCAGCTCTCCGCCTGCTGCCCACACATCATGCGAATCCAGTTGTCAAAATGGCGCACGCTGATATACTCCCCCGCCATAAAGTCCCGGTACCAGCAGTCAAAAAAGTCGCACAAAAACCGCTCATAATCGTCCGTTCCAAGCGAATCTTCCTGCGCCCCCTGCACACATAAAACCGGATCCATACACGGAAGAAACTGGATAAATTCAAATCCCGTTTTCTTGTAAAACTTGTAGAGTTTCTCAGCTCTTGAAGAAGAATATTTGGTAATGACACTCAGCACATTGACCTTCACGCCTGCTGCCATAAGCCGCTTCACGTTGGCAAATACATCTGCAAATGTCTCCTTTCCCCCAACCGTTACGCGGTGATGATTTTGCACATACGCCGGTCCGTCAAGCGAGATTCCAACCAAAAAATCATGCTCTAAAAACAGCGCAATATAGGCATCCGAAAGGATCGTTCCATTCGTCTGGATGCTATAGGTAACCTTCTGATTCGTCTTTTTTTGATTTACATATGCAATAAATCTTTCATAATATTCTTCGCCTGCAAGCATTGGCTCTCCGCCCTGAAAGGCGAACAAAATCTCCCTCGCACCGCTTGAGAGCGCACGGTCAATAAGCGCCCTCATCGTCTCATCCGACATGCACATATGCTGCGGCAACTGCTCTACAAGCTCTTTATAAAAACAATAGGAGCAGTCAAGATTGCATGCTCCCGAAACCGGTTTAATCAGTGTATTTAAAAACTGCATCATTACCTTACCTTTTTTAAGTTTAAAATTCTAATAATACCTTACCATAACCGCTGCCCTCATAGTGTGTTTTAAAACACATTATTATTTCACCGTATGCGCTATAATACTTTAGAACTTTTGTATGTAAGAGGTGAAAAAAACTATGAAACATTATGTTGATTTAAAGGATGATATGATTCTTCGCGACTACCTTGCCTATGACAGAACCAAGCTTGCGCTGAATCGTACCCTTTTATCTTATCTGCGTACCGCAATCGGCTTATTTGCTTCCGGCGCCGGACTGATCATACTGCAAAATGAATTTCTCTTATCCTTAATCGGATACATTCTTATGATCGTGGCACCAATCACTGCCGTCATCGGTATCTTATATTGCGCTAGATATCGCAAGAAATTAGACGAACTCGAATAATATCTCCATAAATTATGGGCTTGTTGCTACAAAGCATCGAGCCCATAATCAAATAATACGATGTTAATCTTAATCACACTATAGTCTTCGTGCATGATAAAATAACGCACCACCACATCTGTCTGCGAGATTGGCGACAGCGCATATCCCGCAATCCCCAGAAAATCTATCGCTTCATCCAGATTGAGCCTGAGCCCAACAGCCAGCGCAAGCATCTTCTCTTTGGATGGCTTCACCTGCCCTTTCAAAAGCTTGGAAAAATACTGCTTTGAGATATTGGCAGCCGCATATACCTGAGAATTCTTAAGCCCCTTTTTATTAATCAGTTGCTGCAGATGTTTGGCAAATGAATCCGTGTAGATCTCCTTTAGTTCCTCTTCTAGTGAACCAACTTCCAGCGGCTGCGACGCCGCCTTTACAGACGCCGTCCTTGGCTGTCTTCTCCTCATCCGCTGCGCCCGGCCGCTGATGTGACCAACATCCGGCATCATACTCATTATTTTATCCGGGGCGGCACACACGTATTCATCATCGATAAATGCTTTAATCTCTCCTACCAGTTCCCCGGATACTTTCACGCAGTCATCTGCATATACCGCCAGCGTAATCTCCATCTCATACTCTTCTAAGAATTTCGTAAATGCATCTATCGCAATCTGCACAGCCTGCCCCTTCGGGAATCCATAATTGCCCGCTGCAATCAGCGGAAATGCAATCGACTTGCATCCATGTTCTGCTGCAAGATAAAGCGCCTTGTCATAGCACCTTCTAAGAATCTCAGCCTCACCATGATATCCGTCTTCCCACACAGGTCCACTCACATGAATGATGTGCTTTGCCTTCAGCTGAAACGCCGGCGTAATCCCGACTTCGCCCGGCATAAGCGTGCCAATCTTCGCCCTCTCACAAAGTAGCTCATCCCGACCGGCCGCCGCATAGATTGCCGCATCCACACCCGGACCAATGGCAACATCGGGGTTGGCTGTATTAACGATGGCATCTGCTTTTACTTTTGTAATGTCATGTCTGATAATTTGAAATGGCATAGGTACCTCCCGGCTCACCGTATTCATCTATTTTTTAATCCAAAATAATCCATAATCATAACTCTATTATTAGTTTGTGCTAATTTATGATTTGGTATCATCATATCACATCTCCATTATTTTTTTCCCTAAAACACATATATCTGTCAAAAAGGTGACAAAATCTTAGCATTCTTTTTCGTTATAGTGACAATAACCCATTGTTATAGTAATATATTACTATATGTTATACAAAAGGAGGGAGTATACGATGAACCCAAAACATCCTGATCACCCGCCAAAAGGTCGGAGTGTTCAAAGTAAGTTGCTGATTCCTATAGGCATTCTTGCTATTGTAGGAATTATATCATGTATTTTAAGTTCCGTCTTATTAGGCAAAGTACAAAGTGCCAGTGAAGAAATCGAGGACGTAAGTATTGCATCTCTCGATCACATTGATACCATCGGAACACAATTTCAGGTTCTGCAAAAATTAATATTTGCCTATTGCTTAAATGATAACGCAGAAACCTTAGAACATATTGCCGGAGACATTGAAACTGCAATTGAAACGACCAATACAGCCGTTGAAGAATATGCCGATTATACGCAAAGTTCAGATGAAGTCGCTGCATATGAAACCTTGCAGACAGATTATGAAACGTTTATGACGCTATATAATCAGGCATTTTCGGATGCCACTTCCGGTAATACGCAAGATGCCATCACCTTGGCAAACAATGATCTGACATTTGCCGGAGTTGCTGTGGAAGAAGATATCACGGTATTATCCGAAGCAAACACTGCAGAGATTACCAGTACTGTTGAAGCACAAAAATCAACCTATAACACGTCAAAATTCATCAATATTATATTTGTGATTGTCATCGTCGTAATTTCCGCTCTTGTTGTCTTCATTGTTTACAAGACCGTAACGAAACCTCTTCGCGTTGCTCACGATGATCTTGAACATATCTTAAAGAGCATTGATGAAAATGAAGGCGACCTTGCTGCAAGACTTAAGGTTTCGAGCGGTGATGAGATTGGCTCCTTGTGCTTTGGCGTCAACCTTCTTATGAAAACCCTGCAAGAAGTTATGTTACAGCTTAAAGACAATTCCGGACAGATGAACAACATTGTCAATAACATCTTATCCAATGTCTCGAATTCGAATGCCAACGCAACCGACATCTCTGCCGTTATGGAAGAACTTTCCGCTACAATGGGTGAAGTTTCCTCCCATATGGATGATGTAAAAACACAGGCTCTTGAAGCAGATCGTGATGTTTCAAGCATTGCAGAAAATGCTGAGGAAATCTTAGAGTATTCTAACGAAATGAATCAGCGCGCCAATGACATGAAAGATACTGCTGAAAAGAATCGCGCTGAAACTACTACTTATATTGCCGATATCGGCGATACCCTAAAACAAGCCATCAAAGATTCCGAGAGTGTCAACCAGGTAAAATCCTTAACCGAAGACATTCTCAACATCTCCAGCCAGACCAATCTGCTTGCACTCAATGCTTCCATCGAGGCTGCAAGAGCCGGAGAAGCCGGCAAAGGATTTGCCGTTGTTGCTGATGAGATTAGTGCTTTGGCAAACTCTTCTCGCGAAACTGCCAATAACATTCAGGAAATCAATAATATGGTTGTCAGTAGCGTAAATCATCTCGTAGATAGCGCCAATGCCATTGTCACCTATATTGACGAAACGATTTTGAAAGATTACACAACCTTTGTTGAATCCGGACAACAGTATCAAGATGATGCCGAATATATTAATGCGAAAATGATTGCATTTGCCCAAAATACAGAGACCTTGAATAATATCATTAATAATATGGTAAGTTCATTCGAAGATGTATCCGGCGTAGTCGGACAAAGCAGCGGAGCTGTTACCACAGCCGCTGAAAATACGACGATGCTGGTAGGTGAAATCACACAGATTAACAGCGATGTGAATGATAACAAAGAGATTGCCAATTCCTTTATGGAGACAACCTCGAAGTTTAAAACACAAGCTAGCGCACCGGAAGATGTAAGTTCGGATGAATAAAATAATCAAATCATTAATGAAGGACTGCCACAATTGTGACAGTCCTTTTCGCACTTCTAAAACCCGTACTTTTCATAAAACTCAGGAAGAATCCCCTCGCCGGCAGTAATCAGATGCACCCGGTATCTAATAAAAAATCGAATAAATCAATTGTCATTACGCCCGCTTCATCATACATGGGATTCAATCCATTTTTAACCACGACAATCTTCTTAAAGGAATCATCTATATAATATAAACTCCTTTTTTCCTGTACCTGCTTTTCCACTGAGTCCATTGACAAGGCAGATTGAATGTATAATTTTTGATTACCTTTTGAAGCAATAAAGTCAACCTCAAGAGCCTTCTGTGCATAAATTGGCTTGTTATTTCTATCTATTCGATTCGTCTTTTCACTTACCTTGATTTCTCCGACGTCAATGTTAAAGCCTCTAAACCTTAACTCATTGTATAAAATATTCTCCATAATATGTGTTTCTTCTACCTGTCGAAAATTAAGTCTGGCATTACGTACTCCTAGATCTTCAAAATAAATTTTAAATGGTGCCCCCACATATCTTCGACCTTTAATATTATATTTTTTTACCTTAGACACAACAAAGGCATCTTGAAAATACCCGATATAATTTCCAATTGTATCCATCGTAATGTTCTTATCCAAAACACTTCTAAATGTATCTGTGATTTTCCTTGTGTTTACCGGACTGCCGATCATGGATGCGAGAATGTCAAAAGTATCCCCCAGTTCAACTTTTTTCTTAATTCCATTGTGCGTAATAATATCTTTTAGATATGTTTCTTCACATAAGCTCTTAAGGTAAGAGATTTTTTCTTCTTCACTCTTCATCTGAGCAACAATGGGAATTCCTCCCATAACAATATATTCTCTCCAGGCTTTTTCAGGAGTCACATCTTTTCCTTGCATATACTCAGAAAACGCAAGCGGCAACACGTGTACAACTGTTCCTCTTCCCTTAAACTCAGTTGCAATATCCGATGATAGGAATCTCGAGTTAGAACCTGTTACGTAGATATCATAGTTCGTATGTCGTAACAATCCATTAAGTGTCCCTACAAATTGATCCAATAACTGCACCTCGTCTAGTAACAGATAATATCTGTTCGGATCGTTTGTTCTGTCCTTCACATATGCTCTAAACTTCTTGGAATTCACATAATAAGTATTGGATTTCTTCTCAATCTTAGTTGGTTCTTCCGGAAAATACGAGTCAAGCATATCGATATCTTCATCAGAATCAAATGCAAAACGAATAATATTAGTACTTGGAATCCCAATATTCAACAAATATTTATAATACAGCTCGTTCATTAGATACGATTTACCAACGCGTCTGGCTCCTGTTATTATTTTTATTAAACCATTCTCCTTACGCTCAATCAGTCGATTAACATATACTTCTCTGGAATACTCCATATATAACCCCTTTTTTCCAAAAAACTTTGACTTTTATCGACTATATTTTACCATATAGCAGCGTTTTCATCAATTTATAATCGATTTTATTCAAAGTTCTTTGAGAAAATTCGATTATGTGAATCCTATTAGCACAAAAATAACCATACCTCTTTCGAAGTATGGTTATTCGCATATCACCTCTAAAACTCTTTTCCCATCAAGATCACTTCCTCTTCCTTCTTAAACCCGTACTGCTCATAAAACTCAGGAAGAATCCCCTCGCCGGCAGTAATCAGATGCACCCCGACAATTCCATGTTCCTTAAGGTGCTTAAGACACTGCTCGAGAAGCTGACGCGCAATCCCCTGTCTGTGAAACTTTGGATCATAAGATTTTGGCTCCTTTATCACTATCTCCTATCATTTCCCTGCGTAAGAAGTATCAGCCTCAACAGCTGCAAGATCGATGAAAATACCGCCGCCACATACGTCATAGCCGCCGCTCTGAGCACCTTGGTGGCACCACGCAGTTCATCATCAATTAACATGTTGCTCTGATCCAGGATTCGAAGCGCCCTTCTCGATGCATTAAACTCCACCGGAAGCGTAATGATCTGGAAGATCACAACAAAGATAAAGAAGATGACGCCGATTCTCGCAAGGCCCAGGTATCCGAAGATCAAACCAATGATAATGATCGGCCAACATAGCTTAGAACCAATGTTGGCAAGCGGAACCGAGAACGAACGAAGCTTCAGCGGCGCATAGCCTTCTTTATGCTGAATCGCATGCCCACACTCATGAGCCGCAACGCCGATTGCCGCAACGGAAGTTGAGCCAAATACACTGTCCGAAAGACGAAGCACCTTCTCTCCCGGCGAGTAATGGTCGGTTAAGTTCCCGCGGATGCGCTCAATCCGTACATCCATAATTCCCGCACTTCTAAGGATATTGGCGGCACAATGCTCCGCCGTCAATCCCGCCATATTCGAATATCTGCTGAATCTGCGAAATGTTCCATGTACATTCTGCGCTGCAATCGCACTAATGATTGCACCGATAATCACCAATATATAAGTATAATCCCAGTACCAGTAGTTCACCTGAATTCCTCCTTAAATCAAGATCCCCTCGAAGTGGTCGATCTCATGCTGGATAATCTGCGCCGTAAAGTCCGTATACTTCCTGCGCTGCTTTTGAAAGTTCGAATCGAGATACTCGACTTCAATCTCCTTGTATCTTGTGCAAGGTCTGACGCCATCAAGCGACAGGCAACTCTCCTCGGTTTCATATGGGCCGGACTTTTTCACTATCACCGGATTCACCATTGCAAATGTAAATGGTCCCGCTGCCACCACGATAATCCGTTTCTTCACGCCAATCATATTTGCCGCCATACCAACGCATCGCTCACGATTTGCCTGCAAGGTATCTGTCAAATCTGTAATCACCTGCATATCATCCTTCGTCGCAGGCTCCGACTTTTGCTGTAAAAACAGCGGATTTCTTACAATCTTTTGTACCATAATACTCCTCTATTCGTCTCCATCCAAGCCATAATTCAAGATTTCATTGTATCTGGCATTGGCCTGTTCGCTAGCCTTCTTCTCGCGCCACGCCTCAATCTCACTGCAGATTGCCAGCATCTCGTCCACCACAAGCTCCACACTGCGCGGCTGTACGTTATATAGATACGCTTCCATCCTTTGCATGGCCTTCGGGCTTCCAAGCTGCCTTGTAATCTGATCTCCAAGTTCTTCCGGAAACCCCAGATTCACAATTGCCCGAACGAGCGAATCATGGGCGCGCGCCCACTGTCTTTGTGCTGTCATGTCCAGTTCCTTTTCGATGTCTTAAGAATATTTCTCAAGAATCGCCCTTCCGATCTTTAAGATCTGATTATCCAATACCGCGAATACTATCTTCATCTCATATTCCGGATTCTCTTTTAGGAAATCGCTGCATGCGCGGATTGCTCTCTCCCACGCTTTCTCAACCGGATATCCGAAGATTCCTGCCGAGATCAGCGGAAAGCCGATGGAATGAAGTCCATTGTCCATCGCCAGTTTCAGCGACGCCCGATAGGCACTATAAAGCAGCTCCGGCTCATGATTGTCTCCTCCTGACCAGCGTGGCCCTACCGCATGTATCACATACTTCGCCGGCAAATGAAATCCCGGCGTTATCACTGCCGATCCTTCGTCGCAATGTCCGATCTGCTCACATGCACGCGTCATTTCCCTCGAACCAGCCTCCTGGAAAATGTATCCGCACACACCGCCACCTTTCCATAAGCCGGTGTTGGCCGCGTTGACAATGGCATCGGTGGTGAGTTTTGTAATGCTGGATTTGTAAATGTGAATGTTAGGCATGGTGGTCCTCCTCCCCGTGGTAATACTAAATTAAATTACAAATGCTTATTTAAAACCAATTTTTGTTCCATACCGTTTTCATATATGTATAGTTTTCTACTCCTATCAAAAACCGGATTAACATCATGAATAATTCTATGATGATTCGGACAGACAATCAGTTGGTTGTCCGCATCATTATTTAAGCTATTTATAAAATAATCGATATGATGTGCTTCTGCAATATGTGAACCAAATTCTTCACCAATTAATTTTCCGCAAATCTGACATCGATATCCATATAACAGCTTTAGATTATCACCTATTTTTCGACTTAGCTTACGGATTTTATTCATCTGCAAACTAAACTTAATTCCTGCAGTCTCATCATTTATTTCAAAATCTAAATCCGCTTCGAAAACTCTTTCTTGCTGTCCCTTAACCATCTCTTTTAAAATCTGCATATCATCAGCTACAATCGTTTCAAATATATAGGAATCATCATATTCTGTTGTATATATAGCAAGATATTCCTTGTATTCATCCGGTACCTTAATCATTGTTCGATCTGTGGAGTCTCTATTCTCACGAACATTCTTAATATAGCGATAGCTCTTTTGAAAAGATGCCTGTAATGCCTTTGCAAGATCCCCATTTCGAGAATATCGAATTTGAAGAGTATCTTTCTTACGTTTGAATTTTGAATCAAAATTAACGTTTGTTATCTTGGCTTTGTACGCTTTTTGATCCAGGTAAATCGTAATTTCTTTCGACTCCCCTCTCGCAAGAAATCTTCCCATAATTTTTCCAAATTCAACCTGATTCGCAAATGGCAGTGTTAAACCATCATGCAAAACAGACCAATCAACTTCTTTTTTGTAGACGTAATTTTCGGTTGTCATAAAACGCCTCCTAGATAACACTATCTATTTTTTCCTTTTACTGGTTACTCCTAGAACGCAAACTGTTCTAACATTATTTTAAGAACTCTTTCAATTTCCAAAATGTAATCTAAACATTTACTAGCCTCCAACATACTCATGGTTGTTTTATGTGCAGCAGGATTTCTGTAATTATCTTTCACACAACGAATATATCCATCAAATTCTTTTATCTTTGAATGAATCTCATTTAATGATAAATGCTTCATCAATTGTTCTTTACAGTACTTTTCAAAAGATTGTCGATTAGCTTTTCTTTCTGATTCACCACCAAGAATTCCCATGATATATGGACATATTCCCAAAGTAAAATTCTCTACC
>JAILOU010000003.1 GCA_024690665.1 Eubacterium sp.
CGGAGCGTTTAACTCAGTCGGAGCTTGCGACGGAATGCGTAGCATTCCTAGTCCTTTAGGGTACCCCGACTGAGTATAGTTTGTCATAACCCCCACCTACGCTAACGCTTAGAGGTGGGGGATTTCTCCGACTGAGTTAAATCAAGAAGATATGAACGGCTCTGACACAGCGCCCTTAACCAGTCCTGATCGTGATTATGAAGTTCCACGCACACATAACCATCAAACACCGATTGCTCAATCATATCCACAATTCTGGCAAAGTCAATGTCACCTTCACCCGGAATCTGATGAAAATGGATTCGGTCCTTGATATCCTCGATGTGAATATGCGCCGCATAAGGGAGTGATTTGCACACATTATCGTAGCACTCCTCTTCCGACTCACAGCAAAAGACATGACCAATATCCAGATTAAACTTCAGTTTTGGACTGTTAATCTCGGTAATATATTTAATTGCCATATCCGTTGTACCCACATAAAATCCCGGTTCCTGCTCTAAGACAAGAGTTGTCTTATCACACTCTTTTATCAGCTCTTCCATTCCACTTCGAAAGTATTCATCTGCTTTTTGTGCGCTTTGATCCTTTAGAATTCCGGAATTTACATTGACAAGCGGCGAACCAATCTTCTCTCCAAGTTCGATAGCCGCCTTATAGGAATCCAGGCGCATCCTTCGCCCCTTGGCATCATCACAAATCATAGACGGTTCATAATCTTCTTTCGTCAGGTAGTTTGGTCCTCCGGCTGCAACGCTGGCAATCACAAGTCCAATCTCATCGCAATAGTTTCGGACGCTTTTAATCTTCTCATCACTGCTGATATAAGGATGCAGATGCGTATCATTCAGCGCAATCTCCACGGCTTCATAGCCCGCATCCTTCACCTGCTTTAGCGCCTCAAAGATATCCATATACCGAAGAGTTGTTGCATTAAAACACAGCTTTAACATGCAATCTCACTCCCCTTCCCCAGTTTATGCTCGATGACAGAATTATGATTCACCAGAATCTTTCTTACAATCGGCTCATCTACTTTAACCTGGAAGTCTCCATCCGGATTTAAGCATTCTCCAATCTTCTTTAACAGAACGTATTTTACTCCCTTAACCGTCTTTTTATTATCAGCCAGAATCGTATGCATGATATTATCAACGGTAATTCCTTCCGGAATCTTAAGATCGAGTCCCAGGCATTCTCCAAATAACTTATAATGCTTATCGACCTCTTCCTGCGTCAGATAACCAAGTTCATGAGACAGCTCTGCCGCAATGGACATACCCTTGGCAACTGCAATACCATGCGGAATCTTTCCTCCGGAATAAAACTCCATCGCATGACCGAATGTATGTCCATATTCAAGTGCCATTGCAAATAATTTTTCCGACGGGTCTTGCTTTAAGATCTCAAGTTTTGACTGAATAACGGCATATGCGGTCTGCGTTACACGCAGGATATCCATATCTTCAAATATTTCAGTTGCCAGAACGCCTTCATAGTAGCTTAGCAGGCTTTCATCATTGATAAATGCATTCTTGATTCCTTCTGCAAATGCGGACTTTCTGCCCGTCATACTTTCCGTTGCCAAAAACTGCGTATCAGAAAAGATAAAGATTGGCGCATAATAAACTCCATACTGATTCTTTCCCTGCTTTCCATTTACCGCCTGTTTATTGCTAAGACAACTATCTGTGACTCCCATAAATGTAGTCGGCATCTCAATATAACGAATTCCTCTGTAAATCATGGCAGATGCAAGCCCTACAATGTTGGTCAGACAGCCCCCACCGACGCCAACAACAATCGATCCTTTTGTAATTCCCTTTTTTACAAGAAGCTCGCATAGCTCTTCTAATCTGGTAAATGTCTTATCGTGCTCTGTATCCGCAATTACGATTACTTCATAGTTAACATTTGCCTTTTGAAGCGACTGTTCTACCTTGTCCCCATACAGGTTATGCAGTACTTCGTTGGTTACCAAAAACACCTTGTCATAAGAATATCCATTAATCAAATTACCAAGTTCCCCAATAATGTTGTACCCAAAATAATACGTTGGATCCGGCTTCAAATAGGTGTTAAAGTGAATCATCTTTCCTTCTGTAAATGCTACGTTCTCCATGTTTTTCCTCCTCATGAAATCCTGTTTTTTTGTTCCCCAATGTCTTTTCGCATCTATCGTAGCATTCCTTAGTTGGTAACATTTATCCGCAAATCGCTTTTAATGTTGCGTATTTTGTATAAAAGTATGCGTTTCGAATATGCAATATGCACAAGCAATATGCATGATGTATACAAATGGCGTTTGCCTACTGTATTCTTAGTGCACATTGTATATTACCACACCATATTTTTTCACTATCCGCATCCAATCAATTGACATTCTACTGTCAAATGTGGTAAGATACGACAAACCGCTGATAAAGAGTAAGTAGAAGATTCCTCCTTATCCTGAGAGAACTGCAGATGGTGAGATTGCAGTGATAAGTGATTCTTCGAATGGGCTTTTGAGGGCAACTTGAAATGTATCTGATACAGAGTAGATGAGACGTAGCGCAGGAGCTTCGTTACCAAATTCCGGCATATGTATGTATGCGCTAAGAGGGCGATGATTCGCCAAGCCGGGTGGCACCGCAGGTTGATTAAACTACCTGTCCCAGCAGTAACAACTGTAGGGACAGGTTTTTTTATACACATTTTCCTGTCCCGGGAATATCAAGAAAAAGGAGACTATACGATGGAAGAGAAAAAAATACCTTACAAAATCTATTTAGAAGAAGATGAGATGCCAAAATCATGGTACAACTTACGCGCTGACATGATTAATAAGCCGGCTCCTCTTTTGAACCCTGCAACCAAGCAGCCTATGACGGCAGAAGATCTTGCTCCTGTATTTTGCGATGAACTGATTCAGCAAGAACTTGATGATACAACACCGTTTATTCCAATTCCGGAAGAAATCAGAGATTTTTACAAGATGTACAGACCTTCTCCTCTTGTCAGAGCTTACTGCCTTGAGAAGAAGCTTCAGACTCCTGCTAAAATCTACTATAAATTCGAAGGAAACAACACAAGTGGAAGCCATAAATTAAACTCTGCAATTGCGCAGGCTTATTATGCAAAGAAACAAGGTCTTAAGGGTGTTACCACAGAAACCGGTGCCGGCCAGTGGGGTACTGCTCTTTCCATGGCTTGCTCTTACTTCGACCTTGACTGTAAAGTATACATGGTAAAGGTTTCTTACGAGCAAAAGCCTTTCCGTAGAGAAGTTATGAGAACGTACGGCGCTTCTGTCGTTCCTTCTCCTTCCGAAACAACCGATATCGGTAAAAAGATTCTCGCCGATCATCCGGGCACTACCGGAAGCCTTGGCTGCGCCATCTCAGAAGCAGTTGAAGTTGCGACCAAAAATCCGGGATATCGCTATGTACTTGGTAGTGTGTTAAATCAGGTTATGCTTCACCAGTCTGTCATCGGTCTTGAAACCAAAACAGCACTTGATAAATACGGCATTAAACCAGACATCATCATCGGCTGCGCCGGCGGTGGTTCTAACCTCGGTGGTCTGATTGCTCCATTTATGGGCGAGAAAATCAAAGGCAAAGCCGATTATCGCATCATTGCTGTTGAACCGGCTTCCTGCCCAAGTTTCACAAGAGGTACTTATGCTTATGACTTCTGTGATACGGGTATGATCTGCCCTCTGGCTAAGATGTATACTCTTGGTAGTGGATTTATTCCTTCTGCCAACCACGCTGGTGGTCTTAGATTCCACGGCATGAGTTCTACGCTTTCTCAGCTTTATGATGACAAACTGATGGAAGCTGTCAGTGTTGAGCAGACGGAAGTTTTTGAAGCTGCCGAAAGATTCGCCCGCGTCGAGGGTATCCTTCCTGCTCCTGAGAGTTCTCATGCTATCAAGGTCGCCATCGATGAGGCTTTAAAATGCAAAGAAACCGGCGAGGAAAAGACGATTGTCTTTGGTCTTACCGGTACCGGTTACTTTGATATGTTCGCTTATGAGAAGTTCAATGATGGTAAGATGAGCGATGAAATTCCGACGGATGAGGAGATTGCAGCGTCTATCGCTACTTTGCCTCAGATCTAGGCGTGTGTGGTGCCGGCGGGGGTCTTTCCTTGGCGATGCTAGATACGATTTCTCCCCGCACCGACCCGCCGCTTTTCAAATTTTTTCTGCGTATCTTGTGATTTGCCCGCCACCGCCCGTGCTTAGCTAGGATGGTTGTGGTTTGTTTACAAGAAATGGCTCGTTGTGTTTGCAACACAACACCGGACATAAAAAAAGCGAAGAAACTGCAAGCAAGCTCGCGTTCTTCGCTTTTTCCATGCCCTGTCTGCTTACGCAGACGACCCATTTCTTTTTGACCTCCGAGGCAGCCCCGGTTCGGTTTGGCGTGCATTTGATACTCGAAAAAATTTGGCAGCTCTCGATGTGCTTGTCGAAATGTATCCTGCATCGCCGGTAAAGTTGTTTCCGGCGTTTGAGATTCGCCTGGAACTGAGTCTGCGTAGATTAGTTGTACATCTCCGTCAGCTCAAAACTTATGGTCAATTTCTTTTGGTTATCAAGCCAAATATTTCACTCACCCAAAAAGGAAGCGTGTTTCCACGCTTCCTCTCTTTTATTCTTCGTTTGATTTGAAGAACTTCATTTCTTCGTTTAATTTTTCTGCTATTACCTTCAATCCATCTGCAGAATCTGCCAGCGTTGTTACGGTTGCTGACAACTCTTGCATGGATGCTCCGGTTTCTTCTGAGGACGCTGCATTTTCTTCCGAGATTGCTGATAAGGTACTCATCGTATCTACAACTGCCGTCTTGGATGTCTCACAGGTATCTGCTCCTTCTGAAATCAGCTGTACGCCGCCTACGGTGCTTCCGATATCGGATAGCATTCCATTAACTGCCTGAAGAGTATCTCCAAGTGCAATCTGCTGATCGCTGTTTCCTTGTTTCACATCTTCAGCTGCTGCAACGGCTGCCTCACTCTGTGCAAGAAGCGTATCCATCTCAATTCGGATGTCATCTGCCATCTGCTTAGAATCATCTGCCAACTTGCCAATTTCTTCGGCTACAACTGCGAATCCTCGTCCGGCTTCTCCGGCTCTTGCAGCTTCAATCGAAGCGTTTAGTGACAGCAGGTTCGTCTGCGTTGCAATAGAAGTAATTCCTTCTACCTTTTCACTGATACTGTTAACCGCATTTTGTGTTGCCTGAATTGTCTTAGAGATTTCATCAATCTTCTCTGTCATCTCTGAAGAAGAATCCTGAAGTGATAAGAGCGAATTACTTGAAACCTCAGAAGCTTCCTTCATCTTACTTGCAAGAGTAGATAAATCGTTGGTTGAAGACTGTACATCTCCAACTGCATCTCCAATCAAGCCAACATTGTTGGATGCCTCCTGAATTTCTTCTGCCTGCTGAGTTGCTCCTGTTGCAATCTCCTGAACGGCATTGGATACATCCTCTGCAGTATGCGAAATCTGTCCTGCCATATCGGCAAGTTCTTCCGATGAAGTACCCACTTCCATTGCTGAAGTTTTAATCTCACTCACAATTGTATCTAACTTATCAATAACCGTATTCGTTGCCTTCGAGATTGCTCCAAATTCGTCTTTCCGCTTATCAAATTTTCGAACCTTTATAAATCGACCATCAGATAATGCTCCAAGTGATTTTCCGACAGCTGCAATTGGCTCGGTAAAGCTTTTTGCCATAACAAACGAGATTATAACCGCTATAACTAATAGGATAATTCCAATAATGACAACGATTAAAGCAGACTTAACAGCTTGCGCTCTAACCACGCTGTCCTTTTCCGCGATTGCGATTGTATAACCGGTAACCGGTTCTCTAATCCACGAAATGTAAGCCAGACTTCCTGTTGCCATACTTTCATAAGAGCCTTTATCATCCGTAGATGTCATAAATGGAGAATCACTATGATCTTCATCCTCATCATCCGGTGTAATTTCGTGCATCGCATGTGCAGCCACAATACCATTCTTATCTGCAATATATCCATCGTCAATATTTTCAGCCAGGAATTCATGTAAATTATTAAGGTCAAAACTTCGCTGAATCGTACCTATTAATTCTCCGGACTGATCATCAAAAATCGGCACGATAATAATTGTAATACGATTGCCCGCTGCCTTACTGACCACAATATTTGATACCGCAACATCTTCCGTCTCAATACATTCCTGGAAATAATCTCTGTCTGAAATATCTGCCGGCTCCAAACGGTCTGCTCTTAACAACTGCTGACCTGATGGCAAAGTCAGAATTACACTTTCATTACCATCATTAATATTCGCATTCATCTCGTCCATCTCTGCGAGCATTACATCATCCGGAATCGTCTCCTCCCCGGTTCCATAAGTCTTTAAATAAGTAATGGTACTAGGTGCTGCCGCAAATGTTTTTAGCGCAATGACATTCTCATTTACAATACCTGAGAATTCCGCTGCAACAAAATTCGCATTAGCATCCAGTAAATCTAGTGCATCGTCCATCGCCTTTTTCGTCGATGTCGTATAGCTGACCAGAATCGCAGCAATCAGCGGAATCGCCGCTACAAGTACCATGATAGATATCAGTCTTGTCTTAATACTGTCCTTAAACTTAATACCTGACTCCGCTTTTTCGCGTTGTCTTTCCTCTTTCGTTTTCTTCGGTCTTTTCTCTTTCATATCTCGTCCTCCGTATTGCAAAACTAATTCTCTGAGCATTACTCAATACTATTTTCTAATACTAATTTCCCCTTTTTATAAGCAAAAAGTTATAGCATCTGCGTTTAGTATATCAAAAACACTACTAAAATAAAAGTTTTCTGATGAAAAAAACATCAAAAATCAGCCTAAAATATCAATATATTCACCTGATAATGCCTTATTCATACTTCGCACCGCGCAAAACTTACCGCACATCGAACAGGTATCGTCATATTCCGGTGCGCGATTGTCGTGAATCTTCTTTGCCGTATCCGGGTCAATGGCGCACTCCCACTGCATCTCCCAGTCAAATGACTTTCTCGCTTCAGCCATCTTATGATCCACATCCGTAGCATGTGGAATCTTCTTCGCGATATCCGCTGCATGCGCCGCAATCTTCGAAGCCACGATTCCCTGCTTAACATCTTCCACGTTCGGAAGCGCCAGATGCTCTGCCGGCGTGACATAACACAAAAATGCTGCTCCGTGCTGCGCTGCGATTGCTCCACCGATTGCCGACGTAATATGATCATATCCCGGTGCAAT
The DNA here is from genome assembly GCA_024690665.1 of Eubacterium sp. Taxonomy (GTDB): domain Bacteria; phylum Bacillota; class Clostridia; order Lachnospirales; family Lachnospiraceae; genus Eubacterium_C. The sequence continues at coordinate 7,284 of JAILOU010000003.1, forward strand.
ATCCGTCACCAATGGTCCCAGCACATAAAATGGTGCACCCATACAGATCTTTTGCTGCACTTTCATATTCGCCGCAATTTCGTCCATCGGCATGTGCCCGGGTCCTTCCACCATCACCTGTACATCCTTCTCCCACGCGCGTTTCGTAAGTTCTCCGAGTCTTACCAGTTCTTCAATCTGGCACACATCCGTTGCATCCTCAATGCAGCCCGGTCTGCAGGCATCTCCCAGAGAAACTGTTACATCATATTCTCTGCAAATCTCTAAAATCTCATCGTAGTATTCGTAAAACGGATTCTCTTCCCCCGTCATACTCATCCAGGCAAATACAAGCGAACCACCTCTCGATACAATATTCATCTTTCGTTTATGCATTTTGATCTGCTCAATCGTCTTTCTTGTAATTCCACAATGCAGCGTTACAAAATCCACGCCATCCTGCGCGTGCAGACGAACAACATCGATAAAATCCTTTGCCGAAAGCGTTGCAAGATCTCTTTGATAGTGAATAACACTGTCATAGATAGGCACGGTTCCTATCATAGCCGGGCACTGCGAAGTCAGTGTGCGGCGAAATGGCTGCGTATTTCCGTGACTGGATAAATCCATAATCGCCTCGGCACCCATATGAACCGCCGCCATTACTTTTTCCATCTCGCCCTCGTAATCTTTGCAGTCTCTGGACACTCCGAGATTGACATTGATCTTTGTTCGAAGCATGGAGCCGACTCCTTCAGGTTTTAAACATCTGTGATTCTTGTTAGCCGGAATAGCCACTTGACCGGTTTCCACGAGAGCTCTTATTTCCTCCGGCGTACGATATTCTTTTTTTGCCACTTCTTCCATCTGCGGCGTGATGATGCCCATGCGGGCAGCTTCCATTTGCGTTTTATAATTTCTCATAAGACCTTCTTCCTTTTATACCTGTACATAATCATTGAGCACCGGCTGAAGTCCTTCCTTGGACAGTTCCAGATACATGGTGTCAAGACTTCTGCCGTCTGCAATTTCAAACTGTTCATCTCCTGCCTCTTCACTGCACCGTCCCGTATAGGTCTGCTCGTGGTCTCCGATTCCGGTTGACACTCCGGCCGACACCTTTGTACCGGCAATCTTCACGATTCCATTGCGAAATGCTGCCGTCTCACGCGATGACACCGTGATTCCGCAGTATGGCAAGAAGAGACGGTATGCGCACAAAACCTGGCACAGCTGCCGTTCTCCAACGTCCAGCGGCTTAATCGATTCGTTGTTAATAATCGGGCGAAGTCTAGGACAGGACAGCGACATCTCTGCATGCGGATATTTCTTTTGCAGATAATGCACGTGAAGCGCCGATGCAAGCGCATCCTTGCGAAAATCGGACAACCCTAACAGCGCCGAAAATCCAACGCCACGCATACCTCCCATCAGCGCACGCTCCTGCGCGTGGAAGCGATATGGCCAGATTCTTTTGTTACCCATAAGATGCAGTTTTTCATAGCGGTTGTGATCATAGGTTTCCTGAAATACCGTAACGTAATCGACGCCGCATTCGTGCAGGTATTCATAATCTTTTACGTTAACCGGATAGATTTCAATTCCTACCATTCGGAAGTACTTTGTCGCAATCTTACAGGCCTCACCGATGTAACTTACATCCGACATCGTCGGGCTTTCTCCTGCAAGAATCAGAATTTCCTCAATGCCACTGTCTGCAATCACCTGCATCTCATGCTCAATCTGCTGCGCAGTCAGTTTGAGGCGCTTGATCTTGTTATAACAGTTAAACCCGCAGTACACACAATAATTATCGCAATAGTTGGCAATGTACAAAGGCGTAAAGACATAAACGGTATTTCCAAAATGTTTCCCGGTCTCTGCCTTCGCCTTTTGCGCCATCTGCTCGAGAAATGGTTCCGCCGCCGGCGACAAGAGCGCCTTAAAATCTTCGATCTCAATCCGGCTTTTTGAAAGTGCACGGCGCACATCTGCCGCCGTATAAGTTTCATAATCATATGATTCCATCTGCGCCATCACCTTGTCACACACATCCGACTCAATAATGTCCATTCCCGGAAGATACTTCATGTGATCGATGCGCGCATTCGGGTCGGTTTCAATCTTATGCTTTTGGCTAAGTTCCCTTGCCGACATCTCCTTAGCGTCAATTAGATATTGATTATCCATGTCTTTCCCCTCCTTAGCGCAAAAATCCGGTCAGTGGATCGGATGAGGCGGCGCCTCTTGTTAACACTCTTCCAAGACCTGACAGATATGCTTTACGACCGGCCTCAATCGCATCTTTAAATGCCGATGCCATCAGGGTTAGATTGCCTGCCGTTGCAAGTGCCGTATTCGCCATAATCGCTGCGGCCCCCATCTCCATTGCCTCGCAGGCCTGCGATGGTGCTCCGATTCCGGCATCCACAATGATTGGCAGATCGATTTCATCAATCAGAATCTGAATAAACTCTTTCGTTGCAAGTCCTTTGTTTGACCCGATAGGAGAGGCAAGTGGCATAATCGATGCAGCCCCCGCCGCCTCTAGTTCACGTGCCACATTTAAATCCGGATACATATACGGCATGACCACATAGCCTTCCTGCGATAGAATCCTCGTTGCCTCAATGGTCTCAGCATTATCCGGAAGCAGATACTTGCTGTCTTTCATAATTTCGATTTTTATAAAATCACCGCAGCCAAGTTCTCTTGCCAGATGCGCGATGCGAACGGCTTCCTTGGCATTTCTTGCGCCACTTGTGTTGGGAAGGAGCGTCACATCCTTTGGAATGTAATCCAGGATATTCTCCTCTTCCTTCGTATTTGTGCGGCGCACCGCAAGCGTTACAATCTGCGCTCCGGCATCCTTTGTCGCCGCCTCAATTAATTTCATAGAGTATTTACCGGATCCCAAGATAAATCTGGAATCAAATTCTTTTCCACCTATTACCAGTTTGTCCTTATTCATGTCATGTTCCTTTCTACTACTCCTTACGGAATTTCATGCCCTATCAATATTCGAAGCACCATATGCGCTTCATGCGCTGCGCATACCATAACTCTTGAAGACAAGAGTGCTCCGCTACTATTAACATCGCTGATTCCATCGCCACACAGATAGAATCGTCCCCCTCTTTTTTGCGTTATAATTGCATTTGCGCTGCCATCTCCGGCCATCCCGGAAGCCGCAATCAGATAGCGAGAAGGCAGGTGCTCTAGCACTCCGTTTACAAGCATTGCCTTTTCCTTTGCATCATCAAATGCCTCGCAGATGATGTCTGCCCCCTGCAGCAATGAAGCAAGGTTATCCCTCGTCATTCGAATACAGTAAGTCTCCACTTCTATAAATGGATTCATTTCCATAAGATTCTCTCTTAGTGCATCCGTCTTATACCGACCCACTTGTGATACCTTGTACTGCTGCCGATGCAAGTTGGTCAGATCGACGCGGTCATCATCAATTAAAATCAGTTTCCCGATTCCGGCTCTTGCCAGACAGATAGCGATGTTAGACCCAAGTCCTCCAAGTCCTGCAATCGCGACTGTCGCCATTTCAAAACGCTTTTGCACATCTGTGCCGTGCCGCTGCGCTAATGCATCATAATACGCTTCTTTTGTCATCTTCAATCAGCCACCTCCGACAAAGCTCACCACTTCTACCCGGTCGCCTTCCTTAAGCATTACTTCCCGGTAGGAATCGCGCGGCACGATTTGTTCATTAAGTTCTACCGCAATGGTCTGCATGTGAAATCCCATTTCTTCCACCATCGCCTTGATGGTTTTACCGTCCGCTTCATAAGGGACTCCGTTAATCTGTACCATCCATCTTCCTCCTTATCCCTTGTTTAATTCACGGTAAGCCTGTCGCATCTGCTTCGCTGCCTGTCGCGACGAGTCCGCCTTCATAATTGCCGACACGGCACATATCCCATCTATACCGCTGCCCTTAAGTACCCCGAGATTATCCGGGTTTAATCCTCCGATTGCATTCACCGGTATCGGAACTGCTTTGCAGATCTTCGCAAGCGTGTCCACCGATGTAAGCACCGTCTTTACCTTAGTCGTTGTCGGATAGATTGCGCCAACGCCCAGGTAGTCCGCACCTGCCACCCACGCAGACTCGGCTACCGCCACCTTTTTCGCCGTTGCACCAAGAATCTTGTCCTTCCCAATGATACGTCTTGCCATCTCAAGCGGCAGATCCTCAGCTCCCAGATGCACACCTTCTGCATCCACCGCCAGCATCACATCCACCCGGTCATCAATAATGAGCGGCACCTTGTATCGCCTTGCAATCTCATGCACTTTCCCGGCAAGTTCAACATATTCTTTTGTAGTTCGGCTCTTCTCTCTAAGCTGCAACAACGTTACGCCACCCTTAAGAGCTTCTTCTACGCGAAACAAAAATTCCTCCGTGTCATACGGCGTACTATCTGTAATAAAATACAATTCGCTATTGAATTCCATAAACTCCTCCTTTCCAAAAATACGCACAAAAAAACGGAAGCTACCTGATTCTATATCAAGTAGCTTCCGCATTATAAGCATTGTAAAACGGCATCCCTACGTTGGCATTATCCAAATCAGGTTGTCGGTCGAAGGTCACACCTTCCTCTCAGCCTGTCTACAAGCTCCCGGTTCAATATTATGTTCTATTGGTTCGTCCGAACATATTCTATTCTATCTGTTCTTAGAAAAAATGCAAGAACAAATTTTAGTTTGGTGCAGATACCTTAGAATCAATATGCATAACGGCAAATACATTTATTAAGCCTCCTATACTATTTTGGCGCTAAGTAAAAGAAGCACCTAATCCTTCACATACGATAAGTATAGGATTGATGCTTCAAAAGAAAAAGACTCGATTCAATTGTATTTTTCATGGTCAGTTATCTGTTACTGCGGCATTTCCAGATAATACCCCTGAAATAAATCTGCACCAAGCGCTTTCATCACGTCGTACTCCTGCACAGTTTCAATTCCTTCCGCCACAACAAGGCGCCTTTCCATATGGAACGTCTCAATGATGGCTCTGCAGTTATTCTGCTTTTCTTCATCCTGATCAACGCCTTCTAGAAGCGTTCTGTCAATCTTGATAATATCCGGATCATAGCCTGCAACTGCGCTGTAATCATTCACCCCGGTGCCAAAATCATCGAGTGCAATCTGATTCGCATTAATATCGGCAAACTTTCTTTTTATCCCGGCAATCTCTTCTGAATACTCAGGATACTCCAGCGACTCGATAATCATAGCTTGCTTATCCTTGCCGAAATACTCGATGTAAGCCTGTACTTCTTCCTCGGTAAATATTTCACTCGGAAATGAATTCACAGACAGTTTCTCTGTATATCCTCTCATAAAATACGCCTGCGTTGCCCCAAATAAGGTTGCAACCTCAAGCACATGTAGCATCTTCTTTTTTTGATATAACTCAATGAGTTCTACGACATTCATTTCACATGGACGCATCAATGCTTCTCTGGCATAGATCTTCCCATCCCGATCAAAGATTGACTGAAATACATAATTGATCTTCAATTGTCTAAGCGCGTCCATCACGCTCCCCGACAACGGCAAATCATCATAATAAATCATCTCTCAAACTCACGCACCGCATAAGCTGTCATTCCCTCAGCTTCGGTGCTATCCTCCTCGCAACATTTTATCATTTTTTCTTTAGGTTGCAAGTAGAATATCTACAGATATTTTATTACGAAAATGCTTAACTTATTCAATAACCACGCGGTCACCCACCATAATCACTCCGCCTTTTAACACTCTGGCAAAGCACCCTTCTCTTGGCATAATGCAGTCTCCGACCTTTTTATAGATCTCACAGTGGCTGTGACACTCCTTGCCAATCTGCGTCATCTCAAGTTTCACATCTCCGATGGTGAAGATTGTCCCAACCGGCAATTCTTTAAACCGGAATCCATCTACCACAAGATTCTCACCAAATGCGCCAAAGGAAACGTCAGCTCCCCGCTTTTTAAACTCTTCAATCTGTCCGAATCCCAAAAAACTCACCTGTCTGTGCCATTTCCCGGCATGCGCATCGTTTTTAATTCCCCAGTTTTCAATCACTTCAGCCTTCGGAATCTGCGTTTTTTGTGTCCCCTTCTTCTCGCTGATACAGATTGCTTTTATCACACCACAATTTGAATTCATCTTACCTATCATCCTTTATCCGTTATGTCTGCTATAATAATCGTCAACTGCCGCCTTCACCGCTTCTTCCGCCAGCACTGAGCAGTGCAGCTTATGCGCAGGAAGTCCATCCAGTGCTTCAGCTACCGCTTTGTTCGAAAGCTGCAGGGCTTCCGATACCGGTTTTCCTTTAATCATCTCAGTTGCCATGGAACTTGAGGCAATCGCCGAACCACAGCCAAATGTCTTAAACTTCACATCCTCAATAATATCGTGATCAATCTTCAGATAAATCTTCATGATATCACCACAGGTTGCATTTCCCACTTCTCCGATTCCATCTGCATCCTCAATCATTCCAACATTACGCGGATGCTCAAAATGATCCATTACTTTTTCGCTATATAACATATGCTTTTCCTCCTACTGTATAATATATGGCTTGTCGCCGTTTTTTAAGCTCTCCCAGATTGGGGAAATGCTTCGCAGGTATGCGACTACCTCTTTGACATTTTCAATAATATAATCCATCTCTTCATAGGTATTTTCTTCGCCTATCGAGAGCCTAAGAGATCCATGTGCTACCTCATGCGGAAGTCCAATCGCCAAAAGGACATGACTTGGATCGAGCGAACCGGATGTACATGCTGACCCGGATGATGCGGCTATTCCTTTGGCGTCGAGCAGCAATAAAAGCGACTCCCCTTCAATTCCTTCAAAACAAAAATTAACGGTTCCCGGCACACGCTCTGCGCCGCTTCCATTTAACCGGCTGTGTTCAATCGTCGACAGCCCCTTAATCAGATAGTCGCGAAGAGCCTGCGTCTTAGCCATATTATCATCCAGGCTGTCAACTGCCTCTGCCAAGGCTACGGACATTCCCATAATTGCAGGAACATTCTCGGTACCGGCTCTCTTGCCTCGCTCTTGCGCTCCGCCCTCAATCAGATTATCAATTCTCGCTCCCATCTTCACGTACAGCGCTCCCACACCTCTTGGACCGTGGAACTTGTGTCCGGACAGCGCCAGATAATCACAGCCGATATCCTCCACATTGACCGGCACGTGCGCCACTGCCTGTACGGCATCGGTGTGAAATGGCACTTTCTTCTGCTTACAGATGGTTCCAATCTCCTTTACCGGAAGCAAGGTGCCGATTTCATTATTCGCATACATCACACTGACCAGCGCCGTCTCCTTTCGAATAGCATCTTCTACAAGCTGCGGATTCAGCCATCCATCCTGATCTACCGGAAGATATGTAATCTCAAATCCGTCCTTAGCGAGGCGCGCCATGGTATGAAGCACCGCATGATGTTCTACCGTTGTTGTAATAATGTGGTTCTTTCCCTTTTTCTTGCCGGCGTAAGCCGCAGAAAGAATCGCCTGATTATCTGCCTCACTTCCACCGGATGTAAAAAAGATTTCCCTTGGCTTGGCTCCAATTGCCTTCGCCACAGTTTCTCTTGCTTTATTCAGTTGTTCTTTTGCCAATTGTCCCTGCGTATGTAAACTAGATGGATTTCCAAAATACAAATCCATATTCTCTATCATCGCCACCTTGGCACTGTTCGAAATCTTTGTCGTTGCTGCATGATCTGCATAAACGTTCATGTTATTACCTCCTAAAATCATTTCCTATCACATCAATAGGGATTATATCACCAATATCCCATCTAGTCAATAGGAATTAAAAAAGACTGTCCAAATTGACAGTCTTTTCATGTTTCTATCTTTTGTTGTCTTTTATTCGTGCACGCAATCTGATGCCGAAGCATCTTCTTCATGCCTAAATTCCCGCATCATCTCAATAATTCCGCGCTGATGAAGATTTCTTGGTTCAAAATGTATGATGGTATAGACAATCTGCATCACAATTCCGGTTCCCACCGTTCCAAGTAAGGTTCCGATTCCAACCGGACCTCCGAGCAGCCATCCAAACAAAAGCACAACCGCCCATAGCAGCACTTCCACTATACCGATTGGCACACGCGGCATCCTTTTTCCAAGGCCGACTAACAGTGAATCTCTTGGTCCGCAGCCTTGCTCGCTCTTCATATAGACCGCCATTCCAAAAGCCATAAAGACAAATCCAACCACCATAATCAAAATGCCTGACCATAGATGTGAATTTAACTCAAACGGATTAAAGCTATTAAACAGCTGCACAAAATTTCCGGTAATCAGCGCATCAATCACGGTTCCAAAGCCAATCTTTTCCCGAAGCAGGATATCAATGCCAAGAACCGTTAATGAAATCAGCGTTACTGATACCCCGTAATTAAGCGGCGTGTGCATCGCAATGCCCATTCCCAGACAGTCCCACGGTGACAGTCCGATATTGGCAAATATCGTCAGATGCACTCCAAATGCAAATACAAATAACCCTATTACAATTTTTATCCATTCTTTTATCATTCTAGTCTTCATACTGCGTCTAACATGTTACTCCTTTATCACAACTTTATTTCGACCGGTATTTTTTGCTTCATATAATGCATCGTCAGCTCTTTTAACAACACTCGCCCTGTCATCATCTGCTCTTGCCATAGTTGCGCCGATGCTAATCGTAATATGTCCGGCCTCACCGAATCGTTCTTTCTCAACAGATTGGCGAATATCCTCTGCAAAGGCGTATAGTTCATCCTTATCTGCGCAAGGTACAAGGTAAATAAATTCCTCACCGCCCCATCTTCCAAGGGCGTGTCCGTCTGTTGCATACTCCCGAACCACGTCCACCAGATTGCGAAGCACATAATCACCCACATCATGACCATAGGTATCATTTACCTGCTTAAAGTGATCAATATCCAAAAACAAAACGCCATATCTGGTTCCCTGTTTATTCAAAAGCAGATCTTCATCCAGTTTCTTCTCCAACTCCCAACGATTAAAAATCTTCGTAAGCTGATCGGTATATGCAATTTTACCAAGCTCCCGGTTCATGCTATCAAGTTCCTTTGATGTTCTCTCAAAGAATGTCAAGATACGATCCACGTAAGAAATCCTGTTTTGACCAATCGTACACTTATCATAACTTTCAATATTACGCGTCAGTACAATTTCATCATCGCCCTCATCGTCTTCTCTCAATCCGATTACGACCAAAGAACTATTAAGATCTCCTCCGGCACCTTCTGCCGTTATAAAAAGTTCCGAGAATCCAAACACCGCAGACAATTCATTATGAGAACGACGATATCTCTGCGTTTCAATGTTCAGATCTTTTCCAAAATACAACATACGATTCGTACATTCAAAAAGAAAGACCGCTTCCGGCTGAAATCTTTCCAGTTCTTCTGCCGAACGCCTTGTCAGAGCTAAAATTTTCTCCCGGTCCGCATATGCCATTCTAAAATGCTCTCCTTTTCGAGCATTAGAATGCAGTTTTATCTCACCTTTACGTCCATATCCGGTCGGAACTCTTGCTATCTGAAAGCCACCACGATCAATAATAAGTGGAAATTCACATACATTTTCCACAAAGTATTTATTGGGAGAAACGTCCAGATATTTCGAATACATCTCAATGGCCGGCTTCTGGTCGATATTGGCTATCACATTATCCCCGTCCATTCCGGTAATTGCCATCTCAATTCCAATCGGTTGCCAGCCCAGGTTATTGTCCATATACAATCTTAGACATTTGCAGGTAAATGCAACTACAACAATTGCGTTTTGATACACTTTACTTCCATAGGCATTTGGCCGATTGTGCTGCGCAAGATTGTAACCCGCTTTAATTCCGAACTTTGGAAGCTTATGATGACTAAACTCACGCAAAAACATATTCAGTCCCGTACTGTTAGCACTGTAGAAAATCTGCAGACACTTTACCTGCTCCATATCTTCTAAGTATTCTGACATCATTCGTCCCGCCGAAAACGCAGACTGCTCATCTAAGTCAAACTCATACCTTGTCAACTTGGCATTTTTTAAAAATGTCACCGATAATTCTACGCTAAAGTGATTGGCATCAATCAATTCCGTTGTCATAACTGCTGCCGTTATCCCGGTCACGCATGCCTTCGGAATTGCTTCGTTAACCCTTTTCACCATGCGCTCTTCATCCATATCCAACCGCGAATTATATAACTGTATCAAAACAGAAGATGCGGATTGATAATTCTCATCTTCCAATACTTCTTTTATAATTGCCTCAAGCCCCGTAACATCTTGAAAATGATATGTCTTTTGAATCATAGCTACTCTCCCCTTATACATAACAACTACTTTTCATAATCATAGTACCAACTATATCTTCATTTGTACACAAAAATATAGAGTAAATGCGCCGAAAGAATCAATCTCCCGACGCATACTTAATATCTTACACTTTACTATTGTTTCCGACTCCCTTTTTGAAAACTACCTTACTGTGCTTTCCAAAGTCCATGAAGATTACAATATGCGTATACCGCAACGACTGCATCATCATCTGTAAGTGCGAATTCTACACAAGGCTTGTCACTTGGACTTAATACCTTTCTTTGTGCACCCTTCTTGGTTTCAAGGGCAATCCACTCAATAAAATGTTCCTCTGTCATCGGATGATCTACCGATCCTACATTGACCGTAACCTTATTTCCGTCTACCTTAAATTCCGGCACATGTTTTTCTGCCGCTCCATCGGATGTACCCGGAATAAGCTCTGTCATCTTCTGTCCACAGCACATCATCGGAACCCCTGCATCCTTAATCATTCCTACAAAATTACCACAATGTTCGCATACGAAAAACTTCATAAAAACACCTCCACAATTCTTAATAGTTTTCCTTACGTACTTCAAAGTAAGCCTGAGGATGCTTACATACCGGACAGACATCCGGCGCCTCAGTTCCTACTACAACGTGACCACAGTTTCGGCATTCCCACATGGTTACGCCGCTCTTTTTAAAGACTTCCATCGTCTCAACATTCTTAAGCAGTGCGCGATATCTTTCTTCGTGCATCTTCTCGATGGCTGCAACGCCTCTAAACTGCTCAGCAAGCTCTGTAAATCCTTCTTCTTCCGCTTCTTTTGCCATTCTGTCATACATATCGGTCCACTCAAAGTTCTCGCCTTCTGCTGCATGAAGCAGATTTGTCTCGGTATCGCCTAGTTCCCCAAGGGCTTTAAACCAAAGTTTCGCATGCTCTTTTTCATTTTCCGCTGTCTGCAAGAACAATGCTGCAATCTGCTCATAGCCGGCTTTCTTTGCTACGGAAGCAAAATACGTATATTTATTTCTTGCCTGTGATTCACCTGCAAATGCTTCCCACAGATTCTTCTCTGTCTTTGTTCCGGCATATGGATTATCGCTCTTAGCTTCCTCCACCTTCTCAAACTTTTCAGCCGGCTGCTTACACAGCGGACATTCCTTTGGTGGTTCCTCTCCCTCATGAATATAACCACATACGGTACATCTCCATTTTGTCATTGTCTTTTCTCCTTTCTCCTTCGCCTTGTTTCGTTCGTTGTTTGGCACGATGTCCAACAACTTCTGTGCTGCCTCAGCCGGGAATTGCGGCGTCGGCGGATTGTGAATCAGTTCCTCTAATAGTTCATGGGTCTGATTACTCTGCGGAAGCATAAATCCTGCTTCCCTTACAATATCTTCTGCAATCAGTCGCTCTGATCGCTCTACTGCTTTCATCAGCCTCTTTAACCCATCTAAATCTGTAGACGCAGCGACCTGACCTGCCATCTTCTCGCCGATTGCCTTACTGCCGGTAAGTTCATTTAACACGGCCTTTACCTCAGCCGTCTTTGGCTGCTGAGGCGGATATTCCACCGGAACCATACTGATGGCCCCGCTCGGACAGGCATCGGCACATACGCCGCATCCAACGCATTTGCTGACATCAATAATACTGTCTTCGGTATCGGTTGCTCCATACGGACAGACATAAAGACACAGACAATCTTTTGTACATAACCTAAGATTTCGAACTGCTTTTCGTTCCATCTCTATGCCCTCCCTTCTACCTGTTCAAACTTATAAGGAGGTACTTTACAGACCGGACACAACTCCGGCGGCGTCTCTCCGATATACACAAAACCACACACCGTACATATCCAGATTGGTGTATCGGCAAGCATGGCCTCTCCTTCTTTTAGGTAACGATTGACCAGTGACGAGAGCATCCTCGTTACCTTTTCTCCCCACACGCAGATTCTCGCTGCCCCGCGGTCACTGCTTTGATCGGCCACAGCTCTGACATTCGGATACTGCTCAATATCCTCCGCCAGGAGTTTTGAAATCTTCTGTACCGTCGCATCCTGAACTTCGGGCGTTATCTTCGTGAAATAGTCTGCCAATTCCAAAAATAATGTTTCTTCTTCCGACTTATACTGCTTTTCACAGCCTCTTGCAAGATTGGAGCAAACCGCTGCAAGTTGTCCCGCCGAAAGTTTTTTTAAATCTGCCGCCTCAGCATCTACGCTAACCGGTTTCCGTTCTTTTTTAGGCGCTTCTACCTCAAAGTCTGATTTTCCAGCGCCGCACAGCGGACACTTCCAATCATCCGGCAATTGTTCAAACGGAACAGTTTCCTTTTCATCGTCATATACATAGCCACAAATCCGGCATACATATCGCATGAATACCTCCCCCTTTCTCTTCGCATCGCTTCAAGCACATAATACCATGATTTGTATCTATTTGTCTTTATAATTTTAAGACTTTTCGCTATTTGTTCTGAAATTTTAGTTTCCTTCGCCTAACTGTCAGAGGATTCTGAATTGTAAAAAAAAACAGCAGATACTGCTATCTGCCGCCTTATGTTTCAAAAATAGTATTCTTCTGTATAGACTCTTAAATCCTCTTTTTGATAGCTGTCATTTTCAATATGAAACGCATTCATGATCGGTGTCCCGGTCAAAAAAGATGCAATCATATAACAAGAATTCTTATCATATGCAAGTTTAATATCTTCTTTAGAAGGTCTCGATGGTGACTCCGGGTGCGAATGCCAGTTTCCCAACAAACACATACCATGTTCACGAATGTCTTTTATACAATTCAGTTGCTGCTTTGGATCGATGGTAAAATGATCGGTTGCATGATCTTTATTTTCCAGAAAATACACTTTTTTTACAACTCTGTTACCGTCTTCCAGCTCACCGGCCAACAAGCCGCACGCTTCTTCCGGCAAATGTTCCTTCGCATATGCGATGATTGCATCATAATCTGCCGCTTTCATTCTAATGATACTCATGTACGGTCCTCCCGTATTGCAAATCGTCCCTGTGTTTCCTCACACACTTCCTGTTCATAATCAATAGGATTAAGGATTACCGGATGCTCTCCGCATACTGCACAGTTACAATCTTTGTGTAGTGTAATCTTACGAAATTCCATCTTGAGTGCATCATAAGTCATAAGCTTTCCGGTCAGCAAGTCTCCGCTTCCAATCAGATACTTAATCGCTTCCATTGCCTGCAGCGTTCCGATGGTTCCGGCCATCGCTCCTATCACGCCCGCCTGCTTACAAGTTGGAACCGCATCTTTTGGCGGCGGATTTTTAAATACGCATCGATAGCACGGGCCTTCCCCCGGCACATAAGTCATAAGCTGCCCCTGAAAGCGGATAATCCCCGCGTGTGAAAATGGTTTTTCTTCCAATACACAAGCGTCATTAATCAAAAACTTAGCAGGAAAATTATCCGTCCCATCAATGATAAAATCATACTCTCGAATCAGTTCTCTGATGTTGGAAGCATCCACAAATCTTCTGTAAGTCGTAACCGTTACATCCGGATTGATGGCCTTCATTGTTTCTTCTGCCGACTTTACCTTGGCTTTTCCAAGATCCGCCGTTGTGTGAATCACCTGTCTTTGCAGATTGGACAAATCCACTTCGTCCGCATCGACAATTCCGATGTGCCCAACGCCTGCGGCTGCAAGATATAAGGCCGCAGGTGCTCCAAGACCACCGGCGCCAATAATCAAAACGCTTCCTTCCAAAAGTTTTTTTTGTCCCTTTACTCCAACTTCTTTTAAAATAATGTGTCTGGAGTATCGCTCAATCTGTTCTTGTGTCATTGCCATTAGCATCCGCCTCCCATGAAGTATAAAAATTCCACCCTATCTTGTTCCTTTAAGACTCTGGTTGCTTTTTCTTCCGAAGGGACAAATTCGTCATTAATAGACACCGTTACATACTGCGGTGTTTCCACATCTTCAGCCTCAATCAGTTCTGATAATGTCAATCCCTCTTTATATTCTTTTTCTTCTCCTGCTACAACAATTTTCATCTGTTTGTCTCCTTTTCTTATTCTGTTATAATTCTGCTTTCCAATTCCTGATAGGGAATCACTCCAACCACTCGATCAATTTCCTTTCCCTCTTTAAAAATCAGAGTCGTTGGATTCGAGCGAACCTCGTAAGTTTCACTAAGCTGCATTTCATATCCCGTGTTTACTTTATAAACCTTAATCTTGTTATCATAATGGTCTTCTAATTCTCCTAGCACCGGCGAAAGTGCCTTACACGCCATACACGAATCGGAATAAAATTCCACTACAACCGGGCAGGTGCTATTTAACACCTTTTCTTCAAATTCCTGATTTGTGATACGAAGCGCCATCTTACACCTCCCCCTTTCTGACGAGTAACGTATAAGTTCCATCCTCATTGTCGCTTAGTTTTAGAATCCGGTGCCCGTCTTCTTTCATGCTTCTTGGTACATTTTGAACAGGTTCTCCATCATTCAATCGAATTGCAAGAACCTCTCCCGTTTCCAATTCCTCTATTGCAACCTTTGCAGTCACAAATGTCAGTGGGCACACCTTATCTGTAATATCTACTAACTCATCATATGTAATCTCTGCCATATCTGTCTCCTTACTCTCCTTCATATGCTGCCTGTAAAACCTCTTTTAGCTCATCTGTCCCAATTCTTTCAAGCGTCTTTCTAAATCGCTCACTTGGCTTGGCATGTGTTTCAAAAAATGCCACTGCCGCGTCCATCACTTTAAATAACGTTTCTTGATCTTGAATAAATGGAAGCATCTCCTCTCCTTTGTATATGTCATTTCCAAAGGTGCCTCCAAATGACACGATGTATCCCGGCTTTCCTTCCCACGCATCGGTTGGGCAGCTCTTCACACATCTTCCGCACTTATTGCATTTACGCTCGTCTATTACCACCTTCTGATCAACCATCGAAAGCGCCCCTTCGCGACAGACCTTTACGCACACACCGCATCCGATGCACGATTGCGCATTACACTTTACTTCCATACCGCCTTTGATTCCGACATCATTTTCTTCTGCCTTTAAGCAGTTATTTTGACAACCGGTAACCCCAAACTTGAATTTATGTGGTAATTCTCTGCCAAAATATCTTTCATCAATTTCCTTTGCCAGACGATACGTGTCTATGCATCCGCTTTTGCAGACCTCCACACCTTGACATGCCGTTACTGTTCTCACCCGCGGTCCGCATACGCCGATTTTCACTCCGCCCTTTGCCAGCGCCGCTTTCACTTCGGCAAGCTGGTCGACATGAATAAATGGAATCTCGATTCCCTGGCGCGATGTCATATGCACATATCCTCTTCCATACTTATCTGCGACTTCTGATACCACCCGAATATTCTCTGCGGTCATGTGGCCGCCTACAACCGCAAGACGCAAGGAACCGTATCCTTTTTGTTTTTGGCTCATAAAGCCACCTTTTTTTAGTTCTGCATAATCAATCTCTTTAGCCATTCCATTTACCTCCCATCTACGTTTCCTCATCAAGCCTTGAAAACGCATTCTTAAAATCTTCTATGATATCTTCGATATCCTCAATACCAACGCTTACTCTTACCAGATCGTCATACACGCCGGCATCTTCTCTTTCCTTTTGTGTACTGTGCAGGCTAATCGTAGATGCCGGATGAATCACCAGCGTCTTAGAATCCCCGATATTTGACAGATTATAGGCCAGCTTCAGATGATCAATAAATGCAAATGCGCGCTCTTTGCTGCCAAGCCTAAGCGTCAAAATTGCACCAAATCCATTGTCAAACTGCCTCTGCGCCACTTCATACCACGGGCTAGACTTAAGTCCCGGGTATCTCACCTGCACGTTGGGATATTCCGCCTCCATCCACTCTGCCAGCTTTTTTGCGTTTTCACAGTGGCATTTCATTCGAAGTCCAAGCGTCTCCATTCCAATCATATTAAGGTACGCATTCATAGGTGCAAGACACGCCCCCATATTGCGAAACAGTCCTCCTCTAAGTTTTGCAACATAACACATCGGTCCGTATTTTTTGTACGCTTTTAATCCCGGATATTTTTCAAAATCCCACGGAAATCTTCCCTTATCGGTCAAGATTCCACTGATAGAATTACTGCTTCCATTGATATATTTTGACGATGAGTTAACCACAATATCAGCTCCGTGCTCGAGTGCCTGAATCAAGTATGGCGTTGCCGTCGTATTATCGACAATCAGCGGCACATGATGCTTATGTGCAATCTCGGACAAGCGTTCAAGATCGGTAACATCCAGACATGGATTCCCGATGGTCTCTGCAAATACCAGCTTCGTTCGCTCAGTGAAAGCTTCCTCTAGCGCCGTCCAGTCATTGGTCCTTACATATCGCGTTGTAATCCCATACGCTTTTAAGTCCCGGAACAAATCGATTGTTCCGCCGTACAAACTTGCACTTGAAATCAGTTCATCTCCACAATTTAGGATATTCAATAGCGCAGCCGTCAGCGCTGCCATCCCGGAGGCACATGCCACAGATGCAATTCCACCTTCCAACTTCGTGATTCTGTTTTCAAATGCACTTACCGTCGGATTGCCGACCCTGGTGTAGCAGTATCCGGCTTTCTTATTTTCAAAGATTCCTTCAAGATTTCTTGCACTTTCTTGAGCAAATGCAGTATTTTGGTATATCGGTGTCAGTGTTGCGCCATTTTCATCCGGCACAACCCCCGCATGTAGCAGTCTCGTATTAAATCCCATGTTTCCTCCTGCATTTATCTAGATAAATGCACCGGAGTCGACTTCGTCTCCGTGCAATCCTGATTTTTTGTATATATATTCCACTGCCTCTAAGATGGTAAGCTTCTTTTCATACCAGTTGGTGACATACGTCCGATCTTCAAGGAACTCTTGAATACCCGTATGTTCCACGAAAACAAGCGTTAGGATTCCTGCATTTTCCATATGCTTTACAATATCCACAACCGACTCTTTTTCATTGGCCACATAGGTGTAGGTATGACGCCCCCGTATTGCAAGTTCCTTTTCAATCTTCAGCACTTCCTCAACGGTATATCCGTCTTCCGCCTTAAATTCAACAGCAATAGACCGCTGTCCCTTATAATTGCTTCGCGATTCACGATCCAGATAAGTGGAAATGGTTTCCTCACTGTCTTTTATAACTTTTGTAACCACACCGCAGGCAGATGTCATATTCGATACCCTATCAATCAAAACCAGTTCACCCAAGGTTGTATGCTTTTCAAACAAATCCAGTACCACAAGATCGGCAAATGCAATTTCGCAAACTGCGATTTCATTTTTCTTTAGCGTCGGTACCGCTTTCTTCTCGCCTGTATTGACATCGATAGCATACTCTATCTTACGAACAACTCCTGGAATCAGCTTCGTTCCAAGCTTTACAAAATAATTTTTTCCTTCTTCCAATTCGATTCCATCCATCCATAAAAGCGTCGCATGAACCACCGTTGCCATAGAAATATTAGCGTCCGCAGCAAGCACACATCCTCGCGATACATCCACTTCTCTGTCAAGCTGTATGGTAACGGCCTGCCTTACTTTTCCTTCCTGTGATGGTTTGTCTCCGATGTGAATACTCTTGACATGGGCTTTTTCGTTACTTGGTAAAGAAGTTATCTCATCTCCGACCTTAATCTCTCCGGACTCTATTGTCCCTTGAAATCCTCGGAATGTATGGTTTGGTCTGCATACTCTTTGTACCGGCATATAAAATCCTTCTTCTTGTACACTTTCTTCCACATCAACTGTCTCAAGATACTCCAGCAATGCTTCTCCTTTAAACCATGGAAGATTCTCACTTTTTGTCGTAACATTATCTCCCTCTGTTGCGGATACCGGTATGACATAGATCTTGTCGAGCTTAAGCTCCGCTCTTAGCTGTTCAATCTGTTTGGTAATTTCCAAAAATCTCTGCTGCGAATAATCCACAAGATCCATCTTATTGATGGCAAATACAAAATATCGAATTCCCATCAATGCACAGATTCTTGCATGTCTTTTCGTCTGAATCAGCATTCCCTGCTTCGCATCAATCAGAATTACCGCAAGGTCAGCAAAGGAAGCTCCAACCGCCATATTTCTGGTATATTCTTCATGCCCCGGTGTATCTGCCACAATAAAACTTCTTCGATTCGTAGTGAAATATCGATAGGCAACATCGATCGTTATGCCCTGTTCTCTTTCTTCCATCAAACCATCAAGCAACAAGGAATAATCAATTGCACCTTCGCGGCTTCCCACCTTTGAATCAAGTTCTAATGCCCTCTTTTGATCTGCATAAAGTAATTTTGAATCATATAACAGATGTCCAATCAATGTGGACTTTCCATCATCTACACTTCCACATGTAATAAATTTAAGTAACTGCATTCCAATATCCTCCTAAAAATAGCCTTCCTTTTTTCGTCTCTCCATAGAACCGGCTGCTTCGTTGTCGATTACTCTGGTTGTTCGTTCAGAAGATACCGCGCTTAGCGTTTCTTTGATAATGGCTTCGAGTGTGTCTGCATCTGACTCAACACCCCCGGTAAGCGGATAGCACCCAAGCGTTCTAAATCGAACCTTCTTCTTAACAATTTCTTCTCCCGGAAGCAATCTTTCCTTCATGCGATCATCATCTACCATAATGATATTGCCATCGCGATAGACCACCGGTCTTTCCTTTGCAAAGTATAAGGATGGAATCTCAATCTGCTCGCGCGCAATATATTGCCAGATATCCTTTTCTGTCCAGTTTGAAAGTGGAAACACTCTTACTTCCTCTCCTTTAAACAGCTTTGTGTTAAACAACTTCCACATCTCCGGTCTTTGATTTTTAGGATCCCAGGCATGTGCTGAATTTCGAAAAGAAAAGATTCTCTCCTTTGCTCTCGATTTTTCTTCATCTCTTCTTCCGCCTCCAAATGCAGCCGTGAAACCATATCGGTCCAATGCGTCCTTTAACGCTTGCGTCTTCATAATGTCGGTATATGCAGAACCGTGATCAAATGGATTGATTCCATCTTTTACGCCCTGCTCATTGATATATTCAATCATTTCAATGCCATATTTTTGCGCAATATGATCACGAAATGTAATCATCTCCTTAAACTTCCATGTTGTATTCACATGTAAAAAAGGAAATGGCGGCTTCTCCGGATAAAACGCTTTTCGCGCAAGATGAAGCATCACAGAACTGTCTTTTCCGATAGAATACAACATCACCGGCTTTTCACACTCTGCCGCAACTTCTCTCATAATATATATAGCTTCCGCTTCTAATTCGTCTAAATGTGTTAACTCACTCATCACTATTCTCCTAATACTTATTTGCTTCTTTTTGATTTATAACAATTTCTACTCTTTCCCCTTTAGGATTGGTAATCCTCCACGTTCTGATATTCTTATTATCAGAAGCGGAAAGTACGCAACCGGTTCCTCCGATGTCTGCCCCTAAGAAGAATCGAATCGCGCCACTCTTACATTCTTTAAGACACGAGGTGCATCCCCAGCAATCCTTATTTTTGTGTATGACGGCCTTGTTCGCCTCGATCTTAATCAAATTACCCGGACATGCTTCGGCGCATCTTCCGCATCCTATACACTCTGACTTTCCAATTACAATGCTCATAGACTGTCCCCTCCGTAAATCAATGTTCCCGCATCATCAAATCGGAAAACGACCGGCCAATCTTGCGCTCCAACCAATTTTCTGCATCTCATCTTTCGCTTCCCATCTTCCAGATAAGAATTAATGTAAACCTCATAGTTATGGCTTACCCTCGGATAATCTGCATATTCGGTAAACCCGGGCCATCTTGTCTCCTTGCGGGTTTTCATATGCTTAATCAAGGATAAACAAACCGTCAGTCTCTCCTTTAGTTCATAGATTTGTAGCAAATCATCCATGCTTTTTGCCTGCAGGAACCGTACATGATTTTCAAGCTGCGTAATCTGCTCCGTGGCAATCTTAAGATATCTTTCATGAAACTGGTAATCCGTACTGATTCCGCCCGCATAGCGATCCATAATCTTTTGCATAGCCTCTTCCATCTGTTCACAGTCAATCATCTGATTTTGATTCTTAAAATACAGCTCATATTCTTTCAGATACGAATCAGCCTGCTCCTTTAACTGTACGACTGCCTGCTTTGTTTCTTTTAGATATTCCGCCATATATTCAGCCGCAATCTTTCCTTCCACCATGGCTCCCGTAACATATTTTTGCGGTGCGCCTCCTGCAACATCACCTGCCGCGAACAAGCCTTGAATTGTGGTCTGTCTATGATTGTCTATCCAGTATCCGCTTGCTGTATGCCCGCCGACAATATATGGTTCCGTCCCTTCAATCTCGACATTTTCTTTTGCCGGTCCTTTCCCGGACTCAATCCATCTTAGCGTCTGACTCGGTGCCATATTCAGATATGCTTTATACAAATCTGCTTCCTGCTCCTTCGTGATAGCGATTGTCTCAAGATAGCACGGCCCCCGGCCTTCTTTTCTTTCTTTGGTTGTTCCATATACCCGCTCACAAGTTGCCAGGCCATATTTTTTCTCATAATTTTCATCAAATGCATTAATCTGTCCTGCGCCTACTCCCTGCGCTATTGTTCCGGTCGGGGCAATCGTATCCTTACACCGAAGCGCAACAAATCTCATTTCCAATGTTGTCATTTCTGCTCCGGCTCTGATTCCCATTGCATAACCGGCTCCCGTATTAAACGGTGGATACCACATCTTATGCCTTGAGAATCCCGGATTATTGGGGCGGTATAGCCCCGCTGCGCCCCCGGTTGCAATGAGAACCGCTTTCGCCCGGATGACATACGCCACTTTTTGATCTACATGAAATCCAACAGCTCCATAGATTCGATTGTGCTCTACAAGGTAGTCTGTGATATTGACATGGTTAAGTACACTGATCTGTTCTTTAGACATTGCCATATCTGCCAGGATTGGTTTTATATTTTCGCCGTTTATTTTGATATTTCGATTTCCTCGGGTTTGATAATTCCCATTCTCATCTTTTAATATCACAAGACCATGATGCTCTAACTCTTTTGTTACTTCATTGAGTCCCTCTGACATAGATAAGAGCAGATCTTCCCGGACGATTCCCTTAGCATCCTCTTTTGCATACTCCACATAGTCCTTAGGTGTTTTGCCCGGTACGATATAAGCATTTATCGCATTCACCCCCGCCGCAAGGCAGCCACTTCTTTTGATGTTGGCTTTTTCTGCAATCAGCACTTTTGCTTCGCAAATCCTTCCAAGGGTATATGCTGCATAGCACCCTGCCGTTCCACCTCCGATAATTAAGATGTCTGTTTCTAAAGTTTTAATCTCCATACTATCTTCATTCCTAATTCATTTCAGCCTTTACTTCCCTAATGGCCTCTATTGTTCGATTCAACACTTCTGCCTCATGCGCTACGCTCACAAACATCGCCTCAAATTGTGAAGGTGCCAGATAGATTCCCCGGCGAAGCATTGCGTGAAAGAACTGTGCATACTTTTTCGTATCTGCTCTCAAAGCTGTGCGATAATCTTTCACTTCATATGTTGTAAAGAAAACGCTCATCAAAGAGCCTACCCGGTTAATCACGACTTCATCTTGAAATGTCTGCTTTAAAACTTCCGCAAGCACCTTTGTTTTTTCTTCAATCGACCTGTATAACGTCTTGTTGTCTCGTAGCTTCTCCAGTGTCTTAATACCGGCAGCAGTTGCCACCGGGTTTCCGGATAATGTTCCAGCCTGATAGACGCCTCCAAGCGGCGACACAATCTCCATAATTTCTTTTTTTCCACCATATACTGCAAGTGGCATTCCTCCACCGACAATCTTTCCAAAACAGGATAAATCCGGTGTAATCTGATATAGCTGCTGCGCACCACCCGGAGCCAGCCGAAAGCCGGTGATTACTTCATCAAAGATTAGTAAGGCTCCATATCTTTTTGTGATTTCTCGCAGTCCCTCTAGAAATCCTTCTGCCGGAGGCACAACTCCCATATTGGCAGCAACCGGTTCTACGATCACGCATGCGATGGTATCAGAATGTGCTTCAAACAAAGCCTCCACACTGCGCAAATCATTGTATTCGGCAATCAATGTGTTCTTCGCATAATCTTTTGGTACCCCAAGACTGTCCGGAATAGCACTTGTCATGCCACCGCTTCCGGCTTTTACTAAAAGTCCATCCGAATGTCCGTGATAACAACCTCGAAACTTTACAATCTGATCTCTTCCGGTATATCCGCGTGCCACCCGAATCGCACTCATGGTTGCCTCTGTCCCGGAATTCACAAGCCGAAGCATCTCCATGGACGGAACCATGTCCCGTATCAGAGCCGCCAAGTCACACTCTCTTTTTGTCGGTGCACCATAGGATAATCCATTTTTCAGCGCACCCGTTGCCGCCTCTATGACGTCATCGTCTGCATGCCCCAGAATCTTAGCGCCCCAGGAACAGACGTAATCAATGTACTTTCTTCCTTCGACATCATAGATGTGCGCGCCTTTCGCTCTCTCAACAAAAACGGGAGTCTGTCCCACTGCTTTAAATGACCGCACAGGACTGTTAACGCCTCCCGGCATATATTCCTTTGATTTTGCAAATAGTTCTTCTGTTAATCGAAGCATCCTTTTGTCTCCTTACTGTATTTCTTTTAGCCAGCCAGCAACATCAATCGCATGATAGGTAATGATTATTTTAGCGCCGGCCCGCTTCATGGCAATCATATTCTCCATCACAATTTTCTTCTCATCAATCCATCCATTTTGTGCCGCCGCCTTTACCATGGCGTACTCTCCGCTCACGTTATAGACAGCAAGTGGATAATCACACCGCATCGATGCTTCTTTTAGGACATCAAGATAGGCAAGTGCCGGTTTTAACATAATAATATCTGCGCCTTCCTCGACATCATCCATGCACTCGCGGATTGCTTCTGTCCCGTTGGCCACGTCCATCTGATAAGTTTTTCGATCCCCGAACGCAGGTTTTGAATCTGCTGCTTCCCGAAATGGTCCGTAATATGCCGACGCAAACTTGGCACTGTACGCCATAATCGGAGTATTATAATATCCCGCTTCATCAAGACGCTCACGAATATAAGCAACCCTTCCATCCATCATGTCAGAAGGTGCTATGATATCAGCTCCTGCCTGCGCCAGGCTGACGGCCATTTTCGCCAATAGCACCAGCGTTTCATCATTTAAAATGGTATGTTCACAGACCAGTCCACAGTGTCCGTGCGACGTATATTCACAAAGACACACATCTGCGATAATCAGCAAGCCTGGAGCTTTTTTCTTAATCGCCCGTATCGCTCTTTGTGTTATGCCGTCGTCATTATATGCCTCCGAACCTTGTTCATCCTTTTTCTTCGGAATCCCAAACAACAAGACGGCACTGATTCCGGCTTCTAGTACCCGGTCTATCTCCTCGACGATTCGATCAATCGAATACTGAAATATTCCCGGCATCGCATCTATTGGTTGTCTGATATTCTCTCCTTCTATTACAAATAACGGATATACAAGATCGCTAACGTCCACTTTTGTTTCCTGCACAAGTCTTCGAAGCGCCTCACTCGTTCTTAATCTTCTCGTTCTTTTCATCAGCCGTATCCTTCCTCGTTCCTTTCATTGTTAAAATAAGAGAGTATAACCTCTTTTAGTCCTTCCACATCCATCTGCTGCGCTATCAAATCTGCTTTTTTGTGATACTTTTCAAGCTCCTTCGCTGTTGCATCTCCGATGCATGCAATTGGAACCTGCAATTGAAACTGCTCTTTTTTTGCATAATCATCCACTCCCGATGCACTTAAAAATGCCAGCAGATCCGGCTTGTCATCCCCCGGTTCTTCGCCGGTTTTTCCCACAACGTCATATATCTTAAAATCCTCATATGGAATGGCATTTTTCCTAAGCGTATTGACCAATGCGTCATTTCCCCGCACTGCATGAATGACCATCACCCGCTTACCGCCATGCTCCTTGCGCACTATATCTGTGACAAATTCATTTGCAAGACTTACAATATTGGATTTAGACGGCACAAAGTCTGCAACGAATCCATATCTGCTTAGTTCTTCATTACTTGCTTCTCCCACCACTCCGAATCGAACACCTGCCAGTTTTCGATAATCGATCTGCTTTCTTGCAACTTCTTCAAAAAACAACCTGATTGCATTTTGACTGACAAAGATGATCCAGCCGTATTGATGAAGCTGCTCCAAATGGTTGCTAAGCCTTCTTAGCTCATCCTCTTTTCTTTCTACCTCCATCTTGCATATCCATCTTGTTTGAATGCCTTCTGCTTCCAATTGTCTTTCCATTTTTTTATATAAGCGGCGCGTGGCAATGACGCCAACCGTCTTTTTGCCCTTATCTAGCAGGTTATAAGAGGCTGTATTTCCAACCACAATAATAGCCGGCGAAGTCATCTTATTTTGCTCACTCAGCTTCGCAATCTCTTTTAGTTTTCCCCGTACAATCCTTTGCTGCGGCAATCCTCCACAGCTGATTACCGCTGCCGGTGTAACACCGTCCATTCCATGCGCAATCAGTTCTTTACTGATTTTTCTAATGGCTTCTAATCCCATCAAAAACACAAGCGTTCCGCTTAAGTTCGCCAGAGTCGTATAATCACATAAGCCGGCTCCTTCTTTCGTATGTCCGGTAATTATATGAAAGCTGCGACTGACTCCTCTATGCGTCACCGGAATTCCTGCAAGTTCCGGAACCGCAGTTGCCGAGCTTACTCCCGGAACCACTTCCCACGCAATCTCATGTTCCGCAAGAGCCTGTATTTCTTCTGCCCCGCGGCCAAACACATAAGGGTCTCCACCTTTTAAGCGAACCACCCGGTTATACTCTTTTGCCATTCTTACAAGGATGTTATTAATCTGTGACTGCTCCTTGTAATGCCGACCGGAACGTTTTCCGACATAGATCTTCTTTGTCTTGGCCGATGCGTAAGATAAAAGTTTTTCACCGCACAAATCATCGTACAAGATAGCGTCGCAATCTTTGATTAACTCCATTCCTCGCACGGTTATCAGTTCCGGATTTCCAGGTCCGGCTCCCACAAGATATACTTTTCCCATGATTCGCCTCCTTCTAGTTCAAATTCTACTTTTCGCGTCCTTGCATCCTTTTTTTGATACAGTTGCACAAAAAAAGAATGGTCTTTTGGAGTTGCCACCACTCCTACCGGCTCGTGACAACCGGCTCCCAGACTTTGCAATATTCCGCGTTCAATCTCAAATACCTGCTTTGTAATCTCATCTCCGATGCCTTCAATAAATGCCTTTTGTGGATGCGTCTTTTTCATCTCTACCGCAATGATTCCCTGACATCCTGCCGGAATCATCTCTTCGATTTCAAACGGCCGATATACAAGCTCTTCCTCCTGCATAAGACTTAGCCTTTTTAGTCCTGCCATTGCCAGGATTGTTGCATCGTATCTCCCCTCTTTCACTTTCTGAATTCGAGTCGGCACGTTACCTCGGATATCTTGTATCTCACAGTTTTGCATAAGGCATCTGATTTGCTCACTTCTTCTAAGACTGCTGCTTCCCACAATCAGCTTTTGCTTTCCAACGTTTTCCTTTCTCATAACCAAAACATCTCTTGGATCTTCTCTTTTCAAAACAGAAATAATCTGCATACCATCCATCAATTCCATTGGAAGATCTTTTGCGCTATGTACTGCAATATCAACCTGTCCTTGTTCTAATGCTTCTTCAATCGCTGTCACAAAGACACCTTTTCCTCCAAAGCTGGTAAGCGACTGTTTTATTAGAACGTCTCCTTGTGTTTTTATGACTACAATTTCACATTGCACCATAGGATTCTTTCGTTTGATTGCCTCTGCAACCAGATTGGCCTGTTTAAGTGCCAATGCGCTACCTCTTGTTCCAATTCGAATTATCACGTTTTTACCCTTTCTTTCGTGCTTTGGTATTGAGACTGTCTTGTCTATATGACATCCGTAAATACTTCACAATATCACGACCGTTTAACACCTGCCCTGTCTTCGACACTTTTTGGAGTACACTATAGTAGAATTGCGTTCTCTCGCTGCTACTCGCTATCACTCGTTTCACCAGTTCTCTGGACTTACCAAGAACTTCAAGATTTCTCTCATACCCTTCCGGCACGCACTTTTCTATATGCTTTTTTAGATATGCCGCACCGGCCGGGGAATCTCCCCCCGAAGAGATACTAATTAATAGATTCTTCTTTTTGATAATTGCCGGAAAAATAAACGAACAGTCATCTGTCATATCTACCGCATTTACCAATATGCCGCGTCGTTTACATTCCTTTGCAATCTCCCGGTTCAGCTGTTCATCTGCGGTGGCTGCGATCACCATAAAACGATTCTTTAAATCTGTTTCTTCAAAAGTCCTTTGCTTAACCGTTATGCTATTTTCTTCTTGCATATCCAAAATGATCTGACTAATCTGCGGTGCAATCACGGTAATATCCGGTTCATATTGCAGTAACATCTGCGCCTTACGTCCTGCAATCAAGCCTCCTCCAACGATTAGGCAATCCTTCTTTTTGATATCCATCATAAATGGGAAATATGCCATCTTAACATTCCACCTTTAGTTCTTGTTCTGTTTCCTCTTCACCTGCAAGATGTTCCAAAATCCGATACAATGCCTCGCTGTCAATACTCTCTTTGATCTCGTTTAGCTGTCTATAACGCCATTCGCCTGCCGAAATTCTGCTTATCATTGGCCAAAACTGCCGTATATAGATCTTCTTAAGAAGCGCCTCAAGTTCCTGTCCCACAATGCCAAGTGCCTGCTTTTCCTGCGTCTTTTTTCTTGCTTTGTTCGTCGTAATCAATTCATTAAAGTCATCGATTTGCCATAGTTGTATCTGCTCATATTCTGCAACCGCCGGCTCTATATCATAGGGAACTGCAAGATCCAAAAACAACTTTTTAGAATTTCCAATCGACTGTTTATCAAGCATTTCTTTTGCAATTACCAGATGCGGACTTGCGGTTGCACAAACCACTGCCCCCGCCTCCTTGATATATTGATATCGCTTTTCAAAATCCACCATCTGTATGTTCTTCATCTGTTCACTGCAGGTATCTTCTCTTTCCATCTGTGCCAGATGCTTCGTCCTACGGGTGCCAATGACTTGTATTCCTTTGTCTGCAAGATTTTTTGCGACCACCGATCCCATCTTCCCGGTTGCCCCGATTACCAAAACAAATCCTGTTACACGCCCGGTATCTTTTTTTAGAAACCGCTCTACTTCATTCGCCGCTAACGTCCCATATGATACGGATGTACTTGACAGACCGGTTAGTGTCTTAATTTTCTTCGCACAGTTAAATGCTCCCTGAAAGATGATATTGAGTTCTCCAGTTGTAAATCCCAGCCGGCCCGACAAGCCGTATGCTTCCTTAACCTGATGAAAGATTTCGTCCTCCCCTAAAATCATAGAATCAAGACCCGCACATACTCTCATTAGGTGCTTTATCGCACTCTTACCCTGAAAGAAAACTCCTTGTGCCCTAACAAACTTCACATCAACCCGCTTATATGTTGCCAATGCTTTGTCTATCTGCTCACGCCTCACGCCTTCCGGCAAGTCCACATATAATTCTGTACGATTACAGGTTGCTAACACGACTCCACCATCAATCAAACTGCCTGCTCTTAGATATTTTAAAAACTGAATCTGCTCACGCCTGGTAAAACTAAATCTTTGACGTTGTTCACTCTCTGACTTTTTGTAATTAACACTAATGCAATACATACGCATCACCTCATCTTTTCTTGACCTTTATATCCTACCATTATGATATGATATAGAAAAGAAGTTTACATTTATCATTAGTGATAACTTCTTCCTATCACTCGAATAATTTTGCACAAAAAAAGAGAAGATGAATTTCTTCATCTTCTCACATCTTCTTACCTTACAACTTATAAGAAATGACATAGTCGAACTTCTCTTTTGTCTCAAGCTTTGGATCCGCCTGCTCAAACTTGCCGGCCAATCCACCTTCTTGCATCGTCAGATCAAAATGCGCCAGCGCAATTCCGATATCAATTCTTTGCACATCCCATCCCGGAGCACTCTTAATCGTCTGATTCTCGTAGAAATGTACTGCACTATTGTCCACGACTGCTCGCCATGGCTGCTTGTTTACAGCCGACGGCGCCCATCTTACCATCTCGAGAGCATCCGCAAATACACCTGCCTTCTGCGGACTTAATTCATGCTCAAACGATTCAAGATAGAACAACTTCTCAAACGGCTTTCGAGCATCTGCCTTTAATCCTTTTCTCATCAAAGAATCCTTAATGGTTCTCTTTTGTGCTGCATATCCGAGCGGACTTGCCAATGGCATCACCTCGTCATCCGATACTTCCATAGCCTTTTCAAATGTCTGCCTGCTGATGGATGCAGCCAACATAACCGTTCCCATTCCCAGCGACTCAGCGTACAAACACGCATGTGCAAATTCATATCCGTAGGCGATTTCGTACTGCCCTTGCGGCTTTACCTTCGCCGCAAAATACACGTCTGTTCCAACCACAACCGGACTGGACAATTTATGTTCCTTAGCCTGTAGCATACGAAACTCGACTGGTACGCCAAACGGATTATCCAATTCGTTTAAAAACTGCTCAAACTTTTGAGAATCTTCTTCCTTTACCGGTGTCCCGTCAAATGTTCGTGTGCTTTTTCTTTTCATTACTGCCTCTTGTATCTGAAACAACATCTCTTCCCCCTCCAAATACCGCTAAACCTTGTACTCAGTTTAGCATGATATCTATTCCGTGAAAAGAGCTGTTGAATAATATCTGTCCCCGCTGTCCGGCAACAGTGCCACAATAACCTTACCCTCGTTTTCTTCTTTCTTCGCAAGTTCGATTGCACCATATAGTGCAGCGCCGGATGAAATACCAACCAGGATGCCCTCTGTCTTCGCTAATAATTTTGCAGTGTCAAATGCCGCCTGGTTTGGTGCTTTGAAGATTTCGTCATAAATACTTGTATTAAGCACCTTCGGAACAAATCCCGCTCCGATTCCCTGAATCTTATGCGAACCGCTCTTTCCGCCTGATAACACCGGTGAATCTTCCGGCTCTAGCGCAACGACTTTCAGATTTGGATTTTGCTCTTTTAGATACTCTCCGGTTCCGGTAACGGTTCCACCCGTTCCAACGCCGGCGATAAAGACATCAATCTTCCCATCCGTATCCTTCCAGATCTCCGGTCCTGTCGTCTCCTTGTGAATCTTAGGATTCGCAGGATTATCAAATTGCGCCGGAATAAAACTATCTGGAATCTCTTTCGCAAGCTCTGCTGCTTTTGCAATAGCTCCCTTCATTCCCTTCGCACCTTCCGTAAGCACAATCTTCGCGCCATATGCCTTAATGATATTTCTTCTTTCCACGCTCATCGTTTCCGGCATGGTTAGAATCAGTTGGTAGCCTTTTGCTGCTGCAATTGCCGCAAGTCCAATTCCTGTATTTCCGGAAGTCGGCTCGATAATTGTTGTGCCTTCCTTAATCTGCCCTTTTTCTTCAGCATCTTCAATCATCGCCTTTGCAATGCGGTCTTTTACGCTTCCTGCCGGATTCAGATACTCGAGTTTTACCAACACCTTCGCCTTTAAACCAAGCTCTTTTTCCAGATTAACCACTTCTACCAGCGGTGTATTCCCAATTAATCCTAATGTTCCCTTATAGATATCAGCCATGATCTTTCCTCCTATACTGCTGCAAATCCATGTTCCAGATCTGCAATAATATCCTCAATATGTTCTGTTCCGATTGATAAACGAATGGTATTGTCCTTAATTCCCTGGTCTAATAATTCTTCCTTCGACAGCTGCGAATGCGTTGTTGATGCCGGATGAATCACAAGGCTTTTGACATCTGCCACATTTGCCAAAAGCGAGAAGATCTTAAGTGCGTCGATGAATTTCCAGGCTTCTTCCCTACCACCCTTAATTTCAAATGTAAATATAGACGCGCCGCCATGCGGGAAGTAGCGCTCATAAAGCGCGTGGTCCGGATGGTCTTGCAGCGATGGATGATTCACCTTTTCCACCTGTGGATGATTCTTTAGATACTCCACAACTTTCTTTGTATTTTCCGCATGTCTGTCAAGACGAAGCGATAATGTTTCCACTCCCTGCAATAACAAAAATGCGTTAAATGGGGAAATTGTTGCGCCGGTATCCCGAAGCAAAATCGCCCTGATATAGGTTACAAATGCTGCCGGCTGAACCGCATCATAAAAAGAGATGCCGTGATAACTTGGATTTGGCTTGGCAATGTTTGGATACTTGCCACTCTCCTTCCAGTTAAATCTTCCGGATTCCACAATCACACCGCCAAGCGTCGTTCCGTGTCCTCCAAGAAATTTGGTTGCTGAGTGTACCACGATATCTGCGCCATGCTCAATCGGACGAATCAGGTACGGTGTCCCAAATGTATTATCTACCACTACCGGTATTCCTCTCTTATGGGCAAGCTCAGCAATCGCATCAATATCCGGGATATCACTGTTTGGATTACCAAGCGTCTCAAGATAGATAGCTCTTGTATCTTCCTCGATTGCCTGCTCCACTTCCTCTAAATTGTGAGCATCCACAAATGTTGTACGAATTCCATATTGTGGCAGCGTATGTTCTAACAAATTAAAGCTACCGCCATAGATTGTTTTTTGTGCCACGATATGTCCGCCGCCGGCTGCAAGTGCTTCAATCGTATAGGTAATAGCTGCAGAGCCGGAAGCAACTGCCAAGGCTGCACTGCCTCCTTCAAGCGCTGCAATTCTTTTTTCTAGGACTTCCTGTGTGGAATTAGTCAGTCGTCCATAGATATTGCCCGCGTCTGCCAGACCAAATCGATCTGCCGCATGCCGGCTGTTATGAAAAACGTACGAAGTCGTCTGATAGATTGGCACCGCTCTTGAATCCGTAGCCGGATCTGCCTGTTCTTGTCCTACGTGTAACTGTAATGTTTCAAATCTGTAATCGCTCATACTATATGTCTCCTTCCCATATCCTATTGTTCATTTATTTGATATCTATATCCTATCACTAAGATAGGTTTTTAGATAATGCGTATTACTTTTCGTCTGTGATAACTTTTCCCTATCGCAAAAAAAGACTGCAGAAAAATGAATTTCATCTTCCACAGTCTTTCCTGTATTACAGTTCTTTATAGGTTAGGAGTTCTTCTACGTACTCCTTGCCATACACCGACAAGGCGCCTCCCATTCTCGTGATATACCCAATCGTAATCGGATCTTCTTCTTTTAGTTTAATTGCCACCATTCCTTTTAGTATCTGCTCATCTCCGGACAGCATTCCCGATCCAATCGAGTAACCATGCAGCGCAGATATCATCTCCATAGACGTTGCTCGGTCATCGGATTTAATCAGCTTTGGAAAATCATAATCCGCCAGTGCTTCCTCCGTCAGATAGAAGTTACTGTCATCACTTTGGTCAAACAAGATGCAAGGATAATCCGTTAGTTCTTCGATTGAGATCTCCTGCTTTTCGGCCAGTTCATGGTCATGCCACACATAGATATACGTCTGCCGAATCATAAGCGGCGTGAAGGTAAGACCATATTCCTTCATCAGCTTTTTCATCACGGCCTCATTCGCACCCGAAAATGAAATCACCCCGACCTCACTCTTTAGCGTTCTTACATCCTCTAACACTTCCCGCGTCTTCGTCTCATGAATCGAGAACATGTATTTGTCCGGATTAAATTTTTTTACGACATTCGTAAATGCCCGGTTCGACATATTATAATGCTGCGTCGATACAGAAAAGCGTTCCTTATGCGCATCTTTTGACAGATAGCGGTTCTCCATAATCTCGTACTGACTTGTTACCTTCTTGGCATAGGTTACAAATTCTCTTCCGGCATCGGTAAGCGAAATTCCCTTGTTGGTTCTGTCAAACAGCAAGATTCCAAGTTCTTCTTCTAACTCTCTTATGCTCGCTGACAGCGCAGGCTGTGAGATAAACAGCTTCGTTGCTGCTTCTCTGATTGACGTCGATCCGGCAACCTCTAAGATATATCTGATTTGCGTTATGTTCATGTGAGTCTCTCCTGTTTTATCTGCTTTTAATCCCTACCACTTTAGAATGATTATAACGCATCTTGCAAAAACTGCAAAAACTCTTTTGTCAAGACTCGCTCGCGAGTCTTGCGCGCCGGATTCGGGTCTGCTTCAGCAGACAAATTCCTATCCGAATCCGTGCGCATCCTCGCGGAGCGTTTAACTCAGTCGGAGCTTGCGACGGAATGCGTAGCATTCCTAGTCCTTTAGGGTACCCCGACTGAGTATAGTTTGTCGTACCCCCCACCTACGCTAACGCTTAGAGGTGGGGGATTTCTCCGACTGAGTTAAAATAAGCGGCTCTCTTGTATCAGAAAGCCGCTTTCGTGGTTATATCGTTATATAAACATATTATTTTTTCTTTACTTTCACTTTAATTGTCTTAGATACACCATTAGACAACTTAACCGTAATCTTGGCAGATCCCTTTTTCACACCTTTAATTACGACTTTGCCGTTCTTAACGGAAACTTTTGCTACTTTCTTCTTTGAAGATTTTGCACTCTTAATCTTAGTATTTGTAGGATATGCATTTTTCAGGCTAACCTTTTTCGTTTTACCCTTTTTAATCTTAACAGAGGTAGCACTTAATTTCGCACTTGCTTTTTTAACTGTAATCTTGCAAGTTGCTTTCTTGCTTCCAACCTTCGCTGTGATTGTTGCAGTTCCTGCTTTCTTTGCAGTTACAACACCCTTAGATGATACCGTCGCAACGGACTTTTTAGAAGATGACCAGGTTACGGTCTTGTTTGTTGCGTTAGACGGTGTAACTGTTGCCTTTAAAGTAAGTGTCTTTCCCTTCAGGATTGTTGCAGACGACTTGTTAAGCGCTACTTTTGTTACAGCTACTGTAGTATCTGACGAAGTATTTGTTGTGTCATCCGAAGAACGGTCTGTCGTTGTATCTTCTGAAGCCGGCTCCTCTTTTGTTAAAGTAAAGGTTGTTGCTTCATATCCATAACCGGATGTAGAGATGGTATATTCGCCATACTGTGGGAAGTACACTGTAGTAGTCTCTACGCCACGGCTAGTTGATGTTGATGAATAATCTGTATTAACTGTTCCATCTTCTCCGATGACATTAGCTGCCAGCGTTGTATTCGACTGTGTCTCACCATTTGAATCTACATATGATACGGTAATCTGATTTCCGGCAAGATACTCTGAAAGAGTTTCACCATCAGCATTATCTGTAAGCGATACTTTTCCATCTGAGTAGGTCAGTTTTGAAGCAGATGTAACGGTAAATGCCACTTCCGGATAATCGGTATAAACATCATCTGTAAATGTCATGACATAGCTTCCTGCCTTTAATGCTCCGTCGGCAAATGTCAGTGTTCCGGTTTCACTTGTTCCGTCATATACAAATGTATAATCATCTGTGCTTAATGCTTCATACATATTGTGATGATTTGTTGACGCATAGTTATACCAGGAAAGTGATGCTGTTGCATTAGTTGCAGTAGACTCATATGCACCATCAGATGGCATGTTGGCAAATGTTACCGTTGTCTGGCCGTCTTCATCATCTCTTGTCATGCTCGCAATTTCAACAGTTGTAGCTGAATCAATCTGCTTATTTACATACAGATTTAAATCACTAAGCACTACGTCTTGTCCCGGATACTGGAATGTTACAGAAGCAATTGTTTTTCCTTCCAGTCCATCTGTGTTTAAGTAATCTTCGTTTACATTTCCCTTTACTTCGGTAAATACGTCATTAACGTTAAATGCAAATGGATCTGCCGAATTCACCCAGGTATTTGAGACATGTTTTAAACCATACTTTGTTCCCTCTGTATCTTCGATAATTACACCCTGAAGTGAAGCTGTGTCATAATCGTCGCCGAATGTATAATCATCTGTTGAATCTGCATCTTCCACTTCAAATACATAGTCTCCCCAGGTCTGTTCCATGGAAAGGCTTGTTGTAATATCTTCTGAGGTAACGCTCTTAGCTTCTGTGCCTTCGACCGTTGCACTTAATGCTCCGTCGGCATTAATCTGCTTATAGTCTGTATATGCCTCAGTGCTCCATACCAAAGTGTCAGAATCAAGTAAATCGAACGCTGCTGTGTTCTTAGTAGTGTCATCAGCGCTTGTATAAGCAGCATACAAATCTGCCGAAATTCGAATCTGCACATTCGCCACGCCGGCGATTGCGGATGCTTCTGTATAGCCTTCCGGCGATCCTTCATTTAATGTATAGTTATATGTGCCGGTTGTCTCATCAGCCAGTGAATATGTCATAGTTCCGGAAGTTTCTCCATCCGCAAGGTCCTCCGTTGTACCGCCCCATGCATTACCATATCTTGCGTACTGGCTGGTACTTGCGCTTGTTACTGCGTCATAGGCAGCTACGAACTCGTCACTATATGATACAAGCTCCGTTGCAATTGCTGTCGCACTATCTGCGCTAACATTATTAAGCTCGCCATAGTAATAATCTGTATACGGTACACTTACGGTTGCATAGTAATAACCACCTACCGCAGTTGGCTCTGTTGTCTGTGCATTTGCCACAAGGCCGGTTGCCGGTACAATTGTTGTTGCGAGCATTCCTGTCATGGCAAATGAAACTCCTCGGGTTAAGAATTTCTTTCTCACGTTTCTTCCTCCTCGTCATGTGAATCATTTTAGTTTCCTAATCAGCAGCGTGTCTAATATCCAACCACTCTCTTACAAGTAAGAGTTTCCCACTCGATATTAGCAGTCGCTAACTTTCCACATCATACTGTTTCATGTCCAAACTTTCAAGTATATATAACTAACTTTTGCGAATATTACATTTCTGCCTTTTTCGTGTCGTATTATTGTACTTTGAAAGTACGGTTTTATTGTGTTACTATCACTTTGTTAAAAATGTTATTTTTGAAAGGAAAACCATCATGAGTAGTTCCACTCAACCAAAAATCTTAATCTGTGACGATCACGAAGCGGTTCATGAAAGTCTGAAAAATTTCTTTTCCGACCATCATATGACTCCGGTGAACGCTTATTCCGGCAAGGAAGCATTATCGATTGTATCCTCATCACAGATTGACCTGATAATTTTAGATGTGATGCTTCCGGATATGTCCGGCATCGAAGTGTGCAAGATGATCCGGCAAAAAACTTCCATACCAATCATTTTCTTAAGCGCCAGAAGCGAGGAATTCGACCGCATCATTGGATTGGAAATGGGAGGAGACGACTACGTTACAAAACCATTTTCTCCAAGAGAAGTTGTCATTCGCGCCCAAAAGTTATTGGAACGTTCACAAAAATGCCCTGCACGAGATGAACACGCAAAAGAATTTCATGGATTAAAAGTAGATGTCGATACGATGTCTGTCTTTGTGGATAGTCAAAAGATTGAGATGACAGCCAAAGAAGTCTTGCTGCTTGATTATCTGATTTCAAATCCTTATAAAGTTTTAAACCGGGAACAGATTCTAAAAAATGTATGGGGATATGATTATTATGGGGATACTCGTTCTGTGGATGCTGTTATTAAACGAATCAGAAAGAAACTGCCGCTAAGCGTAGGAACATTTGAAATCCAATCCGTCTACGGTGTCGGATACCGATTAGGAGAACGCACATGATGTTTCATCTGAAAAAAAGGATTATTGTCCTTGCCATCGTTTTATATCTCGCGGTTTTTGTTGTTGGAGCTTTTTTTATATTGATTTTTCAATACTCTTTTCATAACAACTTATCCACTGAGGCCAAGCAGTATGCCGCAGACTATGCCACTAATCATGTAATTTACAAGCATTACAATGTTAATCTCACCGTTTTTTTATATCAGGACGGCAGCATCAGCACGCTCTACGAGTCGTCCAATCCGCTCACGGCCAATACTGTGATTAAAAAAATCATCTATCAACATGTGACGAAAGACTCGTTTCGTATCATCACCTACGACACACAGGCAAAACAATTTTTGTCACTTGCCGGGAAAAAAGTCTATTCCGGCACTGACGATGACTCAATGATTATCACGGGACATTATCTGGCCTATTTAAAACCAATTTTCAATTCTTTTTTTCTAATCTACACGCTTGCTTATGTATTGGTTTTAATCTGCCTGTATGTAATCGCTCGTAACAATCACAAAATGCATACCATCCAAAACCAGTATCTCGCCAATGTCTCTCACGAGCTTAAGAGTCCGATTTCTTCGATCCAGGCAATCGCCGACACCTTATCGGAAATTGATTCACTCGACGAGGAAACCCGCTCTAAATACTATGGAATTATATTACGCGAATCTCGTCGTCTTGATCATACCGTAAGGGATATTATTGAGCTTTCCAAATTGCAAGACCCTTATCGTCTTACCGAAAAACATTTGATTTCCTCCGGCGATCTTATGGAGCCGGTGCTGGCACGGTATCAGGAATGGTGCGAAAGCCTGGATATCCACTTTGTTGTCAGCAATAGCTTTCAAAACCTGCCTCCTGTCTATACCAATCTGGAGCTTGTGCAGAAGCTGATGACCATATTGCTTGACAATTCCATGAAATTTATGGAATCGGGAGATACCTTATCCCTTGATGCCTGTGTTCATTCAGACTATGTGGAAATCAAAATATGCGATACCGGCTGCGGGATTGCCCCGGAACATCTGCCGCATATATTTGAGCGATTTTACAAAGTCGATGACAGTCACAATCTGTCAGGAAGTGGCCTAGGGCTTTCTATGGCCAAAGAAATCGTTCATAGGCTTGATGA
Organism: Eubacterium sp.; assembly: GCA_024690665.1. Classification (GTDB taxonomy): domain Bacteria; phylum Bacillota; class Clostridia; order Lachnospirales; family Lachnospiraceae; genus Eubacterium_C. The sequence continues at coordinate 44,487 of JAILOU010000003.1, forward strand.
AACTATTTATGCAAACAGTACGTTAAACAAAGGAACTTGTTTCACCTTTACCATAAGCCGAAAGGCCGCCAAAAAAAGACACAAACATGATAAAAACCACTATTAGGCAGTGGTTTTTATTTTTTCTATTGCAATTTTCAAAAAATTCCTTTAACATGGGTATGATTTTAGTTAGTCACATACGGTGGCTGGTTAGTACTTTATAACCAAGAAGGATAATTATGAAGAAGAAATTTTGTATTTTATTATTAACCGGTGCGCTTGGTCTTACCTCTTTATGCGGTTGCCAAAGTGCTTCTAATTCAGCAGGCTCTGCTACAGAAGGCGATGCATCATCAAGTGAAGATAATTACGAAGTAATTGCCAACGGCAATGATTCCTATAGTGTAGAATTATTTGCCATGGATACCTATATGACCCTGACCGCCTACGGCGATGAAGATGTTTGTTCTAAAGCATTACTTGCTTCCGCTAAGGAAATCAATCGACTCGAAGATTTATTTTCCACTAACATTGACACAAGTGAGGTTGCTACCATTAATGAGCAAGGCGGCGGAACCGTCTCTGACGAAACGGCTTATCTGATTGAAAAATCGTTAGAATACTATGAGCAGACAGACGGTGCTTATGACATCACGGTCTATCCGCTTGTTCGTGAGTGGGGATTCACTACACAAGATTATAAAGTTCCTGATGAAGAAACCATTTCTTCTCTTTTAGAGCTTGTCGGTTCTGACATGCTTCATATAGATGACAATACTGTTACCTTTGACAAGGAAGGAATGATGATTGATCTTGGTACGATTGCCAAGGGATATGCTTCACAGCGAATTATGGAGATTTATGAAGAATATGGCGTAACGAGTGGACTTGTTTCACTTGGCGGTAATGTCCAGACACTCGGCACAAAACCGGATCATTCCAACTGGAAAGTTGCAATCCAGAATCCGGATGTATATAATGGCGCAACCGATTATCTCGGTGTGCTTGAAGTTGCCGATAAAGCTGTCACAACCGCAGGTGGTTACGAGCGTTATTTTGAAGAAGACGGTGTCATCTACAGACACATCTTCGATCCGTCCACCGGCTGTCCAACCACAAGTTCCCTAAAATCTGTCACCGTAGTTGCGGATGACGGTACCGACGCCGATGGTTACGATACGCCTTTATTTGTCATGGATCTTGAGCAGGCTACTTCTTTTTGGAGGGAGCATGCCGACGACTTCTCTGTTATATTGATGGATGAAGACGACAATGTCTATGTTTCAGAGGATATTGCTGACCAATTTTCTTCTGATTACGATGTTACCATTTTAACCCGTGATTAAAATACGAGGATTACGATATGAAAAAGCATACTGAATTTTTAAAGAAACTATCTATTTTAAAATATGTCGTTCCGGTCGGCGTTGTGGCAGTTGCAGTTGGCGCGAATCTAATTACCTATACAGCTCCGACTTATACGGTTCAAGCCGAAGAAGCCGTTGCAACCGAGGTTGCAAGCACCAATGACATTACTCTTCCTGAGCAGGAAACACTGCCGGAAGAAAATAATACGAACAAAGGCGATGCCGAAGATCTCGAAGACGTGGAAGAACCTTCCACTTATAAAGACGGCACCTACACCGGCTCAGCACAGGGATGGGGCGGAACCATCACCGTGAAAGTTACGGTAAAAAATAACTCCATCAAAGCCATCAAGGTTGTAAGTGCTGCCGGGGAGACGCCTTCTTACTTTTCAAGAGCGAAAGCTGTTATTAGTGAGATTCTCTCTGAGCAAACCACGAATGTAGATACCGTATCCGGTGCTACTTATTCGTCAAACGGTTTAATTAAAGCGGTTCGTAATGCTCTTGCCAAAGCTGCCGGCGAAGAAGAATCTTCTGATGATGACGACGACAGCAGCAGTAGCAACAGTTCGTCCAACAGCGATTCTGACAAACAGCCCGCTTCTTCAGATGACAATTTCGACTCCGATTCTACTTATAAGGACGGAACTTATAGCGGAAGCGCTGAAGGCTGGGGCGGTACGATCACAGTTTCCGTTACAATCAAGAGCAACAAAATTACTGCCATCAAGGTTACCGATGCCCCGGATGAAACACCGGAATATTTAAGCATGGCCAAATCCGTTATCAGTGCAATGTTAAGCGCACAGTCAACGGATGTGGACACGGTTTCCGGCGCAACCTATTCTTCTTCCGGAATTATTGAAGCTGTAAAAGCTGCCCTTAAAAAGGCACTTGTTACCGAGTCTGAAGACTCTTCTGATGCAAGTAACAGTTCCTCTTCAAGTTCAAGCAGTTCAAATCAGGATTCTACGCAAACGACTGATACAAGTGACCAGGATAGCACAGATTCTACCAGCTCCACCTATACTTATCATGAAACCGCTACCATATATTGTGACTACGATACATATGAACAGGAATTTGAAGAATACGACATGGCATTTGATGTCGTTATCAAAAATGGCGTCATCACTGCATTTAACAATGCAACAAGTAACGTCCCTTCAGAAAGCAGTACGTATTATAAATGGGCGACAACCGGAAACAGCCGATACCCCGGTATGTTCGAGTCGATTCTCAACAAAGGTAACACCGACGGAGTTGATGTGTTTTCTGGTGCAACCATCACTTCTAAGGCTATCATCAACATGGCCAATGACGCGTTATCGCAGTACCAAAGCCAGGTCGTAAATGCGTCCGGCAACAACTAAATACAATTAAAACAACTAAGGATTTTACAATGAAAAGCAAATATAAAGTATTTTTTCAAAGTATGGTCGCCCTCATTGCAGTTGTGGCCTTACTTTGTATTTATCAGGTTATAACCGTCTACCGTATTCAGGCTGACGAAATCGCCAAACTTGAATGCGACGTAGACTCTTATGAAGCAACGATTGAAAGTTATAAAGAAGCAACCGGAACAGAATCGGAAGAATCTTCCGGCTTTAAAGACGGTTCTTACACCGGAAGCGCGCAAGGCTTTGGCGGTAATATTGATGTTACCGTTGTCGTAGATGGCGGAAAGATTGAATCGATTAACATCGATTCCGCATCCGGTGAAGATACCGCATATCTTGATATGGCTGTTAAAGTCATTGACGACATTATTGACACGCAGTCTTTAGATGTTGACTCTGTAAGTGGTGCCACCTACTCATCAAACGGCATTAAAAATGCCGTCATCAGTGCTCTTGAGCAGGCAATATAGGAGGGCATCATGGAAATCAAACGTAATAAAAAGATCCGCTTAGTGATCAGTGTCATTATCCGGGCAGTATTTTTCTTTCTGTTCCCGGCTATCTTTTCGACTGCCTTTAGCGGAATAAAATATCTGTGCACCACGATTGCTGCATGTGAACCAATTGAACTGAACGGCTTTTTAATCACGCTGATTGCCGTCGTATTATTTACCATCTTCTTTGGCCGTTACTTTTGTGGATACGGCTGCGTCTTTGGCACCTACGGAGATGTTCTCTACCAGCTTGCAAGCTGGGTGCGAAGCGCCTTTCGAAAGAAGATGGGTAAGCCAAAGACGCTTCCACAACTTTCCCCTGTGCTTGGCAAAATCTTCAGTTACGGAAAGTATGCCGTACTTTTGATTGTTGTTCTCATCTGTCTGCTGTCTGATCAAGCATCACAGCTTGGCACGTTCAGTCCATGGACGCCATTTTCCAGATTGCAGGCATTTCAAGCGCCTGCCGAAGGAAGCGGACTTGCTATCTTCTTTTTAATCTTAATTTCAGTTGGAATGCTGTTTGTTCCGCGTTTCTTCTGCCGCTTTTTGTGCCCGCTCGGAGCCGTATTCTCGCTCCTTCCGGTGTTGCCATTTTCCGTGGTCAAGCGAAAGAAAGAAGACTGCCTTAAGGGTTGCAACCTCTGCGAGAGAAACTGTCCTGCAGACCTTGTGCTTGCAGACGCCGAAACCGAAGAGCGAACTTCCATGGGCGAATGCTTTAACTGTAGCAAATGTGCTTATTCTTGTCCGAAATCCAATGCCTCTGCGGCAACCATGCCGGGCGGTAAGATTGGATTTGTCTGGATTATTGTTAAGGGCGTTATCTTATTTGCCATCTGCTACTATCTAACCAATATGATTTAACTCAGTCAGAGAAATCCCCCACCTCTAAGCATTAGCGTAGGTGGGGGTTATGACAAACTATACTCAGTCGGGGTACAAACTCCGACTGAGCTTTTTATTTTTCAAAGATTTGCACGGCTCTTTTTAAGATCCCATTGACATGTGCAATTAAAATTCCATAGTTCGTAAATGGAACCCCGGCATCATTGGCCGTCTTCATTCTGTAAACCATCTCTCGCTCGTTCAGCATGCAGCCGCCACAATGAATCACCAGTTTATAATCGGTAAAGTCTTCGCAAAATTCTCTGCCGGAAGTTGTGGCAAATTGAATCTTCTTCCCGGTATAGACATTTAGCCAGTTTGGAATCTTAACCGTTCCGATATCCTCACACTGGCGGTGATGCGTGCATCCTTCTGAAATCAGCACCGTATCCCCGTCTTTTAAGTCATCCAGCGCGCGAACGCCTTCAAGCGCCGACTCCAAAAAGCCTTTGTACCTGGCCATTAAAATCGAAAATGACGTCAGCATAACATCCTTTGGCACGATCTGATTCACATAGTGAAAGACCTGCGAATCCGTCACAACAAGCGCCGGTGGCTCCTTTAAGTCTTCAAGAGCTTTGGCAAGTTCTGTTTCTCTTACAACCATGGCCTTGGCTCCGGTCTCTAAGATATCGCGAAGCACCTGCTGCTGCGGCAGAATAATACGCCCCTTTGGCGCAGACTCATCAATCGGAATGACAAGAATAATCACATCGCCCGGTGCAATAAGATCCGAAATCAAATGCTTGTCTTCCTCATTGTCCTTGACAGACTTACCAATCATCTCTTTAAGTTCATAGATATTCTCGCCGCTCTTCGCACTGACATGAATGCATCCGGCATATCCTTTTACATCCGCAAATGCTTCTGCCGTCTGATTCTGACTGACATCCGCCTTGGTATATACCACGATAAACGGAATCTGTTTTGCTTCAAATAAAGAAACAAGCTGTCTGTCAAAGTCATCTACCGGCGTATCATCATCCACGACAAGCAGTGCAATGTCTGTCATATTGAGCACCTGCTTCGTCTTTTGAACACGCTTTTCTCCGATTAGTCCCACATCATCAAATCCCGGTGTGTCAATCATCAGCACCGGACCGATTGGCAGAAGTTCCATGGCCTTTCTGACCGGATCTGTCGTCGTTCCGGCAACGTCTGATACCACGGCAAGTTCCTGCCCCGTTACGGCATTGATCAGTGATGATTTTCCCGCATTTCTTTTTCCAAAAAAACTGATATGTACACGTTCTGATGACGGTGTCTGATTTAAACTCATGTTTTAGCCTCCATCTGTATGAGCGGGCTGTCCCCGCGGTCCACTACAATCTCATATCCTATGCTTTCCATACGCTGCTCTAAGCAGGATGCACACTCTGCAGCCTCTTCCCCGGTACAGATTTTATTATCGTACAATTCGTATTTTTCCCGCACTGTACCCGGTGACAGATTCGGCATGACTACATTCGCGCCGCACTGAATCCCCTGCTCTCTTCCTGTCGGCGATATCGTTCCAAGCGCCGTTGTTGCCGGAATCAGTCCGTATGGAAGAGTCAGCCGAAGAAGTCCTATGCAAAACAACGTCAGCGATACCGTGCCTTTCGTCTCATCCTTAAAGGGTGTATCGTGATGCGGCACAAACGGACCAATTCCCACCATCGCCGGCCGAAACTCCTGTATAAACATAAAGTCCTCCGCCAATGTTTCACTTGTCTGATACGGAGAGCCGACCATGAATCCGCATCCCACCTGATAACCGATTTCTTTTAAATCTGCCAGGCAGCGCATCCTGTTTTCAAAGCTCATACTTTCCGGATGCAGTTTTTCATAATGCGCCTTGTTCGCAGTTTCATGTCTTAGCAGATAGCGGTTCGCTCCTGCATCAAAAAACTTTTGATAGGAAGATCTGTCCCACTCTCCTATCGAAAGCGTAATGGCACAATCCGGATAATTCTTTCGAATCGCGCTTACCAATCGCACGATGTCTGCCTCCTGATATGCGCCGTCTTCTCCGCCCTGTAACACAAAGGTCCGAAATCCGAGGCGATATCCCTCCTTGCAACAAGACAGAATATCCTCCTCGCTTAAGCGATACCGGCTCGCGGCCACATTACTTCTTCGAATCCCACAGTAATAGCAGTCATTCTTACAGTAATTGGTAAATTCAATCAGGCCACGCTTGTAGACCTTGTTTCCAAAATGTGCCCGTCTGACTTCATCTGCAAGTTTCCAAAGCAGACGATCACTTTGCTCGCTTCGATTCTCAAACAGACAGATCCACTCTTCTTTATTTAATTGATGGTTCCTGCTTAACTTTCTGATTAACTCGTCCGCTCTCACTACCTGCTTTCGGGCTCCTTTATTTGTTCGAATAAATTGCCTTTGTGGTTACTCCTTTTAGCATACCGATCTTCCCCGATACACTGCTGATGACGTCATTTGGGGCATCCAGCGCAACGCTGATCATGGAAATTTCTTTTTCCCGATACGGAACGCCCATGCGTCCGATGATGTATCCCCTTGCCTCGTGAAGAATTTCATTTAGCTTATGGATACTTTCATCGCAGCTGTCACCATCTACAATAATGCCAATTAACGCAACTCTGTTTCCCATCTGTCTGCCTCCTAGAATCTGAAATCACGCTCACCATTATGTTCAATCTTATCAAGCTCATCTCGTAAAATGTCTCTTACCTTGTCACTTATCACATCCGGCATATTATCTTCAATAATCTTCTCTCCTACCTTCTTTGTTTCCTCTGAAGCGTAGTCTGTCAGATATTCTTTCAGCGTCAAAAGCGCATTTGGCAGACAGCAGTTTTGAATCTGTTTTGCCTTACACAGTTCCATAAAGCGGTCTCCCGTACGACCTTCGCGGTAGCATGCGGTACAAAATGAAGGAACATAATCCATTTCCATCAGCCATTTCATGACTTCATCAAGGGAGCGACGATCGGATACATCAAACTGCGTGGTATCTTCCGGACGAATTTCTTCTGTATAACCACCGACAGAAGTTCTTGATCCACCGGAGATCTGCGAGATACCAAGCTGCAGTACGCGCTCTCTGCTCTTTTGTGATTCTCTCGTTGACACAATCATTCCCGTATAAGGCACTGCAATTCTGATGCAGGCTACAATCTTGGCAAATGTATCATCATCGATTGAATTTTGAAATTCATTTACATCAATATCATCTGCCGGACAGACTCTTGGTACGGAAATCGTATGTGGTCCAACACCGTGCACTGCCTCAAGATGTTCTGCATGCATCAAAAGTCCTGCGAATTCATATCTGTATTTATCAAGTCCAAACAGTACGCCAAGTCCTACGTCATCGATGCCGCCTTCCATTGCGCGGTCCATAGCTTCCGTATGATATGCATAATCGCTCTTTGGTCCTGTTGGATGAAGTTCTTCATATGTTTCCTTATGATAGGTCTCCTGGAACAAAATATAGGTTCCGATTCCGGCCTCTGCCAGTCTCTTATAATTTTCCACGGTTGTTGCCGCAATGTTGACATTGACACGGCGAATGGCTCCGTTTTTATGTTTGATGGAATAAATCGTCTTAATACACTCTAAGATATATTCCAGCGGATTGTTGACCGGATCTTCTCCTGCCTCAATTGCCAGACGTTTGTGTCCCATATCCTGAAGCGCAATGACTTCTTTCTTAATCTCTTCCTGCGTCAGTTTGATACGAGGAATCGTCTTATTCTTTCCGTGATATGGGCAGTAAGTACAGCCGTTGATACAGTAGTTTGACAGATAAAGCGGTGCAAACAGCACGATTCTGTTACCGTAATAATCCTGCTTAATCTTCTTGGCAAGTGCGAAGATTTCTTCATTTTTTTCCGGAATATCACACGCAAGCAGTACGGATGCATCACGATGTGATAATCCCTTTTCCTGTCTTGCCTTTTCTAAGATTGCATCAATGACCTCTACGTTATTTTTGTTCTCATCTGCGTACTTTAAAGATGCTAAGATTTCCTCGTCGCTGATAAATTCCTCTGCTTTTAATGACTCAATATTGTACATATGGTTCTCCTTCCCTATTAAAAACTTCAATAAATGCCATTGAATTTCGTAAATAAATGTTAACAATTTATGAACAAAATCACTTTCCAACATAATTACTTTTCAAAAGCATTTTCGCCGGTTTTTTTTATTTTCTTTTCCACCAAATAAAAATAAGCGCCATGATGGCGCTCTTAATAAACTCGATAATGATATCGAAAACCGTTGAAAATCAAGCCTTTCACGTTGGGTGCGCCCCTCCCTGTCAGTACTTATGTTTTGTACAAAATAACATACGAATAGGAAATTAGTCAACTATTACATTTGTTATTCATGCACGATTAAGGCGCATTATGCACCCCGTTTTTTATATATTTCTACTATTTGTTCACATTGCATTAGTTATGTCTATTAAACATTAGTTTTTCCATGTTTTTCAATTCATACTATAATAAAATTGCGATGAAGGATATGACATTTTCTTATATTTTTCGTCGAATTTTTTAGAACAAAATCAACTAAAAGGGAAAATGAACTATGTACCAGAAAGGGGATGTACTTTTGAGCAGACTTACCTTTGAAACACAAAGTCGCAGCGATACATTCATCCAGTCATTATACGGTGACATCGGAAGACGTGTAGCTGCATCACCATCGGATGTCTGTCCGGTGGATCTTACTTACAGTTTACTGAAGATGGCTCAGACTCAGACATGTGGTAAATGTACTCCATGCCGTATCGGTCTTGAGCAGGTTGCAGGTTTACTTGAGAAGATTAAAGCACACAAAGCAACTATGGCGGATTTGGATCAGATTATCCGTCAGTCCAACCAGATTATGGAGACCGCGGACTGCGCACTTGGAAAAACCGCAGCACGCATGGTTCTCTCCGGAATTGAAACATTCCGTGCGGATTATGAAGCACATATCAAAGAGCATCATTGCACAACCAATCCGCAAAGAACAATCCCATGCGTTGCCGGATGTCCGGCTCATGTGGATATTCCTGGATATATCTCATGTGTAAAGGAAGGCTCTTACGCAGATGCCGTTCGTATTATCAGAAAAGACAACCCATTCCCGGTTGCCTGCGCACTGATCTGCGAGCATCCTTGCGAACATCAATGCCGTAGAGCATATATTGATGCTCCTGTTAATATCCGTGGAATTAAACGTACCGCAGTTGAAAAAGCAGGAAAAGTTGACGCACCAAAGTGTGCTGAAAGCACCGGCAAGAAGGTCGCTGTTATCGGTGGTGGTCCTTCCGGACTGACTTGTGCTTATTTCCTTCAGCTGATGGGACATCAGGTTACCGTATTTGAACGTCGTAAGAGACTCGGCGGTATGCTTGTATACGGCATTCCGGATTATCGTCTTCCTGCAGATATGATTCAGCAGGATATCGACTGCATCTTATCTACAGGTGTAGAAGCAAAATTAGAATCTAACATCGGTAACACACCGGAAGAAATTAAGAAGCTGATCGGCGAATATGACGCTGTATACGTAGCAATCGGTGCTCACCAGGGCAAGAGTGTTCGTATCGACGGTGAAGATGCTAACGGCGTATTATCTGCTGTTGAATATCTTGGCAAGATCGGCGATGGTGAAATCCCTGATTTCACCGGCAAGAAAGTCGCTGTCATCGGTGGCGGTAACGTGGCTATGGACTGTACCCGTTCTGCAATCAGATGTGGCGCTGATGAAGTTAAAATCGTATATCGTAGACGTAAAGAAGATATGACTGCGCTTGTTGAAGAAGTTGACGGTGCTATCGCGGAAGGCGCTATCATGATGGACCTTCATGCTCCTCTTCGCATTGAGAAGGATGCCAATGGCAATGTTGCATCCTTAATTGCTGAGCCTCAGATGCCGAGCGTTGTGAAGGGTGGACGTGTTTCACCTGCTCCTGCAGGCAAAGACGAAGTGAAGATCGACTGCGATATCGTATTAGTTGCTGTCGGACAGGGAATCGAATGGGAAACATTTGACGCTGCCGGCGTTACTGCACAGGCCGGACGTTTTGTCACAGAGCCTTGGGCTGAAGTTGCCGCTCTTGACGGTGTCTTCGCCGGTGGTGACTGTGTATCCGGACCTAAAACTGCTATCCTTGCTATCTCTGCAGGTAAAGTTGCAGCAAGAAACATTGACAATTATCTTGGATTCGATCACAAGATTAAACTTGATGTCGAAATCCCGGCTCCAAAATATGCTGACCGTGTTCAGTGCGGCCGCGTTAACATGGCAGAGCGTGAACCTCTTACAAGAAATCACGACTTTGACCTTATGGAAATGCCGATGTCAGATCTTGAAGCAGCTCAGGAAACCAACAGATGTTTACGCTGTGACCACTATGGTTGCGGAATGTTTAAAGGAGGGCGTGAGTTAGAATGGTAAATATTAAGATAAACGGAAAAGCTCTCCAGGTAAAAGAGGGCACAACAATTCTTGATGCCGCTAAAGAGGCCGGATACAACATCCCTACTCTTTGTTGGATGAAAGACTACAGCGATATCGGCGCCTGCCGTGTCTGCGTTGTGGAAGTCGATGACAACAAAACTCTTGCTGCATCATGTAATACAGTTGTTCAGGAAGGTATGGATATCAAGACGAATTCTCCTCGTGTTGTGGAAGCAAGACGTGAGAACATCAAGCTTATGCTTTCTCAGCATAACGTAACCTGCCCTACCTGCGAAAGAAACATCAACTGTGCACTGCAGGATCTCGCTAACAAATATGCTGTCAGCTCTGACAACGAGATTCCTAAAATGCTCCCAATCAACGAATGGGACATGACTCTTCCATTAATCCGCGAAGAGGACAAATGTATCAAATGTTACCGTTGCGTACAGGTCTGCGAAAAGATCCAGTCCATCGGTGTATGGGATATGGTTGGAACCGGCGCCAACACCACTGTCGGCGTAAAGAACAATGTTCCATTTAACCAGTCTGACTGTGTACTTTGTGGCCAGTGTATTACTCATTGTCCTACAAATGCACTTCACTCAAGAGATGACGTGATGACAATCGCTAATCTTCTTGATAAAGAGAAGAATCCTGACAAGGTCATCGTTGTTCAGACCGCTCCTTCTCCTCGTACTGCATGGGGCGAAGACTTTGGTCTCGACGCTGAGTTCGCAACCGAAAGACGTATGGCTGCTGCTCTTAGACGTGCCGGATTCGACTATGTATTCGACACCAACTTCTCAGCTGACCTTACGATTATGGAAGAAGGTAATGAATTCCTTCACCGCTTCACTCACAAAGAGGATTATGCATGGCCAATGTTTACATCATGCTGTCCTGGCTGGGTACGTTTCTTAAAGAGCCAGTATCCTGAGATGACAGATCAGCTGTCTTCCGCAAAATCTCCACAGGGTATGTTTGGTGCTGTCACTAAGACTTACTTTGCTGAGAAGATTGGAAAGGCTCCTGAAGATATCATTTGCGTATCTGTCATGCCTTGTTCTGCTAAGAAGGAAGAGCTTGAAATTCCGAACCTTAGCGATGCCAAAGAAGGCGTAAAGGACGTTGACTATTCTCTTACAACACGTGAGATGAACCGTTTATTCAAATATCTGAATATCGATATTGAAAATCTTCCGGAAGAAGGATTTGATTCTCCTCTCGGAAGCGGTACCGGAGCTGCTGTTATCTTCGGTGCTACCGGTGGTGTTATGGAAGCAGCTCTTCGTACCTGCTACTATGTCCTGACCGGTGAGAATCCTAATGCTGATGAAACCTTTAAGGCAGTCCGTGCTACCGGTTCTGACAAGCCTTGGGTTGAAGCTGAATACAACGTTAATGGCGCTGTTGTTCGTGCCGCAGTTGTCAACAGCCTTGGTAACACCAGAAAACTTCTCGAAGCCTTAAAGGCCGGCGAAGTGGAATACGACTTTGTCGAAGTTATGGCTTGCCCTGGCGGCTGCGTTGGTGGTGGTGGACAGCCTATCCACTTCAACGAGGAACTCGCTGCTGATCGTGCTGCTGTTATCTACAACTACGATAGCAACAACAAGATGCGTTTCTCTCATGAGAATCCGGATGTTCAGACTCTTTATGATGAATATCTCAAAGAGCCTCTTAGTGAGAAGTCTCATCATCTGTTACATACCGATCATCATGGTTGGCAGATGCCATTCTTCAAATAATCGGCTTTGATTATTGGGTAAATTAATAAGCTACTGCACCGGTTTTCCGGTGTGGTAGCTTTTTTGTTCTTTGTTGACGCTTCTTTAGTTACAAAATCCTAGCTCCCACAAGCAATCCAAAAGACTATCCAATAACACTCTTCACCACAAAAAACACAATCGGTATCCCCAGCGCCGGCAACAAGTTGAGCGTCTTCAAATTCTTAATATTCAAAATATTAAGCCCTGAAGCAAAAATCAAGAAACCACCGACAACACAAAGTTCACAAACAAGATCATCTGAAATAAAACCCGAAGCATGCTTCGCAATCAGGTAGATGCATCCCTGCCAGGCAAATAAAACCGGAGCGGCAAGGGCCATTCCCATACCATACGTAGATGCCAGAACCATAGACGTAATAAGGTCAAGCGTTGCATTCGTAAATAAAAAAGTATGATCACCGTACAAAGCACTCATCACCGGCCCCATAATCGATAACGTGCCAATGCAGTACAACAAAATTCCGGTCGAAAGACCTTTGCCCAGATTGTTCTCGCTCTTCGAGCGCTTATTCACAAGTCTTTCAAATTTGCCCTCGAGGTCAAGCGCCGTACCAATCAAAGTGCCGACAGCCAGCGAAACAATAAATAGCACCGGATAATTACTGTCCGGCATATTGTTGACGATTGCGTTGATTCCGATTCCGCAGGCAGCAAGGCCACAGGCACCAAATAACGCTTTTTGATATTTTTCTCCAATTCCCTTGTGAAGAATACTCCCCACAATCGCTCCTGCTAATATGGTAGCGGTATTCACAATTGTTCCAATCATAATGCTTTCTCACTTTAAAGTCGTAAATTTCGTACTTGTTCTAGTTTCTCATATTACCGGGACAAAATCAAGTCTCATCCACAACCAGCGTAATAAACTCACCATTTTTAAGCTGATAAGAAAAATAATCGCCACCATCATACGCTTCCATAATCGCCATGATAGTACCACCATGTACAACCAGTGCAATTTCCTCGGCGCCGCGCTTCCTTGCATCACAAAGAACTTTACGAAATCCGCAAAGAGTCCTATCCTTAAACGCCTTAGTACTTTCCCCATGAGGAAATGGCAATGTCCCGCCCGAATCAATCCAGGCCTGGTAATCTGTATTGCCATCTAATTCCTTGTAATTTTTATTTTCAAAATCACCAAAATCACACTCACGAAGTTCCTCTATTACCACCGTTTCAAAGGTCGGATAAAGAAGTTTGGCCGTCTCACTGCAGCGCTTCATCGGACTTATATAGATGCACTCAGCAAAAGGCGCTTTCAGCATCTTTAATGCCGAAACTCCGCTATCGGACAAGTGCTCATCCGTGGTACCGATATATCTTCCGAGTTCATTTCCGGGCGTCTTGCCATGACGAATCAAATGAATCTTCATGACTTTTGCTCCTTATATTCCCGACAACGTTTCGCAAATAGTCTAGGCAGATACGGCTGGGATGGGTAATACAGATGCGGAAAACCGGCGAGCATGGTATGCGTGGAAACCATACACTGCCAGGTTCTTTCCGATAACGGCTTTTTCGCGATCATCGAATTTCCCTTCGCGGTTGTATCATAATAATGAAATTCATGCGCACGAATCTTAATTTCCTCCTCATCAAAGGCAGTTCCGAGCAAATTGACATAGCCAAAGCGCACCAGTTTTTCCGTGTTAAAACCATTGCCTTTGATGGCGCCCACCATTTCAAACTTCTCGCCCTCAGAATCCTCAAGCGTCTCGTGCAAATACAGATAACCACCGCACTCCGCAAGGCACGGAAGGCCACCAGCAAGCTTTTCTTTGATTTCTTGTCGCATTTGTTTATTGTCCTGCAGTTCCTGCGTATTTAGTTCCGGATAACCACCATATAGAATCAGTCCATCAATATGATCCGGCAAATGTTGATCGTGAAGAGGTGAAAAACGAACAAGTTCGATACCATTTTCCTCAAGCATCGTTAAATTATCCTGATAAAAAAAACAAAAAGCCTCATCATCCGCCAGCGCAACGCGAAGCGTTTTGTCATTTGGAATCTGCTCTTTCACCTTAAGCACATCCATGGCAGAAGAAGCGACCTCGCTGATGGTCTGAAAATCCAGCGTTTTCTTTAAGTCATTTGCAAAATCCCGGATGCGCTCTTTCAAATCCGGAATCTCCTGTGGCAGCACAAGTCCAAGATGCCGGCTTAAGAGCTTTGCTTTCTTAGAATCCGGCACATAGCCGCAGACCTTAATCGGAAGCTCCGATTCAATCTGCTCTTTGATTCTAGGATACAGCATCGGACTCATTCGGTTTAAAATCACGCCCTTGATATTGCTATTGTCCTGATATTCAATAAACCCTTTCAGAACGGGGATCAAAGACAACGAGGTTCCTCTCGTATCGAGCACCAGAATAACCGGTGTCCCCGTCTTTTTGGCAACCTCATAGCTGCTTGCTTTCGTCGATGTACCGGCAAGGCCATCATAATATCCCATGACGCCCTCCATAATTGCAAATGTCGCATCCCCAACATGTTTCAAAAAGTTTTGCTGCAGATGCTCCCCTGCCAAAAACGGGTCCAGGTTATAACTGTCTGTATCCAGCACTTTTTTATGAAACATGGGATCGATATAGTCCGGTCCACATTTGTACGCTCTGACTGTTTGTCCACCTTCTTGTAACAGCTGTAGCAGCGCACAGGTAATCAGTGTCTTGCCGCTTCCGCTCTTAGGTGCGGCAATCATAAATCTAGGTAATTTCATGATGTTATTACTCCCCCAACATTCCATTATTTTCAAATGCAAACGCAACCGTTACGCCGCTGTCCGCATATTTTTTCATCAATAATATCCCATCCTTGCACGCTCGAAGAGCGCTCCTCTCACAGACATTGTCCGCACCGGTCGTCCGCTTCACAAAATCAGATGCTGTGAAATCTCCCGGCACCTGCATAAGTTCATTTGCGCTGTAGGTGTGAAATGGAATCTTTCTTTCCCGCGCTAGTAAAAGAAGACCTTTTTCGTCTTTTTTCAGATCGATACTGGCAAGTTGCCTGATATGACAAAGTCTAATGCCAGCCTTTTCACAGGCAGCCTCCAGGACAGATTGAATCTTGTCCCCCGGTGTGTCCTTACGACATCCGACGCCGGCTACAATACATGGCTCTCCCTGCAAAAGCGAAGCAGAAAAATCCTTTGCCGCGCTCTTATTGAGAATCTGATATCCATGCTTAACTGCCCATACATCAATTGCCATCAGGTCTTGTACGTCAGTTGCCGTTGTGATCACCGGACTGGCACCAACTGCTCCGGCGATATCTATTGTCAGTTCATTGGCACCTCCAACATGACCGGACAAAAGGCTGATGCAGTGTCTGCCTTTTTCATCCACCACAAGGACGGCCGGATCGGTAAGCTTATCTTTCACGCAGCCGGCGATTGCTCTTACGGCGATTCCACACGATGAGATATAGACAATCGCATCGCTGTTCCAATGCGCTGCAGTCCACTCCGTGAGCGGCTCATCAACTCTTTCATGCACATCTGATGAAAACTTTTTACTCTTATAAAAGCCTTGAATCTCACCATCTATCCTGGATTTAATTTCATCAATTCGTCTGCTTCCCTCTTTGGAAAAACAGATTACTTCTATCCTCATGCGCACTACTCCTTACACCGAAAATGTTCTTTTAACCGGTCCGCATTTTTCTCGGCCAAAAGTCCATACTGATTGGAAAACAGGATAATTCCAATCTCTAGTTGCTCCATGCTTCGCCTTCTAAGGGCTGCATAAATGCGTTCAATCAGAATATCCATAACCGGTTTCAGCATGCCGCGCTCGCTGATAATATCGAGCATCGCATCCGTTGTCGGCGCCTTAAGCAGCGCCCTGGCAAGGTCCAGATCTGCTCCCGCCAATATGGCACATGCTGCCATCTCTTCCGCTCTGGCGTCAGCATTTCGTGAATGCGTGTCCATAATTCCGGCGCCAATTTTAATAAGCTTGCCAATATGACCGGTCAGCAACACCGCTTTCGCTCCCTTGTTAACGGCCATATCAAGTGTCTTCCCGATAAAATTGCTGCACCGAATATTTTTCGTTACATCAAGCCTGATTTCATCACGAAGAAAATCTTCCCCGTAATTACCGGGCGTCATAAGCAGATATCCGTCCCCTTGCAAAAGACGCTGTTCTAATTCCACTTCAATTGAGGATAAAAGTGCTTCTTCACTCATCGGAATCACAATTCCCTTTGTCCCAAGGACAGAGATTCCACCTTCAATTCCCAGTCTTGGGTTAAATGTCTTCGCCGCCAGTTCGGCGCCATCCGGAATCTCAATCAGAACCTGAAAACCACCTTCATAGCTGTATTCATCCGCAGCTTCCTCCACGGCTTCCTGAATCATCAGGCGCGGCACCCGATTGATTGCTGCCGAACCGACTTTCTGTTCCAAGCCCGGCTTGGTTACACGACCGACACCTATGCCTCCGTCAATCAAGACTTTTTGTTCTGCACTCTTAGATACGCGGGCATACACCATAATCCGATCGGTTACATCCGGATCATCTCCCGCATCCTTTTGAATAGCACACCGAACATAATCCGGTGTTCTTTTTATGTCCAGCACATCTAGCTCCAGCAGTACATCCGCCGGAGTCTGTAGTGTTACACAATCAATCTCACGATTGGATAACAGCATAATTGCAGCCGCCTTCGCCGCTGCAGCCGCACATGAACCGGTTGTATAGCCACAGCGAAGCTTTTGTCCCCTGTGTACAACAAAACAGTCCTCTATATGTTTCATCAATATCCTCCCAAATGCCCCAAAATTATATTCCTTTTTATTGTATAAAGAGCGCATTACTTTTTCAAGTAATGCGCTCTATTTCATACAAGAATTTTATTCTTCTGTCTCTTCTGCTGTGACTGCAACTGTTTCTTCTTCGATGACGATTTCTTCGCCTTCTGCGTTCTGAGCTGCAGGAGCTTCTTCTCCTGTAACCTCAATATCATCTTCTTCAAAATCCAGTTCGTCATCCTCCTGCAGATGAAGCATATGTTCATCCGTATTAAGTGCAATGTTCTGGTAACGCTTCATACCTGTACCTGCAGGAATCAGCTTACCTAAGATAACATTTTCCTTAAGTCCGATCAGTGGGTCAACCTTACCCTTGATTGCAGCATCTGTAAGTACCTTCGTTGTCTCCTGGAAGGAAGCTGCTGACAAGAATGAGTTCGTTGCAAGAGAAGCCTTGGTGATACCAAGAAGTTCCTGCTTGCCGACTGCCGGCTCTTTGCCTTCTGCAATCAGTGCTTCATTGCCATCCTCGAATTCAAGGAAGTCAACAAGCATACCCTCAAGCTGTTCAGAATCACCATGCTCTTCGATTCGAATCTTCTTGAGCATCTGGCGTACGATAACTTCGATATGTTTATCGTTGATATCTACACCTTGCAGACGATATACTCTCTGCACTTCACGAAGCATGTAATCCTGAACGGCGCGAACACCCTTAATCTTCAGGATATCATGTGGGTTTACAGAACCTTCTGTCAGTTCATCACCGGCTTCAAGTTCCTGACCTTCTACAACCTTGATACGTGATCCGTAAGGAATCAGGTAAGTCTTAGACTCTCCGTCTTCACCGGTTACGACGATTTCACGCTTCTTCTTCGTTTCCTTAAGAGCAACCGTTCCGGCGATTTCTGTGATAATTGCAAGACCCTTAGGCTTTCTGGCCTCGAAAAGCTCCTCGACACGAGGAAGACCCTGCGTGATATCGTTTCCGGCTACACCACCGGTATGGAACGTTCTCATGGTCAGCTGTGTACCAGGCTCACCGATTGACTGCGCTGCGATAATACCAACTGCTTCACCAACCTGTACGGCCTGTCCTGTTGCCATGTTGGCACCATAACATTTTGCACAGATTCCGTTGTGGCAACGGCAAGTAAGAATCGTACGAATCTTTAAGGCTGCCTTTGGATTTTCTTTATCATTTTCCTCATCCCAAATCTTAAGACCGTTAACATCAACACCCTTGTGCATAACTTCTTCTGCACGTCTTGGGGTAATCATGTTGTTGGCTTTAACCAGAACATTACCGTCTGCATCTAAGATATCCTGAGCAGCGAAACGTCCTGTAATACGATCTTGTAAGGACTCGATGACTTCTTTTCCGTCCATGAAGGCTTTTACTACCATACCAGGTATTTCTTTGCCTTCCTTGCCTTCCATACAATCTCTTTCGCGGATAATCAGTTCCTGAGAAACGTCTACAAGACGACGTGTCAGGTATCCGGAATCGGCTGTACGAAGAGCCGTATCGGACAGACCCTTACGAGCACCATGCGCTGACATGAAATACTCAAGTACGTCAAGACCTTCACGGAAGTTTGACTTGATTGGAAGCTCGATTGTCTTACCTGTTGTATCCTGCATCAGTCCACGCATACCGGCAAGCTGCTTAATCTGGCTGTTAGAACCACGGGCTCCGGAATGTGCCATCATATGGATGTTGTTGTATTTATCAAGTCCGTTCAAAAGAGCTTCTGTAAGGTTATCATCCATGTCTTTCCAGACTTCGACAACTTCTTTGTAACGCTCTTCTTCTGTAATCTTACCACGCTTATAGTTACGCGTAATCTGATCTACGGTATCCTGTGCTTCCTTGATCATATCCTGCTTCTGAGCAGGTACAGTCATATCGGAAATGGATACGGTCATGGCTGCACGTGTAGAATACTTGTAACCCATAGCCTTAATCAGGTCAAGAGTCTCAGCAGTCTTGGTTGCACCATGTGTGTTAATAACTTTTTCAAGGATCTTCTTAAGCTGTCCCTTACCTACATGGAAATCGATTTCCAGGTTCAGATAGTCTTCCGGCTTCTCACGCTTAACGAAACCAAGATCCTGTGGAATGATCTCGTTGAAGATCAAACGACCAAGTGTTGTCTGCACGAATCCTGTTACGACCTCTCCGCTTGGAGTCTCTACCTGGCGGTGAAGCATAATATGCTGGTGCAGCGTAATTACTTTATTCTCATAAGCAAGCAGTGCTTCGTTCATGTTATTGAAGTAACGTCCGAGGATATCCTCCATAGAGCATACGACTCTTCTGTCACGTTCCTGATCGATACATACCTTAACGTATGTCTCAGGATCGATTGCAGGACTTACAGATACTGTAATGTTACCTGCCTTACGATCTTCTTCACTTGCACTGTCATAAGCTTTCTTCTTGGCAATCTGATATTCCTTAAATGCTTCAATAGCATCTTCCGGAGTTTCAAATTCTTTTACAACCTTAGCTACAATCTCAGGATCGTCAGAGTAGTCTGCTTCCTTATGCATGGTCAGATAGTAAATACCAAGGACCATATCCTGTGAAGGAACGGCTACAGGGCCACCATCAGACGGCTTAAGCAGGTTGTTTGGTGACAGCAGCATGAAACGGCATTCTGACTGTGCTTCTACAGAAAGTGGAAGATGGACAGCCATCTGGTCACCGTCAAAGTCGGCATTGTAAGCGGTACACACAAGTGGATGCAGCTTAATCGCCTTACCTTCTACAAGGATTGGCTCAAATGCCTGAATACCAAGTCTATGAAGTGTAGGAGCACGGTTTAACATAACCGGATGCTCTTTGATGACGTCTTCAAGGACATCCCAGACTTGTGGCTCAAGTCTTTCCACCATCTTCTTGGCACTCTTGATGTTATGTGCTGTATTATTTGCCACGAGCTCTTTCATAACGAATGGTTTGAACAGCTCGATTGCCATTTCTTTTGGAAGACCACACTGATAAATCTTCAGTTCCGGTCCTACGACGATAACGGAACGTCCCGAATAGTCAACACGCTTACCAAGGAGGTTCTGACGGAAACGTCCACCCTTACCTTTGAGCATGTCAGACAGCGACTTAAGAGCACGGTTACCAGGTCCGGTTACCGGTCTTCCTCTACGTCCGTTGTCAATCAGAGCATCAACTGCTTCCTGCAGCATTCTCTTTTCGTTTCGTACGATAATATCAGGTGCACCAAGCTCTAAGAGTCTTCTCAGACGGTTATTACGGTTGATAATACGACGATACAAATCATTTAAGTCAGAGGTTGCAAAACGTCCACCGTCAAGCTGTACCATCGGACGAAGATCCGGTGGGATGACAGGGATTACAGACATAATCATCCATTCCGGCTTGTTGCCTGATTCTCTAAACGCTTCTACAACTTCAATTCTCTTGATGATACGGGCCTTCTTCTGACCGGTAGCATTTTCAAGCTGTTCTTTCAGCTCTTCTGCTTCTTTATCAAGATCGATCTTCTGAAGAAGTTCCTGAATTGCTTCAGCTCCCATACCTACACGGAAGCTCCAGCCATATTCTTCTCTTGCCTGTGCATACTCAGCTTCTGAAAGAATCTGCTTATCGGCAAGTGGTGTATCTGCCTTGTCAAGAACAATATAAGATGCGAAATAAAGTACACGCTCTAATGTCTTTGGTGACAGATCCAAGATTAATCCCATTCTGGAAGGGATTCCCTTAAAGTACCAGATATGTGATACAGGTGCAGCAAGTTCGATGTGACCCATACGTTCACGTCTTACATTTGCCTTTGTAATCTCTACGCCGCATCGGTCGCAGACAACACCTTTATAACGAATCTTTTTGTACTTTCCGCAGTGGCATTCCCAGTCCTTACTAGGTCCGAAAATTCTTTCGCAGAACAGTCCGTCCTTCTCCGGCTTTAAGGTTCTATAGTTAATGGTCTCCGGCTTTTTTACTTCACCTCTGGACCACTCTCTGATTTTTTCTGGTGATGCCAATCCAATCTTGATGGCATCAAAGTTTATTGACTGATAAGTTTCATTATTATTTGTTTCTGGCATTAAACCTGGTCCTCCTTATTAGTCTTCATCGAATTGATCTGTGCCCTCAAAGGATTCGTTCATCTCTTGGGGAGCATTGTCTTCCTCTACGCTGACAAGTTCTTCGCTTTCGGAATCAAATTCCTGCTTTGTAAATCCTGCAGCGCTGAAAGATTCGTTGCTTTCAAATGCAAAATTGCGGTCTCCCTGAATTACGGAATTAAGATCGGTATTTCCATATTCACTGGTTTCCATGATCTCAATTTCATCTTTGTCTTCATTTAAGACACGAACATCAAGTCCGAGAGACTGTAACTCTTTGAGTAATACCTTGAAGGATTCCGGAATTCCTGATTCAGGAATGTTGTCACCCTTGATAATTGCTTCATAAGTCTTTACACGACCAATTACATCATCGGATTTTACTGTCAGGATTTCCTGCAGTGTGTACGCAGCACCATAAGCCTCGAGTGCCCATACCTCCATCTCTCCGAAACGCTGTCCACCGAACTGTGCTTTACCACCGAGCGGCTGCTGTGTAACAAGTGAGTAAGGACCTGTTGAACGGGCATGAATCTTATCATCAACCAGATGATGCAGTTTCAGATAATGCATGTGTCCGATTGTAACAGGAGAATCAAAATATTCACCTGTACGACCATCACGAAGTCTTACTTTACCATCACGTGAGAGCGGTACGCCCTTCCACAGTTTTCTGTGTTCACGATTCTCATATAAATAATCCATTACCTCAGGAAGAAGTTCTTCTTTGTGCTTTTTCTCAAAGTCTTCCCAGGAAAGATTTACATAGTCATTGGCAAGATCCAAAGTATCCATGATGTCATTCTCATTAGCACCATCAAATACCGGTGTGGAAATATCAAATCCAAGTGCCTTAGCAGCAAGAGACAGATGAATCTCCAGGACCTGTCCGATGTTCATACGCGAAGGTACACCAAGTGGGTTCAGCACGATGTCAAGAGGACGTCCATTTGGAAGGAATGGCATATCTTCTACAGGCAGTACACGGGAAACGACACCCTTGTTACCATGACGACCGGCCATCTTATCACCAACGGAAATCTTTCTCTTCTGTGCGATGTAGATACGTACAGACTGATTTACTCCCGGTGAAAGTTCATCCTTATTCTCTCTTGTAAACACCTTGGCATCTACTACGATACCGTAAGCACCATGAGGTACCTTTAAGGAAGTATCACGAACCTCACGAGCCTTCTCACCGAAGATGGCACGAAGAAGTCTTTCTTCTGCTGTCAGCTCCGTCTCTCCCTTAGGAGTTACTTTACCAACTAAGATATCGCCGGCACGCACTTCTGCACCAATACGAATAATACCTCTTTCATCAAGGTCTTTGAGTGCATCATCACCGACACCCGGAACATCTCTTGTGATTTCTTCCGGTCCAAGCTTGGTATCTCTGGCTTCTGCTTCATATTCTTCAATATGAATAGAAGTATAAACATCATCTTGTACCAGTCTTTCACTAAGAAGTACCGCATCCTCGTAGTTATAACCTTCCCATGTCATGAATCCAATCAGCGGATTCTTACCAAGAGCAAGTTCTCCATTCTTTGTAGATGGACCGTCAGCAATCACTTCTCCTGCTTCTACCTGGTCACCCTTAAACACGATTGGACGCTGGTTGTAGCAGTTTGACTGGTTTGATCTTGTAAATTTCTGTAATTTATAAATGTCTTTTGTTCCGTCTTCCGCCTTGATGATGATCTGATTTGACTCAGAACGCTCAACAACACCGGCACGTTTGGCAACAACACCTACACCGGAGTCAACGGCTGCTTTATTCTCCATACCGGTTCCGACAACAGGAGCTTCTGTTGTAAGAAGCGGAACGGCCTGACGCTGCATGTTTGATCCCATCAGGGCACGGTTCGCATCGTCATTTTGCAGGAACGGAATTAAGGCTGTCGCAACGGAGAACACCATCTTAGGTGATACGTCCATATAATCGAACATCTTCTTTTCGTATTCCTGTGTCTCATCTCTGAATCGACCGGATACGCTGTTTCTTACAAAATGTCCGTCTGCATCAAGCGCCTCATTCGCCTGTGCTACATGGTAATTATCTTCCTCATCAGCTGTCATATATACAACTTCATCTGTAACACGTGGGTTCGTAGGATCTGAATGATCAATCTTACGATAAGGTGCTTCAATAAATCCATATTCATTAATTCTTGCATAGCATGCAAGAGAGTTAATCAGACCGATGTTTGGTCCTTCAGGCGTCTCGATAGGACACATTCTACCGTAATGAGAATGATGTACATCTCGAACCTCGAATCCGGCACGATCTCTGGAAAGACCACCAGGTCCAAGTGCGGAAAGACGTCTCTTATGTGTAAGCTCACCAAGTGGGTTATTCTGATCCATGAACTGTGACAACTGTGAAGAACCAAAGAATTCTTTTACAGCTGCTGTTACCGGCTTAATATTGATTAAGCTCTGTGCATTCACAGTTTCTGTATCCTGTGTTGTCATACGCTCACGTACAACTCTTTCTAATCTGGAAAGTCCGATTCTGTACTGATTCTGGAGAAGTTCTCCAACCGCACGAATACGACGATTTCCCAAATGGTCGATATCATCGCTGTTACCAAAACCATACTCTAAATGCATATTATAGTTAATAGAAGCAAAGATATCTTCCTTTGTAATATGCTTTGGAATCAGATCTGCGATATTCAAACGAATCTGCGTAGCAAGAGTATCTGCATCCGCACCTTCATTTTCCTCTAAAATCTGTGCCAGTACAGGATAGTAAACAAGCTCTGTAACACCAAGTTCTTTTACATCTTCAATGTCTACAAAATTATGGATGTCTACCATAAGGTTAGAAAGAATCTTAACATTTCTTTCTTCTCCCTGTACCCATACATATGGAATAGCAGCATTCTGAATCTGATCGGCAAGATCGCGATCCACTACAGTTCCTGCTGTTGCGAGCACTTCACCTGTTGTCTCATCTACAACATCCTGTGCAAGAGTTGCTCCTGCGATACGATTCTTAAGAGCAAGCTTTTTATTAAATTTATAACGTCCAACCTTAGCAAGGTCATAACGTCTAGGGTCAAAGAACATTGCAGAAAGAAGACTCTCAGCACTTTCAACGGAAAGCGGTTCACCCGGACGAATCTTCTTATATAACTCTAACAGACCAGTCTCATAATTACCCTGCGGAGTATGCTCCGTGATAGATGGGTCCTTACCAAAGCTGGCCATAATCTTAGGTTCTTCACCAAATAAATCTATAATTTCCTGATTTGTACCAACACCAAGTGCACGAATCAGCACGGTAATTGGCACCTTTCTGTTACGATCAACTCGTACATAAAAAACGTCATTGGAGTCAGTTTCGTATTCTAACCATGCACCACGGTTCGGGATCACGGTACTTGAAAATAGCTCTTTTCCCACTTTATCATGTGCGATATCATAATAGATACCAGGGGATCTTACCAACTGGCTGACGATAACACGTTCAGCACCGTTAATTACGAATGTTCCCGTTTCTGTCATAAGAGGAAGATCTCCCATAAAAATGGTCGTAACTTTTCTCTCATCCAGTTCATGATTTGTAAGCGCAACCTCCACTTTAAGTGGCGCGGCATATGTTGCATCTCGTTCCTTGCATTCTGTAATCGAGTACTTAACCTCATCTCTGCAAAGCTGGAACTTGCCAAATTCCAAACTTAACTTTCCGCTATAATCGGAAATTGGTGAGATATCCTCAAATACTTCTGTAAGACCACCCGTCAAAAACCAATCGTAAGAATTTTTCTGCACTTCGATGAGGTTTGGCATTTCAAGAACTTCTTTTTGTCTTGAATAACTCATACGCATGTTTTTTCCGGTAGCCACAGGACGAATTCTGTTTTTCTCCATCGACGTTTCACCTCTCTATTTATAGTAAATGGGGCTCATTTCGTGCATTTTAACCATTGACTTTGCACAAAATTTTTCCCCGGCAGTCGTTCATCCCCGTTTTTGGGCGCAAAAAGACTGCCGCACAATAGTGCATCATATAGTATATCGCACATTGCACCGCAGCGTCAACATCTTTTTTAATTTTTGGTATTTTTCTACAAAATGTCGTTTTTCCCTTTTTGCTCTATGCTAAAACCCGCACAGTTCTACAGATAATCCGGACGATTCCAGTTATCTTTTATTCCATCACCCTTCCAGGTGTTATCATCTTCATCATAAGACCATACATAAAGCACCTGAAACTTGCTCGAAGTCTTAAGTGCATCGTAGACATATTCCACATCAATGCGATCCCGATTGTGAGATGGTTCTCCGGGATCCGCCAAAAATACAGTCTCTTCTTCTTCATTATAATGCCAGATATTCACATAATGACCCGGTGTATCTTCCCAGTAGGAATCATCATCCTCACTACAGACAAGAACAATTGCGCTCTTGGCATTCTTCAGGTTCTCACAAAAGTCTTCGTAGTTATCCGGCTTCGTTGCAACTTCCACATCCATTCCAACCGTTTTCAGAACCGTCTTCATGTCGCCCCAGCCGATTGCTCCGGACTCATAAGTCGGTGCATAAGCGCTGACTTTCTGTGCATACTTACACATTCTAAGCGGTGACACTTCATACGGTGAAAGTGTATCATAGATATTCGCCATCGCACACAAGCCACAACCAAACGAGCCGAATGCGTTACCATTCACAATCGCTCCCGACCATTCGCCCGACCAGTCAATGCTCTTTTCCCAAGACTTTGGTCCTTGCAGGAAGGTATAAGTATTTCTCTCTGCCTCAGCCAGTTCTTCTTTAAGCTGCTGTGAGGTAGATGCTTCTTCTTCCTCTTCTTCTGTTTCCGCTTGTTGTTGCTCTATCTCTTCTAATTGCGCTTTATGTTTTGCCTTCTCTTGCACATAGGCCACACCCAAAAACAGCATGCCCGCCACAAGCAGTACGACAATTCCAATTATAAACAATTTGATGTTTCTTTTGTTCATTTCCTGCCCTCAACTCGTATTGCATTCCCGCATTCCAATCAGGATATAAAAATCGTACCACCAGGCGCCGATTTTTGCAAATAAAAAGGGGATGAAAACGAAAGTTTCCATCCCTTTCCAAAATTCATTCTCAAATAACAAATTATTTAAGAGTAACCTTAGCGCCTTCAGCTTCAAGCTTAGCCTTGATGTCATCAGCTTCTGCCTTTTCAGCACCTTCCTTAACAACCTTAGGAGCTCCGTCTACAACTTCCTTAGCTTCCTTCAGTCCAAGACCTGTTACTTCACGAACAACCTTGATAACCTTAACTTTGTTAGGACCTACTTCTGTAAGCTCTACATCAAATTCAGATTTTTCTTCTCCGCCTGCTGCTCCGTCAGCTCCGCCTGCTGCTACAACAACACCTGCTGCTGCAGATACGCCGAACTCTTCTTCACAAGCTTTTACAAGTTCATTTAATTCTAATACACTTAACTCTTTGATCGCTTCGATCATTTCTTCTGTGGTTAATTTAGCCATTTTAATATTCCTCCTAATATTTGTTTTTCGCTTCACGCGATTCTATGTTTCTTAATTCATTACCCAAGCGGGTCATTACACACTGCTTATTCTGCAGGTGTTTCTGTTGCTTCTTCAGCAGGAGCTTCTGCAGCTTCTTCTGCCGGAGCTTCAGCAGCTTCCGGTGCAGCTTCTACATCTGCTGCTCCACCTTTTTCAGCAAGCTGATTGATAACACGAGCAAAGTTCGTAATTGGAGACTGAATGCTTCCAAGTAATTTGGAAAGTAACTCGTCTCTTGATGGAACGCTCGCAATTGTCTGAATGCCTGCAGCATCATAGAACTCACCTTCTACAATACCTGACTTCAGCTCAAGATTTTCTGCTGTCTTTGCAAATTTCGCAAGAATTCTAGCAGGAGCAGTTGCGTCATCTTTAGAAACCGCAATTGCTGTAGGGCCTGCAAGTGAGTCAACAAGTTTCTCACAATCAGTTCCTTCGAAAGCACGCTTCATTAAAGTATTCTTGAACACTTTGTATGTAACGCCTGCTTCTCTAAGTTCTTTACGAAGAACTGTATCTTCTGCTACTGTCAGTCCGCATGCATCTACAAGCACTACTGACTGTGCGTCTTTAATACACTCAGAAATCTCATCTACGATTGGCTGTTTTAATTCTACTTTTGCCATTCTTTCCTAGCACCTCCTTATTTTATTCCATGTACAAATGTACATGTGCCTGCATAAAGCAGGACTTTGATGCCTTAAGACTATTGATGTTTCCATCAAAAATGCCTCTTCGCCGTAAAGACAAAGAGGCATAAAAATTCAAATTCTATGAATTCCTCGGCGGGCTCTTACGATTACGGCTTACGCCACCTGCTGTCTTCGGCAATTGCTTTGCTATTGTAGCACTGTATTTATATGATGTCAACCACTAAATACAAGACCCTGTTCTTAAGCAAACTGAGTTGTGTTTACTTTCACGCCAGGTCCCATTGTAGGAGCAATTGAAATGCTCTTTAAATAAGCACCCTTTAATGAACTTGGTTTTGCCTTTACGATTGCATCCATCAGTGTCTGGAAGTTGTCCGCTAACTGCTCCTCTGAGAAAGAAGCTTTACCAATTGGCACGTGGATAATGTTTGTCTTGTCCAATCTGTACTCAATCTTACCGGCTTTGATGTCTGCGATTGCTTTTGTTACGTCCATTGTTACGGTACCAGCCTTAGGGTTTGGCATTAAGCCCTTAGGTCCAAGTACACGACCAAGACGACCAACAACACCCATCATATCCGGTGTAGCAACTACAACGTCAAAATCTAACCATCCGTCGTTTTGAATCTTTGGAATTAATTCTTCTCCACCAACGAAATCAGCACCTGCTGCCTGCGCTTCGTCAACCTTAGCGCCCTTGGCAAATACAAGTACACGAACTGTCTTACCTGTTCCGTGTGGAAGAACAACTGCACCACGGATCTGCTGCTCTGCATGACGTCCGTCGCATCCTGTTCTGATATGAGCTTCGATTGTTTCATCAAACTTAGCAGTCGCTGCAGATTTTACTAATTTGATAGCTTCCGGTGTTTCGTACTGAACTGTTCTATCAATATTCTTTGCAGCGTCCTGATATTTCTTACCTCTTTTCATTACTAATACCTCCTGTGGTAATATCGGGAGAGGTCCCTCCCACTAAAGTGTTTTTATTTGTCTTAATTACTGTTCTACTTCAACACCCATGCTTCGTGCTGTTCCTGCGATCATGCTCATGGCAGCCTCTAAGGAACCTGCATTTAAGTCAGGCATTTTCAGTTCTGCAATTTCCTTGCATTTTTCTTTTGATAATGTTGCAACCTTTTTCTTGTTAGGTTCTCCAGAACCAGACTGAATGTTGCAAGCTTTCTTAATTAATACAGCTGCAGGTGGAGTCTTTGTGATGAAACTAAAACTTCTGTCTGCGTAAACTGTAATTACTACAGGGATGATAAGGTCTCCCTGATCAGCAGTTCTTGCATTAAACTGCTTTGTAAACTCAACGATGTTAACACCATGCTGACCAAGTGCTGGTCCAACAGGTGGTGCCGGTGTAGCTTTGCCGGCTGGAATCTGTAATTTGATATAGCCTTCTACTTTCTTTGCCATTATCTTTTTCCTCCTATGTTATTAGAATCCTTCTTGCTATGAAGTCTTCTTAACTTCTGCGAAACTAATTTCTACCGGGGTTTCGCGCCCAACAAACATTTCAACATTAATTGTAACTGTCTGTTTCTGATAGTTCATGGACTTAATTACTGCAACAGTATCTTTCCACGGACCATCCAGTACCATTACGGTATCACCTTCATCGAAGTCTACCGCAATCTGTTGCTTAGGATGTGGCTGACCTTCTTCCATACCGCCATGGTTAAGGCCAAGCTTATGGATTTCATCATATGTCAGCGGCACCGGTTTTGATCCCGGACCAACAAATCCCGTCACACCTCTGGTGTTTCGAACCACATACCATGTATCATCGTTCATGACCATATGTACCAGTACATATCCAGGGAACATCTTTTTTTGTACCTGTTTTTTTGTACCGTTTCGAAGTTCTACAACATCCTGCATCGGAACACGTACTTCAAGGATTTCTTCCTGAAGATGACGATTTTCAATCGCCTTATCAAGATTCACCTTAACTTTGTTTTCATATCCCGAATAAGTGTGAACTACATACCAATTCGCTTCTGCCATACTTTCAGCCTCCTATTTACAGTCCTGTCAAGAAATCGATTCCGTACTGAATGAACTTGTCCAGGATTGCAATGATAATTCCAACAATTACTGAAACAACTACAACTGCTGCGGTCTGCTTACCGACTGTCTTGGCAGGGAGCCAGCTAATTTTGTTAAATTCCTGCTTAAGACCCTCAGTCCAGCTTTCTTTGACCTCAGTCTTCTTCTCTGATTCGTTCATGTCATACCTCCTGATAAGAAAGACGATTACTTCGTTTCCTTATGTAACGTATGTGTCCGACAGAATCTACAATACTTTTTAATCTCCATACGATCAGGCTGATTCTTCTTCTCTTTGGTCGTATTGTAGTTACGCTGCTGACACTGCGTACATGCCAATGTGATCTTTGTTCGCACAACTTCCACCTCCACTTAATAATATTTCTTGGTATTGCGGTCAATTTTAGTCAAAAAAAAAAGACCTACTTCCATAGCCAATCCACAATATCACAATTTCGTCAAACTGTCAACCATCCGTTTCTTTAGCCCTCTGACAAGCCTCTCGCCCTCGCAAAGTGGTTTACTCAGCCGGAGCTTTTGCCCCGACCGAGCCACATTAAGAATTTTATTTCACAATCACTTTTACTTTTTTAGACAAACCATTTTGCGCATAAGCATATATATAACATTTGCCTTTTTTCTTCGCCTTAATCTTGCCACTCTTACTTACCGTTGCAACCTTCGTATTCGTTGATTCGTATGCAACCTTGCGGTGTTTTTTTATTTTCAGTGCCGAAACTTCTTTTGTTACCAATTTAAATGTCTTTCCTTTTTTGAGCGTAACTTTCTTTTTGTTGATTTTAAGCTTTTTCGCATTTCCTACCTTGCCGCCCTTTGTTGCTGCATGCACAATCTTAGATGTCGAAACCACTTTATTGTTCTTGTCTAAGGCAACCACTATAAATTTATAATACGTTCCCTTCTTCACCTTCTTGTTGTTTACCTTTTTAAAGGTTACAGAAGTCTTCTTTGTCGTGGTAAGTTTAACAAGTTTATTTTTCTTAGAGCATTTATTACCATAAATTACGTATTTCTTAGCTTTTTTCACTTTCTTATATTTAAGCTTCAAAGATTTTTTACTTACTTTTGTAATCTTCGCTTGTAATAATGCATACACAGAGCCTTTTGGGTCGGTTTCATTTTTATAAGAGATCAAATAACTGTCCGCAGTAGAGCTTGTGGCACCTTCGCCAATAGCCGTTCCGTCATTGCCAACACCTGAAGCGCTTGCTCCATCTTCTGAATCATCCTCAAGCACAGCTTCTGTATCCCCATAAGGATACTCTGTTTCATAATCCAGCGTCATCACATTGCCGGAACTTCCCGCATTAATACTCAAAATCGCCGAATCAATCGGACTTCCTTCTATTGTATGAATCGTAACTCCTGCATAGACATTCCCATCGCTATCTTGTCCTATACCGGATTTCGCAATGCCGCTCGCGTTCAAATTCGAATCACCTGCAAAATAATAATCTTTTAGCAATGCCAGCCCCTCAAACGCACCCTCACCTATAGACAGTGTATCCGTAGCTCCTACTGCAACCGTTTCCAAAGAAGTACAGCCCGAAAAGGCACCGCTTGGTATATACTCTATTCCATCCGGTATAATGACAGTCTTAATATTCGTTTTATTTTGAAAAACGCCCTCTTCAAAACTAAAATGACAACTCTCACCGCTCGTATATACAACTCCATCATAAGTAACCGAAGTCGGAATCGTGACCGTCGCACTGCTTCCGCTATATGCAGAAAAAATAATCGACTCTCCACCATCATATATTTTTAACGTCCAATCTTCTACCGTAGCTGTAACATATGA
>JAILOU010000020.1 GCA_024690665.1 Eubacterium sp.
CCCCCAACGCGTGGGGGCCGGCCAACGATTTTCGACAATTTCCCCCAACGCGTGGGGGCCAGCCTGCGCTTTCCATCTCCTATCCGCGGAATTGTTTTGGCGTTAATCCCGTCTGCTTTTTGAATACTCTTGAAAAATAGCTTTGATCCTCAAATCCAACTGCAATCGCAATGCTAAGCAGCGTGTAATCCGTGTTTTGCAATAATCGCTTGCTCTCCTCCACACGAATCATCGTGAGATATTCCTTAAATGATGAGCCGGTCACCTGCTTAAAAATTCTGGAAAAATACGACGGATTTAGGTGCACCTGCTCTGCAACATCCTGCAAAGTAAGCGGGGTTGCAAAATATTTGGTGATGTATTCCATTGCCTCTCGAACCGGTTTGGACATCTCGCTGCCCGCGCCAGGGAACATGCTTTCCATAAAACTGTCCAAAACCTCAAGCAAGGCATAGCATAAATCATCGAAATTTTTATAATCCGGAAGTTTTTGCAGGAAGTCATTATTTACACGAAGAACCTGACCGGACGGAGCACCATTTTCCATTGCCGTTCGAGACAAGAGTGAGCACAGCTCAGCGCAACGATTCTTCACATCGCCGGTGCTCTTTGTCGCCGTGAGCAAGAACCCGAGCAGGTTGTTGAGGACGGTACGCGCCCCCTTAAGATCACCCATTTTCACGCGTGTGAGAAGTTCGCGCTCCTGCTCAAGCGGATAGTCCACCGTTTCGGTCGGGAGCACTTCCTTGTAGCGCTGTACGGACTCGCTGATCTTCGCCTGCTGGTGCAGCTTCTTCTGGTTGATGGCAAATTGTTCCCGCGAGTCAGTTAGCAGATTCGAAAACATATAGTAAAGCATATGCGAAATCTGCGTTACGCGCTGCGGCGCCACCTGCGGAATGTCATGCGCATCATCGTACAGTTCCATCAAATCTTCCATTGTAAGGTCCGGATATCGGCGGCCGACGTCTAAGACCATCGTCGAATCCGGCGTCTCTAACAAAAATGGTCCGACAAGCACCGAACCAAATAACTGGTCATGATTAAGCAGCGGAAATACAATATGACTTAGGTTGGAATGGCACGAAAATATATACGCTTCCCCAAGCGTCATCGCGCGCCGTCCCGCAGTCGCATGAATCTGCTGACACGTCTCGTGCGTCGTCAGATGCTTCGTGAAGTTGATGCAGTACTGCGTACGTTTTCCATATTGCACTAAGATATTTCCCTCTTCGTCGAGAAGCTGAATCGGTAGCTCGATGCTGTAAAAAAACGCTTTCAGCACGTCATCCATTTTCTCCTTCTCAACAATCGTATAAATGTAAGCCTCCATAACACACTCTCCTTTAGCGAGTATTATAGCATGAAACGATTATTTTTTTTACATTTTTATGTAAAAGTTTTTATATTTTTTCCGTAAATTAGGCCTTTTTTCCATTTTTTCTAGCATTTTTTCTAAATGAATCCGTAAAAAAAGTACAAAAAATAAAAAAGAATTAAATGAATTTCGTTGTTTTTTTCGTATAATGAAAGTACAAGCACAGGTAATATTTTTTTAAATTTAAGGAGGAGAAACCACATGAGTGCAATTATTGAAGAGATTTCTGCTTTTCTGCAGAAGGGTAGAGCAAAAAATGTTAAGGCTTTAGTTACTGAGGCTCTTGAAGCCAACGAGGATCCAAAGGAAATTTTAAATGAAGGTCTTCTTGGTGGTATGATGATCATCGGTGAAAAGTTCAAGAACAACGAAGTATTCGTTCCTGAAGTTCTTGTAGCAGCACGTGCTATGAACGCAGGTCTTACAATTCTTGAGCCAAAGCTTGTTGAAGTTGGAAACGAGCCAATTGGTAAAGTTGTAATCGGAACTGTTAAGGGTGACCTTCATGATATCGGTAAGAACCTTGTTTCTATGATGCTGAAGGGTGCAGGATTTGAAATCCATGATGTTGGAGTTGATGTTCCACCTGAAAAATTCATCGAGGAAGCTGAAAATATCGGCGCAGATGTTGTTTGTATGTCAGCTCTTCTGACAACCACAATGCCTGCTATGGAAGAAACAATCAACATGTTTACTGAAAAGGGTATCCGTGATAAGTACATCATCATGGTTGGTGGAGCACCTGTTAACCAGAACTTCGCAGACCAGATCGGTGCTGACTATTACACAGCTGACGCAGCTACCTGTGCAGAAGTAGCTAAGAAAGCAATTACTGCTTAATTTATCCAACTGAATAAGAAGGATCTTGTGGTTTTTCTGATTGATAATACAGTCAATTTTGAAAATGAAAAAGGAATCCGGTGCGAATCCGGAGCAGTCACCACTACTGTAACGCGGACAATGAAGCATTGGGGAGCCACTGAATTTTTTCGGGAAGGTTGCTTCAAAGGATGATGCGGAGTCAGGAGACTTGCCATAGATTTCAAAAAGCATGGAGCTCTGGTGTAGAGTTTCATGCTTTTCTTTTTGCGCTTTTTCACACTCCCCCAGGCGCTTGGGGGACTGGCTCCTCTTTTTGCAGCTTTCCCCCAACGCTCTGACATTTCTTTTGATTTCTTGGGGCTTTTTTGTTGTTTCTGTTCCTTTTCCCCCATCGCCTGGGGGACAATCCTTCTTTTTGTACTTTTTCCCCCAGGCGCTTGGGGGGCTGGCGCCTCTTTTTACACTTTTCACCCAACGCTCTGACATTTCTTTTGTTTTCTTGGGGCTTTTTTGTTGTTTCTGTTCCTTCTCCCCCATCGCCTGGGGGACAATCCTTCTTTTTGTACTTTTTCCCCCAGGCGCTTGGGGGGCCGGCTCCTCTTTTTGCAACTTTCCCCCAGGCGCTTGGGGGGCCGGCTCCTCTTTTTGCACTTTTTCACCCAGGCGCTTGGGGGACTGGCTCCTCTTTTTGCACTTTTCCCCCAACACTCTGACATTTCTTTTGTTTTCTTGGGGCTTTTTTGTTATTTCTGTCCCTTCTCCCCCATCGCCTGGGGGACAATCCTCCTTTTCGCACTTTTTCCCCCAGGCGCTTGGGGGCCGGCTCCTCTTTTCGCACCTTCTCCCCCAACGCCTGGGGGACTATCCTTCTTTTCGCACTTTTCACCCAGGCCCCAGGCGCCCGGCCAACACTTCCCTCCCAACTCCCCCCCCAGCGACAGACAAACAACAAAAAAGGACAGAGGGTCTATCCCTCTGTCCAAATTACAATTGAATCATTATGCTTTACTGATTGTTACTGCACATACCTTATATTCAGGTGCTTTTGCAATACTATCGAGAGCAGCAATTGTCAGCCAGTTTGAGTTACCATCCTGGAAATGGAATGGCATCCATACCTCACCAACTCCTGTCTTCGAAGAGACGCGAGCGGTAGATTCAATCTCACCACGACGTGATGCAACCTTAACCTTATCGCCATCGGCGATGCCAAGTCTTTCGGCATCCTGATCGTTAATCTCAATAAATGAGCTGTTCGCAATCTCATTAATACCTTCTGTCTTATCTGTCATAGCGCAGGCATTGTAATGATACAAGATACGACCTGTCATCATGATAAATGGATACTCAGCATCTGGCATTTCCACAGATTCCTTGTACTCAGCGATGCTGTAGTCACCTTCTCCTCTGGAGAATTTGCCAACGTGCATGATTGGAGTACCCGGATGATCCGGAGCTGTACAAGGCCACTGCAGACCCTTGCCACCGATTTCTTCGCTGTCAAGTCTCTCATGAGAGATACCTGCGAAGGAAGGAGTGACAGATGCAATCTCGTGCATAATATCCTTAGGCTCGAGATGCGGCTGGTCATAACCCATACGCTGCATAATTTCTGTGAAGATCCATGTATCAGGTTTCGTATTGCCGGCAACTTCAACGGCTTTACGAACACGCTGTACACGACGCTCAGTATTAGAGAAAGTACCTTCCTTCTCAGCATAGCTGCGGCCAGGAAGAATAACGTCAGCGAACTTCGCTGTCTCTGTCATAAAGAGTTCGTCAACAACAAGGAAGTCAAGGCTTTCAAGAGCTCTTTGTACATGATGCGTATCAGGATCAGTTCTCATAGGATCTTCACCGAAAATGAATAATCCCTTGATCTCACCGTCAATCATCTTAGGGAAGCACTCGGTAGCTTTAATACCAACCTTAGGATTGAGCTTCGTGCCCCAGGCCTTTTCAAACTTCGCAACAACATCAGGATTTGCAACCTTCTGATATCCTGTGAAATCAGTCGGCATAGCACCCATATCGCAGGCACCCTGTACGTTGTTCTGTCCACGGATTGGGTTCACACCACAGCCTTCACGGCCGAGTTTACCACAAACCATGGCAATATTACTTAAGGACATAACACCTTCTGTACCGGTAGAATGCTCGGTAACACCAAGACAATAGATGATTGGTGCTCTGTCTGCTTTCGCATACATGTGAGCTGCTTCTACGAGGCGTTCTTCCTCGATGTGACAGATCTTAGCGACACGCTCAGGTGTGTAAGATTCTACCATCTTCTTAAGTTCTTCGTATTTTGAAGCTTCTGTACGATCTTTGATGAATTCTTCATCAACCAGGCCATCGCGAATCATGATATGAATCATACCATTAGAGAACGCAACGTTTGTTCCCGGCTTTAACTTCAGATGGACATCAGCTTTCTTAGATAATCCGATATCACGTGGATCTACCACGATTAATCTTGTTCCGTTTTCAACTGCTCTACGGATGTGCATACCCAAAACCGGATGTGCTTCTTCAGGATTCGACCCAACCAGGAGAATTACATCTGACTTAGAAGTAATATCCTCGATTGTATTTGTCATGGCTCCTGAGCCAAGTGTGGTTGCCAGACCGGCAACTGTAGGAGCATGTCAGACTCGCGCACAGTTGTCGGTATTATTTGTGCCGAAGGCTGTGCGGGCCATCTTCTGAAGTAAATAGATATCTTCGTTCGTAGAACGTGAGCAGGCAAATGCAGCAAGTGCATCGCCGCCATCTTTCTCTTTGATTTCGGTAAATTTCTTGGCAACGAGATCGAGAGCTTCGTCCCAGGTTGCTTTCTCGAATTCACCGGTTTCTTTATTCTTGATCAAAGGATCGCGAAGGCGGTCAGGAGAATCTACAAAGTCGAAACTTGCAGAACGACCCTTGACGCACAGGAGCGACTTGTTCGTCGGTCCAGGAGCAGCTTCGGTGTCCACAATCTTGTTGTCTTTGACAACTAAGTAGTACTGACATCCGACTGCACAGTGAGGACAGGTAGTTAACACCTTCTTCACTTCCCAGTCGCGGTATTCCTTTCTTCTCTTTTCTGTAAGAGCGCCTGTCGGACAAGCCTGAGCACAGTTACCGCAGGACTCACAGGTTGTAGCTTTCCAGTCTTCTCCAAATGGAGCCAGGATTGCTGTCTTAACACCCTTCTTGGCTGTGCGAAGTGTGTGATTGCCGGCGCCTTCGTTACAAGCACCAACGCATCGCTGACACTGGATACACAGATTCGGGTCATAGCTTAAGAATGGGTTAGAGTCGATAATCGGCTGCTGTGTCTTTTCCGCAACGAACATTGGCTCTTCAATCTCGTATTCGCGGCAAAGTGCCTGAAGTTCACAGGCTCCGTTCTTAGCACATGTGAAGCAATGCTGCGTAGATTCCAATCCGTGGTTTGCAAGGATCAGATTCAGGTTCATCTTACGGGCATCGATTACTTTTTCAGAATTCGTCAGGATGCTCATGCCTTCCTTGACTTTTGTATTACAAGAAGCAACTAAGTTGTCCTGTCCTTCTACTTCAACGACGCAGACACGACAAGAACCGATCTCATTGCGTTCTTTCAGATAGCATAATGTAGGGATGGCAATGCCGGCATTTTTTGCTGCTTCAAGAATCGTGAGATTCTCGTCGCATGCCATGCTGATCCCATCAATTGTAATATTAATCATAGATGAGTCTTCCTCCTTCCAGAACTCCACATCCATAATGATCGCATCTCAGGCATCGTCCACATTCCTGAATCGCTTCTTCGCGGCTCATTTCATTTTCAACGCCAAGGAAATCATTTTTACGGATACGGGCTTCTCTTTCGGTAATATTCACTCGACCCTTAGGAGTACGATCGTTCTCTTTTGGTTCCGGAACTTCTACTCCACAGTCTAATTTATGATGATAGCCTAAGAACTCATCGATGTTTCTTGCTGCAACTCTACCTGCACCGATTGCTTTGATAACGGTAGCAGGACCTGTCTGGCAGTCACCACCAACGAAAATGTTCTTAAAGCCGTCTGCTTCAAGATATTCATTTGCAACAAATCGGCCGCGGTCTGCCTTCATGCCAAATTCTTCAAATGGCTGACAGACGATGTCCTGACCTACTGCAATTAAGATAACGTCAGCTTCTACAAATCCTTCCGGCTTGTCTGCTGTCATAGGTGCCGGACGACCACCCTTAACAGGTCCGATCATCTGAGGCTGAACCTTGATACCCTTGCAGTTACCATTTTCATCAACAACGATGTCTCCAGGTGCCTGCAGAGTCAGCATCTCAACGCCTTCGGCGATTGCACTTTCCACCTCGGATGGAAGCGCTGTCATGTCTTCCTGACGACGACGATAGATAACCGTTACTTCGTCAGCGCCGGCACGGACAGATGTACGAGCACAGTCCATGGCTACGTTACCACCACCGACTACAGCGACTTTCTTGCCGTGGAAATCAGGATAACGGTTGTATCCGATCTCGCGAAGCATGTCGACTGCTGAGCTTACGCCCTTCGCATCGGTATTGGCAAGTCGTAATGTCTTACCTGTGTGTGCGCCGATTGCAACGTAAACTGCATCGTATTCATCTGCGATCTGCTTCATCATCTCTGCGTCTACGTATGTCTCGTATTTTACTTCGATGTTACCTACGCCTAAGATTGCGCGGATGTCCTCGTCAAGTCTTTCGCGTGGGAAACGATAAGCCGGGATACCGTAGCGAAGCATTCCGCCAAGTTCCTTCTTATCTTCGTATACAACTACTTTATGTCCCATAAGGGCTAAGAAGTATGCAGCTGTCAGTCCGGAAGGGCCGCCTCCGACAATACCGATCTTCTTACCTGTATCGACGTTACGAGGTGGTGTCTGAACCTTGTCAGCGTGAAGCTGGTCAACTGCGAATTTCTTAATGCCGCGGATATTGATTGGTGCATCAATAATCGTACGACGGCATCTGTCTTCACATGGATGCTCACAGATTAAAGCACATGCTGTCGGGAATGGATTGTCACGACGAATCATGTTGATTGCGCCGGCGTAATCACCTTCGCCTGCGAGTGCGATGTAAGCCGGTACGTTAACGTGTGCCGGACACATTGCTTCACATGGTACTTTCTGTTCCACATCATCTGTACAATAATGTTCATTTACATGGCTTGCATATTCAGCTGCAAATGTTTCCATACCGTTTAATACGATATTCGCTGCTTCATATCCAATTGCACAATCTGCTGAATCACGCACGATGGTTGCAAGTGCTTTTAAGTTCTCTAAAGTCTCAGGTGTTGCCTCACACTTTACGATCTTCTCAAGCATTGCAGTCATCTGAGGAATACCGTCGCGGCATGGTACGCATTTTCCACATGTCTGTACTTCGCTTGATTTAAGCAAAGACAAATGAAATGCTACCGGACACATTCCCGGTGGGGTTGCTTCGATTCTTCGTGCAAAACGAGCCATATCATCTTTTAACTTGGCACTTGAATGATGAATGCCAGTTATTGTAAGCTTGCTCATTCTTTTTCCTCCACTTCTGCTTTCCTATTTTCTCTATAATTTGAGACTGCTGCCATTAAGCCACAGTCTCACCAAGTACAAATATATAAAAATTATCAATAATTGTCAAACCGCATAAATACTGTGTTTTCGGGGTTTCCCGCGCCTAACTCGTAGCAAATTGCATACTTATTTATAGAAAACAATGCACAATATACAACAAATGTATTTTTCGGCGAAAAAAACGGCAAGAAACGGGGGATAGTTACCAATTTCTTACCGCATTTTTTACCGAAAATAAGCCTTGTATTTTTAGTAAAAAGTGTTATCTTAATTTTTTCTAAAATCAACCTACAGCATCATTTCCAAAAACTGCTGTGTCTCGATATCATACTCCTTGATAAGCTCTTCTAACCTTGCGCGCTCTTCCAAAGGCGCTTTAAATGAAAATCCACACCCGGCCGACACCGCCGTCGGAAGCGGGATGAGTCTGCCCTTCGCGCCATGCTCGCTTGCGATCTTCTCAAGTTTCATCGCCTGCGTCGTCGCCTCAAATGTAATCAGCAGGCTCAGTTTCTTCTCTCTCATAGCGTGCCTCTTACGATGGCTTTACGATGTGGTCGGCGTTCATCATCGTCTCAACGATAGAGTACATGTTCGTGATTTCTCCGATCTTGAGCTTGTCGGTAAGACCATAGAAATTCAGGCAGGCACCGCAGCTCATAATCTTCACGCCCTGTGCCTCAAGTGACTGCAGATCTTCGATGGATACGGATCCTTCCGTCGTCACCTTCACGCCGCCGTTGTAGAATAGGAGCGTGCTTGGCAGATCGTCCTGCTCTGACAGAGCATAGATAAAGCTCTTCATAAGAGATGCGCCAAGCTCGTCGTCTCCTTGTCCCATTACATCAGAAGAGATGACTACAACCGTATTTTTCTTGCCGCTTCTTACGTCGCATGCTTCAAATTGTGATTCATCCACGTCGTCTGCGTTGCCGGCGTCTTCTCCGATGATCATGTTCACCTGATACTTGCCGTCTTCAATCTTCTTGGACTTGATGCCATACTTCTTTTGGTTGGCCATCTTCGTTAAGTTCTGTACGGCCACTTCATTATCGACCAGGATCTCCACTTCGCCTGCGCCGTCTAATTCCTTGATGGCCTTTTTTGTCTTTACTACCGGAATTGGGCAGGTATCGCCCATGGCATTTACCTTTTTCATCATGACTTTTTACCTCGTTTCGTTATTTTACTATGATTTCTGCATCTTGTTTTTCCGTAATTGTGCCTACCACCCTGGCCGGCAGTCCAGCTGCCTGCATCTTGCTTACGATTTCATCTGCCTGTTCAGCCTTCACGGCTGCGAGTAATCCGCCGGAAGTCTGCGGGTCGTATAAAATCTCTTCCATGGCAAATGGCACCTCTTCAAACTTCACATACTTCTCCATGTGATTACGATTTCGCTGCGCTGCTGCCGTCAAGAGAAATTCATCCGCGTGATGCACGGCTTCCTCAATATGCGGCAGGTTCTTAAGGTCGATTAGTGCGCCAAAGCCTTTGCCCAGCATCTCATGAAGATGTCCTAAGAATCCGAATCCCGTCACATCGGTGCAGGCATGAACTTCGTAGTCTGCCAGAATCTTTGCTGCATATTTATTCAGCGTTGTCATCGAGGTGATGGCTTCATCCATGGCTTCCTTCGACGCCTCGCCGACGCGATTGGCCGATGCCATAATGCCAACGCCCAGCTTCTTGGTCAGGATTAATTTATCTCCGACCCGGCCGCCGTCGTTTGGATACATCTTCTTCGGATTTACAACGCCCATGACAGACAGGCCATACTTCACATCGGTATCCGAGATAGAGTGTCCGCCCGCCAGTGTACCACCTGCTTCAATCACCTTTTCCGATCCGCCTCGCATGATTTCTCCAAGCATATTAAGGTCCCACTCCTGCGGGAAGCATACAATATTCAGTGCGGTCTTAACTTCGCCGCCCATTGCGTAGATATCGCTTAGGGCATTGGTTGCCGCAATCTTACCAAAGGTGTATGGGTCATCCACCATCGGTGGAAAGAAATCCAGCGTCTGTACGATGGCCAGCTCTTCGCTTACCTGATAGACGGCCGCATCGTCGTGGCTGTCAAATCCAATCAGGAGATTCTCGTCTCGTTCGCCCTTCGGCAATTTTTCCAACACGCGGTTTAAGGCTCCCGGTCCAAGCTTTGCCGTACAGCCGCCGCTTTTACAAAATACAATCGGTTCACTCATCGCTATACCTCTTTTCTTATTCATAGTTTAGCCTAACACAGTTATCCGGCCGTATTCATTTTCATTTTCTATAAATAAAGGCTGCTTTATTAACCTCGTCAATAAAACAGCCCATTTTCTTATT
Source organism: Eubacterium sp. (assembly GCA_024690665.1). Classification (GTDB taxonomy): domain Bacteria; phylum Bacillota; class Clostridia; order Lachnospirales; family Lachnospiraceae; genus Eubacterium_C. The sequence goes on from JAILOU010000020.1 coordinate 10,121, forward strand.
GTCTTAGTGCGTGCGCATCACCAATTCTTCTGGTCACCTGCGTGCGATCCCAGTACTCGAGATAGACCTGCGCAAACTTTCTGGAAAAATCCATCGCGTCCTTAAACTCGGCAAGTTTAATTTCCTTTTGCGTCTTCGACATCTCCTTAAAGGTGTTAAGCGCCTTGTCATACGCCTCGTGCCAGACGCAGTATTTTTGATCGAGAGCAATTAATTTGCCGTCTTTTCTCATGCGTTCAAACACTCTTTCAAATGCCTTCGCATCCTTCACGGCGAACTTCTGCGCCCTTGCTTCGTCGTTTGACGGGAAGCGCACATCCGCCTTCTTGTAATACTCCTCAATCTCTTTCATCAGATCGTCGTAGCCTTCTAAGATAGTCGGTTCAAATGTCGTAAGCGCCACGCTTTCTTTTTCAAATCGCAGCTTGCCCTGCTCTTCAAAGTATGGCAGCACCACTTCTTTTTTCGGTACCTGCTGCTTGTAGATGCGGCTTCTAAGCTCTGCGATATTCATTCCGCTTCGGAGCGGGTTCTCCTTGTGATAGGCACTTAGGATTTCTTCAATCTCTGCCCATACCGTTTCTAATTCGCGAACGGCATAGTACTGATTCACAATCAGCACGACGCTTTTCGCGTCTAAGAGCTTTCGAATCGTCTGCTTTACGACGGCTTTGGATTCATTTTCCCGCACGATGAGATCTTCGGCGGTCGTTGGCGTAATGCCGCGCTCTGCGATAACCTGATCGAGTCGCTCAGCATAGTCACTGCTTGCAAGCTTGTCAAATACTGCAAGCGTCTCAGGGTGGCAGCGCTTATGATTGCGCGCCGACACATCTAAGATCACGCCTCCGCCCACGGTAATCATCGGGGAGAAGAAACGGATGATAAAGCGGTCCTGATTTCTTGCTGCAAGCGGCTCCGTAAATCGAAGCTGCGCATAGGTCGTCTCGCCCGCCTTTACTTCATCGCCCTCTAAGAGTCTGATCTTACAGGTCATCTCTCTTGCTCCATGGTAAAAATGCAGCTGCGAAGCATTTTTAATCACATATTCACAGCCCTTTGTAATCGTAAGCTTCACATCAATCTTCGTCGTTAAGATGACGGTGCCCGGCTCTGCTACCACATCACCGCGCTTAAGCTCGCTCTTTTCAAAGTCCGGCAGGTTCATCGCCACGCGCATGCCGGCCGTAACTTTATTCGTCTGAGCGTTGTGATTTTGCAGTTCTCTGACTCTGGAAATCTTCTGCTGCGGATAGACCTCTATCTCCGTGTCATTCTTCAGTGTTCCGTCAAGTGAAGTGCCGGTCACAACCGTTCCGTGTCCCTGAATGGTAAAGACGCGGTCGATTGGCAGACGGAAGAACCGATCGTGGTTCTTCTCTTCGGCATCCTGAAGCAGCTTCACAAGGCTGTCTTTTAGTTCATCGATGCCCTCTCCCGTATATGCGCTCACGGCAATCATCGGCGCTTCTTCTAAGAAGGTACCCTCGACTGCTTCCGCCACATCTTCTTTTACCAGTTCTAACATGTCTTCCTCGACAAGATCTTTTTTTGTCAAAACCACGACGCCCACTTCGATATCGAGCAGTCTTAGGATATCAAGATGCTCCCTCGTCTGCGGCATCACGCCTTCATCTGCTGCGACAATCAGCATAACGGCGTCGATTCCGGTTGCTCCGGCAATCATGTTCTTGACGAACTTTTCATGGCCCGGTACATCGATGATGCTGGCGGTCTGTCCGTTCGGAAGGACGAGATTGGCGTAGCCATTTTCAATTGTAATTCCGCGCTTTTGCTCTTCTTTTAAGCGGTCTGTATCGACTCCGGTAAGTGCCTTGGTAAGAAATGTCTTTCCATGGTCGATATGACCGGCCGTTCCGATTATTACATGCTTCATGTATCTCTCCTATATCTGCGAAAATGCCTCTATCAGCACTTCCTCATCTCCTTCTTGCAAGGTTCGAACGGACAACAATAGCTGTTCCTTATAGATTCTTGCAACGATTGGAATATTGTGGTCGCGAAGTTTTTTCTCGATTGCCTCTACCTTCATGCCTTCCTTCGTGATGGCAACGGCATAGCCGTCTAAGTAGACATTCGGCAAGGACCCTCCGCCCGGCTCGTCCTTACATGGGATAACCTCGATGCTTAAAGAGTCATTAGCCTCACCAAGCTGCTTTGCGAGGTTTTCTGCCTGCTCTTTTAATTCTTCCGCTTTCGCATTAAGCATCTTAAGCACCGGTATGTGACGGATGGCTTCGTGTGCATCGCGATAATAGATCAGCGCCTGCTCCAATACGGAAAATGTCAGCTTATCCACGCGCAGCATTCTCGTCAGGTGATTCTTCTTCATGCGCTCTATATATTCTTTCTTGCCGAGAATAATGCCGGCCTGTGCGGCGCCTAATAATTTATCTCCTGAGAAACATACAACATCCGCGCCGTCCTTGATGGCTTTTTGTACAAGGCTACCGGTGTGCAGTCCGAGAAGTTCCGGCTGTACCATAAAGGCTGAGCCTAAGTCATATAGCAGCATGGCGCCATGCGCCTTTGCAATCTTCGACAATTCTTCGATCTCTACGCTTTCGGAAAATCCGGTGATTTCAAAATTACTGCTGTGCACTTTAAGCAGTACTTCGGCTTCCTGTTCTTCTATTGCTTTTACATAATCAGACGGATGCGTCTTATTGGTCGTTCCGATTTCAATCAGCTGAGTGCCGGCTTGTCCCATAATCTCCGGAATCCGAAAGGATCCTCCGATCTCTACAAGTTCTCCTCTTGAGATGGCCGTGGCCTTTCCCTTCGCCAGGGTGTTCAGCATCAAAAAGACGGCGGATGCATTGTTGTTGACAACCAGCGCTGCCTCCGCTCCCGTCAATTTACATAGAAGTTTTTCCACATGTACGTAGCGGCTGCCCCTCTTTCCTGCTTCGACGTCGTATTCGAGGTTACAGTATCCGGCTGCCACATCGACAAGTCTCTTCGTAATTTCTCGTCCGAGCGGTGCGCGTCCCAGATTCGTATGAAGCACGACGCCGGTTGCATTGATGACCGGCTTTAAGGTATACTCCGTATCCTTTTCCATCTTGTGCGTCACCTCGTCCATGATGTCCTTTGGCGCCGGGATATCCGTAAGATCGCCCTTGGCGATACCTGCTCTTAATGCTTCGAGATAGGCCTGTATGGATTCTTTTAAAAAGTTGTGCGAATACTTCATCTCCAAGGCTGCTGCCTGTGGCAGTTCCAAGAGTACATCCATCTTCGGTATTTTGCGAAACAGTTCCTGGTTCATGCGTCTCCTCCGTCATTTCATTTAAAATGTAAAAAATGGCGACGAAATACATCGTCACCATGTATGTAAATGCAGTCTGTGCTGCAATAATTGTTGGCGAGAGCAGGTGGGAATCGAACCCACCCGAGAAGTATTAGCTCCTCACACCGGTGTTGAAGACCGGGGGGCACACCAGACACCCTTCTACTCCCATATCTTAGCCACTTACATGGCGCTAGTGTTCTTATTCTAGGGGAATATGGGTATAATTGTCAACCTTTAGCATAGTTCTTTTAAAGCTTTTACCGCTGCTTCCACTTCTTCCATCGTATTGTAGTGGGAAAAGCTGAATCTTACCGCACCTTGCTCCACCGTTCCAAGCGCCTCGTGCATCAGCGGTGCACAGTGGCCTCCAGGTCTGGTCGCAATCTCATAATCCATAAATAAAGCATCGCTGACCTCACCGGATTCATAGTCACCCAGATTTAATGCCACAACCGGCGCCCGGTTCATATCCGAAAAGTCTCCGTAGACCGTAACCTCCGGAATCTTTATAACTTCCTCGTAAAACTGCTGCATCAGCGCCTGTTCTTTTTGGCGGATGACATCCATTCCCATCTCGGCAATATACGAGATGCCGGCGCCAAGTCCTGCAATGCCATGAGCGTTAAGCGTACCGGCTTCAAGCGCCGTCGGCATCACGCGCGGATGCTCCTTGTGGTAAGTCATAACGCCGCTTCCACCGCTTTTTAACGGACGCACCTCAAGTCCTTTACGAACGCAGATGCCACCGGTTCCCTGTGGTCCAAGTAGACTCTTGTGACCGGTAAAGCATACGATATCGATGTGCATCTTCTCCATATCAATCGGAAAGACGCCTGCCGTCTGCGAAGCATCGACCACGAAGAGGATGTCATGCGCCTTCGCGATCTGTCCGATTCTTTCGATATCAACCAGATTACCGGTCAGATTCGAAGCGTGCGTGCAGACAATCGCTTTTGTGTTATCCTTTATCGCCTTCTCAAAATCCTCGTAGACGATACATCCTTTTTTGTCAGCCTTTAAGATCGTAAGCTCTACGCCTCTTTCCTCCATCTCATAAAGCGGCCGAAGCACGCTGTTATGTTCCAGCATCGTGGTAATCACATGATCGCCCGGATTGAGAATCCCTTTGATTGCAATGTTTAGTGCCTCTGTGGAGTTTGAGGTAAATGCCACCTGTGCGGGATCGCCTACGTGAAACAAATCAGCAATCTGGCAGCGCACATCAAAGACACCTCTTGCGGTATCAAGCGCCGCTTCATGTGTTCCACGCTCCGCATTTCCGGAGTGATTCATCGCATAGACGACTGCGTCTATGACCTGCTGTGGTTTTGTTCTGGTTGTTGCTGCATTATCTAAATAAATCAATGGTTACCCTTCTTTATAGCTCTAAGAATTCCTGCTGTGCCTGTACCTCTTCCGGAATCTCAAGCCCTTTACTGTTTAATTTTTTAATGACAATCTCAACCGGATGCTGCTTTTGCTTTTTATGATTTTCAAACATTCGAATGAGATCAATGTACTGCGGATTGGCTCCAATCTGCTCACGAACTTCCATCGAGAACGGACAGTACTTAAAGAGCATGCCTCTTGCGACCTTGTTCATGGTCGGAGAGCCGTTGCTTTCATTTTGAATGTATTTGACATAGTCTGTTACAAAGGCGCGGCGCAGGTTGTTACCAACCTTCTTAAGCGTCTTTTTCACGCGCTCCTTGTGCTCACTCGAAAGGTTCGGATTCTTACGATAACACTGGATGTAATCGTTGTATTCTGAAGTCAGAGATGGTTCGCGAATATCGCTCCAGTGAATTCCCTGGATTGCCTTGCACATCTCCCATCTGAACTCGCCGCAGATCTGCACCATGTTCTTGGTCACATCTTCTATCATCATAACCGGTATGACAAATCTTGCCGGCGTTCCTCTGTCTCTGCCTTCGATCTCCTGCCACATTCCCATACGGCTTCCGAGGTTTGGCATCATAATCACATATGGCATGATTTCGCGCTGCACACCAAAGTGCATAATATCAAGTTCCTGATTTGTGTAACTTCTCTCTCTGTAAAAGAGCGTATAATCAATGGCTCTGACACGGTTAATCTCCGTGTGAACATCTTCTGCCGTCAGATAACATTTTTCAATCGGCATGATGACATTTTGCTCATCAAAGACAGGGACAAATGAAGTCACCCTTCCAAATGTCATGCGGTTCGCGGAAGAACACATATTGGTAAGCTCAAACTTCATCTTGTTCTCATTGTCATCTAGCAGCTTCAGATACATCTCTTCTGTCATCTTGCGGGCATTCTTATCCTCGCGAAGCTGCGCCTCATAGTCATTGTCGAATTCATTTCTCGACGGCGGCACCTCTCCATTATAAATCTTGGTCAGCCACTCATACATCGTTACGACCCGGCCTTCCCGGTCCGCCTTGTAATCGCGCGCATACTTGTATAGCATCTCAGTGTTATGAGGGCCGGCAAGTTCTTCATCGACGAAGCCAAACATGAAAAACATCCGCACTTCCATCGGAACATTCTGCGGTGCCTTCCGGCTTTCCAAAAAAGCTGCGCAGTACAGTTCGTAGAACTTACTTGCAATCTGTCTTCGAAGCATACGCAGCTGATCGTTTGTGCCGGTGCGGTCCTGATAACCTTTGTACTTCGCAATCAGATCCTTAAAGTCAATCATCTGGTCTGCCGTTGCGCCCGCATAACCTAAGATGGTATCCATTGCGTTTTTAATCTCCGGCACTTCATCGCCTTCGATGCCCTGGGCACTTCTGTGTGCGTTGACCTTCGCCTCAAGCATGACGTACTTTTGTTTAAATGCCTGCGCCTTTTGTCTTAAGTCATCCCGGTACTTGCGGAACACCTCACACTCTTCTACAAAACTTGTTACGAATAAGGAAGTGGTAAATACAATGCCGGCCGAGATATTAACATCGGTTCCGTAAAGCATCTTCGCAAGCGAACCTTCATGTTCAATAATGGCATCTAAAAATGGAATCTGCCAGTCCGGAACATACATATCTTCCGGCGGCGCGCCGATTCTTAGTACTTCCGTGAAGATCTCCGGTGTTTCTCCAATCTCGATGCACAGCGCCGGGTATTCGTCAAACTGTCGCATCAGGTCGTGATACTCCTTGTGCGCAAGATCCACCTGTTTCGCACACATATTGAAGGTATCCTTCACCGAAGAGACAATTCTCGAAGTCAGCATCTGCATCAGCTTAGGGTTCGCTTCTAAGACCTTGCGGATGTCTTCCATCTCGTTGTATTCGTAGGTATAGACAGCACTGTCTTCCTTGGCATAGTAAGTAAAGGCATATTCCTGATCCGGATTCTCAAACACGCCCACCAGCGAACCGGTCGGCAGCTCTAATTCTCCGTCTCCATCGGATACCACGATGGTGCCCTTTACTACGATTTCCAATGTATTCACTATATCGCCGGCGTTATGAAGCACAGCGTCACGTTCTAAATTAATTAACCCCATGGTGTCCCCCCTAGAATCTATTGCATAGTTAGTTTTTATTATAACACAGATTTTTATCTCCCCAAATAAAAAACGCCAAAAAGCCCCGTATCATCGGGGTCCTTTTGGCGATTTATATACTAACTAAGGGGATTAGATAGTATCGAATTAAACTTCGAAGATCAAATCTCCGTATGATGGCATTGGCCATCTGTCTTTGTCAATCAGCATCTCCATCTTGTCAACCGGTGCTCTAAGAGCTGCCATGGTTGTCACAACTTCGTCTCTGTAGTAGACAGCTTTCTCGCGGCCATCTTCCATAGCGGCAGCCTTTTCTGTCACTTCAATCAGAGTGGTCAGTGCTGTCTTAGTCTCTACGAGAAGGTCAGATACTTCCTTAAGAGTCTCCGTCTGTGTAGAGACATTGGCGCCACATGCTTCCTTCACTTTGATGATGGAATCTGCGATTTCAATCGTTGCCTTAACAACTGCAGGAATAATCTGCTTGCTGGCAATGTCGATCATAGCGCGTGCTTCAATGTTGATTGCTTTTGAATATGCTTCGTATTCAATCTCAGCACGAGACTCAAGCTCAGCCTTAGTGAATACGCCGAATTTCTCAAATAATTTTACAGCCTTGTCGGTTGTAAGTGCAGGAATTGCGTCTACCATGTTCTTGATGTTTGGAAGTCCGCGCTTTTCTGCTTCTGCTACCCATTCATCTGAGTATCCATTACCGTTGAAGATAATTCTCTGATGCTCGGTTGCATACTTCTTAATCAGATCATGTACGGCAAGGTTGAAGTCGTCTGCCTTCTCAAGGATTGTGCAGGCTTCGTCAAATGCTTCCGCAACGATTGTATTTAATACGGTGTTCGGCATAGCGATGGAATCTTCCGATCCACACATTCTAAACTCGAACTTATTACCGGTAAATGCAAATGGTGAGGTTCTGTTTCTGTCTGTTGCATCCTTCATAAAGTCAGGGATTGTCTTAACACCTGTCTCAAGCTTAGATCCCTTAAGAGAATGTGTTGCAGAACCTGTGTCAATTAACTGTTCAATGACATCGTTAAGCTGCTCTCCAAGGAATACGGAAAGGATTGCAGGCGGTGCCTCGTTTGCTCCAAGACGATGGTCATTTCCAACGTCTGCTGCTGACTCACGAAGAATGTCTGCATGTGTGTCAACGGCCTTTAAGATACAAGTTAATACTAAGAGGAACTGTACGTTATCATGAGGTGACTTGCCAGGCTCAAGCATGTTGATTCCGTCATCGGTTGTAATCGACCAGTTGTCATGCTTACCGGATCCATTGACACCTGCAAATGGTTTCTCATGAAGCAGGCAGTTCAGTCCGTGACGACCTGCAACCTTCTTAAGTGTCTCCATGATTAGTTGGTTGTGGTCAACGGCTACATTGGCCTCTTCATAGATTGGAGCAAGCTCGTGCTGCGCCGGTGCTACTTCGTTATGCTGCGTCTTAGCCGGTACGCCAAGCTTCCACAGTTCTTCATTGACGTCTTTCATGTATGCTGCAATTCTTTCACGGATTGCACCAAAGTAATGATCTTCAAGTTCCTGTCCCTTAGGTGGCATTGCACCGAATAAGGTACGTCCTGTGAAGATTAAGTCTTTTCTCTGCAGATACTTCTCGCGGTCTACGAGGAAATATTCCTGCTCTGCTCCAACGGATGCTCTTGCTTCCTTGGAGGTTGTATTGCCGAATAAGCGAAGAAGACGAATGGTCTGCTTGCTTAATGCTTCCATAGAACGAAGAAGCGGTGTCTTCTGGTCAAGCGCCTCTCCTGTATATGAGCAAAATGCAGTCGGAATGCACAGTGTTGCACCTGCTGCATCATGTCTTACGAATGCAGGTGATGTACAATCCCATGCTGTATATCCTCTCGCTTCAAATGTTGCACGAAGTCCGCCGGATGGGAAGGATGATGCATCCGGTTCACCCTTGATTAATTCTTTTCCAGAAAAGCTCATTAAGACTTTGCCGTTCTTCATCGGTGATGTGATGAAAGAGTCATGCTTTTCTGCGGTTACGCCGGTCAGCGGCTGGAACCAGTGTGTATAGTGTGTAGCGCCCTGTTCAATTGCCCATTCTTTCATCTCATGTGCAATGACATCTGCTGTTGCAAGGTCTAAGTCCTTTCCCTCAGAAAGTGTTTCGTGTAATTTCTGATACACTTTCTTTGGAAGACGTTCTTGCATGACAGTATCGTTAAAGACATTTTCGCCAAATATTTCGTTTACTTTGATTAAGTCACTCATTTGTTTTCTTCCTTTCCCAATAACAAATTCATGCGGTCTTCTTTCACGACCGTAAAAAAAAAGGCGTCCCCAAATAATTGGAACGCCTTTGTTCTTGCTCTACAATACATCAATTCTCTCAAAAATGCAAGAGAGGATTTCCATTTTTCTCAAATCCGACAATTATTCCGTTGTCTGATTCTATTATTTATGCGATTTTCACAGTGCCTTATCATCATCCGGCATTGGTTCTAGTTCCTCCGGAGTGCGACACATGCGTACCGTTGCATCCTGTCCCGGACGCATCCTATATACCGGATTATAATCCTCCTTGACCTTAAGTGCAATCGCTTTGTGACAGACTTCAATCTCAACTTCCGTATGTTCTCCGCCGAATTCCCCGTCGAGTGTCCAGGAGATCGGCTCATCGCAGTAGAACTTCACGTGTGAGGCCTGGATAATCAAGATCAGCTCTTCTTCTTCTGTTAACGATAACATTCCGGACAAAATGCGGTTTAGCTGCACCGGATTTTGCGGCTTTTTGATGAGTACAATCTCAAACTTTCCATCGTCTAGTTTGACTTCGTTACAATAGTTGATGCGCATTCCTGCCACGTAAGCAGAGTTGCCAACCATACCATAGCAAAAATCATCTTCAATAATCTTGCCGTCAAAGTCAATCTTCATATGAATGCTGTCAAGTCCGTGAAATCTTTTAATTCCTTCTACCACATAAGCGGCATGACCCAGCATATTCTTAAGGTCTTGATTGGTTCCGTAAGAAACATCGGTCAGCACACCAAAGGCTGCCACGTAAACGAAGTTCTTACCGTTAAAAGATCCCACATCACACGGAAATGGTTTTCCTTCCACTGCCACCTTCGCTGCCTGCAAGGTGCGCTTTGGCAGCTGCAGGGAATTGGCAAAGTCATTCGTGCTTCCGGCCGGAATGTATCCGAGCGGTGTCTTGTGTTCGCCGCGCATCAGCCCGCGAACCACTTCGTCTAAGGTTCCATCTCCTCCGCCGCAGATGATAAGGTCGTAGTTTCCACCGGTTTCATGCACCAGGTGATAGGCGTCCTTTCTTGCCTGCGTTGGGTGTATTACTACTTCATATTCATTTTTCACAAGCATATCTACAATCTCGTAGACTTTGTTTTTGATGATTCCTTTACCGGACAAAGGATTGAATACAAATAATGCTTTCTTACTCATTGTCAGTCGTCCCCTCTAAGTTTTTGCGCCGTCTCAGAAATCTTACGAAGTCTGTGATTGACTCCGCTCTTTCCAACCGGCGGATTAAGCATCTGTCCAAGCTCCACAAGAGAGCTTTGCGGATGTTCCAATCTGATCTGTGCGATTTCCTGCAGGTTCACCGGCAGCGCCGATAATCCGATCTGCTCGTCTACATATCGAATATCTTCAAGCTGTCTGACCGCCGCATTCACCGTCTTATTAATATTCGCCGTCTCACAGTTGACCTGGCGATTCACGTTGTTGCGCATGTTCTTGACGATGCGGACATTTTCTAGATCCATCAGTGACTTATGCGCTTCCATCACGTTGAGAAGGTCTACTATCTGTGCGCCTTCTTTTAGATATACCACAAAATGATTCTTGCGCGGTACAATCTTCGCATCCAGTTCGAATCCATTCATCATCTCCATCAGCTGCTCGGCCTTTGGCCGCGTCGGCGCCACAATCTCAAGATGATAGGACTTCTCCGGATTGCTCATAGAGCCTGCTGCCAAAAAAGCGCCTCTGATAAATGCCCTCTTGCAACAGGTCTGCTGCACGAGAAGCCCTGCCACGAGATTCTCTCTGTGAATCAGCGCGCCATGCTCATCGATTTTCTTAACCGCCTTTAAGATCATATCTACACGGTCTTTTCCTTCTATGGTGACCCGATAACTTCTGTTCTTCGTTGCCTGGTTGGCAATAACTTCCAACTGCACTTCATAGGAAAACAGCAGTTTAATCAGGGTGATAAACTTGCGGGCAACGCCGGTGTTCTCTGTTGTGAGGATAATCCGCTCGCTGCCTTCTTCGATGGAAATCTTACCGAGAAATTCCATTACTGCAGCCAGTTCTGCCAGCTGACAATGTCTGCTCTTGGCGGTCTGCCTCACAAGTTCTTCCTTTACATTTCCCGAAAATGACATCTTCATGCCCTACCTTGTTTTTCCTTTTTCAATATCTTTGTGACCGAGATGATAGCCAAAACCGCCGATCTCTTCTTCGCTCAGATAATCGTATAAGAGCTTCGCAATAGTCACAGAGCGGTGCTTTCCTCCGGTACATCCGATGGCAATCACCAGCTGGTTCTTCCCCTCCGCACAATACTTTGGGAGCAGGAAGGTAATCATATCTTCTAATTTATTTAAAAAGACTTCACTCTCAGGATCTCCCATGACATAGTCACGCACTTCCCGGTCGTTACCGGTCTTTTTCTTCAGTTCTTCTACATAATATGGATTTGGCAAAAAGCGCACATCAAAGACCAGGTCGGCATCCGCCGGTATCCCGTACTTGTATCCGAAGGATACGATGTTCACCATCATGTTGCCAAATTGTTTATTCTCCACGAAGACATTTTGCAGATCCTTTCGAAGATCGCGAATCAACAGATGCGATGTATCGAAGATATAGTCTGCGTGCTGGCGCAGAAACTGCAATTGCTCTCGTTCCTTTTGGATACCCTCATGTATCCGGCCGTCTTCTGAGAGCGGATGACGACGCCTCGTTTCTTTATAACGCTTGATTAAGATTTCATTCGAAGAATCCAAAAAGACAATCTTATAATCGATCCCAAGCTCCTTTAGATGCGCTAAAATCACATCCATCTTATCCAGGTCATCTCCGCTTCTGGCATCGAGTCCGAGTGCAACATTCTCCGTGCGCGGATGATTGATGGATAACTCTGCGAATTTCTCCACCAGTTCAATCGGCAGATTGTCAACGCAGAAGTATCCAAAGTCTTCAAACATCTTAAGTGTGGCTGTCTTTCCTGCTCCGGATAATCCGGTAACAATAACAAATTTCATCTTTCTTCCCTCAAAAACGATCTACGATCGAAACTTTCCAACCATCTTAACTTCCGGCTCCAAGTGCACGCCGAACTGCTGCTCAACTTTTGCCTGCACTTCTTCCATCAGATCGCGAATATCCTTCGCTGTTGCATTACCTTTATTAATCACAAAGCCGCTGTGCTTTTCCGACACCTGCGCGCCGCCAACCTGAAAGCCCTTAAGCCCTGCGTCCTGAATTAATTTTCCCGCAAAGTATCCTTCCGGTCTTTTAAATGTACTTCCGGCGCTTGGATATTCAAGCGGCTGCTTTGTGGTTCTTTGTTCTTTCAGTTCATCCATCCGTGCTTTGATATCCTTCGCATCTGCCCGTGGCAGCGCGATGGTTCCGCCAAGTACAATGTATCCCCTCTCAGGCACAATACTGTGTCGGTATGACAAGTCAAGTTCCTTTGGCCCAAGTTCTAACACCTCGCCCTCACGGGTAAGAACCCTGGCATGCTGCAGCACGTCCTTGATCTCTCCGCCGTAGGCACCGGCATTCATCACGATGGCTCCGCCAAATGTCCCCGGAATCCCGGCCGCAAATTCGAATCCGCCCGCGCTCTCTTCAAGTGCACGGTTGGCAAGTTTGGATAACAGGCATCCAGCTCCCGCCTCTAAGATAATGGTATCATCCTGCGCTGCGCAATGAATGTCTGCTGCCTGATTGCCCAGTTCAATTACGACGCCGTCTATTCCGTCATCTCCTACGAGCAGGTTCGAGCCATTGCCCTTCACCAGATACGGAATCTCCTCTTGATAAAGCAGACGAATCAGTTTTGGCATCTGCTCAATTGTGGGAAGAAGCAGAATCTGTGCATTTCCTCCTACACGAAATGAGGTATGCTTAGACATCGGCTCCTGCGTCAGAATCTGCTCTTTGCCTAGCACACGTTCAATTGTTTTGATCATATCTTCTGGTTTCATCTATACTTCCTTCAAAAATGCAATGTAGCCTTTGTATGCTTCATAAAGGTCTGCCTTGCTGATAATTTCCCATGGTGCATGCATGTTGAGTACGGCTACGCCGCTGTCGATTACCTGCATTCCGTAATTTGCCAGGATATAAGCGATGGTTCCGCCGCCGCCCTGGTCTACCTTACCAAGTTCTGCCGTCTGGAAGGATACGTTGTTACGATCCATGACGTCACGTAAGATAGCAATGTATTCCGGATTCGCATCGTTTGATCCACTCTTACCTCTTGAACCGGTAAATTTATTAAAGACAAGTCCGCGTCCAAAGTATGCCGCATTCTTCTTCTCCATCACAGATGGATAATTCGGGTCAAATGCTGCGCTGACATCAGAGGAGAGCACAAAGGAATTCGCCATCGCTCTTCTGACTGACAGGTCGCTGTTATAACCGCACAACGCCAGTATTTCTGCAACGCAGTTTTCAAAAAATCTGGAATGCATGCCGGTTGCGCCAACGCTTCCGATTTCTTCCTTGTCCACTAACAGGCATACGCTTGTATGCTTTGGTTTGTCCATCTCAAGCATTGCACAAAAAGACGGATAGGCACATACTCTGTCGTCATGTCCGTAGCCCATAATCATGCTGCGGTCAAGGCCGTAGTCTCTGGCTGCTCCTGCCGGTACTACTTCAATCTCTGCAGATAAGAAATCTTCTTCTTCAATATCCATCTTGTCTTTTAGAATCGCAAGGATATTCTCCTTTACCGCTTCTTTGGTCTCTTCGTCTTCTTCTGCCTGCTCAAGTGGCATGCTTCCGATTAAGACATTTAAGTTTTCTCCTTCTACAACCTTTGATGCCTTCTTGTCCATCTGGTCTGCAGACAGGTGAATGAGCAGATCGCTGACGCCAAATACCGGCTCATCTTCTGCTTCACCGATTGAAAAGTCAATCTGTGTCAGGTCTTTTTTCACAATGGTTCCGTGAAGTGCAAGCGGAAGTGTTACCCACTGGTACTTCTTGATTCCACCATAGTAGTGTGTATCAAAAAATGCCATCTGTGTATCTTCATACAGCGGATTTTGCTTGACATCCATTCTCGGTGAATCGATGTGCGCACCTAAGATGTTCATTCCGTCTTCTAAGTCTTCTTCTCCGATGACGAACATCGCAAGTGCCTTTCCCATATTGCCGGCGACAATCTTGTCTCCTGCCTTCAGTGGCTTTCCTTCTTCAATCACTTCATCTAAATCGCGAAATCCTGCTGCCTGCGCGCGAATCATAAATTCTTCTGCGCACTCTCTTTCGGTCTTACAATTTGATAAAAAGACTCTGTATTCTTCCGCAAAGGAAAATACGTCTTCTTTTTCCTGTGCACTATATTTCTTCCATGCATTTTCTCGTTCCATGTTATCTTTCCTCCTATATGTCTTTCTTATAAGTCTGCTTTCATATTCTTTTGCACACGGTTATACAGTTCATGTGCCGCATTATAACCCATCTTCTTGGTTCTGTGGTTGACGGCTGCCGCCTCTACGATAACCGCCAGATTTCGTCCCGGTCTGATCGGGATGGACTGGCTGACAACCTGGTTGCCGAGAATCTCGGTGTATTCTTCTTTTAATCCCAGCCTGTCGTATTCACAGTCTTTCTTCCACTCTTCCATCTTAATGACAAAGTCAATATTCTGCTGTTCCTTTACGCTTTCTACTCCGAACATTGTCTTAACATCTATGATTCCAATGCCGCGCAGTTCAATAAAGTAACGCGTCACTTCCGGTGAAGTTCCCACCAGCGTCTTATCGTTGACTTTTCGAATCTCCACCACATCATCCGTTACGAGTCGGTGGCCTCGGCGAATCAGCTCGAGCGCAGCTTCACTCTTACCGATGCCGCTTTCTCCTGTGATCATTACGCCTTCACCATATACGTCTACAAGTACGCCGTGAAGCGATACCATCGGTGCCAGTTCCCAGGACAAAGTCAAGATCAGCTCCGCCATAAACTCGGAAGTCTCAAGATCGGTTCCAAGAAGCGGAATTCCATTCTCCACTGCCAGTCTGTAGAATGCATCGATCGGCTCAAAGCCTCTGCAGAAGATAACACACGGAATCGAGTATGACAAAAAGTCGTGGAAGATGTGATCCTTTCGAATCGGATCCATATGCTGCAGGAAGGTATATTCTACCGTTCCGATAATCTGCACACGGTCTTCCTGGAAATGCTCAAAGTATCCGTTCAGCTGCAACGCCGGACGATTGACATCTCTTTGGTGAATCATGATTTTCTCCAGATCAAGCTCTTTGGTAAATACTTTAAGCCCCATCTTCTCTACAATTCTTTTTACACTTACTTCCTGCATACACTCTCTCCGTTTCTTCTATCTTTCATGTTCCATTGTTTATACTATACAACTATACCCATATCCCCGACAAGGTTAGGAGTGGAAAAATCTGTAAACCGACTGCGCTGCCTGTGCGTTCATCTCCGGCAGAGCTGCAAGTTCTTCTTCGGTTGCGTTTTTTATCTGCTCGATTCCCACAAAATGTTTCATCAGTGCTTTTCGCCGCTTCGGTCCGATGCCGTCGATGTCATCAAGCACGGAGTGCACCTGCCCCTTTCCCCTCAAGGAGCGATGGTATTCAATGGCAAATCGATGCGCTTCATCCTGAATTCTCGTTATCAGTTGAAAGCCTTCACTTCTGGTGTCAATCGGCAGTTCTTCATTTTCAAAATAAAGTCCTCTCGTGCGATGATGGTCGTCCTTGACCATGCCGCACACCGGTATGTTAAGGCCCAGTTCCTCCAGCACTTCGAGCGCAATATTTACCTGGCCTTTTCCGCCGTCCATCATGATGAGATCCGGAAATCTTGTGAAACTTCCCATCTCTTTGGTCAGTCCTTTTTCTTCTAATTCTTCTAACTCGTTCTTTCCATGGGTGAATCTTCGCGTCAGCACTTCTCTCATGGACGCATAGTCATCCGGTCCAATCACCGTCTTTAACTTGAACTTTCGATAGTCGCTTCGCTGCGGCTTTCCTTTTTCAAATACCACCATGGAGCCCACGCTTTGATAACCACTTGTATTGGAGATATCATAAGCTTCCATGCGCTCGATGCCGCGAAGTCCAAGGAGCGATGCAATCTCTTTTACTGCCCCAATGGTGCGGCCTTCTTCTCGTTTGATTCTGTCGGCATCCTGGTCTAAGACCATCTTCGCATTCTTGGCGGCAAGTTCTACCAGTTTTTCCTTGGCACCTTTTTGCGGTACGCGCACATAGACCTTGCGCCCTTTCTTCTCACTGAGCCACTCTGCGAGAAGATCTGCATCTTCCACTTCTTCTTGCAGCATCAGTTCCTTTGGAATATACGGTGTGCCGGCATAAAACTGTTTTACAAAGCTATTTAAGATGCGTCCGTTATCATCATCCGCCGGTATCTTCATATAGAAGTGTTCGCGTCCAATCATGCGTCCACCTCTTACGAAGAACACCTGGATCACGGCGTCTTCTTGCTGCTTCGCCATCGCAATGATATCTTTGTCTTCTCCGTCTGAATGCGTAATCTTTTGCTTTTGCGCAATCTGCTGAACGCTCTTAAGCAATTCTCTGTATTCGGTCGCCTTTTCAAAGTCAAGTTCTTCGGCTGCTGTTTTCATCTTTCCTTCTATTAAGGAGAGAATCTTGGAATAGTCTCCATTTAAAAAGCGCAGGACTTCCTCTATATTCTTTTTGTATTCTTCTTCGGATATGCTGCCCTGACACGGTGCATAGCAGCGTTTGATATGATAATTCAGACACGGTCTTTCCTTACCGATATCGCGCGGCAATACCCGGTTGCAGCTTCTGATTTTATATAATTTCGTCAGAAGTTCAATCGTCTCTCTTACCGACTCCGAGCTGGTGTAAGGACCGAAATATTTGGACTTGTCCTTCTTCATCTGGCGTGAAAAGAGAACTCTGGGAAATTGCTCTCCCAGAGTCACTTTTATATACGGATAACTCTTATCATCCGTTAACATCGTATTGTATTTTGGGCGGTGCTCCTTAATGAGGTTACACTCTAGCACCAATGCTTCAAGCTCTGAGTCTGTAATGATGTATTCAAAATGATCAATCAGCGATACCATCTTCTCAATCTTCGCGGTCTTGTTGCGCGATGACTGGAAGTATTGTCTTACGCGGTTTTTTAAGCTGACTGCTTTTCCCACATAGATAATCGCATCATTCTTATCATGCATCAGATAGACACCCGGCCTGTCCGGCAGTTTCTTTAATTCTTCCGGAATATCAAACATGGCGATCCCTCTATTCTCCGCGGAGTAATCTCTCTAATCGAGCTTCTTCTTCCTTCTCTTTTAAGAAAGCTTCTGCATCTACATCCGCTGTTGTTGCTGTTTCCTCCGGCTGCGCCTCTACTTGTGGCTCCTCGGTAACTTCCGGCTCTTTTGTTTCTTCCGGCTCCTTAGTAGTTTCCGGCTCTTCGATGACTTCCGGCTCCTTAGTAGTTTCCGGCTCTTCGGTAACTTCCGGCTCTTTTATCGCTTCCGGTTCTTCGATGACTTCCGGTTCTTTTACGACCTGCTCTTCTTCAGCTTCCTTAGCCGGATCTACAATATCCTCCGGCGCAATGTCAACCGCAAACAGGTCAATCTTCGGCTCTTCCTTTGGTTTATCCGGCTGTACCGGTTTCATATGAACGCGAGGCTTCGACTTCTTCGCCTTGAGTTTATCTTCTTCTGACTCTTCTTCTTCCGGCTCCGGAATTCCTTTCAGTCTTCTGAAGATCTTCATAAACTGCTTACCGGTGATGGTCTCATGCTCAAACAGATAATCCGCAATCTCGTCTAAGATACTGCGATTCTCTTCTAACAGCTCTTTCGCTTTTTCATAAGCTTCCTTGAGAATCTGCATCACTTCATCGTCGATCTTCGCTGCAGTCTGCTCGCCGCAGTTTAATACTGCGCGTCCGTCTAAGTAACGATTCTCAACAGACTCGAGTCCCATCAGTCCAAACTTCTTAGACATACCATACTGGGTAACCATGGCACGAGCCATCTTCGTTGCTTTTTCAATATCATTGGATGCTCCGGTTGTGACAGAATCAAATACAATCTCTTCTGATGCACGACCGGCCATAAATGTTACAATCTCTGTGCGAAGTTCCTTCTCCGTCATCAGATACTTTTCTTCTTCCGGAACCTGCATAACATAACCAAGCGCTCCCATGGTACGCGGTACAATCGTAATCTTTTGTACCGGTTCAGAGCCCTTTTGCAATGCTGCTGCAAGCGCGTGTCCAACTTCGTGATAAGCCACGATACGCTTCTCGTCTTCGCCAAGGATTCTGTCTTTTTTCTCCTTACCGGCGATGACAAGCTCTACGGATTCAAATAAATCCTGCTGATTAACAAATCTTCTGCCATGCTTAACTGCATTGATGGCAGCCTCGTTGATCATATTGGCAAGGTCGGAACCTACTGCTCCGCTTGTTGCAAGCGCGATCTCGTTAAGATCAACGGAATCATCCATCAGTACATTCTTCGCATGTACTTTCAATGTTTCATAACGACCCTTAAGGTCCGGCTTTTCCACGATGATTCTTCGATCGAATCGTCCCGGACGAAGAAGTGCCTTATCCAGAACTTCCGGACGGTTCGTCGCCGCCAGAATCATAACACCCTTCGAACTGTCGAAACCATCCATCTCCGCAAGGAGCTGGTTTAAGGTCTGCTCACGTTCATCATTGCCTCCGCCATAGTGAGAGTCACGGCTCTTACCGATGGCATCAATCTCGTCGATGAAGATGATACATGGTGCCTGTTTTTGTGCTTCTTTAAACAAATCACGCACACGGGATGCTCCGACACCGACAAACATCTCTACGAAAGCAGAACCGGCCATAGAAAAGAACGGTACTTTCGCTTCTCCGGCAACTGCCTTGGCAAGCAGGGTCTTACCGGTTCCCGGAGGGCCGACAAGAAGTGCACCCTTTGGCAGCTTCGCGCCGATATCTGTGTACTTTCTCGGGTTATGTAGAAAATCAACCGCTTCTTGCAGTGATTCTTTTGCTTCGTCCTGTCCTGCCACATCGGCAAATGTCACGCCGGTTTCTTTTTCCACATAGACCTTGGCATTGCTCTTGCCAACGCCCATCAGTCCACCGGAACCGCCGCCCATTCTTCGCATGGCGAATCCAAGCAAAATCCAGATCAGTGCAATCGGAATCAGGATACTTAAGATGTTATATAAAATCGTTGATCGCGTATCCGGAATGGTTCCGCGAATCACAACATCATGTTCCTTCAAAAGCGGAAGCAGATCTTCATCGGTAATGCGCGCTGTGTAATACGTTGTTGTTACCGAGGTATCCAGTGATGAAGTCAGACTATTCGTCGTAGTCGTCGAATCTGAATCCGATGAGCTGTCGTCCGTCTTCGGCGTGATATTAATCTGGTATGTCGAAAACTCAACTTCTTCTACCTTGTCTTCTTCTACCATCTCAAGAAATTCCGTATATGAAATCTCCTGGTTGGACATCGAGGTAATCCGATTTGACAAAAAGCTCATAATCATGAGCGCAAACAACGCGGCAAAGATAAATACCAGCATCGTCGGTCCACGGCCACCTCCGCCGTTTCCACCGCCTCCGTTGTTATTGTTATTATTGTTATTGTTGTTATTACCACCGTTATTGTTGTAATTATTGTTGTTATAATTGTTATTGTAGTTGTTGTTATTATTGTAATTCTTATCCATGTAATCCTCCTGGATTTACAATCCGATACACTTCCCCGGATTATATTCCAAACTATTAATCTATTATAGGTGTTTACACCCTTAAAATCAATAAGACCGCTGTGAAGATTTTATGTCTGTTTTATAAAAATTTTGGAAAATGAAAGGCTCTGCCATCACTTCTGGCAAAGCCTTTTTTGATTCTTATTTTTCCTGACTTTCAATCAATGCCTTTAGATACTCCTTATAGTCCTGTCTGATATCCTGCGGACTTTCAATCTTCACGCCCGTTCCAAGAGAAGAGATCCATCCATAGAACTGCTTACTGACGGCAATATCTGCATGGAACCGAATGCGTCCCGGCGCGTCCTTTCGAATTGCCACATCGCGTCCAAACCGGTCGAACACGATTGCTGTCATCTCTTCCGGCATGGTGATGGTCACGGTTCGTTCTTCTCCGTCAAACATGCCAAATGTCTTCTTGGCGAATCTTGCCATATCCAGCTTTTCAAACTTATCGCGTCCGTCGCGAAGCTCGTCAATCGTTTCAATGTGCTGCATCTTATCTACGCGGTAGAACTTCACCATCTTCGCCTTGTCATCAAAGGCAATCAGATAGTAGTTCTCGTCATCCCAGGTCAGTTTCCACGGGCTGACGCAGTATAGCTGTCCGCCATGGCGCAGCTCCTTTTCGCCCTTTATGTTCCAGGTATAGTATTCAAATGTAATCTTTTTATTGTCCGCAATCGCATGATGTAATTCGTCAATGTTATAGTAGATATTTTCATTGTCTGTCTTCACGCGGTTGGCTACCACCACTTCGCGCTGCAACTCTTTGGCCTGCGTATGTGAGACCATGCCTTCTAATTTTTTAATCAGCGCGTTTGATTTCTTTTCCGTAATAAACTTAGACGACTGCACAAGGTCTACCAGCATCTTCACCTCTGCCAGTTCAAAGTCGCGGGACGCCAGATAAAATCCTGAAGGCTTGGCTCTTCGATTCTCGATATCCATGCCCCAGGCCGTCAAAACCTTAATGTCATCATAGATACTTTTTCTTTCTGCTTTAATGTCATGCAGTTCTAATTTATCTATTATCTGCGGAACCGAAATCGGATGCTGCTCGTCGGTCTCTTCCATAAGAATCTTCTGCAGATATAACAATTTCTGTTTCTGATTTTCTGACTTTGGCATATTACACCTTCCTCTTCTTACGACGTCTGCGCTTTTTCTTTCTCATTCTGCGATGCTGCTGCCAGATTAAGAATACTGCCAGTGCCACCGCAATGATATATCCGGCTGCTCCAATCACCGGAATGCCAAATAACTTCGGTCTCATATCTGTCACACAGATAATGCTAGAACCTATAAGCAGTCCCATTACAATCAGACCCATAACCACATCGCGTACCAGTCTCGTCAGCAATTTGCTAAGGTCTTCTGTTGCGTGCAAATCAAGATTGAGCCTTGTCTGTCCCCGCATAAACATGCGGAGCAGGTCTGAGGTTGTTCCCGGTATTTCAATCGCCTTTTTTAAAGAACGGTAGATGAGCCTTCCATTTCGCTTAAGCTCCTTTGGAATATCCAGATTCTGAAGATACATCTCGTTCATGCGGCTTTTGGCAATCGTCAGGATGTCCACATCCGGCGCCAGATTCGCCACCACGCCCTCAATTGTGGCAAGTCCCCTTACCAGCATGGTATAAGTGCCCGGGATTCGAATCTTATTTTCCGCCATCGCCGTGAAGAATGCATCGATCACTTCCGACAGATTGATAGACCCCAGATTCGCCGTTGCATAACGCGTTACAATCTCATCTAAACTTACAAATAATTTGTGATGGTCGACGCGGTCAGTTGGCTCTCCGATTGCAAGAAGGCCGTCCTTAATCTGGTTGATATCCTGCGTTGCGATACCGGCTATGATATCATCTAAAAGGCTCCGGCTTCTCGGTGAGAGTCGCCCCATCATTCCCATGTCAATCCATACAATCTTACCATCCCGGATTCTAAGATTGCCGGGATGCGGGTCTGCATGGAAGAATCCATCTTCTAAGATCTGCTTTAAGTAGTTATCCACCATCTTTCGACAGATCTCCGACAGGTCATATCCTTGCTGCAATAATTTATCGCCTTCGTCCACACCGCAGCCGTCAATCATCTCCATAATCAGAACCTGCGATGTCGTGTACTTCCGATACAAGATCGGACAGGTAACAAATGCAACTTCCTCATTGAGTCGTGCAAATTCTTCTATATTAGACGCCTCGATCAGGAAATTCATTTCTTCTTGTGCCACTGCCCACATCTCGTCTAAGATTTCGTCAAAATCGACGGCATCAAAATAACTGCGGTATCGTAAGAATTTCATACCGCGATGAAGCAGAGCCATATCTTGTGACATCTTTTCATAGACGCCCGCACGCTGCACTTTCATAACAACGCGCTCTCCACTCGTCAAAGTAGCCGCATGGACCTGCGCTATCGACGCAGACCCAAGCGGTTCTTTATCAATCGTTGCAAATATATCGCCGACGGGCTGACCGTATGCATCCTGCAGCACACTTGTCACCTCTTCAAATGTCATCGGCTTTACATCAGAGCGAAGTTTTTCCAGCTCCAGACAATATTCTTTTGGCAAAATTTCTGAATGCATTGACATAATCTGTCCGAGCTTTACAAATGTCGGCCCAAGATCTTCAATGATCAGTCGTACTTTTTCAGGACTTAACCCCTTCATGATCTCGTGTTTCATTAAAACACCGATAATCTCCTTAAAGCGGCCTGCCTGCGAAATCATTTTTTGCTCTGCCATAGAACCTTATCCTTATTCTTCTTCCTCTTCCTCTTCTTCGTCCATCTGTGCAAGTTTTGCCTTCAGTGCTTCAAGATCTTCTTCAGACAATCTGTCTACAATATGATCTGCGCGCTCTTCCGGTGTTGGTTTTACACGGCTTGTCACCTTGTGCTTAAGTTCCTCATTCATGGACTTACCCTGTTCTACGGTAAGCTCTCCCTTTTCTACCAGATCATTGATGATTTCCTGTGACTTTTCTGCAGTTACCGCCACTGCACCAACTCCTGCTAAAAAGAATTTTCGTACGCCTTCGCTAAATTTATCCATAGTGCTACCTCCTCAATTTAATAATTTTTACTTTTCTCCGTACAAAAGTCCTATCTTTCGTATCTTTATTATGCCCATAAATCGGTCTGTTGTCAATTCTTCCCCGGCTACAATCGAAAAGGGACTGCAAAAAGTAAAATACTTTTCACAGTCCCTTTTCTTTGGGTTTGAGGGTTATATAAACGAAACTATTTTAGAGATAAGCATGTGTTAAATAGGTTGTGCAAATCCGTTATAGCGAAGCTCGCATAACTCTTTTGCAACCTTCTGCGGAGTGATTGGCTTGGTAATATACCCGCTTGCATATAATTGAAATGCCGCATTGGCAAATGATGCACTCTCTGCCGTGAAGATAACATTCACTTCCGGATTCAGTTCCATCACTTTCTTGGCAAATTCAAGACCATTACCATCTTCTAAAATCACATCGGTGAACAACACATCGCATCCGATTCGTTCGATGCAATCCATGGCATTCTTAGCACTTGTGAATCCCCACACGTTAGCTTCCGGAGCTTCTCCTTCAATAACATGTGTCAAACGGTCTAGTTCACTTGATTTTTCTTCTACTGCTACGATTGTCATGTGATCACCTGCTTTCCGCTCGATTAATTACTTTAAAAGTATATCATTTAAAAGGACACAAAAAGGTCCTAGACAATCTTTCCTATTTGTCAAGACCCCCACCTACGCTAACGCTTAGAGGTGGGGGATTTCTCCGACTGAGTTAAAACAGCAATCCGTGCGTCAGCTCGCTCCAGCTGTACTGCGTCATGTATTCGCCGCGATAGGCATCCATAT
This sequence comes from Eubacterium sp., assembly GCA_024690665.1. Classification (GTDB taxonomy): domain Bacteria; phylum Bacillota; class Clostridia; order Lachnospirales; family Lachnospiraceae; genus Eubacterium_C. Next base: position 33,814 of record JAILOU010000020.1, read on the forward strand.
TCTCTCCATTTAAATAATCGAAGTAATCACAGGAAATCTTATCCGGGACAATTCCCATCTTGCCCCTCTGGCGCACGAGCACGTCTTCGTGTCCGGCTTCTGCCAGTGTCTCCATAAGGTCTTTTCGAATATTTTTCAGATACGAACTATGATTGCTTTCAAGATCATCATCTTCCCACAGCGTCGCAAGAATCTCCTGATTCGAGGCGAGTGCCCCGTTTCTATCTACCAGATAAGCCAAAAGTTCCTTCGCCTTTGTATACTGGAACTTAAGAGGCTGTCCATCTGCAAACACCTCAAAATTCCCAAATGCCTTAACCAGCAGTCTGTCTTCCTTCTCTTCATATGGGTGCCGCAGATTCTTAAGCTCATGGGCAATCTTTTCTTCCGTAATCGGCTTCATCACGTAGCCGCTTGCATGAATGCCAAATGCATCCCCGGCATATTCTCCATAACCGGTCGTAAAGATAATATTAATCTTCGGATTCATCTCTTTTAGCGCTCTTGCAATCTCAAGTCCGCTCTCTCCGCGAAGCTCAATGTCCAAAAAAGCGATGTCACAATTCGTCTCCAGCGCATATGCAATTGCGTCTGCACCGAGTCGAAACCCATGAACACCTGCGTTCGGTGCTGCTTTTTCGATTGAACTGACCAGGCTTTCCAGTGCCAGTTTTTCGTCATCAACCGCAATTATTTCCATAATACATAACCCTACTTTCTAAGTCCTTTTGGATAGTGATTTTTGATCTGAGTTCCTGTTGATTTACCCCAGCCAATACTGACACCTTCAACCTGCATCAAAGTCCACCCTTTCGGTGCCTGCGCATGAATCACTTCTCCATGTATATAAGATGCTGCGTTGTCCCTCAACTCGCAGCACTGTCTGACTTCCTCGTCCGTAAGAGCCATCGCAAGTGCATGTGCCGGCACAAAGCGCCCCTTGACTTCTTCACCCAGCTCCAATCCTGCTCGTTGCACCTTAAGCCCTTCTAGCGATTTCATCTGTTCCGGAACCAGATAGATTCTGCTTCCAAACACTTCATATCGCCCTTTTAGCTCGCAGCTTAAGGTCTCCCTTGCAAATGTCTCATATGCTGTTATCACCTGCTGCTTTGCCGGTGATAGTTTCTTTTTCTTCTTCTTTCGTTCTTCCGTTGACTGCTCGTATTCTTGCATCGCAGACGAAAATACTGCAATGTAATGTCCCTCACCTCGTAATCGGTGCGGCCACAGCCTTGCTGTATAAGCGATATCTTCCCCGGCATGCTCGCTCCAAGGCGTTCTGCCATCTTCGATGCCACCCACCTTCTTCATCGGTAAAATCTCCAGATTCGAATAGGTCTCACGGATCCATTCTGCCATCTGTTCATCTTCTTTTGGTGCAAATGTACAAGTTGAATACACCAATCGTCCGCCCGGTGCCAGCATCGAAACAGCGCACTCTAAGATCTCTTTTTGGCGCTGCGCACAGATGTCTACATTCTCCGTGCTCCACTGCTGCCTTGCCACTTCTTCCTTTCGAAACATGCCCTCTCCGGAACATGGGGCATCTACTAAAATCTTATCAAAAAATGCCGGAAATACCTGCGCCAAATGCTGCGGCGTCTCATTTAACACCACGCAGTTTCGAACGCCCATGCGCTCTACATTCTGCGACAGAATCTTCGCTCTTGATGCAACGTATTCATTGGCCACCAACAGACCTTCGCCTTTTAGCTGTCCTGCCAGGTGCGTTGTCTTTCCTCCCGGCGCCGCACATAAATCGAGCACCTTCTCCCCCGGCTTTACCTCAAGCTGGGGCGCGACGGCCATCGCGCTTGGTTCCTGGATATAATAAGCTCCCGCTTCGTGAAGTGGATGCACTCCCGGCCTGTCTTCAGACTGATAATAATATCCCGTGTCGCACCAGGCAACCGGCTCAAGCTGTATATGGTCCATCTTCGCCGGCTTTAGCGGATTGACTCTTAGCCCATAACTTCGTGGCTTATCATAGCTTTCCATAAACTCCTTGTATTCTTTTTCGTCAAGGAGCTGCTTCATCCGCTCGCAAAACGCTTCGGGTAATATCATATCATCAACCTCACTAATCTGGTAATCTTCATTATAACATGATAATGCGCTCTCGCCCACATTTTCATAAAAATAGAGGCCGTGAAATTCACAGCCTCTATCGCTTATCTTAGTCGTATAATTTCTTCAGGATATAGAATCCGTCATCGAAACAGGTTACATAGATGTATCCTCTGTCGTCTACACAACAATCTTCTGTCATGGCATTACGTGGGCCAGGCAGTCCCGGGAAGAAGGATTCTTCCGGTTTCTTAACAGGATTTGGTGGGATGAAGTAAGCCTTTTCTTTAATATAGAAAGGATCCGATACATCATAAACACGAAGTCCTGCATGGAAGTAGCAGTCATATACTACATTGCCATCCTGCTCAAGCCATGGCTTATTGCTCATTGGTTCATGCACATTGTGTGGTCCGAATGGTCCCGGGCATCCAAGATCCATAACATTGAAGTTTGGATATGGGAAGTCTTCCGGTACTTCCGGATATGGGAACTGTGCAATCATGGTTGGCTTTGATGGATCTGATACATCAACCATATGCAGGTTGTTCATTGCCTGTGCTTCCTTAATTGATCCCTTCGGGAAGAACTGGAAACGCTCTCCTTCATTCGTTACTACGCACAAGTCACGGCCAGGAAGTGGCAGTGCTGAGTGAGTACGTGCGCCTGCAAGGTGTGAAGAAAATGCCGGCATGAGTTTCAGCTGTCCAAGAAGTTTTGGTCTTGTGACATCCTTTGTATCAAGTACATATAAACCGTCTCCGCCGTAACCACAGAACATAATTCCGTCATCACGTCTAAATGGCGGTCCATGCATCCATCCTTTGTCCATGAATGCCGGAATATGTCCTGCGTGATGATCGACTTCTCTTCCCGGATATCCATCTACGAACTGATGAGGTGCCCACCAGTTACCAACCTCATGTGGGTTGGCCGGGTCTGAGATGTCTACGATTCTCATAATCATTCCTTCGAATCTCATAGATTCGCAAGAAAGATAACAGTAAGGGCCACCGTTATACATGAAACGATGTACACCCATGGAATGTGGTACTCCACAATCCCAATAACCAAGATATTCCGGATTCTCCGGATCATTCTTTAAGGAATAAATCTGAATTCCTGCCTGACATTTCATGTTCTGCAGTTCGCTTTGTTCTACAAGCGCACCAGGACCGGAACCTGCTGTCATGGCTACGATCAACTTATCCTCTGCAATCTGAAGCTTTGGAGAAGATGTCGTTGGATATTCTTCCGGATCCAGACAAACCATACGTTTTACAAATCTTGGGTTCTTCGGATCTGTTACTTCTGCAATGACGATGGAAGAGCCATGGAATCCACCAAAGCCTGTACCATAGATATAGTACTTACCTTCGTCGGTTTTATAAAGCTGCATCTGGAACGCACTACTAAGGCCGTCCCATTCGCAAACAGACAGTACTTCAAGGTTCTTAATATAACCATTGTTTCCCGGACTCTTTGCATAAAACTTATCCGCCATATTGATACCTCCTAATAATTTTTTTCTTCTAGCTAACTTAATATTATATTATCCAACTAAATGTGTACCTACATTATAGCAAAATTTCAACAAGTTGAAAGAATAATCCCGATATTTTCCAATTATTCATAGGTCAAGCCAAAACGGAAACCCTGATTTGCTATACACTGCGTTATCGCTTATAATTTTAACAACTATATCTTTAAGGAGGACTGAGCGTTATGAACGGAGAAGAAAGAAGAACCGAAATTGTGAATCTCTTACATGCATCTTCTAAGCCGCTTTCCGGTGATGCCATTGCCCGCGAGATGAACGTGAGCCGGCAGGTCATTGTTCAGGATATCGCTTTGCTTCGCGCGAACGGCATTGAGATTCTCTCCACCAATCGTGGTTACCTGATACAAGGTTCCTCAGGATACTGCCGCGTGTTCAAAGTAATCCACGGTGATGACGAGGTCGCCGACGAGCTTTCTGCCATCGTCAGCCTGGGCGGACGCATTAAGGATGTCTTTGTCTATCACAAGATCTACGGTGTGATGCGTGCCACGCTTAACATCCGCTCGCAACAAGACATCGATAATTATATGAAGGAATTATCCGGTGGCAAGTCCTCACTTTTAAAAAATGTCACCTCCGGTTATCACTATCACACTGTGGAAGCGGACTCTGAAAGGCTGCTGGACCTGATTCAGGAGGAACTTCAAAGGAAACGTTATCTTGCGAAGCTTCAAGATTACGAACCTGTCAAATTTAATAAGGATTGAGAGTTTTAACATGAATAAGATGAAAGCGTTTTTGAAACGCAAAAATATTGAGATTTCGGTAAAGCGTTACGCTGTTGACGCACTTGGTGCCATGGCACAAGGTCTGTTTTGTACCCTTTTAATTGGTACTATCTTAAATACCATCGGTCAGCAGGCCGGTATTGACTATCTGCTGACCATCGGCGAATTCGCCACTGCTATGGCCGGTCCTGCCATGGCTGTTGCCATCGGCTATGCCCTGCAGGCTCCGCCGCTTGTATTATTTTCACTACTTGCGGTCGGTAGTGCCGCCAACACGCTTGGTGGTGCGGGAGGTCCATTTGCCGTATTAATCATCTCCGTAATTGCTGCGGAATTTGGTAAGGCGGTTTCTAAGGAAACCAAGATTGATATCATCGTCACCCCCGGTGTTACGATTATTATCGGCGTTGTCTTATCTTCACTGATTGCTCCGCACATCGGTACTCTGGCCGGCTGGCTTGGTAACCTGATTATGGTTTCGACGACGCTTCGTCCATTTATGATGGGCATCATCGTCGCAGTCCTGGTCGGCATTGCGCTCACGCTTCCGATTTCGTCTGCCGCAATCTGCGCAGGTCTTGGCCTGATTGGCCTTGCAGGCGGCGCTGCGGTTGCCGGTTGCTGCGCACAGATGGTTGGATTCGCCGTCATGTCATTTTACGAAAACAGATGGGGCGGTCTCATCTCACAGGGCATCGGTACTTCCATGCTCCAGATGGGTAACATCGTAAAGAATCCCCGGATTTGGATTCCTCCGATCATCTGCAGTGCCATCACAGGTCCAATCGCCACTTGTATCTTCAAGCTGGAGATGAATGGTTCGCCTGTTTCTTCCGGAATGGGTACCTGCGGTCTTGTCGGACAGATCGGTGTCTACTCGGGATGGGTCGCTGACGGCAAATCGATTACTGCATTTGACTGGATTGGACTCATCTTAATCTGCTTTATCCTTCCGGCTGTTATCTGCACGATTATCTGTAAGATTGAACGAAAGATTGGCTGGATTAAGCCGGGCGATTTGAAATTAAATTAGACATGGGCTGTTGATTCCATGGGAAAGAAGGAAATTATGAGTAACTACAATTTAACTTTGCTCACCGATCTATATGAGCTTACGATGATGCAAGGCTACTTCAAAGCCGGCAATCGGGATGTCGCCATCTTCGATGCCTTTTACCGAGAGAATCCTTGCGGCGGTGCCTACGCCATCAGCGCAGGGCTCGAGCAGCTCATTGACTATATTGAACATCTGTCTTTTAGTAAAGAAGACATTGACTACTTGAGAGAGCTTAACATTTTTGGCGAGGACTTTTTGGAATATCTGTCTGCGTTTCAATTCTCCGGAGATATCTATGCGATTCCGGAGGGCAGCATTATCTTCCCTCGCGAACCGCTCGTAAAGGTTGTCGCTCCGATTATGGAGGCGCAGCTGGTGGAGACCGCTCTTCTTAACATCATCAATCATCAGAGCCTGATTGCGACCAAGGCTTCTCGTGTCTGTTATGCCGCCAATGGTGATGGCGTCATGGAATTTGGTCTTCGTCGTGCACAAGGTCCGGACAGTGGTACCTTCGGCGCCCGCGCTGCCGTCATCGGCGGTTGTATCGGCACCTCCAATGTTTTAACCGGCAAGCTGTTTGACGTTCCGGTTCTTGGTACTCACGCCCACAGCTGGATTATGAGTTTTCCAAATGAATATCGTGCATTTAAAACATATGCCGAATTATATCCGAATGCCTGCACACTTCTCGTCGACACTTACGATACGCTGCATTCCGGTGTTCCGAATGCTATCCGTGTCTTTACCGAAATGCGTGAACAGGGCATCGAGCTTAAGCACTATGGTATCCGCATGGACAGCGGCGACCTTGCGTACTTATCGAAAAAAGCGCGCGCTATGCTTGATGAAGCCGGCTTTGAGGATGCTGTCATCTCTGCTTCCAACGACCTTGATGAATATCTGATTCAAAGTCTTAAGATTCAGGGCGCCGCCATCAACTCCTGGGGTGTTGGCACGCATCTGATCACCGCCAAGGACAATCCTTCTTTTGGTGGCGTATACAAGTTGGCTGCCATCCAGGGTAAGGACGGCAAATTTGTTCCGAAGATTAAGCTTTCTGAGAATTCTGAGAAGGTGACGAATCCTTGTGATAAAACAGTTTATCGTATTTATGATAAGGAGACCGGCAAGATTAAGGGCGATTTGATCTGCCTTGTTGATGAACAATATGATCTGTCTAAGGAGCTGAAACTATTTGACCCTAATGAACCTTGGAAAAAGACGATTCTTCCGGGCGGCAGTTACACCATGAAGGAACTTCTTGTGCCTGTCATTAAGAATGGTAAGTCTGTCTATCAGTCTCCTCCTGTTATGGAGATTCGTGAATATTGTAATCGTGAAAAAGAAACATTATGGGATGAGTCCAGAAGACTTGTGAATCCGCAAAAGATTCATGTGGACTTGTCACAGAAGTTATACGATATTAAGAATGAACTTTTGAATCGTGCATAAAAAAGAGGTGCTGCTTTTTGGTAGCACCTCTTTATCATTTCTTCTGTTTTTACATAGCGTCTGTCTCTCCATCCGCACGGATTATGTCAACAAATCGCTGTAATGGTTGTGAGAAAATTTTGTCTTTGTGATATACAATATTGAGATTTCTCTTAAGCGACACATCTGTAATATCCAGTTCTACAAGCGAGCCTTCCTCGATATAATCGCGAACCAGCAGATACGGCAATACGGCGATTCCATATCCATCCTGCGTTGCTTTCACGAGCGCCTTTGTCGAGGTGCTCTCCCACAGAATTTCAATGTCTATGTCATTAAGCCTTGTCAGCTGTTCAAACTTTTCTCTGACGCCGGCGCCTCTTTCCCGAAGCAAAAACGGCTCATTTGCCAGATCTTTTAACACCAGATCCTTCTTTTTCGCAAGTGGAGAATCCTTTGCTGCAACAACTGCAATCTTATCCTTGTAATACGGCTCTTGAATCAGATAGTCAGCCTTTTTCGTAAGGTCTTCCCAGATTGCGATGTCAAGTTCTTGTTCTTTTAGCATCTTCTCTAATACAGATGACCTTGAGACTTTGACCCGCACCTTAATCTGCGGATACTCTTTCTCAAATCCATCTATATAGCGACGAATTAATTCTGTGCCGGCAGAGATATTAACTCCTACCGTGATCTCCCGGACGCCCTGCACATTACGCATCTCCGAATCCATTTCTTCAAATAAGGTAAAGATGCGTTTTGCATAGTAATACATAGTTTCCCCGGATTGGGTCACATAAAGCTTCGAGCCCACTCGCTCAAATAAAATAACGTCAAAATATGTTTCGATTTCTCGAATCGCCTGCGATACTGCAGGCTGTGTCATAAATAATTTTTTTCCGGCATTTGTCATGCTTTTTTCTTCGTATACGGTCACAAATACTTCCAACTGTCGATTACTAATCATACATGTTCTCCTGTCTCGGTCGCATTTGTAAACTTCCAGTTAATGTTACCCTTAGGTTGCTTACGCTTTCTTCTGTGTTGTTAACCCTCAACGCAGATATGCTGTCCCTCTTTATTTTTTACAAAGAACATTTTAACATATTATTGTTTTGTTTTCTACACCATACCGTACTTTAGTACCATTCTTATTGGCTATATCCCCATAACTTTTACTTATACCCTTCCTTTTACACCAACAAAGTGATGCACCAGATAAAGAGACATGTCATTCATGTGTTGATTCAGCACCTCGAGCAGATGTTCATTACGCTTCTCATGCGGAAGCGCCTGATTATAGCGTCGAAGTCTTCGGCTAAGCAGATACGAACGAATCAATAGCTGATCTCTTTCATGCCGAAGTTCCTCCGGGCTTTCGCCGGTATGCATCTTGATTCTTTCCATTTCCTCGCGCAGGCGATTCAGCCTAGACATCAGATATTCTGCCTCCGGTTCAATCCGAATCGGGAAGATAAATCTACAGCCCAGCAGCGTCAGCGCTCCTCCGCCAAAGGTGTAAATCAGTCGCTCCAGCAGGGTAAAATCAATATTCTCCGGTGTGATATTAAGCGCCAGCACCGCACACGTCAGATAGGCAACGGTCGTCGCATAATTTTTGGAACTGTTGATCAAAAAATTAAAGATAATCAGTATTACAACATGCGCCTGGGTACTTGGGAAGATGGTAAAAAGCAAAAAGCACAGCACCACGCCCGCGATAGTTCCCATCAGACGCCCTTTGATCTTGCCGGTGATATTCTCATACAGCGGCACCATCATAAAGTAAACCGATACAGCAAGCCAGAAACCATTTCCCCATGGACAGACATAGCCGTAGACCATGCATGCCGTCATCACAATCAGCATACGAAGTGCGAATCGCAGGGTGAAGGAGCGGATGTCCGGCTTATCCTTTTTAAATTCGAGTTTCTTACTAAAGTCATTTGCCTGATCTTCTTCATATAATGCCCTGAAGTTCACAAGCATATTCTTAATCTGCGGTGCTTTTTCTTCTACATCAAGATTGTAACTCAAAACGGTGATGACCTGGAATAGTGCCACAAAGCGGCAATACCAGTTCACCTTGTTTTCCTTTCGAAATCCGGCGTAATTATATAAGTAGATTTCATCGCAGATCTGCTCATTAAGCAGATGAAGCAGCTGCTGTTTTTGCTCTACCAGCAAGCGGTCGCCCGCAACATAGGCCTCATAAAGCTGCTCACCGATGTCGAATCCCTGTCCTACCAACTTGCGCACATCCTTTTTGTTGTGGCGCGCCGGCAGTACCAGTAATACGACAAATGCAATCGCAAATGAAAGGATGAGCGCCACCAGCCGCATCGACAGCCCGCTCACTCCGGTTACCGGCGACAGCTGAAATAAGATAAATGCCATCCCGGGCGTATAGTAGTTGTCCGGATGGTACTCGTCGATCAGATGGTATACAATCCAAAAGAAGACTGCGGCGTTAACCACAATCGCAAGTGGCAGCGACAGCGCCGCCACGTAAGCCGCCACCGCCAGCACCATGTAGATTAGAAATGTCTTTAGCATGCTCGCATAGTGGTTACTTAAGTTCGCAAAATACAGATAAGAAAGAGTCACACATGGACCAATGATCGTATTTTCCACACCAAAGAAATAATAGATGACAAAAAAGATTCCGGTCACAACGATGGTTGGCGCAATTGCGCCTTTGATGTCTACATTTTTTCGAAAATATAATTTCATTTGATCTGTCATATTATTTGTCCTCCTCTCCCCTCTGAGTCTATTTATGTCGGAAGCTCATCTAGAATCGTTACGGTTGCGTTATTCGTAATCACATCCCGCTTCTCATAATCAAACAACACCCATCTTTCCTCGCCTTTTTTCGGAAATGGCATTCCTCGTTTGACGTCCCAGACCGGTATCGTAAATGGTTGCAGGTCGCAGTACTTTTGCTCATATCCCAAAAGTCTTAGTGCTCTTGCAATCTCCTTTTTCCTGCCGGACAAATCCGGTGCCCACTTCGGGCGCTTCTTCGCTTTTTCTCGAAGGTAATAGTCGTACAGCAGGGTTTCTTGTGCCAGTTCAAATAATTCCGGTGCCGTGTTTTTGATCAACTGCAGCAACAATACATATTTATGAAGACGGCTCACCTTGTTATTCAGCCATCCAAAGCTTGCATAAAAGGCTCCCAGATGCAGGTAGAATTCAAATGCCGTCTCATACATCGTCTCTGCTACCGGCAGCGTAGTCCTAAACTGGCCGGTGTTATAATAGGTCTCCACCATCTCTTCTACCAGCTTCAGATTCAGCATCTGTCCGTAGGTCACCCATCTCGACTGCAGCACTTCGTACGGCGGCTTGTCTGTATAGACGAGGCCGTATTCTTCTGCATGATCATACATGTAGGAGCCTCGAAGCACCTTCAAAAATCCGAGTTGCAGCTGGTCCGGCTCTAAGCGGTACACATCTTCAAATGAATTTTGAAAGGACTCATAGTCTTCATACGGAAGTCCCGCGATCAGATCCAGATGCTGGTGAATGTTATTCATCTTACGCACTGCCGTCACGGCTTCTTCCACGCGTCCCACGCTCATCGTTCGATGGATTTCGCGAATCGTCTCAAAGTTTGTCGTCTGAATTCCGATTTCCAACTGTACAAGTCCCGGACGCATCTTCGACAACGTCCTCATATGGTCGGCCTTTAACAAATCAGCCGCGATTTCAAACTGAAAGTTCGTCACGCCATTATCATGCTCTAAGATATAACGCCAGATGCCAAGCGCATGCTCCGGATTACAGTTGAATGTCCGATCGATGAATTTCACCTGTGGCACGTTGTTGTCCAGGAAAAACTGCAGTTCTTGACAGACCTTATCGAGCGAGCGAAATCGCAGGTGCTTATCTATAGAAGAAATACAGTAGGTACAAGAGAATGGACATCCTCTGCTTGACTCATAGTAGATGATCTTGTGCTCTAATCCTTTCAGGCTTGGATAGCAAAATGGAATCTCATCCAGCGGCAGTGGCATCCCCTGTGGCTGCACCTGCACGTGGCCATTTTCCGTTAGCCACACCAGCCCCGGTATCTGATCGAAGTCTCCAATTCTGTCATAGAACTGGCAGATTTTCGTAAATGGCACTTCGCCTTCTCCTACCATCACGCCGTTTATCTCCGGATGCTCTGTTACATACTCCTCTGCACGAAAGGACACTTCCGGTCCTCCCAGGTAAATGGGAATTGACGGATTTATCTTATGAAATTCTCTGGTCACTTCCTGCACCAGCTCCATGTTCCAGATGTAACAGGAAAAAAACAGCACATCCGGATTGTGACGAAACAAATCCGCCAGAATCTGCTGCATCGGCTGGTTGATGGTATATTCTGCAATCTGCGCGTGCTGTCCCTGTGATGCCGCATAACTTTTCAGCGACAGGCAGGCCAGATTTGAATGGATATATTTTGCATTGATTGCTACAAGTACATTGTTCATTACCAATCACATACTCCTATCATGTTCATTTACCTACTGATTTTAACACAAACCCTCCTCTAATTACTTAGATTTTCTTAATTATTTCCAGAATCCTTGCCTTGCGCGAATGCAATCACTATAATGGTAACAGTTTGAAAAAGAGGAGACTTATTTATGAAACGTATGAAAAAGATATGCGCCTTCGGCCTTGCCTTTACCCTGGCAATCGGACTTTGCGCCTGCTCAGGCAGCTCTGATTCTACCGGTAAGACAACCGATGGTGACAACAATGAAGAAGAAACACCTGTTAAGATTCAGTCTATGTTCACCAACGCCATCGAAACTCTCGATGCGCAGGCTGCGACCGATGAAACTTCCATGGAAGTCATCGCCAATTTTACAGACGGACTGAAACAACAGGCTGATGACGGAAGTATTGTTAATGCTTTATGTGCTGAGGAATCGGTTTCCGACGACAAAACGGTCTACACCTTCACCCTTCGTGAGGATGCTACCTGGTCTAATGGCGAACCGGTTACTGCCCACGACTTTGTATGTGGCTGGCAACGTGCTGTCAACCCGGATAATGAAGATGGTAACCCGAACGGCTACCTCTTTAGCGATGTCGCTCAAATCAAGGGCGCCGCTGCTATCCTGGCCGGCAAAAAGGATGTCTCTGAGCTTGGCGTTCGTGCCATCGACGACTACACTCTTGAAGTTACGTTAAAATGCCCGGTCGACAACTTTGACGAATTATTATGCCTGCCGGCATTTTACCCGGCCTGCGTCTCTTATGTTGAGTCCGCCGGCGAGGACTACGCAACTGACTGCGACCATGTCCTTTCTAATGGTGCTTTTACTTTGACCGATTATGATACTTCCACCAATTGGATTCAGTTTGAGAAAAATGAGGACTACTACGATGCCGACAGCATCACGGTTTCGGAACTGAATTACAAGATTGTGCAGGATTCGCAAAGCGCCATCCTTGACTACGAAGATGGTCATCTTGACACCATCACACTTAGCGGTGAGCATGCCTTAGACGATATTGAGGATGCTTCTTCCAAATCTATTGACACCGGTGCTTTATGGTATCTTAGCCCAAACACCGTCCGCTACAAGGAACTGGATAACAAGAATCTGCGCAAGGCTTTGACTTATGCCATCGACCGCGATTCTCTTACCAACGATATCTTAAACAATGGTTCTACTGCTGCTTACTCTGCTGTTGCTACCGGCGTTGACGTGAATCCGAAGAATGACTCTGATTTTACTTCCGGCGCGGAATACAGCGATTATATTGGTTACGATACGAAGCTCGCTCAAAAATATTTGAAAAAGGCCTTTAAGCAGCTGGGCGTTACTGCCTTTGAGCTTGAGCTTTTAGTGGATGACGACGAGACTTCTCAGGCTCTCGGTGCTGCAATCAAGTCGCAGATCGAATCTACCCTTTCCGGTGTTACGATCTCACTTCGCATTGAACCGAAAGCACAACGTCTTGCCGATCAGGCTGATGGCAATTATTGCCTCGCTCTTACTTGCTTAAGTGGTTATTACAGTGATGCTTCTGCTTATCTGGAAGCTTTTACCAGCAGCAAGAGTAACTCGAGAAATTATGGTGCTCTTAGTGATGAGAAATATGACTTTTTAATCTACTCTGTTTTAGATAACAGTCTTTCTTCTGCCAAGGCTTGCTACAAGTCTTTGAAGAAGGCGGAGGAGCGTCTGATGAAACAGGCTGTGATGATTCCGCTTTACCAGGAATATGATATGGTCTTTACGCGTTCTTCGGTTTCGAATGTGGTTTATCATAATTCCGGTATTCTTAGGAGTTTTAAGCATGCGACGAAGGATATGTCGGTGAATGTCGAAGAGGATGAGTAGGTTTCGGTTTTGTGTGTGGGCGGCGCTCCCTTCTAGGCATACGATTTTCGCCTGCACCGACCCGCCGCTTTTCGTTTCTTTCCTGCGCATCTGTTGATTCGCTCGCAGACGACCGTGTTCTGCTAGGATGGATATGAGAACTTTACAAGAAATGGCCGGATGTGCCGTTGGCACACCTAACGGTCTAATTAAACCAGCGTTCCTGCAAACGAGTTTGCGGATACGCTGGTTTTCTTATCCCTAAGTCTGCTACGCAGACGGGCCATTTCTTTACGCTATCCGAGGCAGCCTCGGTTCGTCTTTTGCTCGCTAATGATGCTTGTCAAGAAACGGCGGCTCTCGATGTGCATTCGAAAATGTATCCTATCCGGTCGCTTGGGTTTTCCCTGCCGAAACGGTACTACATAGCGATGGGATTTTCCCGGGAGTGGGGGCAATTGTAACTTTCTCCCCCTTTCCTTTAACCCAATTTACAATTTCTTCCCAAACAAAAACATCGGCTCCTGCATCTTGCAGATCGCCGATGTTTTCATATGTCTTTTAGAGTTTTTTTCCTGTCAGTTTTTCGTATACTTCCAAGTATTTTCCGATTGTCTGATTTGCAACATCTTCCGGTAGTGTCCAATCATTTCCCGGATTTGCTTTCAGCCAGTCTCTTGCAATCTGCTTGTCAAACGATGGCTGTGAATGTCCTGCTTCATAGACGTCTGCCGGCCAGAATCTGGACGAATCCGGTGTCAGCATCTCGTCTGCAAGTACGATATTGCCTTCTTCATCAAGACCAAATTCGAACTTGGTATCTGCAATGATGATGCCCTTGGTGCGCGCATAATCAGAACACTTTTTGTAAAGTTCGATGGTGTAGTCGCGAAGCTTGGCTGCATATTCCTCACCCTTTCCAGGATAAGCTTTTTCAAGATGGGCAATACTTTGCTCATAAGAAATATTTTCATCATGATCACCAATCTCAGCCTTGGTAGAAGGTGTGTAGATTGGCTCCGGTAACTTGTCAGATTCCTTTAATCCTTCCGGAAGTTTGATGCCGCAGACAGTGCCGTCCTTTTCATAGCTGGCCCAGCCACCACCTGTAATGTAGCCACGCACGATACATTCCACCGGAAGCATTTCCAGTTTCTTGCACATCATGCTGTTGCCGTCGAATCTCTCCTGCCGGAAGAATTCCGGCATGTCTTTCACGTCTACAGAAATCATATGATTCGGAATCACATCCTTGGTCATATCAAACCAGAACTTGGAAATCTGTGTCAGCACGGTTCCTTTCTTAGAGATTACATTATGAAGAATTACATCAAAGCAGCTGATTCTGTCAGTCGCCACCATGATGAGGCTGTCGCCGTTGTCATAAATCTCTCTTACTTTTCCTTCTTTAATAGGTTTTAATTCTGTTGCCATCTTGTACCTCTTTCATATGTTTGTCATTTGCTCTTATAACATAGTTTATTTTTTTACAAAAATCAATAGGAAACAATCCCCTGTGCATAAAGAACCGCTCCGTATTTGTCTGCGACCGGCTTTACCGTATCAAGCGCTGACGGGTCTGTTACGACAACCGCCTTGCCCTGATATGGGCGAAGTGCAGCCTCGATTACAGCCGGATCATTGCTTCTAAATAAAAACGGTGTCATCGACATCGGCTGCATCATCGAAACAATTTCCTTCATGAGCGCAACCTCATCCGCTGCTCCTGTTACATCTATCATCAAAAAGTCTGCGCCATCATCTTCTAAGTCCAAAAGACAATCCTGCAGATCCTCCGCGCTTGCCTCTTGCACTGCCTCACGATAATCCTCGTCCGGTTCGATGATGCTGTCCGCAATCATTTGCTCGTCGATTTCGCTTATGCGCGTTGCAATGCCGGCCATCGGTACGCGCTTAACCTCAACATGCGGTGCAAAACTGCCCGGCGCCTGCGCTTTAATCTGCTCGATGTAGGAAGGCTGCGTTCCACAGCAACCGCCCATAATCCGAATGCCGAGCGCTGCGTAATCCTTCATATAGCCGCCAAATTCCTCAGGCGTGATGTCGTAGGTGCCTTTTACCGGGTCTGGCATACCGGCATTCGCCTTGATGATGATTGGTGTATTCGTAACCGATGCAAGTGTCTTGGCAAATGGCAGAATCTCCACCGGGCCAAGTGAGCAGTTAATGCCAAATGCATCCACGCCCAGTCCGTCAAGCACTGCTGCCATCGCTTCCGGCGAACAGCCTGTGTAGGTGCGTCCACTCTTTTCAAATGACATCGTGCAAAAGATCGGAAGGTCGCTGTTCTCCTTTGCGGCAATCACACCGGCGCGAAGTTCATTAAGATCGGACATCGTCTCATAAACCACGAGGTCGCAGCCCGCCTTTACACCGGCATCCACCATTTCCTTAAAGATATCCACTGCATCTTCAAAGGGAAGGTCACCCGTTGGCTCAACAAGCAATCCGATTGGTCCGATATCCAATGCTACCATCGTATCTTCCGGCACCGCATTTCTCGCTGCCTGTACAGCCGCCATCACGACCTCTTCCACCGTGTATTCGCTGTCTTTTAGTTTGTGACGATTCGCCACAAATGTATTGGCATATACAATATTGCTGCCTGCCGCCGCATACTGACCGGCGATTCCGCCCACAATATCGGCATGCTTCATGTTCATCTCTTCCGGTTTGATACTCACTTCAAGACCGGCTCTGACCAGCATGGTTCCCATGGCTCCGTCTAAGAAAATGAACTGATTTTGATCTGCTAACATTTCTCTGATTTTACTCATTGCAATCTCCATATATTATAAAAAATGCACCGGGCTTATTCCCGGCGCATTTATTATACACTTTTTACAGTTGTTCGACTAGGCATTAATCCAGCAGATTCTTCATGCTGTTCATACCGATAAGCAATGTCGATGCATTATGCAACAGCGCAGATGCCGTCGGCGGCATAATTCCCAGTACGCCAAGACCTATCAAACCTCCGTTGAATCCCATGATTGCTCTATAGTTATTGTGAATTCTCTTCATCAGTGCATCGCTTAAGTCCTTGAGTGTTAAGAGCTCATACAAATCCTCAGCACCGATTGTAATGTCCGCGATCTCTCTTGCAATCTCTGCGCCGTCGCTGATGGCGATGCCGCAGTCCGATGCAGAAAGTGCAGGCGAATCATTGATACCGTCTCCGACCATGATGACCTTGCGGCCTTGCGCCTTTTCCTTTTCGACAAAGGCAGCCTTGTCTTCCGGCAACACTTCAGAGTAGTACTCATCCACTCCAATCTTCTTGGCAATGGATGCCGCTGTCTTCTCAGAATCTCCCGTCATCATCACGATCTTGGAAATGCCCTTCTTGCGAAGCTGTTCAATCACATCTGCCGCTTCTTCCCTAACCGGGTCTTCGATGCAGATGACGGCTGCAAGTTTATTCTCAACTGCCAGATACAGATGCGAATACTCTTCCGGCAGTTCCTTAAAGAGTGTCTTCTTACCTCTCGGAATCGTGCACTCCTCATCCTCAAATACGAAGTGATAACTTCCGATGATGGCCTTCTTACCATCAATCGTTGTGGAAATACCATGCGCCACCACATAATCTACCTTGGTGTGCATCTCCTCGTGGTCAAGCCCCTTTTGCGCGGCTGCATCAATTACAGCCTTCGCCATAGAATGTGGAAAATGTTCTTCCATGCAGGCTGCCACGCGAAGCATCTCGTCTTCTGACTTGCTGCAGAATGATACCACCTTCGCAACCGTTGGCGTTGCTTTTGTCAACGTTCCTGTCTTGTCGAAGATAATCGTGTCCGCTTCTGCTACGGCCTCGAGATATTTACCACCCTTAACCGTAATTTTGTGCTGACTTGCTTCTCTGATTGCCGACAACACAGATATTGGCATTGCCAGCTTAAGTGCACATGAAAAGTCTACCATTAAGATCGATAACGCCTTTGTTGCATTTCTTGTCAAAATATAAGTCAGTGCCGTGCCTCCGAGTGTATACGGAACCAGTTTATCTGCAAGATGCTCTGCCTTGCTTTCTGCGCCTGCCTTTAATTTCTCAGAATCTTCAATCATGCGTACAATCTTCTCATAACGGCTTGAACATCCAACTTCCTTGACATTGATTGTCAGCTCGCCTTCTTCGAGTACGGTTCCCGCATAGACATAGTCACCATCTTCTTTTTGAACCGGCACGCCTTCACCTGTCATAGAGGCCTGGTTGACCATGCCGTCTCCTTGTGCGACTTCTCCGTCAAATGGAATTACATTTCCCATATGAACCACAATCTGGTCGCCGACTTTTATCTCATTAGCCGGTACAAGAACCTGCTGTCCATCGCTTACCAGCCAAACCTTGCTGATGTTAAGTGACATCGTTCTTGCAAGATCGTCGATTGATTTCTTCTGCGTCCACTCTTCAAGCAGTTCTCCGATTCCAAGAAGGAACATAACAGATCCTGCCGTTCTAAAATCTCTTCTTAATAATGATACCGCAATTGCTGTTGCATCAAGCACAGACACTTCTATCTTGCCCTTTGCAAGACATTTCAGTCCCTTAATGATATAGCGGATTGCCTTAAATGTCGTCCAAACAATTCGAATTGGCATTGGAATGAACCATCTTCTCGTATATCTCCAGAAGATTCTCATCACCAATTTTTCTTGATACTTTGCATTCAATTCTCTGGATGAATTCTCGATGAGCCCCGCCGGAACTTCAACTTCTCTATAATGAAAATCATTAAGATAAGACTCTACTTCTTCTTTTGGAATTGAATATTCGAAGATAACATTGGCTGTTCGCTCATGTACCTTCACACAGTCGATTCCTTTTTTCTGCTGCAGATAGTACTCTAATATATCCGCCTGCTCATAGCTCATCTTAGGCTGACACATATGAACACGCATACGTCTTGCCGACTCATGTAAAATACGAAACTTCATATACCTGCTCCTTACTCTGTATTTTGTTTAACTCAGTCGGAGAAATCCCCCACCTCTAAGCGTTAGCGTAGGTGGGGGTTATGACAAACTATACTCGGTCGGGGTACAAGCTCCGACTGAGTTAAACGCTCCGCGAGGATGCACACGGATTCGGACAGGAATTTGTCTGCTAAAGCAGACCCGAATCCGGTGCGCAAGACTCGCAAGCGAGTCTTGACAAAAATCCGGTCCATGTCACCATAGGCCGGATCTTAATTTTTGAAAATACTACTTTTCCTCTTTGTTCTCTTTTTGAGCTGCAGCTGCTTCTGCCTCTGCCAAAGCTTCCTGTGCTTCTGCAAGTTTCGCTTTTGCTTTCTCAAGTTCCTGAGCCTGTCTTTCGTCAGCCCATTTCTCACTCAGCACCTTAGCGTCTTCACATACATCACCTGCGTTCTCCTGAACCTTGGTAACGGTCTTCATAACACAATCCTTACCGGTCATTCCTACAGCAGCAACTCCTGTGTAGAACTTCTTAGCACCCTTACTTGAAAGTGCTTTGATTCCAAGAGTACCAAATGCAACACCTGCTGCAAAAAGACCAACTCTTCCTAAATATTTTCTTCTGTCAAACATAATTAGTAGCCTCCTTTTATCAGTAAATGTATTGTAATACCAACGCAAACGTTTTTGTTTATCTTGGATTATACTATCTATTTTGTTAAAAATCAATAGTCTTTGTTCAAATTTATCATTTTTTATTAGTTTTATTGCACATTATAACTAACCACGATTTGTGCAACTAGACAAATTTTAGTTAGATTTTAACAATATTAGGCGTCGTGCGTTTTGCATTTTGAACAATGGTTAGAATTTATCAGGGTTAGTTGTGGAGTATCTAATGTTAGTATTGGTGTACGAAATCTCCGGATATGAACGAGAAAAATCGAGACCGTAAAGTCTCGATTTTTACAAGCTAAGTATTTATACTTCTTTACTTTCCTCAATAATTTTACCGCGAAGCGAATTCGCAATATTGATTGCATGATCTCCGCATCGCTCGATATCTGTTACGATATCCGAGAACACAACGCCGGCAGTTGGATCACAGCCGGAATGCATCAGACGATCCACATGATTGGAAATCAAATCATTTTCATATTGATCGACGCGATCTTCTAGTTCATATAATTCAGGAATCTTTTCGTAGTCTTCATTTTCAAATATCTCGAGTGCCAGTTTCAACGAACGAAGCATTGTCTCTGACATTTCCCTCAGTTCTTCTCTTGCGGTGTCGGACATCTTCGCACGACGCGCAACTAAGAGGTCATTGTATTCAACAATATTCTCCGCGTGGTCGGATACGCGTTCAATATCCGTGCTGGCAATCGTCATCAGCGATACACGCTCTAAGTCTTTTTCCGTAAGAACCAGTCCGCGAAGCACAACCATCTTCTTACCAATCTCCTGGTTTAAGATGTCCACGGTTTCTTCGCGTTCCTTAACCTTGGCTGACAGCTCCTGATCTCCTGAAAAGAAACATTCCACAGCATCCTTTAAGTTGCGATAGGCAATGCGTCCCATACGTGCAATCTCCATGTGTGCCTGACCAAGCGCAACGGCTGTTGGCATGTTCGCTGTCACATTCATATATTTCAGTTCGCGGTCTTCTAACTTCTGTGTCTCCTCTGGGAGAACCGGAACTATTCTTTGTGTCAGTTTAATAATTCTGCCGGCAAATGGTGCCTCAATCAGCACAGCCACAATCGCGAAGATGGTATGTGTATTCGCAATCTGACGACCGACATCTCCCGGTGACAGGCTCTGAATGAGATCCAAAACGCCCGGAACCAGATTAATAATTGCAATTAAGATACCCGCACGAATCAGGTTAAAGAGCAGATTCAAAAGTGCGGTTCTCTTACCATTACGATTGGCGGTAAGAGAAGCAAGAAGGTTCGGCGTAACAGAACCTATTGCTGCACCGATAATCAGATATACGGCAATATCATAGGTCAGGATTCCTTCTACCGCAAACGCCTGGAATATGACGATGGAAGAAGACGAACTCTGCAGCAATGCCGTAAATGCAACACCAAAAAGAAGTGCCAGTATCGGATTGGATAATGTTGTCATAAAGTCTGCGAATCCCTGCGTCTCAGACAGAGGCACGATGGCAGCCTTCATAATGATAATACCCTGAAACAGCATACCGAATCCCATGATAATAGAACCAACATGCTTGATAAAGCTACGCTTAACAAATACATATAAAACAACACCGATAAATAAAAGAAGCGGTGTAAAGTTACTTAAACTAAATGCGGTAATCTGTGCCGTGATTGTGGTACCGATGTTCGCACCCATGATAACACCGATTGCCTGCGCAAGCGTCATCATTCCTGAGTTTACAAAACCGATAACCATAACGTCAGTCGCCGATGACGACTGAATCAGCATGGTGATACCGACACCAACCAAGATGGCAAATACCCTGTTCTTGGTTGCCTTCTCTAGAATCCCCTGTAAGTTACTTCCACATGCGTTTCGAAGTCCGGTTGACATCATTGTCATACCAAACAGAAACAGGCCTACGCCTCCAAGCAGTGAAAATATTGTAAATATAGACATGGTTTATCCTCCAACGAATTGTCCCTCTTTTTTACACACAGATTAATTGTAGCAAGTATTTTAATCTTTGTCTTTATTAATTTACAAGATTTTTACGAGATTTTTACATTCGCAGTTTCCATTTTTTTGTGACATTTCCACAATTTCTTACAATGCGCGAAAGCTTTCCGGACGATAACCGTGTTCTTTGCGCACTTTCTCCAAAGACGAAATCATACTTTGCTTATCCTGATTTAAGGTGCCTTTAAGCGGAACATAATTTGACGCGTGATTCGACCGAAAAACCGTACCGTCACTATCCACTTCCTTTAAAAACAACAGCATCTCTTCCACCACATCATCCGGGCGAAGAAGCTCAAAGGAGCCGTCTTTAATCGGTTTCATAATCGGTGCTTCATCGTCTAGCATCAGCGTTAAGAATCCAAGAAAGTCCGGCTTGATTCGCGTAATCAGTTTTGCTGAGTTTATTGCATGTTCTTTTAATCTGGCTCTTCCACCCATTCCGGAAATCAGTGTCAGCGACATCTTAAATCCCGCCTTCTTAAGCTTGATTCCGGCCTGCGCGATTTCCTCGGCGCTAACACCCTTGCAAATGTCTTTTAGCACAACATCATCTCCGGACTCTACGCCCATGTAGACCATGGACAGACCTGCCCTTTGTATCTCTTCTAATTCCTGCGGCGTCTTGGAAAGCACATCCTTTGGTGCTCCGTAGGAAGTAATTCTCGCATACGGGAATCGCTCTTTGATAAAGCCGAGCAGATCCACCATATCGTCCGCCGGAATGGTGAGCGCATCACCATCTGCCAAAAAGATTCTGTCAATGCCGTCTCCATATCTTTGGTAGGCTTCTTCAAAATCCGCCTTCACTTCTTCCATATCGCGAATGCGGAATTTCTTATCCTTATACATCGTGCAAAAAGTACAGGCGTTATGGGCACATCCTATCGTCACCTGTACAATCAGACTTCTTGCTTCACTTGGTGGCCGATACACCATTCCTTCATATCTCATCTTCATCAAACTCCATAATTACATAATAGCCACGAGGGGTTTCCTTGATTTCCTTTACGACGCCTTCACGGCCTTTGAGCCGCTCTGCATTTTTATAATTGGCCGACATGCCATACGCATGTTCAAGCGTATAAAAATAAGAAGTCGGAAGCTTTCCTTCGGTAATCGTAAGGTGGTCACCAACTTCACACAGTCCCGGCCTTTCCATTTTAAATTCCATCAGTCTCACATTCATCACTCCTGTATCTTAGACCGAAAAAAAAGCTGCCGCATTAAGCGACAGCTTCATACTTATCTTTAACAAACAGCCAAGAAACTCTCTAGAGCATCCACTGCCTCTTCTTCATCAGCACCATTCGCTACGATGTTAATGGTCATTCCATTCGTAGGGTTAAATGCCATAATTCCCATAATACTCTTCGCATTAATCTTGCGATTATCACTTTCAAGTGTGATCTCGCTATCAAACTGACATGCAACCTGCACCAACTCAGCAATCGGATTCTTATGCGCCTTAACGATATCGGCTACAACAACTTCTTTTGTGCTCATAGACCTGTCTCTCACTTTCTTTTGTTTTTCATCTGTTAATCTGCCAACCCTAGCATAACCAAAATAGAAACCTGATTTCTATTTGGTAATATAGCGTAATTTTGTCTTTTTTTCAAGTTCTCTCAAAAAAAATCGTAAAAAGCAACAACAAAACAATATTTTTCTTAATTCCTTTGTTGATTTTCCCATACTAGTCTTCTGACAGATAAAATACAGATTTCACTCGTCCTTCATCGTCGAACAAGGCGTTATACTGAATCTTCTCGTAATCATTTAGCAGATCCGTGTACTCTGTCTCATCATTATAAGTGTAATACTCACCATCTTTTGTGATGTAACCTACGCTGTCGATAACCGGAATCTCTTCATATAACTCTAACAGATACTTGTTAAAGTCTGTCATCGGAAGTCCTGCCGTCTTAAGCAGCAGCGATGATAAATAGTTCGAACTCATCTGCTCATAGGTTGCCTCTTCAATGTCATAATTGGCCCAAATGATAAATGGCGTCATATACCGGCACTGCAACTGCTCTGTCGTCAGCGAATTTACCGAGGTTCCGAACAGTTCTTCGTAAAATGCGGTCTCGACAAATGGCTGGTGATCGCCAAACATAACAATAATTGTCGGCTCATCTACATCTTCGTAATACTCTATCAGTTCCTTAAATGCCTCGTCGGACACTTTTATCAAGGACAGATACTGGTTCGCCAGGTTGTAGATCTTGGACATGCTCGTAATCTCTACTTCTTCATCGAAGTTGTAATAGCTTGTTGCATATCCTCCGTGATTTTGCATGGTTACATTAAACTCAAATACCGGTCCATCATCTTTCTTTTCTTCGTATATCTTCTCGACCTGCTCATAGTCATATGAATCACTGATGTAACGGCGCACGAGCATATTGTCGGCTTCTTCACCATATTCTTGTTTTAGTAAGCTTTCATATAAATATACATTATTATCACTGTCAATGTACTGATCGATGATATCCTGATCGATGATGTCCTCGATACTGACAAAATCGTCAAATCCAAGCAGTGGATACACGGTCGTTCGATTCCAACCGGATTCATAGTATGGATGGAACGCCGTCTTGGAATAACCAAGGTCTCCAAGCGTGGATACCAAGGATGGTATCTCACTGTCTATGTATGAATTGTAAACGTTACTTCCGGATGGCAAAAAGCTCAAGGACAGTCCCGTCAGGAATTCAAACTCGGAGTTGGAGGTTCCGGCTCCATTGACCGGCATAAACAAGTTACCCTTAATTGCATTTTCCGACAGCGAATCATAAAATTCCATGTAATCTACATTGGTCTCGAATTCACCATCTACCGTCAGGTCTGAGTATGACTCATTCATTACGGCTATGATATTAGGCATATCTTCGGTATCCGTAATCGTCGGTTCATAATCGGACTGACTCGCAAGCGACTCAACAAGACTTTCGATTTCATCTGCGTCATAGCCGTCCGGCTCACTGACATGGATGTACTTGGTATTTAGCATAAAGTTTAATAAACTTCCGCTCTTATTGTATCCTCTAAGCTGATTCCAAAAGTCCGGTTTGATGCCTGCATTTGGAATCACGTCTGTTCCATAGAACAGCGCGCACATCGCCAGCACACATCCTATTGACACCAGTCTTGCAAAAATCTTGTGCTTTCGATTGGTGATTCTGACGCTTCGTATCTTAAAACTCGTTATGACAATGAATATCATGATAAAGGTTCCCATCGTGATTCCAAAGTCTATATAGCGATCATAGTTTGCTGCTACATTGGCCGCCGTTCCGATACTCAGGATATCAGTCGGGACAAATGGCGTTCCTCGAAACGTTGTTACTATATTATTAGTAAGCGCAAATCCATAAAAGAAACAGTTCGGAAATATGATTGCCCGCCCGATATGTCCGGTTATGGCAAATGCCAGCAGCATAAACAGCATAAAACATATATAATTTGCAACAAAATATTTTGGCGCAAAATCATAAATGAAGATTGACGAAAATGCCTCTACCATTGTAATGGAAATAATCGGTGCCAGGAAAAACCAGATCATGGTTGCAATCATTCCCAGTCTCTTATCTTTAAATTCTAATTTTAATGTAAGCGTTGCTCCGCACAGTACGCAAGCTAAAATTGCCAGAAAAAACAACAACTTTCCGTGTTCTAGATCCTCGCTGGCAAGAAATGCGCCGCGATTGATAATCAAAAACACAAGCATGGCAACGAAGACGATTACACCGAAGATTCTTGTTCTCTTCGACCAACTAAACTTCATAGTGCCTCCTCTATTTTTACCTTTTTCACACAGTTTCACACAATGCCTATCATACTACAATTTCTCAAAAAAACCATACTTTCATTTCGATTTTTTTTAAAAATTCACATTTATGACGCAAATATTTTACCTCACTTTCCCTGATAGTGTATTAAAATAGGATAAATTTTTTATTGCGCTTTAACACATTGAAGTGTAAAATGGATACTGATTTATATATATTAATTTAAAGGAGAACAAATATATGAGCTATGTTGATGAAGTACTCGAAAGAGTAAAGAAACAAAACGCATCTGAACCTGAGTTTCTTCAGGCAGTTGAGGAAGTTCTTGAAACTATCCGACCTGTTGTAGATGCACACGAGGATGAGTATCGTAAAGAAGCACTTCTCGAGAGAATCTGCGAGCCTGATCGCCAGATCAAATTCCGTGTTCCATGGGTTGATGACAATGGAAACGTTCAGGTTAACACAGGTTACCGTATCGAGTTCAACAATGCAATCGGACCATACAAGGGCGGACTTCGTCTTCACCCATCTGTATATGCCGGAATTATCAAATTCCTTGGTTTTGAGCAGATTTTCAAAAACTCATTAACAGGACTTCCTATCGGCGGAGGTAAGGGTGGTTCTGATTTCGACCCTAAGGGCAAATCAGATCGCGAGGTTATGGCTTTCTGCCAGAGCTTCATGAGCGAGCTCTACAAATACATCGGCGCTGACAAAGACGTTCCTGCCGGTGACATCGGAACCGGTGCCCGTGAAATCGGTTATATGTTCGGTTACTTCAAGAAGTTAACCGGTTCTTTCGAAGGCGTGTTAACCGGTAAGGGTCTTAGCTACGGCGGATCTCTTGCTCGTACTGAGGCTACCGGCTATGGTCTGTTATATCTGACTGAAGAAATGCTTAAGTGCAACGGTCAGGACATCAAGGGCAAGACTTGCCTCGTTTCCGGTTCCGGTAATGTTGCTATCTATGCTATCCAGAAGGCTCATCAGCTTGGTGCCAAGGTTGTTACCTGCTCTGATTCTACCGGCTGGATCTATGATCCTGAAGGCATCGACGTTGACCTTCTTAAGGAAGTCAAAGAAGTTAAGCGTGCTCGTCTTACTGAGTATGCTGCTGCTAGACCTTCTGCTCAATATCATGACAAGGCTAAGGAAGGCACTAACCAGTGGCAGGTTAAGGCTGACATCGCTCTTCCTTGCGCTACTCAGAACGAACTTAACATCGATGATGCCAAGAAGCTTGTTGCTAACGGTGTAATCGCTGTTGCTGAAGGTGCTAACATGCCTACTACTGCTGATGCTACTATCTACTTACAGGAGAACAAGGTTCTGTTCTGCCCTGGTAAAGCTTCTAATGCCGGTGGTGTTGCTACTTCTGCTCTTGAAATGAGCCAGAACTCTGAAAGACTTAGCTGGACTTTCGAAGAAGTTGATTCTAAACTTCAGGGTATCATGGTTAATATCTTCCACAATATCGATGATGCTGCTAAGCGTTACGGTAAGGAAGGTGACTATGTTGCCGGCGCTAACATCGCAGGCTTTGAAAAGGTTGCTGATGCTATGCTTGCACACGGTGTTTGCTAATTTTTTCTTTTTGATTTTAAAAGCTGTCGCATAATGCGACAGCTTTTTTTATTATCCCGGAGTGGGGACGGTCCCGGAGTGGGGACGATCCCGTAGTGGGGACGATCCCGTAGTGGGGACGGTCCTTTTGCCACGGTCATGGGGGTTTTGGCCTGGGATTGTAACTTATGGAAGCTGATGCGCTAGAATCGTTACAAACCCCGGCGCGTGCGCCGGGGTGCTTGGGGGATGGATTCTGTTTTTTTACTTTTTCCCCCGGGCGCTTGGGGGATTCCTTCGTCTTTTCATATTTTCCCCCGGGCGCTTGGGGGATTCTTTCGTTTTTTCATATTTTCCCCCGGGTGCTTGGGGGATTCTTTCGTCTTTTCATATTTTCCCCCGGGCCCTTGGGGGATTCTTTCTTCTTTTCATATTTTCCCCCAGCCCTTGGGGGGATTCCTTCGTTTTTTCATATTTTCCCCCGGGTCCTTGGGGGATTCTTTCTTCTTTTCATATTTTCCCCCGGGCCCTTGGGGGATTCTTTCGTTTTTTCATATTTTCCCCCGGGCCCTTGGGGGATTTTTTCGTTTTTTCATATTTTCCCCCAGCGCTTGGGGGATTCTTTCGTCTTTTCATATTTTTCCCCAGCGCTCCCGGGCTTCACTTTTAATTAAATTACAACTGCGACTCCATGCTCTTCAAAAACACCGGCACCATCGGATTATCCACTTCCTCCGGATAATACACACTCAGCGTTTCATTATATCCCCCCGTCTCAAGCGGAATATGAATCAGATTCAAACTGATCTGCGGAATCAGAATATCAAGCTGCGGAAGCACCGCTGTTCCGATACCGGCCGCCACCATGATAAGAATCGTCTCAACCTCGCCCTCCGTCGTTATAATATTGGCCATATTCTCGGGTGTCAGGTATTTCTCCGAAACCTTTCCCGACGTATCCATTAACAGTTGCGTCGATTCATGCACAATCAGATTCTCATACTTTAGATCTTCCTGCGTCACGATATGTCGATGTGCAAATGGATGATTCGGACGTACCACCACATAATACGGATATTCCTTCAGAATCCTTTGGTTTGCACCCGGATAGGACAAAGCTTCATTTCCGACATTAAAGATAAGGTCATAACGCCCTTCCATAAAAT
This sequence comes from Eubacterium sp., assembly GCA_024690665.1. Taxonomy (GTDB): domain Bacteria; phylum Bacillota; class Clostridia; order Lachnospirales; family Lachnospiraceae; genus Eubacterium_C. Next base: position 61,151 of record JAILOU010000020.1, read on the forward strand.
CACGATGAAGCTCTACCGCATTATCGCGATGAAGCTCTAATCGAATACCGGGATAATCCTCTGAAAACTTTTGAATCGCTATCGGAAACTTCGTCATTTCCACACTTTGCAGATAACCGATGCGAAGCGTACCCGTCATACCATCACGGATATCATGCAGTTTCTCCGCAGCGTTTCTCGCACGAATCACAATCGCTTCTGCCTCCTGTACCAACAGTTCTCCGGCCGATGTCAGAGCAATCTTGTTATTATTTCGGGCAAATAGTTTCACGTCCAGTTCTTCCTCAAGCGATTTCATCTGCTGCGTAATGGCTGATTGCGATAAATAATACGCCTCTGCTGTCTTCGTAAAGCTTAGGGTTCTCGATGCCATCAAAAAGTATTCTAGCTGCCTGATTGTCATGCTCATCACCTCTCCATAAGTTTTCCTTATCGTACCACAAATATTAAACGTTTGAAAGCCCATAATCTTCGTTGTAATATAAAGCTACGATAAGCAAATGTAAATGAGTTATGTCACCTGCAGACAGGAGGAGTCGTTATGAATAAAACAGAAATTCTTAGAAAATACTTTATCTTTTTTATTGGTCTTGTTATTAATGCCGTAGGCGTTGTGTTTTTGACAAAGGCCGCACTCGGAAATTCACCGTCCGCGTGCGTACCATTTGCGCTGAGCGAGACATTTTCCCTGACCTACGGTCAGTTTACAATTATCATGAATCTGATTTTGATTGGTGCTCAGATTCTGATTGGTAGAAAAAACTATCCACTGATTCAGCTACTTCAGATACCGGTGTCGGTTGCATTCGGATTCATGATTGACTTTTTTATGGATACCGTATTCTTCTGGATGAGTCCGCAGACCTATCTGATGCGCCTTGTCTTTACCTTGCTGGGCTGTGTGATCCTGGCGCTGAGTGTGTTCCTGGAATTTTCCGCTGATGTACTGATGCTCCCGGGCGAAGGGCTGGCCTTTGCGCTCCACTGTAAAACAGGATTGGAAAAAGGGCACCTTAAGATTGCCGTAGATGTAGGACTTGTTGCAGCAGCATGTGTCATTGGGCTCATTTTTTCTCACGAAATCATTGGCATTCGCGAAGGCACACTGCTTGCCGCAGTCTTAGTCGGCGCTATTTCCAAACAATATAATATTCATTTTGGTCGAAAGCTGATTGCATGGTGTAGAGTGTCATCTGCCACACCTGCTCCAGCCAATTCATAAACACAAAAGAACCTGAAAGACTTCTACCGAAATCTTTCAGGTTCTTCTTATCCTAACAGCTCTTCTTCTGCACTGTCGATATGCGTTTTCATATATTCATATGCTTCCTCGGCATCCTGCTTTTTAATGGCATCATAGATATGCTGGTGTGTCTCAATGATGTAATCATAACGATCCGTCACATCTTCCCGGCCACCACTTTGCAATACCTGCGTCAGCTTATTCGCCAAAATATGACGACAGACAAGCAACATCGTTCCATACAACTTGTTCTGCGATGCATTCGCCACCGCCATATGAAACTTCAGATCATACTCTGCAAATCGGTTAGGATCGCCTTTGGAAACCTTCGATTCTAACAGGATATCCTCTATGACCTTAAGGTCTTCTTCGCTTCTGCGCTCTGCTGCCTGAGAAGCGGCCTTGGTTTCTGTAATCTGTCTAAACTCAAGGACCTGCTTGATATCCAGATTCTGCATCTGAATCATTGACTCAAGAGAATCGACAATTCCCTCAACGCCCGGTTCTTGAACAACAGCACCGCTACTTCTTGAAACCTTGGAGATATAGCCGTCGCGCTCTAGCATACGAAGCGCTTCCCGAATCGTTGAACGGCTTCGTCCAAAAATTTCCATCATCTTTCGCTCCGACGGAAGTCGCGAACCCACCTCAATCTCACGATGAATAATCAGGTTCTTCAATTGCTCATAAATTGCATCTGCCGGCTTATCCTCGCCTACTGCATGCAGCTTGTCCACATAAGAATAATTTTCACTCATAATCTACCTATAATACGACCTTACCCGGATTTAACAATTCCTTCGGATCACAGGCCAGTTTGATTGCCTTCATAAGAGCAACCTGTTCCTGCCCTAAGTTCTGTGCTAAGTACTTCACCTTGGCAGAACCGATTCCGTGCTCACCACTAATCAGTCCACCGAGTTCAATGCCTTTAGCATATACTTTTTCCATAAAAATTTCTACATTTTTTTCAAATTTTTCCGGATCCATATCATTTGCGCAGACATTTACATGAACATTACCGTCTCCGGCATGTCCACTTGCACGCACTTCGAATTCCAATTCTTCTTCCAAACTAGCTGCAAATGCCACAAATTCCGCAATATTTGGAATCGGCACAACCACGTCGGTCTCTTCCATTTGCTTAAAGTTCACAAGCATCGCTTCTAAGATATTGCCGCGCACAGCCCAGACGTTACGAAATCCGTCTGCCGTATCGAAGATGAGAACGTCTAAAGCTCCATTTTCCCCAAACAGCTCAGCCGCCTCTTCAAGCGTCTCCACCAGAACATCTTCGTTATCTCCGTCAAATGTCACCAGCAGATACGCACCGCACTCCACACCATCAATCTTATCCGGGAACACTTTCTTACCCAGGAATTCCTCCGTGTCACGGACATTGTTTCGCATGATGAATTCAAGCGCCTGCGGGTCATAGCCGGCTGCTTTAATCTTCGCCACGCAGGAAATACAGCTTTCGAGATCTTCATACGCAGCGAGCAGAGAAATATTCACCTTCGGCTTCGGGAGAATCTTCATACTAAGTTCTGTGATAATTCCAAGTGTTCCTTCTGAACCACTCATCAGATTCATGAGGCTGTAGCCGGTACAGTTCTTGCTGACTTCGGCACCCATGCGCATAATATCACCATTCGGCATTACGACGGTCATGGCACGCACATGATCTCTGGTTGTGCCATACTTACAGGCTCTCATACCTCCTGCATTGGTTGCTACATTTCCACCGACAGTTGCAAACTTTTCCCCCGGGTCCGGCGCATACATCATGCCGATTTCATCGCAGGCTTTTTGAATATCGTCAACGAGTACACCCGCCTGCAGTCTTGCCACCATTCGATCGGTGTCGATGGAAAGAATCTTGTTCATCTTACTAAGGTCGATGACGCAACCGCCCTTGGTTGGCACGCAGCCTCCGGACAGGCCGGTTCCGGCGCCCCTTGGCACGATGACAACATCATTGTCATAACACAGCTTACACACCTTAGACACTTCCTCGGTTGTCAGCACTTCCACAACGACGTCCGGATAAAACTTGCCATTTACCGCCATCTCATCATGTGTATAATCGTCGTTGATTTCTTCTCCTGTATATACACGGCCATCTAAAAATTCCTTTAATGCCGCAATCATTTCCTCGGTTGGTTTTTTATATTCCATAACAGCCTCCTTATTTCGCCTTAATTGCTTCAATCATCATCGGGATAATCTTCTCGCATCGGCCTACCATTCCGACATCTGCAATATCGAAGATCGGTGCGTCCGCATCCTTATTGATTGCCACGATGTAGTCTGCATTTGTCACGCTGCAGATGTGCTGCATGGCACCGGAGATTCCGCATGCAATATAAAGTTTCGGGGAAATGGTTTTGCCGGACTGTCCGACCTGGTGCGCCCTTGAGGTCCAGCCGGCTTCCACAACCGGACGGGATGCTCCCACTTCCGCGTGTAACAGTTCAGCCAGCTCTTTTACAAGTTTAAATGTCTCTTCATCCTTGCATCCACGGCCTCCCGCTACAACGACCTGTGCACCTTCAAGGTCAACTTTTTCCGTGATATCCACTGTCTTTTCCAGGAACTTCACAAGTGCTGCCTTCGGCGTCAGATCTCGCTGCGTTACTTCTGCCGCTGTTCCCGCCTCCGGCTTTTCATAGCTTCCGCTTCGAACTGTAGCAAAGATCTTCTTACCGTCAGCGAATTTCATTTGCTCCAAAACGCTTCCGCCATAGCCCGGTCTTACAAATGTCTGCTCGCGAATCTCCACGACATCTGTTACCGAGCAGCTGTCACATCTTGCCGCCAGTCTCGGCGCTAAATCCTTGCCCTCGAGTGTGGACGGAAACAGCACTGCTTCATAGCCGCCCTCTTTCATTTCCTGCTCGATTAAATCTATGGTTTCATCTTGATTTTCCACTTTTTTCTTAACCCAAACAATCGGTGCGCCGTACGCCGCTGCTTCCTGCACGGCTTTTTCGTCTTCTCCGATTGCAAATGCAGTTACGTCGCCAAGCACCTTGCCTGCATTTACGAGTTCTAAACTATTGCTGATTACCTGATTATCTTTCTGTTCAAAATATACTAATACTTTCATCCAAGACACCTCCTACAGTACTTTGTCAGCGAATAACCGCTCCATTGCTTTTGCCACTGTATCTGCGTCTTCTTCTTCCTGAATCTTGATACCGGCTTCTCTCATCTTAGGTTCTTCATAAGCTTCCAAGCACACGCTGCTGTCGCCGCTCAGTCCGTCAATGGTCGGAATCTTGGCTTTTCGTGCCGCCATCTTACTCTTGATGGATGGGTAACGAAGTTCGTATTCCGGCTTCGCAATTGTCAGTACCGCCGGTGTCGACACAAGATAATATTCGTATCCGTCGTCGGTTTCCTTTTGCACTTTGACGCCGTCTGCCGTCTTCTCAAATCCAACTACACTTGTCACGAGCGGAAGATGCATCTTCTCTGCTAAAATTGCGCCTACCTGTGAACTGATTTCGTCGGTAGATTCTTTTCCGCATAAAATCAGGTCAAAACCGGAACCTTCTTCTTTGATCTTCGCAATCATCTGTGACAGGGCATTTGCCGTTGCTGCTTCATCGCCCGCAACGTCATTTCCAATATAGGCATGATTGGCTCCTACTGCCAAAAGCTGCACCATAGATGGTCTTACTTCTTCCTCATCTCCGAGCGTTGCCACGCTGACTTCTCCGCCGGAAGTCTCACAGTAACGAATCGCCATCTCTGCCGCATAACCGTCAAAAACATTGATAATCTTGCTGACGTCTTCGGTGTCCGGTTTTCCATCTTTTAATCCGATCTTCGCTTCATCGTCCGGTACCTGCTTTGCGCATACCAGAATATTTAAATCGGTGTTGGTCGGCGCTGCATTGGCACTTGCTGTCTCTGCCGCCGCTTCTTCCGGTGCATTTTCCACAGTCTTTGGCTCGCGTGATGCCAGTTTGTGTTTTGGCGCTTCCTTTCCTGAGAAACGAATTCCTGCGATGACCATCTTCTGCACTTCGCTGGTTCCTTCATAGATCTCCGTAATCTTTGCGTCTCGCATCATGCGCTCTACCGGATATTCTTTCGTATATCCATATCCGCCGAACAGCTGCACAGCCTGGCAGGACACATCTCTTGCCACTTCTGCCGCAAATAATTTTGCCGTCGCTGCTTCATAGGTATAGCTTTCGCCTGCATCCTTCATGGCTGCCGCGCGATGTACCAACAGTCTTGCCGCATCAACTCTTGTCTGCATATCTGCCAGTGTAAACTGGGTATTCTGGAATGCTCCAATCGGTCGTCCAAACTGCTTTCTTTGCTGCACGTAATCTGCCGCCGCATCGATGGCGCCCTGTGCAATTCCGACTGCCTGCGCTGCAATTCCGATTCGTCCGCCATCCAAGGTTGCCATCGCAATCTTAAATCCCTGGCCTTCCTTGCCAAGCAAATTAGCCTTTGGCACTTTCACGTCGTCGAAGATAAGCTCGTAAGTTGCCGAACCTCGAATTCCCATCTTGCGCTCTTTTGCTCCAAAGGTAAATCCTTCCATGCCTTTTTCCAGAATAAATGCTGAGATTCCCTTGTTCCCTGCATCTTTATCTGTCATGGCAAATATGATGTAGACATCTCCATAGAATCCATTTGTTATAAAGATCTTGCTTCCATTTAGCAGATAATAATCACCCTTATCCACTGCAGTTGTCTGTTGCATGGCGCTGTCTGTTCCTGCATTTGGCTCTGTCAGTCCGAATGCGCCAAGCAGCTTTCCACTCGCCAGTCCGGGCAAATATTTTTCCTTTTGTTCTTTCGTTCCAAATGCTTCAATCGGCCATGTGCCTAGTGATGTATGCGCAGAAATTGTTACGCCCGTGCTGGCGCATACTTTGGATACCTCTTCTACCGCCACTGCATATGCAATGTGATCGAGACCTGATCCTCCATATTCCTTTGGAACCGGGATTCCCATAATTCCCATCTCGCCAAGCTGCGGAATCAGTTCCTGCGGAAAGCGTTCGTTCTCATCTAATTCTGCGGCAATCGGTGCAATCTCTTTTTGCGCAAATTGCGAAATCATCTCGCGAAGCATTTCCTGATCTTCGTTTAATCGAAACTCCATGTTGTTGTCCTCCTAACCATAATATGCCTTCTCTGGTCTGACCAGTTTAATTGCTTTTAGTATAGCATTCCTTTTTTTACCTGTAAATAGTTTGAAGGATTTTTTTATATGGAGTGTGAAACAGCCGCCGGAGACGGATTTTGTAGCGATTCGAGCCAAAACCCCACATGACCGTGGCAAAAGGAACGTCCCCGGTGACGCGCGGTGACGCGATGAAAAAAGGCAGGTCATGCGACCTGCCTTCTTAAATCAATATTTAAAATGAAACATAGAAGATAATCTCGTCAAACGGTACGACTTCGTCCTCGTCATACATACTGTCATCGTCGTACATCATATCGAGATATCGCTCTTCTTCCTGATCATGAATCTCCTGACGAATTCTGGCATATAAGCCCTTGCACTTATCATCCTCATCAAAAGCACTTTTGCGCTGCTTCGCATCCTGAATAAGTTTGAGCTCAGCCTTTGAAACCTTGCAGACATATTCTGTGTCGGTAAAGTCGCCAAGTCCAAACTCCAAGATAGCATGGAAAGGATAATCCTCTGTCATATCGCCATCCGGCTCCAGGTCCGGTTCCTCGTTCATACCAAAATCATCATCGTCAAGATCCCAGATGTCTTTGGCAATACGAAAAGCCGCCCAGGCTTTAGGCCAGCCGACGTAAAACGCGGTATGCGTAAGAACGGCAGCAATCTCCTTTTGCGTTACACCATGCTTCTTCGCATTGTTCAGATGAAACTTTAAAGAATCATCGGCAATGCCGGAAGAAACCAGTGCAACAACTGTGATCATGCAACGGGTTTTTAAGCTAATATCAGTATTGTTCCAGTTCTCGCCAAAAATGATGTCGTCATTGTAACGTGCAAAGTCCGGAGCGAACTGTCCGAGCACATCGCGACCGACGGTTTGCGTAATCTTTTCAGCCATAAAAAGCCTCCTTGATATTCTATATTTAGAAATAATTTATCACTTATTTTACCGCCAATCAAATGCGAGTTCAAGCGAGTCTTTATCTTTTGTACTTTTGCGCTTCCCGAATTCGGCTCATGGCACGGGCCATCGCAGCCTTAGACTGGAAGTACTCTTGCTGACTTTGTTTTTGTCTGAGTTGTTCCTCGGCACGCTCTAGGGATTCTTGCGCTCTGTGCAAATCAATCTCATCAGGATTTTCGAGTGTGTCAACGATCAGTTCGACATGATTGTCCATACCAATCTTGGCAAAACCACGGCCGCAAACACCGACATGCGATTCATCGTTCGGAGCTAAAACTACGACCTCACCCGGGTCAACCGCGATGATGTACGGTTCGTGATGTGCCAATATCTCAAGCTGTCCGTCAAGTGCAGGTATTTTAAGAGAGATAGCGTCACCGTCAAAGAAGATTTTATTTGCGGCAATCACTCTTAAATCAAAGGTTTCCATATTAGGTCCTCCTTATTTTGCTAAGGCTTTTGCTTTTTCTTTTACCTCATCGATGGTACCGACATTGAAGAATGCATTTTCCGGATACTCATCCATCTCACCATCAATGATTGCTTTGAATCCACGGATGGTTTCCTTAAGCGGAACGTATTTACCAGGGATACCGGTAAACTGTTCACCAACGAAGAATGGCTGTGACAGATAACGCTCGATACGACGCGCGCGGTGCACCACCATCTTATCCTCCTCTGCGAGTTCTTCCATACCAAGAATTGCGATAATATCCTGCAGTTCACGATACTTTTGCAGAATCTCCTGAACCTTACGGGCGACTTCATAGTGCTCCTCGCCAACAACGTCAGGTTCAAGGATTCGAGAATTTGATTCCAGCGGGTCGACAGCCGGGTAGATACCTTTTTCCACGATTTTACGGGAAAGAACGGTTGTGGCATCCAAGTGGGCAAATGTCGTTGCCGGAGCCGGGTCTGTAAGGTCATCGGCCGGCACATAGATTGCCTGAACGGATGTAACAGAACCTTCCTTCGTGGAAGTGATTCTTTCTTGCAGTTCACCAAGTTCATTGGCCAGAGTCGGCTGATATCCAACTGCGGACGGCATACGGCCAAGCAGCGCAGACACCTCAGAACCCGCCTGTACAAAACGGAAAATGTTATCGATGAACAATAACACATCCTGCTTTTCTTCATCTCTAAAATACTCTGCCATCGTAAGTCCGGTTTCTGCTACACGCATACGGGCTCCAGGTGGCTCGTTCATCTGACCAAATACCAAAGCGGTCTTCTCGATAACGCCGGATTCGCTCATTTCGGTCCACAGATCGTTACCCTCACGGGAACGCTCTCCAACACCGGTGAAGATGGAATATCCGCCGTGCTCTGTTGCGATGTTTCGAATCAGCTCCTGAATCAGGACTGTCTTACCAACACCGGCTCCACCGAACAGACCAATTTTACCACCCTTAGCGTAAGGGGCAAGAAGGTCGATAACCTTGATTCCGGTTTCGAGTACTTCTACAACCGGGCTTTGATCTTCAAATGAAGGCGCTTCACGGTGGATTTTCCACTTCTTCGTATCCGCTATCTCACCCTTGTCGTCAATGGTTTCTCCTAACACATTGAAGAGACGACCAAGTGTCTGCTCACCAACCGGAACCTCGATTCCGCTTCCTGTTGCCGTAACTTCCATTCCTTTATATAAACCTTCGCTAGATGCAAGCAAGATACAGCGAACGGTATCATTTCCGATATGCTGCATGGCTTCCATCACGCATTTTTTTCCGTCATTGATGACTGTGAGAGCATCCTTAATTGCCGGAAGATTATGATCTGCAAACTCTACGTCTACAACAGGTCCCATGACCTGCACAATTTTTCCTGTGTTCAATTAACCTGTCTCCTCTCTAACTATTTTTGTTTTTCTGTGACTTCGCACCGGCGATTACCTCGGTAATCTCCTGTGTGATTGCAGCCTGTCGGCTACGGTTGTATTCCATCTCAAGTTCATGAAGCATTTCATGTGCACTGTCTGTTGCAGACTGCATCGCAATCATACGAGAGTTCTGCTCACAGGCGTACGACTCAACCAGTGCTCCGTAGATATATCCACTGATGATATCCGGAACCAGATGCTTAAGCACCTCTTCTACCGATGGATGATATTCAAATGTCTCCTCGTAGGCACTGTTGTCTTCAAGTTCGAAATCCGTTCGAACCAAAGGAAGCAGCTTCCACATCTGAGGCTCCATCTTAAATGCGTTAATCATCTTCGTGTAGACAATATAGAATTCATCCACAAGATTTAAATTGAAATCTTCCATAACCTGGTTCGCGATGATACGCGAGCGGTGAAGCGTTGGGCTTTGCACCGTGTAATGGAAGGTCGCATCCATGTTAATCCCGCGTCTTGAAAAATACTGTCTGCCGGTTTCTCCAACTACATAGAGTTTATTTTGATCACCCTGCAGTAAGAGTTCTTCCGTCATCTTCAACACGTTGTGATTGTAAGCACCTGCAAGACCTTTGTCTGCTGTAATAACGATATATGCACGCCGAAGCTGCTTTTTATCAATTCCGGCACCTCTTGTAAAGTAGATACTGTCAAGTTCCGGAATATCTTCGAGGATAGACGCCACCGCATTTTGCTGTTCCACAAAAAATGGTTCCGTCTTCTCAAGTGCAGCCTTGGCCTTCTTCATTTTCGAGGATGAAATCATATACATTGCATTCGTGATTTTCATGGTATCACGAATGCTTTTCATTCTGTTTTGGATTTCTTTTGATCCTGCCATATGCTATCACCTATTTTTAAATTCTTCCACGATCTTAAGAATCTTGTCTCCAAGTTCATCGGAAAGCTCTTTTGTCTGTGTCAGTTCCTGTTCTACTTCCGGATGAACATCAGCAAAATACTGCAGCATCTCGGCCTGTTTACCCTTAATTTCCTTAACCGGATATTCCAGGAACGCTTTGTGCGTTGCTGCCCAGAGCGTGATAACCTGCTGCGGCATAGACAGCGGCTTACAAAGCGGCTGCTTAAGCAGTTCCATAAGACCTGCGCCATAAGCAAGCTGCTCCTTTGTTGCATCGTCAAGATCGGAACTAAACTGTGTAAAGACTTCCATCTCACGATACTGAGCCAGGTCGATACGCAGGGAACCTGCTGCCTTCTTCATTGCTTTTGTCTGCGCTGCACCACCTACACGGGATACAGAAAGACCTACGTTGACCGCCGGTCTCATACCGGAATTAAACAGATTCGTCTCCAGGAAGATCTGTCCGTCCGTAATCGAAATAACATTGGTCGGAATATATGCCGACACATCGCCTGCCTGCGTCTCGATGATTGGAAGAGCAGAGATAGAACCGCCTCCCTTTTCCTCTGAAAGACGAGCAGAACGCTCTAATAATCTAGAATGCAGATAGAATACATCACCCGGATATGCTTCACGTCCCGGAGAACGTTCAAGCAGTAAGGATAATGCACGATATGCAACTGCATGTTTGGATAAATCATCATAGATGACCAGCACATCCTTGCCCTGCTCCATAAAATGCTCCGCAAGTGCTGTTGCAGAATACGGAACGATATACTGAAGCGGTGCCGGATCAGATGCTGTTGCAGCCACGATTGTAGTATATTCCATTGCATCATGTTTTTTCAGCGTGGATACCACCTTGGCAATCGTCGATGCTTTCTGACCGATTGCGACATAGATACAGATGACATCTTTACCCTTCTGGTTAATAATCGTATCTGTTGCAATCGATGTCTTACCTGTCTGACGGTCTCCAATGATCAGCTCACGCTGTCCTCTACCGATTGGGAACATGGAATCAATGGATAAGATTCCGGTCTCAAGTGGTACAGATACTGACTTTCTGTCTACAATACCCGGGGCTTCATGCTCAATTGGACGATAGCCTTCTTCTTTGACTTCACCCTTACCGTCGATTGGTTCACCAAGTGCATTGATGACTCTTCCGATATAGCCTTCACCCACAGGGATTCCTGCTTTTTTCTTTGTACGGGTAACTTTTGTACCCTCTTTAATGCCGGTATCTCTTCCGAATAAGAGACATCCGACAGAATTTCTCTTCAAATCCTGGACCATGCCCTTGACACCGTTTTCAAATACCACGATCTCGCCGTACATAACCTCGTCCAGTCCGTAAATAGTTGCAATTCCGTCGCCAACCCAGATGACACTTCCGGTCTCCTGCGTGTGCGCTTCGAATTCATAGCTTTCAATTTCCTGCTTCAGCAAAGCAAGAACCTCTTCCGCTTTAATTGCAGCCAATTACTTCACCTCCGTCCTATTTAATGCCTGCCTCATGTGTGAAATCTGGCGGCTTATTGAATAATCATATTCCAGATCACCAATTCTTACGATGAATCCACCGACTAATTTCGCATCGTGAACCAGTGTGAAGCTTACATCTTTCATCTTGTACTTCTCACACAGATTCTTCTTAAGTTCCTCCATTCTTTCGTCTGAAGGTTTCGTTACATAATATAGCGTTGCCTCAAGCACTTCCTTCTTCTTATAGATAAGAGACTGGTATGCTTTTACAATCGGCTCTAATAACTTTATGGATCCATTTTTACAAAGAGTCGCCACCAGCGCCTTGGCTTTTGCCGGGAACAGCTTCTCAATCAGGCGTTCCTTTTGCTCATATGGCACTGCCGGTGAAGATAAGACTTTCACCACCTGCGCATGTTCCTTACAGATTTCAAGCGCCTCTTTGATTTCTTCAATTGGTGTTTCAGCTTCAAACAGGACCTTTGCATAATTAGTTACTGCCTGTGTCACTGATTTCACCTACTTTATTCAAATACTTTTGATACATTTCTTCATCCGTCTGTTCACCGGTGGCTTCTCCGATGATCTTCATGGCAGCCGATACCGCCAATGATGCAATCTGACCTTCCACCTCGGAAAGAGCCTGTTCTTGCTGACGCTCTACTTCTGTCTGCGTCTGTTTGATCATCTTATCTGCCTGCTCATGTGCATTTGCCACAATCTCATCGGACTGTGCTTTCGCTCTTGTTCTCGCACTTTCAATAATCTGTGCCGATTCTTCCTTCGCATCATGCAGCGCATCCTCATACTGAGTCTTCAGCGAATCTGCCTGTTTTTGCGTCTCTTCCGCTTTGTCAAACTGACCCTGGATAAGTTCTTCACGCTCTTTGATGACTTTCATAATCGGTTTAAACAAAAACACTCGAATCAGAAGGAAAAAGATAATCAGGTTCACGATTGTCCATACAATATTAATATCGATACGAAGCATCGCCTATCACCATCCTTTCCTGTTTATGATGAGATGATTACTGTACAAAGAACATAATCATGATTGCAACTACCAGACCATAGATGGCGGTTGCCTCTGCAAGTGCACAACCTAAAATCAGGTTCTTAGAAATCTTGCTTTCAGCCTCCGGCTGACGTGCGATAGCTTCTACTGCCTTAGATGTTGCGATACCAATTCCTACTCCTGCTCCAATTCCTGTAAGTGCTGCGATTCCAGCTCCTAATGCTACTAATGACATAATTCATTTCTCCTTTTCTATTCATCTACTACCATTTCTCTAATATATAGAGATGTTAAAAATACAAACACATATGCCTGTATCAAGCCGTCAAAAATATCAAAATACAAACTTGCCGCTACCGGTACTGCAATCGGAACGACTGCCTTAATCAGTTCCATGATTACAAATGCTCCGATGACATTACCAAACAATCGTAGACATAGTGAAAACGGTCGTATAAATAACTCGATAATGTTAATCGGCGTGATAATGGCAACCGGCTCTGTAAATCCTTTCAGCCAGCCCTTAACACCTTTTTTGTGAATACCGGAATACTCAACCAAAATGATACTCATCACTGCCAATGCAATCGTGACGCTAAGGTCTTTCGTTGGCGGCTTAAATCCAAAGATTCCGAGGATGTTGGCCGTTCCTATATACAGCGCTACAGCCATCAGATATGGGATATAGCGACTGCCATTCTTACCAACAATCTCCTCAAACATTCCATGAAGCTTTAGATAACAAGCCTCAAGTATGATTTGTCGTTTCGACGGATTATGAACCTTAAGATTTCTCGTAATGCATATGGCGAATATGACCCAAAATGCCATGATTCCCCATGTGACCACCACGGATTCTGATATTTCCAGCCCACCAAACAGCGGTATTGTAAACGCTGTCCCGCAGTTAAGCTGCTCTGTCAAATCCGAAATCAGTTCCTCCGTGTCTCTCACCTCCTTGCAAAAATTATTTTTGCTAAAAAATAAGCACGACGGTATGCAGACCAATTCGCCCCCACGGGGCAAAAAAATAATGGCTGCCACGCCTTCGTGACAACCACTATTATAGACCTTTTATTTTTTTTATTCTATTTCAAAATCGACAGTTTTTGTGCACTATAGACACATTTTTTTGGGTATATTTCTAGTATACACTTATGCATATCGCCCATTTCTACGAATTATTAACAAATATCCACCGATTGCTGCAACTGCAATTATCAGTAAATAACGAATGTCAAAACCGTCTGCCGTCGTCGGTGTTCCATCCTTCACATGGATGCCTTCGCTTAATCCGACATAGTTTGAACAGTGATTCTGGCTGACTACCAGATACCCGTCATCCGTTACCGTTCCGTAGGAAATATTCTCAAGCTGATCGTCTTCACACATATAGTAGTAAAGCGTCTCGCCGGCGTACTTCGTTCCAATCGGCACATAGACATAAGCCGTTGCCGGAAGCTCGCCTTCATAATAGTAATCCAGCTCAAACGCGAAGTTCTTGGAGTTCATCTCATCTGCATCCACCGTACGTTTTTTGTACTTTAAGATCAGATTGACTCTCATATCGTACTTATCGATATCATCCACGAGCGACATGGAACCCTTGGCAAACTTCACCATAATTCCATCTTCCGTCTCGAAGCTAATGTTGTACTTCTTATTCCAGCGAATATACTGCTTCATCTCTTTTCTGGTAAATGGCTCCTGGTCATCTGCCACTTCAATCGTCTTCGTCTCAATCGTATCGTCAATACCGGATACCACTTCTACGCCATAGTAATTCGGAGAAGACGGATCAGAGCTTGCCCCTGAACTGCCGGATGAACTACCGGAAGAAGACGAGGATGAACTGCTGCTACTGCTATCGTCATCATCATCAGATGAACTGCTGCTACTATCATCATCATCGTCATCATCGGAAGATGATGAACCGCTGGTTGCTTCAAATGGAATGTTGTTATTGTTCGCATAGGTCTGCGCTTCACTGCCTGCTTTACCCTTAATCAGACTCACGCTCCATCCGGACTGCGAACCAATGGAAGTTACCGACGCAGGAATTGTTGTTGTTCCCGTGCTGCTGTTCGAGAACGCGCCGGATGCAATCGTCTTAACGCCGCTTGGAATGGTCAAAGATGTCATAGAGCATCCTGAGAAGGCGCCGGTTCCAATCTTCTTGGTACCCGATTTAATTGACACGCTCGACTTACCCATTGGCACATAAACCAGTGTTGTGCCGGAATACACGCAGCCATCAGAAGACGAATAACTTCCGGATACGCTGATGGATGTCAGATTCGAGCATCCTGAAAAGGCACTAAAGTCAATGGATGAGACAGAGCCAAGTTTCACAGATGACAGATTCGAACAATTGGCAAATGCCGATGACGGAATCGAACTTGCTCCTGACGGAACAGAAAAGCTCGACAGCGATGAACATCCCGAGAATACCGATGACGGAAAACTTGATGAACTATAGCTTACCGATGATAAGGAACTACATCCCGAAAATGCACCGCTACCCACCGATGTTACCGTCGATGGTACGCTCACCGATGACAGGTTCGTACAACTTGAAAATGCCCCCGCCGCAATCGTCTTCACCGATGATGAGAACGATACGCTGGTTATGGATGGATTGCCGGAAAATGCAGATGCCGCAACCTTTGTTACCGTTGATGGAATCGTGACAGAACCACCGGCACCGTTATAAGCTGTTAGCACGCCATCGCTGACAACAAATTCTTCTTCAGTTTCATCTGCCGTTACGCTACTGCTCTTCGCTGCAATCGCCTGTGTTGCAGGTGCCGCTATCGTAGCGACCATTGCAAAAGCCAGCGCCAAGGCCAAAATCTTCTTTTTTTGTTTCATTTACGTTCACTCCCTCTTGGCAATCACAAAGAGTCTGCCATCTTCTACATAACTGTTGCAAGTAGATAATGTCACTAACTGATCGCCATATGAAATATTCAAATCTCCATAAACAGAAAGCTTATTTAACTTCTTCACAATTTTATTAAACTCATCTTCGTCTTGCGCATCTAGAAAGTCGTAATAACGAAATCCTGAGTCATCTTGATAGGACACCTCGGAAAGCCCGACACCCACTATCTTATACGTCGCCTTTTCGTAGATCGTATCAAAGGTAAGTTCTTTGTGCTCTTTGTAATAGGACTCTTCGAGATAATTTTTCAGTGTCCCAAACATCGCACCGCTTCGCATATTGTGTCCATATATAATAAGGTTCGTATCCCGGTTGACGAAATCATTTCGCCCATCTAAGAATAGGGAACCGTTATTGTCCTTCGTCTTTTCAAAACTGTGCTTGAGGTAGTAAGAATTATCTCCCACAATCTGCATAACCGGATAATTAATATCCGTACCGTCAATCTCAAGCCATCCAACTAAATCATTGTTTTGTTCGTATATACTCTCAAACTCCGGAAGAATCGTAAGCGTCGCCGGGTCAATCTCCTCAGTTGTCTCCTCCGTCGTCTCCTCGGTTGTCTCCTCCGTCGTTTCCTCAGTTGTCTCTTCTTCAGTCGCCTCTTGTTCTTGTTCAAATGGCGACACATAACTGTCTGCATACTGGCTGACTGCCGTCGCATGCTCTTCCTGAAGCTCTGTCAGATTCTGTGTGTTGACATCACTTCGATGCTTTTGCACTGCAAATGTAATCGCACAGACTGCCGCCACAATAATCAGCAGCACGCCGGCCACGATACGTCCCTTACTGTTTTGTGGATTCTCAAGCTGCTGTGTATACTGCGTAAGGGATAATTCATGAGAATGGTTTGCCACAATGTCAGAGACATAGACAAAGAATCCATTTCCCACCTTTGTTTTAAATGTAATCTTATTGTTTCTCAGTAACTTATAAAGACGCACTGATGCATCTTCATCATAGATATCGACTTCATGGATGATGCCCTTTATCTTCTTGACATCATCCAATCCGTCTAAATATTCTTCATAAGTATCAAATTCATACTGACCGATTTTGTACTTTTCTTCCATGTATTAGATCTACTTCACTTTAACTTTTTTTACACTCGAGAACTTACTATATACTTTAGAGCCGTTCACCGTTGCGTATGCACGAATCTTGTAATAGCGTTTTTTGCCCGAAGTGCCCTTTTTATCAGTATAACTTAACGTTGAAGATTTTGAAATTGTTTTTAGCTTTTTATAGCTTCCTTTTTTCGAAGAAGCCACATAAATCTCATAGCCCTTGCCGGACACCTTCGACCATTTGATCTTCACCTTACCGGATGAAGTTGATGACACCTTAAGTTTACTTGGCGTCTTTGGTCTTGTTGAAAATGCTTTTTCATTCGAGAAGGAACCATATGCCTTCTGACCGCTCTGCAGCACGTATGCCCGAACCGTCACTTTGTAATACTTCTTGGATTTTAGCTTGGTAAGCTTCACCGAAGTCTTTCCGCTCACTGACGCAAGCTTTGTCTTGTTATTAGACGTCCATACTTCATATCCGCTTGCACCGGTTACGGAAGACCACGACAGTTTCGCCGTTGTGCTGCCAACCGATTTTACTTTCACAGTAGAAACCGTACCGGCATAGATGCTAAATGGAATTGTATTCGTACCGCTGTAGTTACCGGTTCCCGTTACAATTACCTGCGCTGTTCCGACTTTCTTATTGTTCTTATAACTGATTGTATAATCGGTTCCCTTAGTCAGTTTCGTGGACGAATTCTTAATCGTTACAGATGGTGTTCGTGCACTTCCTGTGTACTTCACATCTGCCACATCCGAGAACGATAATGTTCCAACCGCACACTGGCTGATCCAGAAGGTCACTTTCTTGGTTCCCGTGTAATCACCACTTCCTGTAATCGTCACAGTTCCCTTCTTGTCACTACTCTTTGTGACATTCGTGTTATTTTCATAACTTAAGGTGTAATCTTCACCTTCTGTAAGCGTCGTGCTTCCATTGGTCACAACAAGATCCGGCGTAATCGCTGAGCCTGTGTATGTATAGATAGATGCATAACTTGTGCTGTCCACACTTGTCGTTGAAATATCATACAGAATCGAGAACGTCTTTGTAATACTGTCTGTATAATAAGAACCGCTCACTGCCGTAATCGTGAAGGATGCCGTATCCGTTCCTTCTGCTGTATTGTTGGTGTAAGCAATCGTGTAATCGGTTCCCTCTGTTAAGGTGTTTCCACCACAGGTCACTTCAACCGTTGGCTTAACTGCTGATCCCGTATAAACTTGCTCGTCTTCATACGTTACAGTTGCTTCTGTAAGTGATGCAATAATGTTAAATGTCGTCGTCGTTTTTCCCGTGTATTCTCCGGTACCTGTAATGGTTACGGTTGCCTCTCCGGCGTTTTTATTATTCTCGTAAGAGAGCGTATAATCCGTATTTTTTGTAAGCACTTCACCACTCGTTGTATCCGTTATCTCCGGCGACGGCTTTTTCTTGTTGCCGTTATATGTCCGATCTGCAATCGCTGCAATCGTGATGTCCGAACTTGAGATCTGTTTAGCCGTAATCTCAAATGTCGTCGTCGTAGCATCTGTAAAGTTACCGCATCCCGTAATCGTTACGGTCGCTGTTCCTGTGTCAACGTTATTCTCATATGACAATGTATAATCGGTACCCTGCGTTAAAGTCTCGTCATTGTATGTCATCGTAACATCCGGCGTTAATTCTGCACCGGTTTTTTCTACCGAATCCATATCACTGATGGTAACGCCGTCATCTGTGATAGTAAGCGGATTAATCGTAAATTCCGTCTCGATTGATCCCACATAACTTGTGGAGCCACCACCGGTTCCTGTTACCACAACAGTTCCTGTTCCGGCGTCTACATTGTCCTCATAAGAAACCGTATAATCGGTATCTTCAGTTAAAGTCTCTGTGGTACCACTTTCCTCAATTGTAACCGTTGCCGTCGGCTCTTTTTCCGTACCATCGTAAGTATATGTATCTTCCGATAGCGTAACAGTCGCAACTTCCGTGATATCATATCCGATTGAAAACTCTTCTGTAATGCTTCCGGTATAATTGCCACCGTCTACCGCGGTAATCGTTACACTTGCTTTACTGGTCGAAGTCGTTACCGATACATTATTACTGTAATCTACGGTATAGTCCGTATCTTCTGTTAACGTCATATCGTTATAAGTCAGTACCACTTCCGGTTTTAATGCAGAACCTGTGTAGATCTGATCTTCCGGACCTTCTACCGTTACATCCGCAAGGTCAGCCTGTTCAATCGTGAAGTCCACTTCTACTTCCTGACCTTCATACACCGTGTCTTCTACACCTGTCACGATAACAGTTCCCGTTCCGGCATCTACATTGTTCTCATAAGAGAGCGTATAATCTGTGCCTTCCGTTGCCGTACTTACCGTACTGTAAGTCTGTGATGTTACCACTACCGTCGGCTCAATCTCGCTTCCGGTATAAACGTATTCTTCATCCTCAGAAATCGCTGCAACGAGTGAACCTGTCGTGGTATCTACAATTGTAAAGGTAGCTTCCCTGCTATCTGTGTAATTACCGGTTCCCGTTATTGTTACGGTTGCCTCTCCGACAATGATGTTATCCTCATATGTGAGCGTAAAGTCTGTATCATTTGTAAGTTCTACGTTGCGAGTTTCATCCGTTATTACCGGCACCGGCGTCTGCTCTGTCGCATTCCATGTCTGATCTTCAATATTGCCCACGGTAATCGAATCATCCGTAATGGATTTTGGATTAATCGTAAATGTCGCGGTTGCCGTTCCTGTAAAGTATGCAGAAGATGAATCCGGTGTAATCGTCACAGTTGCCGTTCCGGCATCGGTATTATCTTCATATGTCAAAGTATAGTCCGTATCATATGTCAGGTCGTAGGTAAATCCTGCTCCGTCATCTGCCAGACTGTTCGTGTAGCTCATGGTGGTAATATCATCCGCTGTCAGGGTGATGGCAGAACCGGTATAAGTCTGCTCTGCAATCTCGCATGTCAGGGCGCCGTCTTCTCCAATGTCATACCGAATCGAAAATGTCTTTGTGACCGTACCGCTGTAATCGCCGATTCCGGTGATAGTCGCAGTTGCCGTTCCAACCTCTGTGTTATCTGTAAACTCTACGGTATAATCGGTGTCTTTTGTCAGGGTTGTTCCATCGTAAGTCACCGTAAGATCCGGCTCGATTGCTTCGCCTGTAAATGCCTGCGTATCAATATCTTCCACATCTTCATCTTCTAATCCATAAGCAATGTCAAATGTCGTTGATACCGTACCACTATAAAGCCCCATACCCGTAATCGTTGCAGTTGCCGTTCCAACCTCTGTATTATCCGTGTACTCTACGGTATAATCCGTGTCTTCTGTCAGCGTAGTTCCATCGTAAGTTACCGTAAGGTCCGGCTCGATTGCCTCGCCGGTATATGCCTGTGTATCAATATCTGAGATTACAGTAAGCGCGTCGCCGTCATCATCTGTTTCGGTCAAATCATACACGATGTTAAAGGTCGTTGATACAGAACCTGTATAATTGCCCATACCTGTAATCGTAACCGTTGGCGGGTTCGAATCTGTCGTCAGCGCCGCATCCGTGTTGTTGGTATAAGTTAAGGTATAGTCAATATTTTGCAGTAGCGTTGTTCCGTCCATCGTTACAACAACGGTTGGTTCAATCGCTGACCCCGTATACATCTGATCCGATATGCTTGATATCGTTGCGTATGTAACAGGCACCTGCAAGATATAATAAATTGCAAATGTATTCGTATACGCATTCTGACCAGTCAGGTATACCACCTTTTCTCCCGCCGTTGACAAGGAGTCATTTTCTGTATAGTCCATGATATAGTCAGCATTCGCATAATCCTCATCCGAACTTACATCTGTTGATGCATCCGTATAATTGTATCCGGTCAGGATATTGCTGTTATACTTTACCTTGATATTACTAATGATCTTATCAGACCCCGTATACTTATAGGTAAGCTCTGTAGCATCTTCCGTTACCAGGAGGGTATCATCGGTATTAGCACTGCTGTCATTTGTAATAACACTGCCACCAATTGTAATGTCATCCCAGTCGAGCGGATAGCAGATATAATACGCTTTATTTACATATCCGGTATAGTTACCGATACCTGTAATCTTCGCAATCGCCGTTCCGACAGCGGTATTGCTTGAATAGGTAATGGTATAATCTTTACCTTCACCACATTCAAGATATTCTTCTCTGGTCTCATCATAGACTGTTGGTACAGGTTCCGGAATATACTCCGTTGTAGATCCGGTTTCATCATATTCAATGTCATTAATGGTAGAGATGGTAATCGACTCATCCTTAACACTCTTACCATTCAAAACAAATGAAACATCTACATAGGTGCCGTCAACATAATTGCCGCTTCCATCTGAATCCACATATAAACGAATATAATAAGTATCCACATCTACAATCGTCGTAACCGTCGAATGAGCCGAATCACTGTATACCTTACTGTAGATATAATAATCATCATCACTTAAGGTTCCGGTTGCACCGGTCGTTGGATCTGTCAGAATAACCGTAAGATCCAAATCATCTACACTGATCGTCGAACCGGTATAACACTGACTCGTTGTAACATTGATATAAGTATCATCGTCATCATCGTAATAACTTAAGTCTCTTTGCGCTACTTCAAATGAATAAACAGTATCAGAAGTAGAACTGTCAAAGTACGAGCTTTGTCCACTTACCGCAACCACCTTGGCATAGTAGGTGCCGGCATCCGTAATCGTCGATACTTCCGTCGAGCAAGACGAATCCGAGTAATAAGTTAATGTATAATCCGTTCCTGACGTTAAAGTAATATCCGAACCGCTCGGCGATATCGTAACCGTCGTATCCGGCGTCAGCGACTTTCCAAGATTGTAAGTTAGATCGTCTATCGTAACCTCTGCTTCACTGATATCATATACAATGTCGAAGTTTAGCGTTATCGATCCGCCATAGTCACCGCTTCCCGCAATCGTAATAGTTGCCGTTCCGACATCTGTATTATTCGTATAAGTAACCGTGTAATTGCTGCTTGAGAATGTAGTCGAACCATTCGTAACCGTTACGGTCGGTGTAATCGCAGATCCTGTATAAGCATAGGTGTCAGATGAAATAGTCGCCGTGTAATCCGAAATCGACAATGCTGTAACTGTATATGAAATTACCCAATAGTACGATTCGTCACTTACCGTATCTCCATGCAAACTTGAGATATTATCACCTGACAGATACAGATAGATGTATTTTGTTCCGGTCGTTTTATAACTGGTGGTTGGATAAGTTAACAGGAAATTACTTGAATCAATATCAATTGTCTGCTCTTCCTCATTCTCATCCTCGTAGGTATAAGTCATGGTGATATCATCTTCATCAAGCTTAATTGCACTTCCCGTGTAATCATAACTGTCAGTATCAATAGATACCGTGAAGTTCTCAGCACTCTCAGCAGCACCTTCCTCATAACCAGTTGTATCTTCTACGACTTCTAACTGCGCAATTTCAAATGTGCCGGTGCGCGTTCCGGTATAGTCTCCCATTCCGGTAACCGTATAAACTGCATCACTTCCGGCATCTACATTATTCGAACAAGTTACCGTGTAATCCGAATCTTCTGTCAGCGTTGTCAATGCACCGTCAACATAATATTGAACTGTGATGGTTGGAACCTGCTCTTCTTCTAAGAGTGAGTAGTAACAACTAGTGTCATCTACCGTGATTATACACAGCGAAGTGTCGCTAAAGTCATAACAGATTGAAAACTCTGCCGTTGCGGTTCCTGTGTAGTATCCGATACCTTCAATGGTTACCGTTGCCGTTCCAACATCCGTATTATTATCATAAGAGACAATCTCATAATCTGTTCCGGCCGTTAGGGTCGTTCCATTATATGCTACGGTAAAGTCTGTTCCGGCTGTCAGTTCTATAGCTTCACCTGTGTAGGCCTGATCGGCAATATCGGATATCACGGTCAGTCCGTCGGTATCATTAAGCTCCGTACAGATGCTGAATGTCGTCGTTGCCTCGCCCATGTAATCACCCTCACCGGTGATTGTCACAGTCGCCGTTCCGATTGCCTTATTATCTGCATAGCTTACTTCATAGTCTGTTCCTTCCGTCAGCGTTACCTGGCTCGTCATCGGCGAACCATCTGCCGTATTGTAATAATAGGCGGTAATTGACGGAGTTAAGGTCGTTCCGGTGTAAACATAATCATCGATATCAGCAAATGTCGTATATCCATCGGTGTCATTTAACTCATAACAGATGTTAAATGTTGTAGAAACCGAACCTTGATACAGATTTTCTCCCGTAATGGTAACGACTGACGTATCTGATACATAAGTATTGTTACTGTAACTTACCGTATAATCGGTACCCGGAGTCAGCGTTGCGCCGTTATAGGTCACAACAAAATCGGTTCCTGCAGACGGTGTTACCGCAGAACCTGTAAATGCCTGATCGGCAATATCGGAAATGACAGTCAGTGCACTTCCTGAAGAATCATATGCAGAAATATCATAATAGATATCAAATGTCTTCGATACACTTCCTGTATAATCACCAATACCGGTAATCGTTACTGTCGCTTCTCCGGCGCTGGTATTATCGGTATAGGTTACTTCATAATCGGTTCCTTCTTCTAGCGTTACCGCTCCTGTCATGGTGTTCGTATTGTAATAGGTAACGGTAATATCCTGTGTCTGCGCAGAACCCGTATAAGGCATGTCTGATAATTCGCTAATATTTGTATAAGTATCTGTGTTATTCAGCTCATAACACACATTGTAAGTTGCCGTTGCAGTTCCGATGTAATTTCCAAGACCGTCTATGGTAATCTCATGCTCTCCTACCGCACTGTCATCATCCTCATACGTTACATCATAGTCAGAAGAAGTCAGCTCAGTTCCGTCATAAGCTACGGTAAAATCTGTCGGATTATGTACAGCACCGTCGTAAACCAAATCATCGATATCTGAGATGACGGTAAGGCCGTCCGTGTCATTTAATTCATAACAGATGTTGAATGTTGTCGTGAAGCTTCCCGTATAATCGCCGCAGCCATTTACCGTGATGGTTGCTTCTCCAACTGCCGTATTATCACTGTAAGTTAAGGTATAATCGGTTCCTTCTTCTAGCGTTACCGATTCCGTCATGGAATTCGTATTACAATAAGTAATCGTTGGTGTCGGCGTAATTGCAGAACCGGTATATGCCTGGTCATCAATTGTGCTAATCGACGTAAATCCATCTGTCGTATTTAAATCATATAAGATGTCAAATGTCTGCGTTGCCTCGCCCATGTAATCATTCAATCCGGTTACGGTCATGGTTGCCGTTCCAACATCGGTGTTGTCGGCGTAGCTTACCTCATAATCCTCACCCTCGGTCAGTGTTGTGCCGTCGTATTCCACGGTATAATCGGTTCCCGATGTCAGAGTAATTGCAGAACCTGTATACGCCTGGTCATCAATTGTGCTAATCGACGCATCACTGTCTGTCAGATCGTATCGAATCTCAAAGGTCGTCTCCACGGTGCCTTCATAGAATCCGGTACCGGTAATGGAATATGTTGCCGTTCCTACGTTTTTATTATCTGAGCAGGTCACTTCATAATCGGTATCTTCGGTCAGCGTAGTTCCTTCAAATTCCACCGTTACATCCGATGGCACAATTGCAGATCCCGTGTAGGACTGATCGTCAATTCCCGAACCGCTGTTAAAGGTTACGGTTCCATCTGAAGATAAATCAACTTCTGTACCAATTGAACTTACAGCCGTTCCAATATCTGCTACAGCGCTATCTGAATTGATTAAAGAAGACCAGGTAGACGAATCTGTACTGTAATAAGTATCGATTGCGTCGTCATCATCATAAGTAACGAATTTCAACTTCTCATCATCCGGGCTGACTTTTAATACCACTGAAAAATACTCGCCCGACATCACCTTAATACTTTGATCGGATATATCAATTGAAGTCTTTTCAGATGATACGTTCTTTTTCGTATAAGCTACCGTACCACTGGTAGGATCCGTAGCGTCCGTAAGGTCTGTATATACATATACGTAATTATAAATTCCCGATGTGGTAGCTGTAGTCGTAGGCAAAGTTATCGTCTGCAGAATCTGTGCCGTTGGCTCATCTGTTCCGGCCGCCGCCTGAAATACGCTTCCTACAAGATAGCCATCTTCAAAGGCAACACTTTGCTCCGTATTCGTCGTTGATGATACCTCATACGAATAGCTGTAATCGCTTGCCGTCGTACTGGCCGCCTGCGCCGTTATCGTACTGGTAAGCGTTCCGAATCCATTTGTCGAAACCATCATTCCTAATGCTAATAGTGTCGCTAAAATTCTTTTTCCCAATATCTTCCTCATAACCTTTACCTCACATTTTTTGTAAGTCATCTATCTAATTGGACTTCATCCATAAATTGTGCCTGGTAATCTATTTTCATTCTGGCACTTTTTTCCTATTTTTGCAATAAAATACCTATATTTTTGTACTCTAAAAGTAGGCATACTTGCCCTATTTCTACATTTATCGGAACCCCCGCATAAATCCTTAACCTTTTTCGCGAAAAAAATGGGAAAAACCGAATATTCCGGTTTTTCCCTTCCATTATACTAAAAATCCTCTATTCATATCCCCGACCAAATTCTCGGAAATGTCATTTTTCCCATAAGTCATTCCGGCATATACCTGCTGGGTATTACGCATCATTGCCGCAGAGGTATCTTCCCCTGCAAGCTGCGCAAATGCTTCTTTTAGAGGTGACAATGCCACAGTCGCCTCGTTAATTCCGGACAGGTCATAACGATACATCGACCTTGACAGACTCTCCTGCGCATACTGATACAAACGGTAGAGCTCAGCTGAGATGGCGTGCTCAAAATTGAGCGCTGCCTTAAGCTGCTGCACCGCCTGCGCCGCGCCCCGCACCGCATCCTTAAACGCGTCGTGCCGATCCGCCTCTTTTGCGTCCTTTGCTTCTTCCATATAGGCAAAACAAATATCATATACAAGTTCAATTAATTGTGTCTTATTTGCCTGCGTGATTCGTCTGGCAAACTGCTGCTTTAACTGTGTTTTCATACACTACCTCCTATTGCAACAGCTGAAGAACCTGCTGCGGAATCTCATTTGCCTGTGAAAGCACTGAGGTTGCAGCCTGTGAGAGCACATTTTGCTTTGTATATTCTGACATCTCTTCTGCCATATCTACGTCTTCAATTCTAGATACCGCAGATTCCATATTTTCTTCAAATGCATCCAGGGAACTTACCGAATAGTCAAGGCGGTTCTCATACGCACCAAGCTTGGATCTTGTCGAGCTGACCTTCTCAAGTGCAACGTCCAAAAGCGCAATTGCCGTATCGGCCCCATCTTCTTCGGTTACATCAATCCCATCAATATGAAGACTTTCCGTATCAATTCTTGGAATAGACAGGTCAATCTCTTGTCCTTCATTGGCTCCTACCTGCAAGGTCATCTGCCCAAGTGAAGTAACCTCAAGCGTTGCGGTTCCGGTTGCTTTTACCGTCATGGTCATTTCGAATCCATCTTCATCGGTGATGGTAATATAATTTCCCTGCGCCGTCCACTCTGCAGTATCGCTAAATCCATCTCCAAGTGTAATGGATGCGTCCTGCGTTCCATCTGTATCAACGCTGTTAACTATGATGGCATAATCTCCTACCAGAACGTCATCGGCAGTACTGATATTGCTTACAACGCTGCTGTCTGATGGATATGTTCTTCTTTCAAGGGTTCCGTCAAGAAGCGCCATCGTATTAAATTCTGTATCTGTGGAAACGCGATCAATCTCGTCTTTGAGCGCCTTAATCTCAACCTGAATTGCCTCTAAGTCAGTTGTTGTATTCGTATCATTGGCAGCCTGAACAGCAAGCTCTCGCATTCTTTGAATCATTGATGTCACTTCATTAAGCGCACCGTCTGCCGTCTCAATAACGCTGGTTCCATCGGAAGCGTTGCGGGACGCCTGGTCAAGCGCTTTAATCTGTGCGTGCATCTTGTTCGAGATTGCCATGCCTGCTGAATCATCGGAAGCGTGATTGATTCGAAGTCCGGAAGAAAGTCTTTCGATTGATGCGGTTACGGCATCTTCCGTTCTCTTAAGGTGATTGTTTGCCGTTACTGCTGACATATTATGATTAATTTGCATATTGTATTACCTTCTAATCTTTCTATGCTTCCGTGCATATTGTTCCATCCTTGTTGTTGTTTGTGTTACTATTATCGGTCAAAACTGCTTTGATACTTAGCCCTTTACCGCTTCTAAAAAGTTTTTGGCAAGTCTGTACAAAGAACTGGTCAGCACTTCGTCATCCTTAAGCGATAAGTCATTGTCTCCGATGCTTTCTAAGATGGCATCGGCGTCCAACCTGGAAGCCTTCACGGTCTGGATCTCACATTCTTCATCGAAGCTGTCTGAGAACTGTTCCATCATCTGCTCCATCCACTGCTTTGCACTGTCACTTTCCACCGCCACGGTTCCGGCAATCTTTCCGGATGCCATCTGGAAGTTTCCGGCCACCTCGCCAAAGACCTCATCTGCAAATGATACCGCCACGCGTCCTTTGTCCTCGCTGGCGCGCACAATCTTAAGCTGTACCTTGGTCATCTGACCATTGACCAGTACCGGTACGGCATAGTTTTCTTCTGCCGACATCTTGGTGCCAAGCTTGATTGCCTGGTTGAGCATCTTGATTTGGCGAATGCTCATAGAAGTCGCCTCGCTGCTTTCCATCTCGGTGCTCATGGCTTCTTCTGCCACATCCGCCAGGTGTTCTTGCGCCTTCGCCATATCTTCCGGCGTCTTCATGGCTTCACCGAATTCTTCCAGCAGCTGCTGCTTTAGCGCTTCAAAATCTCCTGCCTCAAGGTCCGTACTTTCAAATAACTGCGTGAAGACCTTGCCATTTCTCTGGCGTAGCAGGTTCGCCGCCTGCAGATTGTAAACGGTCTTCGGTAGTTCATATCGGTCAAGCAGACGGTAGACGCTCTCTTCCATCTGCGCGCATTCTTTCGCCTCGGCAAGCTGCTGCTCTTCGTAGGCATAATCCCTTTGCTGCGTTTCGCTCTCCTGCGCCTTCATCTGCGCCAGAAGCTGCTCCGGTGTTAAGTCCATCGGCTGCGCAATCTGATCCAAAATAGCAGGTCCTGATTGCTGCAACTGGTTGAGCGCCAGCTGCGCCGATAATTCCATATATCCGCTTTCAATCTGTGCAGTAATAGAATTGGTGATGGTCGCCTGCGTATCTACTTCTCCAAAGCTGTCATCTACCGTGACATCGCTGCCTTGTTTTTTCATGCTTCTTGATGCCATCAGATAATTCTCCATCGTAAGCTCTGCGCCCTGCTGAAGAAGCGTCCCTGTCAGCATGCCGTCCCGGCTTGAAATCTGATTGAGCAGACGGTAGATGCCGATGTAACTGTCTCTTTGCGCGTCGGTTAATTCTCCTTTTTGCTCTGCCTTCCACAGGTACTCAGAATACTTTTCGGAAGTTTCATTTTCACTGTTTTCTAAGATATCACCGGCAAGTTCATTTAACTCATCCACGGTTTTGGTAAGTGGATTCTCCCCGGTCTTAATCATCTCCATAACTACCGATGGCTTCATAGAGTCAAGCATCAGCTGTACCTTCGCATCTGTCATCTTAACCGTGCTGATATTCTCTGTCGTAATCTCCATGCTGTTATAGCCCAGGATTCTTACGGCTCTTTCGTTCTGCAGAGTCACCTCTAAGTCCATCTCACTTAGGATATCATCCACATTGCGAAATGCCTTGGTAATCGAATCGCCCATATCCGCTCTCGGCGCCGTCATAACCGTTTCATATCTGCTCTCAGCTCTGGCGTATGTCTGGTTCACCGCCTGCGCTGTCTCCTTCATCTGCGAGAGCGTCTGTGTCATAATCTCGCGGTGTCCAATGACTGCCGCTGCTGAATCCCTGATATATGTCAGCGCATCTGTGGTCTGCCGGTAGGTCGCAAGATTCTCATCCGTTGGCTCGATACCGTTGCCGGTCAGTTTCGCTGCATCCATCTGTTGTTCTACATTCTTAAGCTGCTCTACCAGTTCTGATAACTCCTGCGTATCAATCTGAACGCCTTTTTTCAGCAGTGCGTAGTTGGCTTCCACTGTCATGCTAAGGCGGATTTCTTCTAATTGTCTGTGTGCTTTTACCTGGTCGTAGTCGCCAAGTTCAAGTGCGATTGCCTGTTCGTCATAATCCGCATATTCACCCTGCTGCAGTTTTTGCAGATTCTCAATCGTAAGCGGCTCGCCGTTTTGCTCCAGGTAATGCACCTGCGCTTCCGTTGCCGATTCGACTGTGGCAAGTGCGCTCTTCGCCTCTTCGAGCAGTTCGTTATTTTGAATGAGCATCGCATCTGACGCTTTGCCTCCTTGCATAATTGCTTCAAGGCTCGCATCTACAACTTCACCGACGCTTTGAAAAACGCCTGCCTGCTTCAGCTCCTTTACATAGACCAGATTCTCCGGTGTTAGCGGCACTTCCTGCCCCAGCATCCAGGTTGCATCTTCCATCGCCGCATCATCGGTTCTGCCGGACTGCGCTACCACATCCTGAAGCATAGAGGTTAACTGTTCATTTATCTCGATGGTATTTTGGCCGTAAGAAAAAGAGCTAAAGGACGCCTTGTATACATTCTCCAGTGTTGGCGCAAGCTGCTGACCTACCAGGTAGGAGATTGCCTGTTCACCGATCCCCTCGCCCTGCTTTGCAACTTCTGCCGCCATCGTCAGTGCTTCCTTTATGCCCTGCTCGTTATGTTCTGTCATTGTAAGGCCGGCTTCTTTGAAAGCGCTCTCAAGCTGCGCTGCATATGCCGCGCTTCCGGTCACTTCTTCGAGCACTTCAAGCGGGATATCATCTCCAAAGTATGTCATGTCTGCGCCGCCCTTTGCCATCTCAATCTGGATCTTATCCGTCACGGTCAGCACGGCTTTTGGCTCATCCTTCAGAAGAGAATATCCTGCATCTTCCGCCTCCGCGTATTCTGCCGTCGTCATCGTATCTGCAATATAGTTCATGGACTGGTTGTCAAGCAGGTCAGCTCCTTGTACCTCTCCAACGAACTCTTCTAATGACTGTGGCTCTTTATAATTATCCGAAAGCATTCCCTGTCCGCCAATGTGCATCTGCCCCGGCTGATACAAAATGCTTCCTTGTGTTCTTTTTTCTACTTCCTGCGCCTGATCCGGCGCGCCGCTCAAGGAGACTTCTCCAAGTCCAAGCGTATTTACTGCATCTATTTTCATAATGCGCTCCCATGAAACGCGGCATCCGTGTCCTAGATTTTTGCTTCCGTGCAAATCATTTTTCTACATGTTATGTCGGCTCGTTTTTTTTAAAACTTTAGACACACTTCTTTCCTTGCTTTTTTGCCCCCTTGCTACTATTATTATATTTGATGAAAATCGCGAATACATAAGATAGAAGGAAACAGATTCATGAGATTTCGAAACGAAACGATTCAGGGCCTGAAAAAACTACTGGTTTTAGTAATTGTATTTATCGCGGCCTTAATTATATTTAGCATTATCACCAACCACGAAACAGAAGATTTGACAAGCGAGATGTCCTCGGCATCTTTGCCTTTACTCTCCTTGCAGCTTGATGACACTGAAGTCAATGAGTTGCACGGATACACCGATGAGATGGATGCCCGTTATATGCGCGATACCATCCTTCCGGTCGACACCGGCGAAGCTTTGTCTTTTACCATCTCTACTTATACAAATGATGTCGACAGTGTTTCTTATGAGATTCGCTCCCTCGATACTACCGAACTGATTGACAGCGGCGACGCTTCTCTTGGCGATCCGTCTTCCGGTAAGATTGCCGGTACGATTGACCTTGGTAACATCTTAGAAGACAGCACGGAATATCAGCTGATCTTTACCTTGCACTCCGGCAAAAAGGACGTGTATTACTACACACGTATCATGCCGTCAGACCCTGATGAAGTTACAGCCTGCATTGAATTTGCGCAGATGTTCCACTCTTATAGCCTGGATTCTTCTAAAGGCTCCGAGCTATCTGCCTACATCGAACCGGATAATACCGGCGACAACTCAACGCTCGCCAATGTGACCATTAATTCTTCCCTCGACCAGGTCTGCTGGGCCGACTTTGAGGGTACGCAGCTCGATACGGAATCGATTTCCGTCAAGGAAATTACGGGGCAGTATTCGATTGTCACCTTGCACTATGTCATGACGGAATCCACTGACAGCGGTGCCACAAGATATTATGATGTGGATGAATACTTCCGTCTGCGCTACGCAACCGACCGTATTTATCTGCTTGACTACGAACGCAATATGGAGCAGCTTTTTGACGGCGAAACCGCACAGGTATCTTCGAATCTGCTTCAGCTTGGTATCCGCGATACCGATGTTGACTATCTGTCAAATGAAACCGGCACCTATGCCCTCTTCGTTCAAAATGGCGAACTGTGGGGCTATGATGCTTCCAGCAATAAGTTATCGCAGGTGTTTACATTTCGAAGTAATGAGGGTATTGATGACCGTGAAAACTACGACCAGCACGGTATCCGCCTGATTAGTCTTACCGAGAGCGGCGACGCAGACTTTGTTGTCTATGGTTATATGAACCGCGGCGACCATGAAGGGCAGGTTGGAATCTGTATCTACCATTACAATTGTTCGTCAAATGCCATCGAAGAAGTTGGCTTTCTTCCATTTGCACAATCTTACCAGACGCTGAAGGAATCGCTCGGACAGCTTTTATATGTAAGTTCTGACAACATGTTCTACTGTATGATGCAGGGCAATGTCTACCAGGTAGACCTCGAAGAAGGCACTTCCACTGTCCTTATTAAAAATGTCCAGGAAGGCTACTTCGCAACTTCCGATGCCGGTCAGTATCTGTCTTACACGGACCCTGACGATCCGAGCAGCATTACGATTGTAGATCTCGATACGCAGGAGACGCAGACGATTACGGCCGAAGATGGTCAGTACGTTCTGCCGCTGTGTTATATGGGCGATGACTTTATCTATGGTATTGCGAATTCTTCCGACACCACGACAGATGCTTCCGGCGCTGCCACTTACGGTATGTCCAAAGTCATCATCTGTGATACGGATTTAGAAACCATAAAGGAATACTCGAAGGCAAAATATTACACGATGTCTGCTTATGTAGAGGGCGATACGCTCTACTTAAATCAGGCCAAGAAAAAGAATGGCACCTTTGTTTCGAAGGGTCAGGATACCATCTTGAATAATGAGGAAGATTCCGCCGACCGCGTTGTATTAAATACGACGGTTACGGATGACCGCGAAACGGAAGTTCAGCTGTGCTTCCCGGAAGATCTGCTTGAAACTACAACGCAGCTTCTGACACCAAAGTATCTGCTGGCCAACAACCCGGATGTCACGATCTCACTTGACCTTGACCAAAGCGTCTTTTATGTATTTGCCAAGGGCGAAGTTGTAGCCATGTCATCAGACGCCGCAACTGCCATCTCCATTGCCAATGACAAGATGGGCGTTGTGGTTGATGAGAACCTCAACTATGTATGGAAACGTTCGCGTGACAGCAGCGTGTCTGCACTGATTAGCAACATCAGTAATACGAGCGGTAACACTTCTTCTCTTGCACGTGCACTTGATGCCATGCTTGAAACGCAGGATGCCGGTCTTAGCCTTGACAACTATCTAAACAATGGCGGCACGGCTGCCGATATTATCGCTTCGTCGATTAACGGCTCCGATGTCTTGGATCTGACAGGCTGTGACCTTGAAGAGATGCTGTACTTTGTCAGCAACGGCAGATGCGTCCTGGCAAATATCGCCAAAAATGATTACATCCTGATCACAGGATATTCTTCATCCGATACGGTGTACTACTACGATCCGGACAGTAATTCTTCTAAGTCTATGGATCTTGACGACTTATCGAAAAAGCTAAACAATGCCGGTAATAAATTCCTGACATATCAAATCGTTGATTAACAAAAATGACGGCAGGCGAATTCTTCGCCTACCGTCATTTTTTACTTATTACAAACCAGATAGCCAATCAGGCACAAGGCGGCTGCAATTACCAGCACGATATGTTGTCCTCTATTCATTGATTGCCACCTTCCTTATATCCAAGTCGGTTAATTTGTGCGCTCATATAGCCTGCTCCATATCCATTATCTATATTGACGACTGCCACGCCGTTAGCGCAGGAATTAATCATGGTAAGAAGCGCCGATATGCCATGCATGCTCGCGCCATATCCTACCGATGTCGGCACGGCAATGACCGGATTTTTCACCAGTCCTCCAATGACGCTGGCAAGTGCACCTTCCATGCCGGCCACTGCCACTACGCAGTTTGCCTGCCGAATCCTGTCGGTGCGCTCTAGGAGCCGATGAATTCCGCTCACTCCGACATCATAGATGCGGTCTACATTTGACCCCAAAAACTCTGCCGTCTGCGCCGCTTCTTCCGCCACCGGAATATCTGCCGTTCCTGCTGTGCACACCGCAATCAAACCGGCTCTTTTTTTATCCGGCTTTTCTATTTTTAAAATCCGCGACACCTCGTCATAAACAACCTGTGGCAGATGTTTTCTCACCAGCTCATACTGCTCTTTTGTCGCACGCGTTCCAAGCACTTCTCCTTCCTGCTCATAGATTTTTTGATAAATCTCTACAAGGTAGGCATCAGGCTTACCGCTGCAAAAAACCACCTCTGCATAACCGCAGCGTTCCTTGCGCGCATAATCAAGATGCACAAAGCCCTGGTCCGCTTCTTTTAACTTCTCATACGCTGCCTCGGGACTTACCTGTCCCCCCGCAACCTCATCTAACAACGCCTTAATATCCATGCTTTCATCCTTTTATGATTTCGCCATCATCTGTGCAAAGTCCGCCATTGCCTCTGAAATCTTAATGTTCTGCGGACAGACTGCCTCGCATTTTCTACAGGCAATACAAGAATCCGGTCTCTTATCTTCATCATATGTCTGAAGTCGCATTCCTGCCAGGAAACCGCCATTGGTGAATTTATGCTCATTGTACAAGGCAAGCAAATCCGGAATCGCAAGCTCCTTCGGGCAGTAATTCGTACAATAACGACAGGCGGTACAGGGTAAGATTTCCTTCGATAACATATCCCGCACAATCGACTCTATCGTCATCTTCTCATTTTGCGTAAGTGGCAGGTTCTTCTCATAAGTTGCAATGTTTGCCTGCACCTGCTCTAGATTCGACATACCAGACAGCGTTAAGAACACTTCCGGAAGCGTCTGTAAAAACCGAAATGCCCATGCAACCGTATCCTCATCAGGGCGGAGCTGCTTAAGCTGCTTTTCATGCTCCGGCGCAAGCTTCGCGAGCATACCACCACGAACCGGTTCCATGACAATTACCGGAATGTTTCTGCTTGCAAGAAGCTTTACCTTCGCCTTGGCATTTTGAAACGTCCAATCAATATAATTTACCTGAAGCTGACCAAATTCCATGCCTTCACCGTAAGCGTCCAGAAAACGATAGATTACATCGAGGTCTCCATGTGCAGAAAAACCAAGATGCTTGATACGTCCATTTTTCTTTTGCTCCATCAGATAAGGATAGATGCCATGCTCCGGATTCAGATATTCCTCAATATTCAGCTCACATACGTTGTGAATCAAATAAAAATCAAAGTACTCCACCTGACATTTTTCCAGCTGTTTTTCAAAGATTTCCTTGACCTTAGGCATATTGGAAAGGTCGTATCCCGGGAACTTTGATGCCAGATAAAACTTATCGCGAGGGTGTTTTTTCAGTGCCTTTCCAAGTGCAATCTCTGACTGTCCGTTGTGATAACCCCAGGCCGTATCATAATAGTTAACACCATGTTCCATGGCATAGTCAACCATCTCCTGTACTGCTTCCTGGTTGATATCCTCATCCTTTTCTCCACTTTTTGGCAATCTCATTGCGCCAAATCCAAGTTTTGAGATCTTCTTATCCTGAAACGTACTATAAATCATATTGTTTCCTCCCCTCAAAGTTCTTCTCGAATCTGCCGAATGCTTACACCTCGTTCCTTCGCAACATTGGCTACATCGTCAAATTCATACTTTTTCTTTGTCACCCCATATCCCGTAGATTCCTTGTAGCGAATCTTGCCATATGGCGTGTCCACTTCTTCAATCTTCCGGTCTAACACATAACGCTTTAGCGCCTGCTCTCGAATGCCAATTGTTGTCGTGTGGGCAAATATCGTCTCCACAATCTTCTCACGCATATCGCTTTCACATATCACGGTTAACATAACGCCGGGTCTTGACTTTTTCATGCCGACCGCCGTTGTAAAGACCTCATTGGCTCCGGCTTCAAAAAGCATATCCATTGCATATGCAATCTCTTCTCCTGTCATATCATCCATGTTGCAGGTAAGCTCGATGCGCTCTTGCACCTTATTGCCCGTCTCGCCCAGCATAACGCGCACGCAATTAGCTCTTTCAAAATCCTTTTGTCCCATACCGTATCCAATCTGCTGCACCTTCATCATCGGCATCGGTCCAAACTCATCGGCAAAATATTTTACAAGCGCCGCACCTGTCGGCGTACACAGTTCACTTTCAATCTGTCCGCCATACATCGGTACATCCTTTAAGATATAGGCCGTTGCCGGTGCCGGTACCGGAAGCACACCGTGCGCGCAGTGCACATGTCCACTTCCGACATGAATCGGCGATGCCACAACCTTATCGGCGCTTATTTGTTCCATCAAGTAACACACTGCCACGACATCGGCAACCGCATCAAGCGTTCCCACTTCATGAAAATGGATTTCCTCCACCGGTTTATCATGCGCATGCGACTCCGCCTTAGCAATCAATTTGTAGACATTTACCGCATCCTGCTTTACCTTATCGCTCACGCTCATGTGCGAGATAATATGTTCGATATCATGCAGGCTGCTGTGATGATGATGCTCATGTTCATGATGGTGTTCATGCTCGTGATGGTGTTCATGACCTTCCTCGACTCCATCCACTAAAACATGCATCTGCGTTCCGGTGATGCCACACTTCACCGCGCTCTCGGCCTGATAGGTCACCTTCGGAATCTGCAAATCATTTAGCGCCGCTACAACCGCTTCCTTGTCCGGCATCAGTTCGAGCAATGCCGCCGTCAGCATGTCCCCTGCAGCTCCCATCTTGCATTCAAGATATAATGTTTTCATACGCCCCTCCTATTCCTTGCATAGGATATCCACGATATGCGCGCCTGCTCCAAGAAGCTCCGGTCTCTCAGACACACTTCGCTGATATCGGATAAATTGTTCAAATTCTTCTTCCGTTAACTGGTTCAAAAACGGTCTCATATAATTGGCCGCTCCGTCGGGTGAAAGAATCGTCTTGCGCACCAGACCGGCTTCGTCCTTAATGCGATTGATT
The DNA here is from genome assembly GCA_024690665.1 of Eubacterium sp. Lineage (GTDB taxonomy): Bacteria > Bacillota > Clostridia > Lachnospirales > Lachnospiraceae > Eubacterium_C. The sequence continues at coordinate 97,277 of JAILOU010000020.1, forward strand.
TCTTCTAGCCTGACATAGTCATATAAATCATCCGGTTTTGGAATCGTCTGAAAAGTTTCATCAAACCTCTCTTCTTCGATACATTCTAAGACATGCCGTTCCTTAAATGCATACGTAATCACGCTGTATTCATTCATGATATACGCCACGAAGATATGACCTCCCGGCTTTGTGATTCGCTTTGCCTCCAAAATCGCCTGCATCTTCTGCTCATGTCCAATCAGGTGATACATCGGCCCAAAGAATATCACGGCATCGAAACTGTTATCTTCAAGTCGTTTTAATTTTAAAGCATTGCCTTTAAAGGCTGTAATCTGCGGACACTTTTTCTTAAGGCGCCCTAAGTTATGCTGCACCGGTTCTACCGCCGTCACGTCATAGCCTTCCTCAAACAGCGGAATGCTGTAGCGTCCGGTTGCCGCCCCGATATCGGCAATCTTATCCCCCGACTTTAGATACCGGTGAATAAAATCCATGGAAATGCGATACTCAATCCGGCCATGCCTTGAGTTTAGTCGCTTTTCTTCGTTAAATTTGTTGTAATACTCTTCTAGGTTTGTCATCTATTGTAAATCCTTTTTTAATACCGTTAATAATGCATCGGGTCTTGCCCGGTTTAGAAGGCTCTCCTCGCCGGCATGTGCGATCACCTTACGATTGTCGTTTGTCAAATGTCCGATCCGGCTGCACTTTATCTGCCGCTTATGGCACGCTTCCATCACACTACCTGCATCTTCTGTCACAACCACATAACAGTTACCGGATAAAAGTTCCCACGGATGCAGGTCATAATATTCGCTAAACTCAATCGTCTCTTGTCTTACCAAAACCTTAGACGCTTCCACAAAAAAGCCTCTTCCATAGTCCCTGGCCAGTTGGTTAAGCGCTGCAAACAGTCCGCCTTCCGCAACCGGATACACGCCTTTCGCATCTAGTCCTTCCGGAAGTTCCACCCGAATGTCTTCTCGTCCAAGTGCCACCACGCGCGGATGAATCCGGCTTCGTAGTTCGTCGCCACACTGCTCTGCCAGATATGTGCTTGCTGCTCGCCCGATTTGTCCTATTAAGACCAGCGACTGCCCCGGCTCTAGCTCACCCATCCGCTGCGGCGCATACTCATGGTTCACAAACAGCCAAAGCTTATCATAGCTTCGGCTGTCTGTTTCTTTCCCTTCTTGTATCTGCTCTATAAACTTTTTTATCGTCTTTGCCCTAAGGGCTCTGTTTTTGTATTTTTCGTCCATACTTAAAAGGATAGGATTTCCTTGATTAAATCTACCTGGTTTGCTGCCAGCGCCTTAAACATATCGCGCTTTGGACTTACGCCGTATTCTTTTTGCAGGCGATAGAGCATGGACTCTAACTCGCCCATCTCACTTAAGAACAATGCGTAGTCTTTCTCCTCGCGAATCGTCTCTAAGGTAGATTCGATCTCTTCTTCGATTTCTGAAATTAGTCCATCCTTTAATTTGGAAGACCAGTTTAGTTCCTTGCAGAATTCATTTTTCTCATATTCACTGTCAAATGGCCGCCAGCTCAGCATCGTCGTCTCTTCTTTTTTCAGAGCCGTTCCAAGACTCACCCCGTCAAGCAGCAGCTGATAGCGCACAAAGTCTTCGTCTTCTGTCTCAACCTGCTGCAGTGCGAAGCAGCGGTTAATGGTTTTGGCTTCGTCGCGCACAATCTGCAATACCACATCCCATTCATTGTCTTCTAAACTTGTATAGGTAAATCCCTTCGTCTGCGATAAGATATTTGCCCAAAATTTTTCTACATAGCTTCTTAAATAATCCGGATATGCCTTGATGGAAACCGGTGTTCTTGTCACCAGGCCTTCCGCAATTGCATCAAAGAGTTCTTCCTCTTCATCCAAGGATGCCAGCGTGAATTCCTCAATGAATTCTTCATCTTCTTCCGGCAATTCGGCAAACAGCATTTCGTTCTCGTCGCCCAGCTCCATGGCTCCCGTAAATAAATCCTCTTCATCTAAGATCTCTTCGTCGTCTACATTCACAACCAATAGACGTGTTCCCGGTTCAAAGTCACCGACCATCTCCGTGCATTCATACCAGGCCACGACACTTCCCATCGGATCGTCAAAGGAACGAATCCCCATCTCCTGAAACATCTTAAGTGCCTCATCTAACATCTTGTTATTATTAGCTGCATCTGCATCCGCAACATATAAAATCTTCTCAACTTTGGACATCCCTGATTCCCCTTTTCCGTTCGTATTTTGCGTTTTCTTATCGAGTATTATAGCATATCTCATGCTGTTTCGATGTCAACTACCACGCACCTAAAGGTACGTGGCTTGCGACTCCCCTGTAGTTCGTTGTAATAACTCCTACATTTTGTCGGTGTAACTTCCGTGGGGTCGCATCATGGGACGGTTGACACCGCCCCTTACG
>JAILOU010000009.1 GCA_024690665.1 Eubacterium sp.
GCGGAGCGTTTAACTCAGTCGGAGCTTGCGACGGAATGCGTAGCATTCCTAGTCCTTTAGGGTACCCCGACTGAGTATAGTTTGTCATAACCCCCACCTACGCTAACGCTTAGAGGTGGGGGATTTCTCCGACTGAGTTAATCATTGCTCCGCAGCTGAAAATCCCTGCATCTTATCTAGCACCGCAAACAGTTCGTGCTCCTGCTCTGATACCATAGCATTTTCATCGCCAAACTCCATCAGATCCTGCGACATCACATTTTCTTCCCAGCTTATAAGACCTTCCCCATTCGGATTCCCCCTCTTGGCATAATTCGCATAATACTGAAGCATCACATCGCTAAGTTCCCGGTCTGAATCGTCAAACAGATTCGACTGTGCCGGGATATTGCCATACAGATATATCATCTCCCCGCTATGCCAGTCGCCAATGCGTCCATTGGTTTTCGTAAACCGATACTCATAGACCGGTACCTGATTCATCACTTCTAACCTATTTAAACAGTAATGCGAATAGTCAAAGAAAATCGCACCAAAAATTTCCTTCCAGTTATCCTCAGCCTGCTCATCTGTAGACGCCGGATAAAGCGTTAGCACTTCATCTGCATATTCTCCAAAGTACTCTCGCACCCTATCTTCATAGTCCTCCATACTTGCATTGGAAAAAAGTAAGAATGAATCCGCTTCGCTCGCATTGTATCCATGCAACAACGCCTCTTCATTGTATTCACCTGCCATATAATATTCATACGGTGTTTTTTCCAGCACATATCCATCGATGGTAATGTGATGCTCTGTATCGGCCGCTTCCACAAGTTCTTTGGCATCAACATCCCTTAGCTGCTCTGCCGTATCACATCCATAGCGCTCCTTAACCGTATCCGCACTCTCTATGGCATCTTCATAGGAGCGAAACGAATGCGGTGGTTCTACTGATGCCACCGTTGAGCTTTCTAGTACCGCTCTTGTAAATAACCCTTTCGCAAGCGGTGACACGCACAAGGCACTCACCGACGCTGCACCTGCCGATTCTCCGGCAAGAGTGATATTATCCGGATTTCCGCCAAATGCCTCAATGTTATCATTGACCCACTGAAGCGCTTTAATCTGATCTAACAGACCATAATTTCCCGTAGTTTTATGCTCCGATTCCGCAGCCAGTTCCTCATCCGCCAAGAATCCAAATACGCCAAGCCTGTATCCCATATTAACCACAATGACATCTTCTCTTGCAAGCCCTTGACCACTGTAATCCGAATACCACGGCTGCCCGGTCTGCAAGGAACCACCATGCACATACACAACCACCGGCAGATCCTTTTCGTCCGTTGCCGGTTTCCAGATATTCAGATACAACGAATCTTCGCTGACGGGCGCCACATAGTTGTCCTTCAGCGAGATCTGATAATCATGAAATCCTATAATATGCGTGAGCGAGTCGTAGATTGGAAGGTTCGTCGGCTGCATGCTCATTGGTGCAAATGTATCCGCCTGAAGCACCCCTTCCCAATCTTTGGGATCTTGCGGTTCTTTCCAGCGAAGTTCTCCAACCGGTGCTTGCGCATACGGAATTCCGGCGTAGATTTCCACTTGTCCATCCTCCGTCACAACGCCCTGCACATCTCCGTTTTGCACCTTCACAATATCTGTCTTTTGCGGATTGTCGTAGTCAACTGCCTTAACTGCCTTAGTCGGTGGCCACGTGATTAGCACAATCACAACAAAGACCACCAGCCATCCAATCCACGACAGGCACCTAAGCCACGCCCTTTTCTCGCGCAGTCGCATCCGGTTAAGATACCAAAACCCTGCGCCCGCCAGTATTGTAAGCACAAATCCCCATACGGTATTCTGATTCAGCTCAATTAGTGCCAACATTACAACCAATACAATGACAAAAAAGGTTCCAAATAAGATGGAACCTCTTCGACCTGTATGTTTTTTTACCATACTTAACATCTCATATCCCCTTATAACATTTTGCGCTATTTGATTTTACGCAATACATTATAACATACTTTTACTGTTTTGTGGATATTACTAGGATAATAAAAGCACCGTAAACTGCTGCATGATCGCGTATACGCCCGGCCACGCCGGCGCTGTCACGAGATTTCCATCTGTCAGTGCTTCGTCAAATGGTATCTCAACATAGTCGCCGCCGGCCATGTTCACCTCCGGTCCAACCGCCGGATAACAAGTGAGTTTTCGTCCTCTTACCAGGTCTGCAGCTGTAAGGATCTGAACTCCATGACATATAACAGCCATCGGTTTATTCTTTGTTGCAAATTGATTCACAAGCGCAATGACCCGTTCATCTGTGCGAAGATATTCAGGTGCCCTACCGCCTGTAATATAAAGACCGTCATACTCATCCGGTCTTACACGGTCAAAATCTTGATTTAATTCGAATTGATGCCCTTCGGTTTCTTTGTATGTTGCATCTCCGACAAAATCATGAATCGCAGTTTTTATTTTATCCCCGGCTCTTTTATCCGGTGCAACACAGTCCACTTCAAAACATGCAAACTTTAAGATCTGATATGGAATCATTACCTCGTAATCTTCCGCGTAATCTCCCAAAAGCATTAATATTTTTTTCATGGCAATACCTCATCATTTTATTTACTAATAAAATAACGCTGTATGCCATTTCATAAAAGATGCATTTAAAACCTATACCGGTAAAAAACAAACCTGTTTTGTTTCTTACTTGTGTTCTCCCCTTCATCTATATGAACAATTTATCTATTTCTATCTTCAAAATGCCAAAATCCCGTTCCGGTCTCGGGATCAAATTGCCTTTTGATGCTACCACCAATAACCGGACGAAGTTCAATCTCTGCGGTATACAAAACCGTGATTGCCTTCATATGACCGGCACTCATACAATGCTCTCCATTCTCCTTATAGGAAAATACCGCGTGCGTGTGATGATAGTACGCATTTTCTTCATCTGTAATTACATTTCCATTTAACGAAGCCAGCTCTAGCATTCCTTCAATATGCTGTTCCTCAAACTCGCCTTTTTCCGGTATAAAGGTTTGAATATCTGCACTTGCACAACCACCAATTCCGGAATAAATTGCAGAGGTAATCCCCTCTTTTTTACAGATATCTAAGACTGTTTCTATGATTTCTTCCCCCTTATCCAGACGAATATAATAGCAATTATTGTAGTTGCGATAGTCCATAAATACCCCTCTTTCTTTAGAAATTATATTGCACAAAACAAGCAAGAAAAAACACACTCACCATCTTGCCACTCTTATGATCGGCTTGTTCGCTTCCCGCCTCTCCAACCATGGTATTGTCGCATTAATCAGCACACAAAACTCAATCAAAATAATAATCAAAAGTATTATACACTTAACAATGACCCTGATTATATTGTTTCCTATATGATCTGCTGGTGCCCAAAACATTCCCGTTAACATGATTACACTTGATACACACGGAGCTAACGCTATAATTGGAACATATGATAATACGATGTACACTACAAAGAAGGCAGCCACCACTCCATATGCACCCGTAGATCCAATGATTGGCAATAGCTTCTGATGAACCGGGATACACCAAACAACAGCCGGAATTATATTTATCAATGGGAACTTAAAGTTCTTGTCATATTTACTTGTTTTTGTTTCTTCCACGATATATCTTGCCATAATCATTCCTCCGGATATATTGTACCATGCATATCGTAATTTACCTCAGCAGTATAATGTAAACACTTCTCATTGATTTCATAACCTTCTATCATATATTGCTTCAAAATTTTGCTGGCCCACTGACGAAATTCGCTACCACGTTTTGATTTAACGCGGTAGCCTACAGATATGATGACATCTAATGCATAAAACCGGACTGGTCTATCCACATTAACTAATTCTGTCATCTGAGCTTGCGAAAGTCATACCGTATCACCATCCATCGGCACAGACAAAGTCCGGCATCTTTCTTCTTCCGGCTTCCCATTCCTCTAATGTACGAAGCGGAATATCCATATATTCGGAAAACTGTTTACGATTAAGCCCCAAATCCGCTCTAATATTTTTCAAGGTTTCTATCTGATTTTTTATTTCTACTCCATCTCAAGGATTTCATCCTTGTCACTGGTTGCTTGTCATTGCAAAATCGTATATTTTCGGGGATTTCTCCCCCTGTCTTATTTGTCATTTTCGTAAGTTTCAAGTGAAAAGGTATCAAAACCCTAAACACCTGATACCTGATAATTCTTTTCGCCTCCCTCAAGTAAGCATATTCATTATACCAAATACCATCTTTTTATTCTATTTTTTCAAGTTCTCTTCTTAGAAAATCTTCCAATTTCTGTTTATCCGGAAGGTGAAGCATATATGTTGATACAAACAGCTGATTATCCATTCCTGACAAAGCATACTCTACCATCTGCGATCCTTTGTCCGTACATAACAATATACCGACCGGAGGATTATCTCCTTCTACCATCTCATTAACTTTGTAGTATCCCACATAAGCATTTAACTGCCCGAGATCTTCGTGTTTAAACTCATCATTTTTAAGTTCTACTATCACATTACAGTGAAGCAGACGATTATAAAACACAAGATCGATAAAGTAGTACTTATCATCAATAACAATTCTCTTCTGCCTTGCTTCAAAACAGAAGCCCTCTCCCAGCTCCAACATAAATTCCTGTAAATGATCTATTAACGCCTGCTCTAAATCGGATTCATTCAAAGATCCGCTTGCTTCAAGACCCAGAAATTCAAATGTAAAGGGATCCTTGATTGAAAGCGCATATCCTTCAGGATTATCTTCAGACGGCTTTAACAGTTCCCTTGGATTTTTGCTTACACCTGACCTAAAATACAAGTTAGTCTTTATCTGTCTACGAAGTTCCCTTACGGTCCATCCGCATTTTATACATTC
>JAILOU010000034.1 GCA_024690665.1 Eubacterium sp.
ACTTAAATCAAGCACATTATTATCAATAAGTGCAAAATACACATCATATATCGGTATCTCGATATCAGAAGAATCCACCGAAGTACTTGTGGACTTTGAATTCACAATCTTACTATATAAAATTCCGGCTAATTCCTGCTCAATCAAATTGTAAGTAACTTCCGTAAGTTCTTTATCAATCGACAAATATACGTTATTACCTGCAGATGCTTCTACCGTCTCTCCGGTTTCAAGGACTTTACCGGTACTGTTAACATATACCGTTTGGCTTCCTTTTGTTCCCTGAAGCTGTTCTTCCATGATTTCCTCTATACCGGACTTACCAACAATATCATTCGTGGTATAACTGTCATCTGATTCAGACAACTCTTCATACTCTTCAGTGGAAATCTTACCGGTGTAACCGATTATATGAGAAAAATACTCACTGTCTACATACTTTCTGACAGTATCTTCCGAGATATCAATTCCTGTCAGAGAGTCAGAATTTTCTTTTACATACGCAACTGTCTCCTCGCTTACATCTTCCGCAATCGTTGCCGTAATATATTTCGAATAAGAATACTGGCTCAGTTCATAACGGATTACCAAAATTCGATAAAAATCGTTTCGATCCTCATAATCATCTTCATTCAAATCAAACTTATCCTCGCTTGCAAGATATCGAATAATCTGATTCGCTGTAGCCTGTGATTCTTCTCCGCCAATATCTTCATTATATTCAAGTTCATCAATAGACGAATGTCCAAATACATCTGCACGAAAACGATCTAATGACGTTCCTTCAACATTGTACTCAAACTTTCCGTCATCATTTAAGGTAATTCCAAAAGAATTGGTGATTTCATCACCATTCTCATCTAAAGCCTGAATCAGACTATAGATTTCAGCATTTAATGCTTTGTTTTTTTCTTCTGTCGTATCATACTCGCCGCTATCTTCAATAGTTACCGAATAGGCAAGTTCATTATATGCCAGCACCTCTCCGTTCCGATCATAAATCAGACCTCTTGTTCCGGAGATGGTTTTTGTCTTTTCAATTTTTAAGTTATAATTTTCCTGATAATATTCACCATTAATAATCTGTAAAGAAAAAATCTTTTGAAGCAAGATAATCGCAAGCACAATCATAACAATGGCAAATACAAAGATTCTGGATTTTATTAAGTTTTGAAAAAATTCTTTTAAACGATCAAACAAACTTTTTCGCACTCCTTTTTTCTATTTTTTCAAGATGTGTATTCACCTTTAACAGGATAAAATACAAAACTAGCGTTACAATAATGGTATACAACAATTCCGGCACAATGATATGCACTAAATAGTACCCGAAATCAGTTTGATTACGGAGCAGGAATTGGAAAAAGTAAATTATAATATTCAAGCCAAAATCACTACCTGCAATCAAAAGCATCGGTAGCTTAATGTCATCCGGATAAAATAATTTCTTCGCAAGTCCGTTCATAAATCCAATATACAGATAGATAAGGGCGTAAAATCCCAAGATTTCTCCATAGAAGATATCAATTAACAATCCACAGAAAAATCCAATAATCATGCCTTCTTTTCGTCCGCGCATAAATCCAAAAGCAGATACAACCACAATCAGAAGATTTGGCGAAATAGACGCAATCTCAAGACTTTGAAACAACGTCACCTGAAGAAGAAAACATGCAATAACAATGATTATAACCGTAATAATTCGTCTCATATCCTAATTCTCTTCTTCGTCAATATATTCTTTGGTCTGTAAGATAACCAGCACATTATTCATATGCTTAAAGTCAACAGATGGAGTAACTGTACCCGATTTTGTCAAATTATTAGAATCATATTCAAGGGAACTGATATATCCAATTCTTAGATTCGGCAGATACTTATCACTGACATTACTGGTAACGATCTGATCACCTTCCTGAACAGCATCATCATCATCTTGAAGATCTGTCAAAAGAATCTGCTGATTATCATTCATTTCTTCCAGATCTCCTGAGACAATGCAGTTATCAGATGTATTAACCACCATGGCCGATACATTGTTTGTATCATCAATAATCGCACGTACCTTGGCATAGTTTTGCCCAACATCCGTCACGATTCCAACAAGACCGCCTCCGGCAATGATATTCATATCAACAGTAACGCCATCTTGACTGCCTTTGTCAATCAGGAAAGTAGAAAACCAGTTTCCGGCATCTTTTCCAATTACCTTGGCTGTCATGGTATCATAGTCCGAATACTCTTCCGATACTTCCAAGAGCTCCTTTAAATTGTCGAGTTCATACTGGTCGAGTTTCAAACTGTTCAGCTCTTCTGTTAATTCATTAACCTGAGTTGTCAATTCTTCATTTTCTTCCATTACACTATTAAGATTCTGTATATACTCGATTTTGTCAGAAATTGCTGTACCAACCTTGTTGATTCCTTTTTGCATCGGAACAAAAACATATCCAGCAACCGAATTAAGCGGTCCGCCGGAAATGTTTGCAGTAAAAGATACAAAAATAAGCACAATACATATCGCTGTAAGAATCAGTACCAAATATTTTGTTGGGATTGGCATTTGTTTTTTCACTTTACGTCTCATGAAAAGCTCCCTCGTATCAATTTTTATTTATAAACTTTGTTTTTTAAGCTGTATGCCAGTGAAGTATACTTCGGATCGGAAACAATCTTATCAAGACCCATAATGACAGATTCTTCCGGCTTTTCACAGGTATTCACCTTAATGTTTGTCATTTCAGAAAACAGTTCATCAAATCGATAAATCTTCGAAGAACCTCCGGTCAGATAAATTCCGGAATTGATAATATCCCTTGCAAGTTCCGGTGGTGTCTTTTCGAGAACCATCTTAATAGAATTGCAGATGGAATTCACATTCTCCTTAATGGCATTATAAATAATATCAGAAGTAATCTCACGCTCTACCGGAAGACCACTTACAACATCACGGCCAACAACAATTTCGCTGGCAACATCACCCTCTTTGGCTGATGCAAGATGTTCTTTTAACAACATGGATGTCTTTTGTCCGATTAAAAGATTGAAATTTCTCTTAATATAAGTGGAAATCGATTCATCAATCCGGTTGCCACCAAAATCAAGAAGATCTGATATAACAAGACCTTTTAACGAAATTACGGAAATCTCCGTAGTGTCAGCACCAATATCGACTACCATAATACCGGTTGGCTCCGTAACATCAAGTCCGAGTCCCACAGCATCTGCAATTGGTTTTTCACAAAGTAAAACACTCTTTGCCTTAAACTTTCCTTTGTAAAACAAATCGTGAAACGCTTTCTTTTCAACTTCTGTAATAGCAGTTGGAACAGCTACAATGTATTCCGCTCCTTTTGTCTTTCCGTTCTTACTGATCAATTCATAGATCATGGCCTGCATGTTGTTAAAATCAGCTATCACACCTTTGTTAACCGGAAATGTAACATCAATATTCGCAGGTGCTTTTTCATACATTGCATATGCTTCATCGCCATATGCATAAAGCTGATTCTTATTCACGAGCGCAATAGTATTTTTTTCATTAATTACAGTTCCGCTGCTTTTGCAATAGATTTTTAAATTACAGGTTCCAAGGTCTAAACCATAAACGTTGTTGGACATAATCTTTTACCTCTTTAAAAAAATTGTATTACAAACCTAATAGGTTATTTTCCAAAAAACTGAAATACTCATTATCTGCAATAATGATATGATCTGCAAGATGAATATCCAGCATTTCTCCTACCTGAGTAATCACCTTCGTCACAGCTTTGTCAGCCTTTGAAGGTCTTTTATTTCCACTTGGATGATTGTGAACCAAAATGATATAAACAGCCTGTTTTTCAAGCGCTTTTAAAAACACTTCTCTCGGCGATAAAAGCGACTCACTGACTGTACCGATTGATAGCACTTCATCTCCAATAAGATGACACATAGAATCAAACATACTGATTATGACATGTTCAAGCTGTTCATGTCTTAGCTGCTCGGAATAATAGGCAGCAACCGATGCCGAATCAGAAAGTACCAAATCATTTCTTCTTGACAACTTCGAAACACGTTTGATCATCTCCGTGATACATTTTAACTGAATCGCCTTCGTCTGTCCGATTCCCGGATATTTTTGTAAATCCGTAAGAGATTTATCAAAAATGTTCAACAGACCATTGCCGTAGTCATCATCTAAAATAGACTGCGCCAGCTGCAATGCATTTAATTGTTTTGTGCCTGTTCTTAATAAAACAGCCAAAAGTTCTGCATCTGTAAGTTCTTTTGTGCCATATTGCAGACACTTCTCATATGGCTGCAAATGTTTTGGCATCTGTAAGATTGTATTATTCATAGCAATACCTTAGGAATACATCTTACCTTCACACAATCAACTGACTTTTCTTAAAATCAGCATAAAACATTTTACCATATTTCAAAAATGATGTATATGTTATTATTCTTACGATTTTATTAACATTTATCGGTTTGGAAGCATTATCAGGCCTTTTTCATACATTTTCTGTGCGGCCATCATCATTCCATACTTGGCATGATACCAGGTCAGGCCACCCTGAAAATATACATTATATGGTTCTTTTAAAGGACCATCTGCGCTAAGTTCTATGGAAGAGCCCTGCACAAACGCTCCGGCTGCCATAATAACCTTGGCATCATAGCCAGGCATATCCCAAGGTTCCGGCATTACATAAGAGTCAACCGGTGCAGCTGCCTGAATGCCATGGCAAAACGCAATAAGACCTTCCGCGCTGTTAAGTGTAACCGCCTGAATAATATCATGACGTGCCTCATCTTTGTCAGGCACAACCGAAAAGCCAAGATCCTGGAAAATATTTGCGGCAAAGATAGCACCTTTTAGCGCTCCTGCAACTACCACCGGTGCAAAAAACAGTCCCTGATAAAAAGACTGAATAACTCCAAGTGATGCTCCAACTTCCTTGCCGAGTCCCGGTGATGTCAGACGATAAGCAGCATTCTCAATGCACTCTTTTGTTCCGGCGATGTAACCACCAATTGGTGCAAGCCCGCCTCCGGGATTTTTAATCAGAGAACCGACCACCATATCTGCGCCAACCTGTGAAGGCTCCATTTCTTCCACAAATTCGCCATAACAGTTATCAACCATTACAATCACTTCCGGCTTAATTGATTTTACAAACGAAATAAGTTCACCGATTTGTGCCACGCCAAAGGATGGTCTTGTCTGATATCCCTTTGAACGCTGAATGGTAACTACTTTTGTTTTATCGTTAATTGCTTTTTTAATATTATCATAGTCAAAAGAACCGTCTTCCAGTAAATCCACCTGTCGATAGGTGATTCCATATTCTGCAAGTGACCCTTTAGAAGGTCTGATTCCAATAACTTCTTCTAAGGTGTCGTATGGTTTACCGACCGGCGAGAGCAGTTCATCACCCGGTCTTAAGTTTGACATCAGTGCAAGTGCAAGTGCGTGTGTCCCGCAAGTAATCTGTGGTCTGACAAGCGCATCTTCGGTCCGGAATATATCAGCATATACCTTTTCAAGAGTATCCCGGCCAAGGTCATCATAACCATAACCACTACTTGCTTCAAAACACTGTGCACTCACGTGATGATCTTGCAGCGCTTTTAACACCTTCATTTGATTAAATTCCGCAACCCGGTCAATTTCTTCAAATCGATCAGATAGCGTTTTTTGAATTCGATTACAATATTCATAGATTTCCGGAGAAATCCCCATGCTTACATAACTGTCTTTCACAATATCTGTTTCCTTTTCATTTGCTTTAATATTTCTTCTAAAATAGCCTCTTCGCCATCATACTCATAGCGATTTAACCAGATGACTTCTTTTTCCCGGCGAAACCAGGTCAACTGTCGTTTTGCAAAGTGGCGAGTGTCGCGTTTTATCGTATATACAGCCTCATCCAAAGTGCAATCTCCTAAAAGATATCGATAGATTTCTTTATAGCCAAGTCCTTGCATAGAAGTCATGTCAATTTCACACCCGGCTTCTTTTAATGCCTTAACTTCATCTACCAGCCCGGCTTCTATCATCTGATCGACTCTTTGTTCAATCTTTTGATAAAGAAGCTCTCGTTTTTCATTTAACACAAAATAGCAGAATCGATATGGACTTTCTTTTTGATGCTGCTGTTCATTATGCTCTGAAATCGGCTGACCGGTCAGATGATAAAATTCCAAAGCCCGAATCACGCGCTTAACATTGTTAAAATGTGTTTTTTGTGCTGTAACCGGATCAATTTTATTGAGGCATTCATGAAGATATTCTTTCCCTTTTGTCTTAGCCACATCTTCAAGATAGACACGATATTCACCACCCGAATCATCCTTTGAAAAGTCGGTATCATAAAGAACCGATTGTATATAAAATCCGGTACCACCTACAATAATCGGAAGTTTTCCACGTGCTAGAATATCCTCAATTGCTTCTTTTGCTTTTTCCTGAAAAATCTTAATATTAAATTCTTCCTTCGGGTCACATATATCTATGAGATGATGTGGAACATCACCCATCTCTTCTTTTGTAATCTTCCCGGAACCAATATCCAGACCTTTATATACCTGAATAGAATCGGCCGAGATAATTTCACCATTGGTCCTGCGCGCTAACGCAAGCGACAGATTTGTTTTTCCTGCCGAAGTCGGACCGGTAAGAACAATCAGATTATTTTTCATATTTCACCTAAACAATTCGCTTAAACTTCTTATCCATTTCGTACTGGGAAATGGTAACCAGCGTCGGTCGCCCATGTGGACACTGGTAGGGATTATCAAGTTCTAAGATTTGATTTAACAAAGCTTTGGCTTCTTCAAAACTAATTTTCTGATTGCCCTTAATCGCAGCCTTGCAAGACATTGACGCAATCTTTTCGATAATCAGATCACTTGCCATATTTTTACTGACTTCTGAAAGTTCATCCAACAGATTAATGAACAAAGCTTTTAAATCAATTCCATATAAATTAGCCGGAACCCCATGAATACAGTAATCATTTCCGCCAAATTCCTCAATCTCATAGCCCAGAGACAAAAACTGTTCCATATATTTTTGCAGGTACTGGGCCTCTGTCATAGACAAGGACAATACAACCGGCGGCGAAATCATCTGTGTTGTAAAGTCTTTCTCACGATATTGTCTCATGAATTTTTCAAACATTACTTTTTCATGAGCTGCATGCTGATCCATGATGTATAATTTTTTATCATATTCAAGAAGCCAGTAGGTGTCAAACACCTGCCCAATCATCTTCACCTGTTTTTGTTTTAACTCTTTAAAATATTCTTTTTCTTCCGGAAGAACATCTTCTATCGTCTGCTGAACCGGCTTTATCTCTTTTGGCTTTTCTTCTTCCGGTTTTGTAAAGATAACAGGCACTTTTTCTTTTACAAAAGACGGTCTGCTTTCGATATGCTCCGGATACTTTCGTTCATAAGGCGAATCATTTTTGACCTGTTCACGAATCTGATCGAGACGCTTCTTTTCAAATGGTTCCGGTCTTCTTGTCACAACCTGAGGAACGACTTTCTTTTGCTCCGGCGCAGATTCAATAATCAGTTCCTTTTCTTCCAAAGCATCTTTCAGCGCCGGCATAACCGTATCGTAGATCATCTGTGGCTGCTCAAAACGAAGTTCCATCTTGGTTGGATGAACATTCACATCCAACTGATTGCCGATAAAATCAAAATGCAATACGCAAAATGGATATTGGTGTTGCATAAGATGAAGTTTATAAGCATCTTCAATGCATTTTGATAATAGCTGACTTTTAATATAACGTTTATTAACAAAGAAATGTTCAAAGTTACGGTTGCCTCTTGATACAACCGGTTTGCCAATAAAACCGCTCATCTTAAACACTTCATTTTCAAATGTAACCTCGACAAGTTCTTTTACAACTTCCCGTCCATAAATCTGATAAATAACATCCTTAAGGCTCCCGTTTCCACTTGTTTTAAGTTTCGGATGATTATTGACAATCAATTGAAACGAAACATCCGGATGTGAAAGTGCAAGATGCTGCATCAATGTATTGATATATCCGGCTTCCGTCTGCGCGCTCTTTAAAAACTTTTTACGGGCCGGTGTATGAAAGAACAGATTACGTACTAAAAATGTCGTTCCGTCCGGCGCGCCAATCTCTTCCATCTCTCCCGGAATTCCATCTTCAATCTGAAACCGGATTCCACAAAAAGCCGAAGGTGTTTTGGTAATCAGCTCCACCTGAGAAACCGCTGCAATACTAGATAATGCTTCACCGCGAAATCCCAATGAAGAGATGGTGTTTAGATCTTCCACGCTTCTGATTTTACTGGTGGAGTGTCGCAAAAACGCAAGTTTAACCTGTTCTTTGTCGATTCCACAGCCATTGTCTGTGATTCGAATCAGGCTGATGCCTCCTTCTTTTATTTCCACAGTTACAATGGTTGCACCGGCATCGATTGAATTCTCCACAAGTTCTTTTACAACAGAAGACGGACGTTCAATCACTTCTCCGGCTGCAATCTTATCTATTGTCTGTTTATCAAGTACTTCAATCTCAGGCATAACTATCCTTTCTACCAACGGTTTTTGATCTTACATTGAATCTCATACAGTTTATTGAGCGCTTCAACAGGCGTCATGGTTCCAATCTCAAGTTCTTTTATTTCCTCTATGATATCATCATCATTCATTACATCAAACAGAGAAATCTGTGCCATATCCATGGCATCCGGAACATTTTTCTTTGTTTCCTTCTTACCGGTATCGGCAGAAATTTCTTTGACGCGCTCTGTAATATCCTGCGTTGAAAGCTCTTTCGCAATCTGTTTGGCTCGCTCGATAACACTGTCCGGTACGCCTGCAAGCTTTGCAACCTGAATACCATAACTTTTATCAGCTCCTCCGGGAACGATTTTTCTTAAGAAGACAATATCGTCTCCATTTTCCTTAACCGCCACACAGTAATTGGTAACATTATCAAGTTTCCCTTCCAGTTCCGTAAGTTCATGATAATGCGTTGCAAATAACGTCTTTGCGCCAAGCAGTTTCGGATTACTGATATGTTCCACCACGGCCCAGGCAATTGACAATCCATCAAATGTACTGGTTCCACGTCCAATTTCATCTAAAATAAGCAGTGAATTTGGCGTTGCATTTCGAAGAATATTGGCAACCTCATTCATCTCAACCATAAAGGTACTTTGTCCTGATGCAAGATCATCCGATGCTCCGACACGGGTAAATATTCTGTCTACAATACCTATTTTTGCTTTTTGAGCCGGAACAAAGCTTCCAATTTGTGCCATTAACACAATGAGGGCACACTGTCTCATATAGGTGGATTTACCGGCCATGTTAGGACCTGTAATGATTGCCACTCTCTTTTTATTATGATCAAGATAGGTATCATTTGAGATAAACAAATCATTGTGAATCATTTTTTCTACAACCGGATGTCTACCCTTTGTGATTTCTATCTTTCCTTTATCACTGATTTGCGGTTTGCAGTAGTTATTTTGCTGCGCAACCTGAGCAAGGGAGCAAAGCACATCAAGAAGGGCAACCGCCTTTGCCGTCGTCTGAATTCGAACCACTTCTTCTGCAATCGTGTTTCTCACTTCGCAAAACAGATCATATTCCAAACTTACAAGACGGTCTTCTGCACCGAGTATCGTCTCTTCCATCTCTTTTAGTTCCGGTGTGATATAACGCTCAGCATTTGTCAGCGTCTGTTTTCTCATATAATAATCCGGAACTAAGTCTTTGTAAGAATTCGTAACTTCCAGATAAAATCCAAATACCTTATTATGTTTAATCTTTAGATTTTTAATTCCTGTCTTTTCACGTTCTTTTTCAGCCAGTTGTGCCAGCCAGTTTTTACCTTCATCTTTCGCAAGTCGAAGGCGATCCACTTCTTCATGATAACCAGCCTTTATAATCCCACCTTCTCTGATAAGCAATTTAGGTTCATCATCAATCGAAGCTTCAATAAGCGCACAGATATCTTCCAACGGATCGAGCTGCTGTTCAATTTCCATCAGCAAATCACTGTGAAATTCCTGAACAATCGTCTTAATTGCCGGAAGCATGGAAAGAGAAGTTTTAAACGAAATCAAGTCCCGTGGATTCGCATTTTGATAAGTAATACGGCTAATCAGTCTTTCAAGATCGTATACCGGCGTTAAATATTCCCTGATTTCTTCTCTTGAAATCATGTCCTTTAACAATTCTTCGATGGCATTTTGTCTTTTCTCAATCTTATCCAGTTCCAAAAGCGGCTGCTCAATAAAACTTCTAAGCATTCTTGCGCCCATAGCTGTCTTTGTCTTATCCAGCACCCAGAACAAACTTCCTCTTTTTTGCTTCTCACGCATCGTTTCAATAAGTTCCAGATTACGCCTTGTGAAACTGTCAATAATCATAAACTTACCGATTCTGTAAGGATGAATACAAGTCATCTGACTTAAATCGTTTTTTTGTGTCTGTTCTAAGTATTTTAGCAGAGCGCCGCAGGCAACCGTTCCCACGGGAAAGTCAAGCAAACCAAGACCTTCAAGCTGTTTTACATGAAAATGTTCAAGTACAGTCTTAGTCGCAGTTTCATCATTAAAATACCAGTCATCAAGCGGACTGAGACAGATGTTGAGACGTTCTTTAATCTGCTCAATGTCAAATCCGCTAATGGTAAATGCATCATTGCAAATGATTTCTGACGGTGCGTATTTATATAATTCATCCATGATTTTACGAGAGGAATCAACTTCTGTCGTATAGAATTCTCCTGTTGAAACATCAGCAATTGCAAGTCCATAACTATCACTCGTATATACAATGCACATCAAAAAATTATTTCGACCGTCATCAAGCATGGACGAATCCAGATTCGTACCCGGTGTTACAATTCTGATAACTTCACGCTTGACAAGACCCTTGGCTAGTTTTGGATCTTCTACCTGCTCACAGATTGCAACCTTATAGCCTCTAGAAACCAGGCGATTCAGATAAGTTTCTGCCGCATGATACGGAACCCCACACATCGGTGCACGTTCTTCTAACCCGCATGCCTTACCTGTCAATGTCAGTTCAAGCTCTTTCGAAACGGTAACCGCATCTTCAAAAAACATCTCATAAAAATCACCCAGACGATAAAATAAGATGCAATCTTTATATTCTTCTTTCGTCTTCATGTATTGCGCCATCATCGGCGTAAGTTCTGCCACGTAATTAACTCCTCTATCTCTTATTTTACTATGTATTTTTGTACGATTGCTTCCGCAACCTTAATTCCATCCATAGCCGCAGATGTAATCCCTCCGGCATATCCGGCGCCTTCCCCACAAGGATAAACACCTTTGATATTACTTTCAAATTGTTCATCACGAACGATTCGAACCGGCGAAGAGGTTCTGCTTTCAATTCCGGATATAATCGCATCAGGTCTGTCAAAACCTTTAATCTTACGTCCGAAATATTCCATCCCCTCGATAAAATGTTCTGATACAAAAGGCGGAAAGATATGTCGAACATCTGCAAATGCATGTGCTCCTTTTGTTTCGCTTTCAAAATCGCCATAAGATTTCGTCAGCGTATCTTCTTTAAAATCCCGATATAATTGCTGTGGGATTTTACCATTGCCCACCTTGTAGGCTCTGCTTTCCATTTCCTCTTGAAATGCAACCCCCGCAAGCGGGCCATCTCCATAAGGCTTAAAATCATCCGGCGTTACCGATACGATAATGGCACTATTGGCATTATGCCCGTTCCGGCCGGAATAGCTCATACCATTTACGCAAAGACGTTCCTGCTCGGAAGAAGCATTTACCACATATCCTCCCGGACACATGCAAAAAGAATACACGCCCCGTCCATCCTCTAATCTGGTATGCACCTTATAAGGCGAAGCTTCCAGATTCGGATGCGAAACTCCATGATACTGAATCTCGTTGATCATGTCCTGTGGATGTTCCACGCGATAGCCCACCGCAAATGGTTTCGCTTCCATCTTAGCACTACATTTATGAAGCATACGAAACGTATCTCTTGCACTGTGACCAATAGCGAGAACGAGGACATCACACTCCATCTTCTCAGAATGATTAACCTCAATGCCACATAATTTTCCATCCTTACATTGTATCTGTGTCACACAGTTTTGATAGCGAATCTCACCGCCATTAGCAAGAATTTCACGACGCATATTTTGTAAAAATGTAACCAGCTGATCGGTTCCAACATGCGGCTTCGCATCATATAGGATTTCTTTTTTTGCACCAAACTCATAAAAAATTTCTAAAACCTTACGATTTCGAATATCCTTTACCGAAGTGTTGAGTTTTCCATCTGAAAATGTCCCGGCGCCGCCTTCTCCAAACTGAACATTACTATCCGGATTAAGTCGCCCATCCTTCCAGAATCTTTGAACATCCTCCATTCGCTCTTCAACCTTCTTGCCACGTTCCAGCACAAGAGGCTGATACCCGGCTTTCGCGAGCATATAAGCACAAAACAATCCCGCAGGGCCTGCGCCAACAATAACCGGTCTTTTCGCCCGGCATTCGCCTGTTGCATCCGGAAATACATATTCTTGTTTTTGGATAAATACTATTTTCTTACCATCTACAACGCGTTTTAATGCAGATTCCTTTCGCACCTTCACATCAATGATGTAATGAAACATAATCTGCCCTTTTCTTGCATCAATTGACCTGCGAATAATTTCGTAATCGATTAGTTCAGACTGCGTAATCTTAAGTTTTTTTATGATTTTAGGCTTAATGTCTTCTAAATCATGTGACAAAGGCATCGCCAGATTCATTATTCGAATCATAAATACTCCTTTACAATCTAAGATGCGAAGCGGCTACATACGCACTCGAAAATGCCCACTGCAGATTATAACCGCCGCATATTCCATCTACGTCTAATACTTCTCCAGCCAGGTACAAGCCTTCAACAAATTTTGATTCCATACGATCCAGACTTATCTCTTCAAGCGAAACGCCACCTGCGCATACCTGTGCATCACGGAAATTTCTAGTCCTGGAAACTTCAAATTCAGCTTCCGTTAAAAACTGTATAATCGCCTGTATTTCCTCAGATGTAATTTCTTCTACCTTTTTCTTACTATCAATCTTAAGTCGCTGCAATACCGGTATCACAAGTTTCGAATCAATAAATCCAACCAAAAATTTTCGAGCCGGCAGATTCGCTCTTTGCTTCGCAACGCTCTCAAGTTCCTGTTGCAGTTTTGACGCCTCCATCATAACAAAAGAAATGCGCATCTTGACTTTTTGTTTCTTCGTCAGCGCATAGGAGGCAAATCTACTAAGCTGAAATGCCGCTATTCCACTAATTCCATAATCACTAAGCTGAAGCTGACCGGCTTCTTCGCCGACACACTCATCCTCAATCCAGACGCTAATGGATCCATCAAAGCGAAGTTTCGGGATATGTCGAAAAAACGGATCTGTCGATTCTATCCCGGTTAAAGCCGGAACAACCGGAATAATGGTGTGTCCAAAGCTTTGTGCGAGTTCATAACCACTTCCATCACTTCCGGTAAAAGAAGCTGCTTTAGAACCGGTCGAAAGCAATACATTTTTTGCTTTCATCTCAAAGCCCGTATCCGTTACCAAAGAAAAGACATCTTGTTTCTTTGTAATCGTGTGCAGCTTCGTATTAGTTTTGATCTTCACCTTAAGCTGTTCAAGCTCCATCTTAAACAAATCCAAAACCGTAGCCGATGATAACGTCGCCGGATATAAATATCCTTCTTTATCCGTCACAAGCATTCCCATTTCATGAAAAAATGCCTGCAACCTGTCGCTATCAAACGCTTCAATGACTTTAAAACACGCATCACTTGAAGAAGAACGATAACATGCAGGCGCCTGCATTGAATTAGAAAAATTACATCTGCCATTACCGGTAGATAGTATTTTTTTCCCGATCTGCTCTGTATGTTCTATAAGCACAACGCAGCAGCCCCTTCGAGCTGCTGTGATTGCTGCAAATATTCCCGATGCTCCCGCACCAACAATCGCGAGATCATAAAGATCTGTCTTCATATCGTTCTTACCCCATTTCGTTACATGAGATGTAATTTCTCAAATATCTTAATTAACACATTACCCTTTGGCATTGTTTCGAGTTCTGCTTTTGTAATTCCCTTTGTCGCAATCATAATCACGGCATAACTAAGCATTCCCACAATAATAGCTGCAATAGTTGGAATGGCATTCATGTGTAAAATCAAAGCAAGCAATTTGTATACGCCAAACACAATAACGCCCATAATACACGCTGAAATTGCAGGACTGACGAATGATTTTTTAATCTCCTGTTTGTACTTTGCTTCCCTTCGAATTCCCCAATGATTCAGAATACACATCACAAAAGCATAGAAGGTGTTCGCCCATACAACCGCCATGATATTCATATCAAACACCAGCATCAATACTGCCAAAAATCCAACATGAAGGACCAGTGCATAGATTGCATTGGTAACCGGAACTCTCATCTTGTCGATTCCCTGCAAGACTCCATTTGAAATTGTTGATAATGAGTAAAATACAATGGATATCGAGCCAACCGATAACATTTGCGCTGATATTGCCACATCATCATCAAACAAAAGTTGCAAGATCGGGCCTGAAAGTACACCCATACCAACGGCACAAGGGAAAGCAATCAACATGGTAAATCGAATCGCCGAATGAATCCTACGCCTCAAAGTATCCATATCCTTATTTGCAAATGCCGCCGCCAATGTAGGAACCGTCGATGCTGCAAGCGCCGACGCAATCGCAATTGGTACATTCAAAAGCAGCTTCGTCTTTCCGGTAAAGATTCCCCATAAATCACCATAGACATCAGCTGAATATCCCTGGTGTTCGGCAAGTGCTTTAAACAATCCGTTATCGACGACCGAAGATATGTTATAGATTGTTGTACTTAATAAAACCGGAATAATCGTCATAATGACAATTCGAATAATCTTACGGTAGGCATCCGCCGGATGTTTTTTCTCCTTGCGAATCAGTTTCTTCATCACCGGTCGATACGCAAAAAACACAAATGATATAAAGAACAATCCGGCTACAGCTCCAATACAGGTACCCATGGTACCACCGGCTGCACCGTATGCCTGCGCATAATTTGTTTCATCTCCGAGAACAGCGCCAACTTTTGCACCATAGGAAAACAGAATATAAGAAGCCACAATACTGATGATTGCATTAACAATCTGCTCTATAATCTGAGAAATTGCACTTGGCATCGTTGTTCCAAGTCCCTGGAAAAATCCGCGTATTGTTCCCATGACTGCCACGATAAATAAAGTTGGTGCAAGAACCCGAAGCGCAAAACTACTAAAAGGTGTATGCAATAAGGTTGCAAAAAAATCGGCTCCAAAGAACACAATTAATGTAACCGCAAGTCCGGAAATCATAGCAAAGAACAAGGAACCCTTAAAATAACGATATGCATTTTTACGATCGCCTTGTGCAACCTTTGCTGACACAAGTTTTGACACGGCAAGAGGCAGGGAAAAAGACGAAATCAGCAAAAATACATT
Organism: Eubacterium sp.; assembly: GCA_024690665.1. GTDB lineage: Bacteria > Bacillota > Clostridia > Lachnospirales > Lachnospiraceae > Eubacterium_C. Next base: position 15,573 of record JAILOU010000034.1, read on the forward strand.
ATAGATTTCAAATGCGGTTCCATACAGGTTATTGCCACCATCACCAATAACTTGCTGCATTGGAATACGATATACAAGACCGATTATCCTGCTGACAATCGATGCAATCGCCAATATGGAACCTTGTATTAAGAAATTTGTCTTCTTTCCCTTGCCTGCCATGTTTACTGTTTACCTCAAATAATTATTCAACGCCCGCATCTTCTTTTGATGAATAGATACCAACTGCGTCAGTTTTTGCTGAGTCTACAACGCAGACCCAGGTCTTACCCTGATTTAAAGTGATTTCATTACCATCTGTATCATAATAATGCATAACAGAAGATGTCGTATCCTTTTCCCAGGTAATATCAATTGCTCTACCGTTTGTAATATATTTACCCTTACCGCTTCCGTCAGTCGGGATATTTAATGTCTTTGAATCCATCATTCCGGTTGTCATATACTGTAAGATAATGTTCTTAACGGCAACCTGATCGCCTGTTGTAGCATCAGTCTGTGCTGCTGAATACTGATAACGATAGTAAACACCATCTTTTTTGTTATATACAAACCAAGGTTTGTTAATCACATATCCAGGTTTCACTACTTTTGCTTTCTCACCATCAGAAAGTTCGATTGTCTCATCATCTTCTGCGAACTGATAATGTCCTTCATAATCATCGGAATAGTTCTTATCATAACCAAGAGTCTCAATTCCTGCCGCAACGCCTTCTCCGGTTGCATAACCATTGTGCGGTGCTGACTTAGAAGAATCTCTAAAGTAGGTTGTTCCAAAGATTGCAGACGACTGTCCATCCAAATCATCATAAGCAGAAAGTGCACTCTTGGCATATGGTGACTGACCCCAGTGTCCATAGATTGCCTCAAACTCTGAAGCAAACTCTAAGAAGTACAGACGGCAGCTACGAATTGATTCGTATTTTTCTACGCTTTCATAGTCCTGGAAGATTCCCATCAGTCTGGTAAGTCCACCTTCTACTGTACATTCATAAATAACATCTGCCGAACCGATTCCGGCCTGTGGAAGCACACCACTTTCATTGGTATTACCAAACATTACCGCAAATGGACGAAGACTGGCTGTGTCCTCATCTATCCACTCTCCTGTCAGATAACTTTTTGCTTCCCCTTCATGCGTGTCAACAGGTTCTGTCTCCTCAACAACGGAAACCTCATCTTCGGTTTCAGAAACAACTGTTTCTTCTTTCTTGCTGCATCCCGCGAATAAAGCTACACAAAATACTGCAACAAGAATTACACTAAAAACTCTCTTCATTTTACATTTCCTCCCTATTTTTGTAGTGTATTATCGATTTATATTCAGCATCTCAAGAACAGATGCCTGCTTGTCAAACATTTCTTTTTCTTCTTCCGGTGTCATATGATCGTATCCAAACAAATGAAACATGCTGTGCGTTATCAAAAAAGCAAACTCTCTTAATGGACTATGACCATAATTTTCTGCCTGTTCAACCACCTTGTCTACACTGATTACAATATCTCCTAGCAGACACTCACCTGTTTCCGGATTAAAATTATCCTGAAGTTGCTCTACTTTGGAAAAATCTCCGGCACTTTCATATTCCAGCATCGGAAAAGAAAGCACATCGGTTGGCCGGTCAATTCCTCGCTGCTCAGCATTGATTTCATGAATCAGCTGATTGTCTACCAGCAGCAGATTCACCTCTGCTTCAAACGGGAACTGCACATAGTCCATACACGCTTCCACCACCGTGTTGGCAATTTGTTTATAATCAAATGTAAATGTAACCTCAACTTCTTCTTCGATTGTTACCGTCATTTTTATTGTCCTCCCAGGTGAACAAGATAATCTCGAATCTTCAAAAACTGATTCATCGACAAGCCGGATTTGTCATACATACCGCTAGACGAAGCCTCGTTCAGCGCCTGATAAACAATCATTTCACGATTCCACTCTGATCCGGTTGCTTTTTGTCCACTTAGCACATCGAACTTTGTCGTTACCGAATCTACTATCTGTACGATAGCAGATTCTACAGTTGATGGCAAATGTTCTTCACCGTTAAACTCTCTTAAAATCTGAGTAATTTTTATCGGAAAATTAAACTGTGCCGCAAGAAGTACACCATTTTGCACATGTGGTTCGCCTTCTAAACGACCAATTCGGTAATAAAACCCGGCCACAGATGCCAAAGACCCATTTGCCCCCACCATCGTTGCACAAATTGCACAAATATCGCTAACTCTTCTGGCATGGTCATAATCTAATACAGAAGATTGTTTCATTAACACATTTAACGGATAATCCTCTCGTAACATTCTTTCATATGTATGCTCATCAATTTGTTCTTTATGCTCTACAAGATAAGGCATTAAGATACAAGCCGGAATCACATTTAACGCCGTCATAATAATCAGATATACAAACGCTTTAACGCTAATTCCATCCTCATAATAAAAGGTTGTCGCGCACCCAAACAAGATACACATGGCGAATAAAATAACCCCAAATGTCTTTTTTGTTTTTTCCGACAAAAGACCTTTTTGAATTGCCATACCACCACATACAATTGTGAGCGATATAATGAGCGATTCTACCGACGGGTGATCACTTACCAAAAAAGTAAATACTGAAAAATAAATTCCCGCCGTTATTCCAAGAATGCGGTCAGTCGCAAATGATAACAGCAACGCCAAAAGTAGATAAGGCTGAATCTGATCCGGTATCACATTAATCAACAGCGCATATGCCATACCGAGAATATAGATTATCAGCACCGAATAATACTTTCTGGCATTTAGATCTTTTATCCCCGCTTCTTTTCGCTTAATTTCAAGCTGCGCATATACAAGTAAAAAGAAAAACAGCTGAAAAATCATAAGTGCAACCATTTCATCCATATACAATTGTAATATCAGCCCTGCAATTGCAGCAAAACCAACCATAACAACAAGCAGAAAAGTCAGGCAAATAATTCTGCCGGACTTTCCGTGTAATTCATCAACTTCGATGGTTGTTAGCTCCTTTATTGGCTGCTTTGATGCTTTTTGATTTTGTTTTTTTATTTTCATAGTCCTCGTAAGCCTTTACAATTTTTTGAACCAAAGGATGTCTCACGACATCTTTACTGTCTAATTTGCAAAAAGCAATATCTTCGATTTTACTAAGAACTCTTGAAGCTACATCAAGTCCTGAGATAACATCTTTTGGCAAATCTTTTTGCGTCGCATCACCGGTAACAACAACTTTAGACCCAAAACCTATTCTGGTTAAAAACATCTTCATCTGGGCAGGTGTTGTATTTTGTGCTTCATCCAAAATAATAAAAGCATTATCCAAAGTACGTCCTCTCATATAGGCGAGAGGTGCTACTTCAATCAAACCTTTTTCCATGTTTTTCAGGAAACTTTCAGACCCCATAATCTGATACAGGGCATCGTATAATGGTCGAAGATAGGGATCGATCTTGCTTTGGAGATCTCCCGGCAGAAAACCCAGTTTTTCTCCAGCTTCAATCGCCGGTCTTGTTAGGATAATCCTCGAAACCTCTTCTTTCTTAAATGCCGTAATTGCCATCGCCATGGCCAGATATGTCTTTCCTGTTCCGGCCGGTCCAATTCCAAAGGTAATCATACGTTTGCGAATCGAATCTACATATTTTTTTTGCCCTGCTGTTTTCGGCTTCACCGGCTTACCATTGACCGTATGACAGATAATATCATCATCTAAACTAGCCAAATCAACATTGGACTTTTCCTTTTCAAGATCAAGCGCGTAACGAACCTGCTGTTCTGTAATATCATTTCCACGCTGAGATAGTTCTAGTAATTTCATGATTACATTCTGCGCACTTGCAATATCCGCTTCATTACCAATAATTTTCACTCTGCTGTCACGAAGCGTCATTGTCACACGCAAGGAACGTTCCATCAGTTTCATATATGCATCGCAGCTTCCGAAGATATTCGCAAAATGCTCAATCGGAAGTTCTAAGGATAATTCATCGAGACTCATAAAATAATCCTTTCTAATTTTCAATCTCTACTATCATACCATTTTTTGCAAATTAGATACACCTTATTTACGATATTATTTTATAAATAAGAGGCTCACATTCTACCGGATTGTCGGAAAAATCAAATGCCTGCTCTAACTCGCTTAACATCTCATCATTTTCCTCGAAATTGCTGTGTAAATAAGCCAAAATGTCTCCCTTTTTTACAAAGTCACCAATCTTTTTGCATAGCGTTACTCCAACTGCCAAATCAACCGTATCTGTTTTGGATTTTCTGCCACCGCCAAGTTTCATGGAAACAATTCCAACCCTTAAAGCATCACATTTTTCAACAAATCCATCCCGCTTGGCATGTAGCGGTACAAGATGTTTTGCCTGAGGCAGGTTCTCCGGATGATCGATTGCTATGTCGGATCCATTTTGTGCTGTTACAAGCTGCCTTAATTTTTCAAGTGCCTGTCCATTTTCAATCACTTCGTCGATCTTTTTTCTTGCATCTTGTTCACAATCCGCAACCTTAGAAAGCAGCATCATCTGCGTTCCAAGTGTATAAACCACTTCCATCAAATCCTTTGGACCATTTCCCTTCAATGCATCAATCGCTTCTTTTACTTCAATCGCGTTTCCAACTGTACAGCCAAGAGGTTCATTCATATCCGAAATCACAGCAACCGTTTCTTTTCCGGCTGCTTTACCAATATTCACCATGCAATGCGCCAGCTGCTCAGCCATCTCTTTTGTTTTCATAAAAGCGCCTGTTCCAACCGTAACATCCAGCACAATCGCATCACATCCGGCCGCTAGTTTTTTGCTCATAATGCTACTTGCAATAAGCGCAATATGATTAACGGTACCTGTCACATCACGAAGCGCATACATATGCTTATCTGCCGGCGCCAGATTACCGGATTGTCCGGTAATCGCAACTTTATACTGATTGACCTGATTAAAAAATTCTTCCGCCGATAAGGCTGTATCAAATCCTTCGAAGCATTCCAGCTTATCGATAGTTCCTCCGGTATGCCCCAGGCCACGACCGGACATCTTTGCAACCGGGACACCACATGCCGCCACAATCGGGATTAAAACAAGAGAAGTCTTATCCCCGACACCGCCGGTCGAATGTTTATCCACCTTAATTCCCTCAATTTTGGATAAATCAAGAACATCTCCGGAATCTCGCATTGCCAGTGTGAGGCTTATAATCTCATTCATATTCATTCCGCAAAAACAAACCGCCATCAGCATTGCAGACATCTGATAATCCGGAATTTCTCCATTTGTATATCCCGAAACCATAAAATTGATTTCTTCTTTTGTTAATTCGCCATAAGCTTTTTTCTTCTCAATTAAGTCAACCATTCGAAACATGTGCTCACTCTCCAATCGGATAAATATAATTTTAGGTTTCAATTTTTAAGCAAATTGTTTATACTATTTATAACATTAAAAACTTAAGAGGTGCGGATTAGTGGATTTATTAAAAGAACGTATTTTAAAAGACGGTAAAGCATTAGATGAAAACATTTTAAAGGTTGACAGTTTTATTAATCATCAGGTTGATCCTGAACTTATGATTGAAATCGGCAACGCATTTGCAGAACATTTTAAAGATTACAAGATTACAAAAGTTGCAACCATTGAAAGTTCCGGCATTGCACCTGCGCTTATGACAGCACAGGCTCTCAAAGTGCCAATGTTAATTCTAAAAAAAGCTCCATCAAGAATCTTAAATGATAACCTGCTTCATACCGAAGTTGTTTCATTTACAAAACAAAACAATTACGAATTAACCTTGTGTAAAGATTATATCAATGAAAATGATCATGTCTTAATTATTGATGACTTTCTTGCCAATGGTGAAGCTGCAACAGGTGCGATTCGTTTAATTCGAAAGGCACATGCCACAGTCGCCGGAATTGGAATCCTGATTGAAAAATCATTCCAGCCCGGACGAGAAAAATTATCCGAACAAGGTTTTGAGGTTTTTTCTCTGGCTCGCGTTGGAAAACTCGGCAAAGATATCATTGAATTTATAGAAGATTAATGCTTTGCATAACGATGCTGTGTACAAAATTGTACACAGCATTTTTTTAGTCCTCTGTTATATCCGGCAGATATACATAATTTCCGCAAAATACATTACTTGCTATTCCATTATCTGAAATCACCACAACCGACAATACATTGTTGCCTTCCGGCACTGTAATTCCTCCGGAATATTTTCTTGAAGATGCCGTTGGCGTTGACTTGTCCCAGGTGTAATAAGCACTGCATCCGCTGGGAACATCAACATAAATTGTCGTTGCCTTGTCAAATGTTCCACCATCCGGACTTACACTCGGCATCTCCGGAACGCTAAAGGATACCTGGTATTCACAAGAAACCTCTTTACTAAAAATTCCCCGTTCATCCTTCGCCACCACGGTCAATGTATAAGTTCCTTCTTCGTCCATTACAATCGGTTCCTCATACAGTTTGCCCGAAGTTTTTGGCGACTTTCCGTTCAATGTATAGTACAGTTCATTGTCACTATCTTCCAATTCAATAATCAGATTTTCATAAGTGCCATCAGTAGGACTCACCACAGGTTCTTCTACTACATAGTCCGAAAAGCAATTTTGAATAATGTTATCCGGCGCTGTCTCCATTAATTTTGAGATTTTACTGTAACTGGCTTGCTGTGCATAATAATCAACCAAACCGTTATAGGCTGTTTCACATTGTTCATCAACCGCAATCGCCTCTTCATAATAAGAGATGGCAGTTTCTTCATCTTCTGATTTTAACGCAATTCGAGCCAGATAGACATACGGCATTGCCTGCGTCTCATCAAGTTCGATACAAGTCTTAAAATATCCCGATGCCGCATCATAATCCGACTGTTCATAGGATTTGTAGCCTTGTGAATATTGCCAGTCATAGGAGTGATTGTGCTTGTTTTGCATAATTGCATAAAGCGAGAATCCAAGCACAACCGCAACGACACAAATTCCAACAATTAAAACAAGCGTCTTTTTTTTGTTTTTATGTTCCACATTCGTTATAACAGGTTGTTTTTTTGGTGCAACCACCGGAATCTGTGTGTCTTCTTCCTTTTCATTTAGTTTCACAACATAATCATCTTCAAAGCTATAATCCGGAACAATACGCGCTTCCGTCCCACAATTCGAGCAATAGATACAATTGTCCTTAAGCTTTGCCCCACACTTTTTACAAACCATTTATGATCTCCTCACTAAAATCATTTGTTAGTTTTGAAATTTAGCTGCAAATTCTTCTTTTGACATTAATACTTCTCTTGGCTTTGTACCTCTCTCAGGCCCTACCACACCCTCTCTGGTAAGCTGATCAATGATACGCGCCGCCCGGTTAAATCCAATTCTGTAATTTCTTTGCAAACTACCAATAGATACGGTTTCATTGCCTGCAATATTGGCTCCTATCTCCATAAACAAGGCATCCAGATCGTTTCCGGCAGGTCCTGAAGAAACTTCTCCCGTTGCCTGTGCATGTGCCTGTTCCACGCCTTGCTGTGCTGCTTCATCATACGCTCCGTCAGGATATTGCTTTTTGATATAATCCACAACCGATTTCACTTCATCATCCGAGACAAATGCCCCCTGTACACGAAGCGGTTTTGAATAACCTTGTGGAAAATAAAGCATATCCCCTTTTCCAAGAAGCTTTTCGGCTCCGTTCGAATCCAAAATCGTTCTAGAATCAATACTCGAAGATACGGCAAATGCAATTCGAGAAGGCATATTCGCCTTAATCAGACCGGTAATAACATTAACCGAAGGTCTTTGAGTTGCAATAACAAGGTGAATACCGGCCGCTCTCGCGAGCTGTGCCAGACGACAAATCGCATCTTCCACTTCGGAAGCCGAAACCATCATCAAATCTGCAAGCTCATCCACAATAATCACAAGCTGATACATCTTCTCAATCGGATCACCGTTTTGATCGGTTGCTCCGGCCATGGCTTTTTCATTGTATCCGGCAATATTACGAACTTCCATTTCTGCAAATTTATTATAACGTTTTGTCATTTCTCCAACGGCCCAGTTCAGCGCTGCAGCTGCTTTTTTAGGATCGGTGACAACCGGAATTGCCAGATGTGGAATTCCATTATATACGCTAAGCTCCACCACTTTCGGGTCAACCATAATAAGTTTTACATCATTTGGATCTGCATGATACAAAATACTCATGACAATCGTATTAATACATACCGATTTACCGGAACCTGTTGAACCGGCAATCAGAATATGAGGCATCTTCGCAATATCCGCAACAATGACCTCTCCGGAGATATCTTTTCCCGCCGCAAATGAAATCTTAGAACCATGGTTTTTAAACGCATCGGATTCAATCAGTTCCCGAAATGATACCATGGAATTTTTTTCATTTGGAATTTCAATACCAATCAGTGCTTTTCCCGGGATTGGCGCTTCAATTCGAATATCTTTCGCAGCCAGGTTAAGCTGAATATCATCTGCCAGATTCAAAATCTTACTAACCTTGACCCCCATCTCCGGTTCCACTTCATATCTGGTTACAGCAGGTCCTTGCGAATAACCATGTGGTTTTACATTAACTCCAAAGCTTTTTAAAGTCTGAATCAGTTTGTCGCCAAGTTCTTGAACCCTCGCTTTCGAATCTCCAGATGCACTAGGTGCTTTTTTCAAAAGTGAAATCGGCGGGAACTTATACTTGATTTGTGATGCTTTTTTCTTGGAAGGTTTTGCTGCTGTAGCTGCAGCAGTTGCCGCTGCGGCAGCGGTAGCGGTAGCTACAACTGCTTTTTCCGCAACGCCTTCCGGATTTACTTCATCCGCACTAAGCGTTGACCAGTTTTCTGCATCATCTGCTTGTTCATTATCCGGATGACTGTCGGTAAGAGCATCCTCTTCTATATCAATATTTGAATCTGTTTCCGGCTGATATTCCGTCTCTTGTGAAGAAGGCGGATATTCTTCTTCCACAATTGGCGTAACTTCTTCCTGATTCGATTCCCAAACAGGATTTTCCTCACTACTTGGTTTTAGCGTTTCTTTTTTTACATTACGCCCGGCAAAAAAACTGGTTTGTGGTTCTTCTTTCTCTTCGATAGGTTTAGCTTCTCGCGGATTCGGTTCAAAATGGGTATCAACCGTCACCTCTGTAAGCGCATCTGAAGCAGGTCCTTCCGGCTGATGTTTTAAATCAAATGATACTGACGAAGACTCCACAGGATGCGGAGTAATTTCTTCAAACATAACCGGCGAAGAATCGGCCTTGGCCGGATGTTCATCCGCCTTTTGCTCTTCTTGTTTTTTTGTCTTTTTTAAATCCGTATCCATCGTAACGCCGCGCGCATATTTCTCACGTCTTTTTTCACGACGTTCTTCTCTTTTCTTTTGCGCATTTTTCTGACGAAGCTGCGCTCTGAATTCATGCTCATCCCTGGCATTGGAATACATCTTTTCACCGCCCCTTTTAAGACCGTCAAAGATTGATTTTTCAGTGATAAAAACCAGACAGATAATCAGCACGATAAAGTCCACAACAAAAGCCCCAACACGACCAATATTCGGCACAAGAGCATTGGCAATTGCACTTCCCATTACACCGCCCCCGGTCTTTTCACTTCCACAATACTGATAAGCATCGCTAAGCGTACTACCTTCGTCTCCATATAAAATCAATTGCAAAAATACGCACAAAAATATCAGGAACACAAAACAAGCTACCAGCTTAATAATTGCCCGTAGATTATCTTTGTTCGATAAATAAAATGCACTTCCAACAAATAGCGCAATCGGAAAGACAAATGCCAATAGACCAAACAGTCCAAAAAAGAAATAACTGATTGGAGTACCGATCTTGCCGCCGATTCCGAAATTGCATATAAACAAAAACACACTAATTCCGAGAATGACCCAAAGGCTAATCTCACTTTTGAAGGAAACTGTGCTTTTTTTCTTTTTGTTTCTCCTCGTTTTAGATGAGTGACTTGATTTTCTTTTCGCAGCCAACTGCAAAACTCTCCCTACTTTATATTTCATGACAACCCCGAGCGCAGATTACATCCGGCTCGGGGGTAAGTTTTATTGAAATTCTCCGATCAGATAGTTATAGAGATTTTCATATTTGTTTTGTGAAACCTGCCAAGAAAAATCTGTATTCATGGCACGTTCAATAATTTTATTCCATTTTGCTTTTTTATTGAAGTAAACGGATTTTGCATAATTAATAATATGCAGCATTTCATCACCGTTATAATTTGTAAACGAAAAGCCATTTCCCTGTTGTACATATTCATTAAACGGTTGCACCGTATCTTTTAGACCACCCGTCTCACGTACAATCGGAACGGTACCATACCGCATGGAAATAAGCTGTGATAATCCACAAGGTTCGAATCTAGAAGGCATCAAAAAGGCATCGCATCCAGCATACACTTTGTGCGATAACTCTTCTGCATAGAAGATATTAGCCGATACCCGGCCTTTGTACACTGACTCGTAATACTTAAACATATCTTCGTAATGCTGTTCTCCAACTCCAATGACAACAAACTGTGTAAATTCATCCATAATGGAATGAAATGCGTAATCGATTAAGTCGAGTCCCTTTTGATCGGTCAATCTTGAAATCACCCCGATCACAAATGCTTTCTTATCTACATTAAGGCCTAATTCTTTTTGCATGGCCTCTTTATTCTTAATTTTATATTTTCTAAAATTATCAGCATTATAGTTATGTGTAAGCATAGGATCCGTATCCGGATTGAATACTGCGTAATCGATTCCATTTACAATTCCCTGCATATCCATTCTTCTTGCATACAAAAGTCCGCCGAGACCCTCGCCATAATAATCCGACTGAATCTCCTCGGCATAACTGTTTGATACCGTCGTAATATAATCTGCATAAACAAGTCCGCCTTTAAGCATATTCGCTCCCTTTTCAAACTCAAGGCGATCACTTGTAAAGAAATCATCTGTCAAACCGGTAAATCCCTGGAATGTTTTAATGTCCCACTTTCCCTGAAACTTGAGATTGTGAATCGTCATAATGGATTTCATGCCCCAAAAGAACATGTCACCCATAAATTCATTTTTCATAAAGACAGGAATCATGCCGGTCTGCCAGTCATGACAATGAATGATATCCGGCTGAAAATTAATCAGCGGAAGCATTGACAAAACAGCTTTATCAAAGAAAATAAACTTTTCAAGATCAAATAAAACATTTGAATCATATGGATAAAAGCCAGTAAAATAATCCTGATTGTCAATAAAATAATAGGTGATTCCGTTGCATTCATACTGCAATACGCCTACGTACTTGTTTTGAATATATGGACCCACACTCATATAAAAATGTGTGACATATTCAAACTTTTCCCTATACTCCCAGGGAATACA